>CAJXUC010000115.1 GCA_913061315.1 uncultured Gammaproteobacteria bacterium | reverse complement strand
GGCCAGGCCAGGCAACGGCATACAAGGTCGGGCAACTATCTATGTTAAGGCTACGAGCTATGGCCGAAAATCAGCTGGGCGATGCCTTTGATATCCGTGAGTTCCACGAAATGATATTGATGAATGGCGCTATGCCGTTGGAGATATTAGAAGAGTCTGTCGAATCTTGGGTTGAAGCTCAAAAAGTGCCCATGTAAATATCTTATGTAGATAAAAAAATACCAATAAAGAGGCTCCCACTAGGGGGCTTTTTTATTGGATGATCGATTTTAGTCAATACTATCCTCAAAAGGCAGTGCATCAATAAAGCTTTTTAATTCGGTCTTAGGTTCAAAAGACTGCTGTCCCATTGAAGTAATTGTTTTAGGCGAAATTGCCTATCTGTTTGGAAAAATCATCGGGCAGACGCAGCGCCCTCTGTGATATTACCCATGCTCCTTTCAAAAATAAATCGGCTCGGTCATTCTGTACTTCATAGCCCTGTATCGTTATATATACCCGAATTACGAGTTGAGTGCTCTGAAATATCGATCCATGCGAAATGATACGCAAACCTATTTATTGATTAATTCCCCTTAATTTGCAGTGAAATTCACCATAGGTACACTACTTATATTATTATTAACATCCGACAAGCTTAAGAGACTGATAATGAAATTGTTAACTATTTTTATTAGTGTATGTGTGCTTTTAACCGCTGGCGAAGAAGGCCACTCCAATGAACATGAGTTAGATTTAAAATCGGCAATGTCAGCGGAAGAATACCGGCGCATGGGTTTGAGTAAACTATCAGCTGACGAATTAAGTAGACTTTCTAGGTGGATTATAGATCGCGATTCCAGTGAGGTAGTCTTGGACAATTTAATCGATACACCTCTCAAAAAAGAAGTCGCAGCGGAGATGCCCAGATCGTTAGATGACAATGAAATTATCAAAGCAACAATCAAGGGTGAATTTAAAGGGTGGTCCGGGAAAACAGTGTTTAAGCTTAGTAATGGCCAGGTTTGGCGTCAAAGACTCAGTGGTTCTTGGCGATATAGCGCAGACTCTCCATCAGTGGAAATTAAGAAGAATTTTTTAGGTTACTATGTGATGCGTGTCGCTGATAAAAAAGCAGTTGGAGTCACACGCATCAAGTAATTTATTGACTTCAAAATAACTAATTTAGGGGGATTATGGATGAGTGATTCATCAATATTAAATGAAGGTACTAACATTGCCGTGGCGGCCCAAGGGACTATGTTTCTCTATCAGAAGCCCGAGTATTTGAATAAAAAAACACACGATGGACTTGGTTGGACATTGCCTCAAAACCCTTACGATTTCGCAAAAGATGTTATGTCTATACCTCTGGTTCTCTCAGAGATCCCATCAGCCCAGAAGTTTTATCCAATCATTTTTTCAGCTCTTGATGATGGCCAGCCACTTGCGGTATTTTCTGTGGGGAAGGGATCTAACCTTTTTGTAGATAGTAATGGTATGTGGGCAAGTGATTACTACATTCCGGCTTATTTGAGGCGCTATCCTTTTGCTACTGTTGCAGGAGAGGATGATAAAGTCGCAGTCGTCATTGATCGCGCATCAAACGGAATTTTGGAGAATAGCGAGCTACCGTTTTTTGAAGGTGAAAATCTTTCACAATCTACGCAATCGATGGTTGATCTGTCGGTGCGGTATGAAGCTGACCGAAAAAACACTCAAGAATTTATGCGGGCTGTAACTTCGTTGGGTCTTCTGAAAGAGCAGCATTTGGCTCAACCGGCAGACGGAGAAAGTATTCCACTTACTAATTTTATCTCCATTGATGGAAGTAAAGTAGATGGTTTACCTCAAAATGATCTTGAACATTTGAATAAGAATGGCTTTCTTGCCCTCATATATGGACAACTTTTCTCCCAAGAAAACTGGGGTAGGCTTATTGCAAGGATGACGATTGCTGAAGATGGTTCGTCGGCATCCTCAGTCTCTTAAACTTAGTCAAATAACTGTCTCTTATACACATCTCCGAGCCCACGAGACGCTACG
>CAJXUC010000114.1 GCA_913061315.1 uncultured Gammaproteobacteria bacterium | reverse complement strand
ACCTTTACCGGCCATGACAACAAATTCTACCGGTTTGACTGGCTCCCAAGCGGCTTGGCTAAGTAATGGCATTGTAGCCATAATAGCACCAGCACCAACGGCAAAAGCCATTTTCGTGAGTCTACTTTGTGTTTTTAACATTATTGTTCTCCTCCAAATTGTGACTGACCGGAAATCGGCCTACTTCAGTTGATGCTTCGAATATTGGTTTCAAAAACATCGGTTCACAGAAACCTAACATAGGCCCTGTTTCCCCAACACAAAAATATAATATTGGGATGTGTGGTATATCACTTTCTTTTTATTTTGAGCAAAATTACCAAGGTTATTTTTTAAAGTATTACGTTAGAGAAGTCAACCATAACTAGGCTAGATCAATGACTATATTACTGCGTCAACCCGTCCCTTATTTGTATCTTTAATTTTTAATTCATCTACCCAAGAGAATTCTGGTATACAATACACCAAAATCACACTACGCCTCCAAGAATTAAATGTAAAGCTTTTATCATTACTTTTTAAACTACGTTAGATAGCTAAAATAAACTTTACCAAATTGCCACTGGTACTTGGAACCTAGACTCTGGCAAATTCATACTCAAAATTAGCTTGCTATCCTCACGTCAGTGATTCAAATGATTAAACAAATATATCATTCAGATTTTTTTTTACATTGACTAAAACGACATACGCTGTTCAAACATTTTTTATAAGTTTAGACTCAAGTATTTTTGTATTTGCACGACTCAAAAATCATTAACCCCAACGGGATTAATGATTTTAATAAATTTAAACCCGTTATTAAGGTTGATTTCAATTGAGATGAACTAATTAAAATCATATTGTTGTCAAGCGAGCACTCATCATGTTGCTTTAGCTTTGTAAATCGATACAATTTGTTATGACATAGTGAATAAAAAATATCTGAGGCTAGAATTAATGACAAAAAAATGGGTTCGTTACCAACATGGTGAACACCAAGGTTTTGGTACGTTAGATAGCGATACTATCTACTGTTACGATGGAAATATGTACGAAGAGTCAAAAGCTAACGGCAAAACTCTTTCTATTCATGATATTACTTTGCTTTCGCCCTGCCAGCCCAGCAAGATTGTTGCTATGTGGAATAATTTTCATCAACTGGCTGAAGCGCAAAAACTCACACCACCCGAATTTCCATTTTATTTTATCAAACCAGCCAGTTGTGTTTCGCACCACGGCGCTGAAATTATTCACCCCGAAGGTTACGATGGTCGACTTATTTATGAAGGTGAACTTGGTGTCGTTATCAGCAAAACTTGCAAAAACGTCAGCCGAGAGGATGCCGCTGACTACGTGCTTGGCTATACCTGCATCAACGATGTCACTGCAATCCATCTACTTTTTAAATATGAAGCCTTCCCACAGTGGACGCGCTCGAAGAGTTTTGACAGTTTTGGTGTCATTGGCCCCTGCATTACCGAACTCGATGACCCAGACTCACTAATAGTACGTACCGAAGTCAATGGTGAAGAACGCCAAAACTATCCAGTGGCCGACATGTTCTTTTCGCCGCTTGATTTAGTAAGCCTAATTTCTGGCGATATGACTCTAGAACCCGGCGATGTCATTGCCTGCGGCACATCCCTTGGCGTTAAAACCATGAAACCAAACACAACCGTCGACGTCATTATTGATGGTGTGGGAATCTTAAGCAATACTTACAAAATGGATAATAAATAAACCGTCACAGCATGATTGCCTCAGTTCGCTAATAAATTATGGATGTGTTCTATTTTTTTGACCTCACCTAGCCCCAAGTAGAATATATGATGATTTTTGGGGATTGAGTGCTTTCCATTTATCAAACTAAACTTAGTGTTAAACCCAGTATGATAAGTATTTCCAAAGCAAGCCTGACGAGACGCTGACTCAGTCAAACTTAATCATTAATGCATGACCAGAGTAACTCAATCGGTCAATTAAGCCCGAGTTTAGTTGTGCCTGTTTACTTCTTGGTATACAGTATACCAAAATAATCAATCCAATCGGAACCACCATGAGTGATATAGAAATTGCACGAGAAGCAACCCTGAAACCAATTTTTGAAATCGCTG
>CAJXUC010000113.1 GCA_913061315.1 uncultured Gammaproteobacteria bacterium | reverse complement strand
GCAGGAATATCAGCTGGCAACACTATCAATTTTGAATTGTCAGACTTGGCCATGGAATGCATTGCTTCAATATATTTTTCACCGAGCATGTACATAGCAGGCAGTTCTTTATCTTGAATCGCTTCGTTAATCTTTGAAAGCGCAGACTTCGTTGCTTCAGCTAAAACCACTTTTGCTTCAGCATCACGTCGAGAGGCTTCAAGACGACCGTCAGCTTCAAGAATTGCAGCCGTTTTCTCACCATCAGCTCGAGTGACCGTTGCACGTCTCTGACGCTCAGCAGCAGCCTGCTCTTCCATCGCTGACTGCATTGTTCCTGACGGCTGGATATCCTGGATTTCTACAGTTTTTAGTGTAATACCCCAGTCGGCAATATCATCAGAGATGGATGTTTTAAGTTTTGCTTTAATTTGATCACGTGAAGAAAGAGCATCATCGAGCGTCATCTCACCTACAATAGAACGCAAGGATGTCTGAACCAATGTGCGAATTGCTAGCTCATAGTCCTCTACACCATAGACCGCCTTTTCTGGCGACAGAATATTAATATAGGCCACTGCATTGGCTATAATCACGACATTGTCACGAGTAATAACTTCCTGTGAAGGAATTTCTAAGACAATATCTTTAGTCGTCGCTTTAAAGGCGACTACATCAATATAAGGAACCAAGAAATTTAATCCAGGGCTTAGCGACTTATGGAACTTCCCTAGTCTTTGTACAACCCACTTTGAGCCCTGGGGCACCAACCTAACAGCCTTAAATAAGGTGATTAACACCACTAAAAAAATTGTACCTATAGCAATAAGATTACCCATTTTTCAACATCTCCTTAATTAATTAATCGAGCCTAACCACCACGAGGGTTTGGTCAGAAATTTCCTGTATGTGTAACCTATCTCCAAGTTCAACCGCGACGTCACAGCTAAACTGCCACTCGTCACGATCAAGAACGGGGGTACTGAACCGCATGGTTCCTAGGGTGCTCTCTGAGGGTAACTTTATTACCAATCCAGATTCGCCGATAGCCGATTGACGTGATTGCTTATTTTGATTAGCTGCAGCCATTTTCGGTTTGATGGCTTTAAACCAGCCTACGGCAAACAACACTGAGGACACAGTCCACACTAGTATTTGAGTGGTCATAGACATGGGAGCAACCATTTCAACGAGGCCAACTACCAGTGCGCCTAGACCGAACCATAGGACAGTAAAGCTGGGTATAAATATTTCAGCGACAACCAATAGCATACCAATGACTAACCAATGCCAATACAACAGTTGAATATCCATTTAAACTCCTTATGTAAAATTAACCAACAGTGGTGTATTTACAACGACTCAATACGGGCTTAACTAATGACAATGATCACTCTATCACCTTTGGTCTCGCACCGATGGCACAAAATAACTCGCTGAGGTAACTCATTCAATGTTTAAGCACATCATTAGCGCATCTTCTCGACCCAACTCTGTCGGATAATACCCTCTTCGGTGACCAATTTCTGTGAACCCAGCCTTATTATACAAACGAATTGCCGAGAAATTGGTGACCCTTACCTCTAGATAGACTTTATTAACGCTATAAGCAAGATGATTGACGGCATGAGCAAGCAAATACTCACCATAACCCAATAGCTGATAATCATTATGAATCGAGATATTTTGTAATTCAGCTTGATCAAGGATGGTTATCAGCGCGATAAATCCTGCTACTTTTTGATCGACTACCAAAACCTGAATGGACTGAAGCGCATCGCTAACCTGCTTTTTGCTCCAGGCATGTTTAGCATTTCCTTGTTCAATTTCAAGCACTGCGTCAAGATCATTGAAAACCATTTGGCGCACATCAACTGAGCTAGCGCCGGCGGTCATGGCGTATCTTGCTGCCGATGAACATCACCGTTGGGCGCTAAAGGTCTAATAATATCCCAGGCATGACGTTTTAATTCAGGTTGTGCAATCATGTCGGTCAGTGATGGGATTACAACCGCAATGACCTGCTCATTAATCTTTACTTGTCCATGTTCAAGATCAGATTTTTGCTGATCTGACAGTATCCAATCAGTTGTCACTGAACCTAACATCAATATCATTTCCG
>CAJXUC010000112.1 GCA_913061315.1 uncultured Gammaproteobacteria bacterium | reverse complement strand
ATGAACAGTGATCTGCCCTTCTCTACCCATTCGCGCTATAACTGAGGATATCCCTGCCTAAGACAGACTTTTCCCGTTAGACGTGTTTGGAGATACGTACTCGCTGATCTGCCGCAGTTTCACTCCTCTAAGTACGGCGATTGATTGCTCACTGAGCGGTATTGTGTGCCTAACGATGATTAATTAATCGCTGATTACTAGCTAGGTTATTATCGAGAACTTTATAACACCAGTTTAAATACTTTTTTATCTTAAAATATATGGCAAGATATTAGGCCCACGTTTTAATTTGTATGAGGTTCTATATTTTGTCATCTACACTAACCATTCTGAAATCTATTATTTTAATTTGTATCCTCGCATTACCTGCGATACCAGTAAGTGCGGGTCATAACGAACGATCTTCAGCAACTTTTGTCCTGGTCCACGGTGCGACTGGAGGCGGCTGGGATTGGAGAACTATGGAGAGTATCCTTGCAGAAAGAGGCCATAAGGTTCACAGGATAACGCTTACCGGCTTGGGGGAGAGAGCCCACCTTTCTAGCCCAAAAATTAATCTAACCACACATATTATGGATGTAGTAAATACCGTTATCTATGATGAACTCGATGAGATTATTTTGGTGGGGCATAGCTATGGCGGCATAGTCATTACCGGTGTCATGAACAGCATACCCAACAAAGTTAAACATGCAGTGTTTTTAGATGCGGCCGTTCCGAATCATGGGATGTCATTTAAAGATCTGTGGCATAATGACAGAGATCTCAAGATAAAGGATGGGATCGTCTACTTTCCTTGGCTGATAAAAAATTCTAATCCACCTCATGATGTCCCTCAGTCACTTGCCACACTGACAGAACCCGTATCTTTTGATAATGATCAAGCAATAAAATTACCTGCAACCTATGTACCATTTGTGAGCAATCGAACAATACGAGAGATCAGGGAGAAAACTGATCCGTCATGGAAGAATGCCAAAGCTAGAGGGTGGCCAATCCAGATCCTTCAAAGTGACCATAATGCGCAGAGATCGCATCCGGTGGAGCTTGCAGACCTACTTGAGCAAATCGTCTTTACAAATTAAGTAGCATAACGAAACCCCCGGCTAATTCCACTCTAGGCCACGCTTGCTATGGTTATTAGAGTTTTAATCAATAACGTAGCTCGTAAATTACGAGCAGAGCCCACAGTAACCCAAGTGTCCAAGAGATTACTTTTTGCTTACTCTGCTCTTCGCCTTCTTCCCTGCTCTTTTTTATATAACGCTCCCATTCTTCATCAGTTTTTATCTGATCAGAATATTTCTTTTTCCAGTCTTCTATTTCTTTTTGGAGCCTTTCAATTGTTACCCTTTGAGACTCTTCAAGGTCTGTCATTAGACTTGTTCCTGTGTTTGAAAAGAATTGATTAATAAAATATTCAGTTCGCCATATTAAAGCAGCCTACCCCCCACCCCAAAGACTTTCGATTACCGATTAATCGCCTATTGCTAAAGGGAAATTTTCCGTATCTAAATCTAGCCCTAATTTGACTGCATGGGTTATTTAGCTATGATGCAATTAATGATGAAAATACTAGTTCTAATTTGCACATTCCTTTTTACATCTTCAGCTTGCTATTCTGAGGAGGTAACTACGTATTATTTTATTCGTCATGCTGAGAAAGTACGGATCGACAAATCTGATGATAACCCAGCGTTAAATTATGACGGAGTAAGAAGAGCCAATAATTGGAAAGAGACCTTTTCCACGGTAAAGCTCGATGCTGTTTATTCTACAAATTACAAGAGAACGCAGTTGACGGCTACACCGACAGCCGATAGTAAAAATTTACCGGTACTTTTATACGACTCAAGCGACATGTATTCAGCATCCTTTCAACACGAAACCAAAGGTAAATCTGTTTTGGTCGTTGGGCATAGCAATACGACAAATGTATTCGCAAATAAGGTTTTAGGACTAGAACAATATAAGCAAATTAATGATCGAAATAACTCAAATCTTTATATCGTTACTGTTATTGGAGAAAAGGCTTCTTCTGTCTTATTAAAAATAAATTAAGGACAGTTATAAAACATGTATAAAAGGGCTATGCTCGTCAGTAGGCTTTTTGACTGTAGTTGTGTAATCACCCGTGAGCATTTTGCTTACTAACTTGAATCTTTAATTTAACGAAAGGTAATATTATGAAAAACTCTAATCTAATCATTCTACTGATGGCATCATCACTCGTGTCTTTGAGTGCGTTTTCCGCACATCATGAGGAGCATAGCTCCACTAAAATAGGTGAAGTTGC
>CAJXUC010000111.1 GCA_913061315.1 uncultured Gammaproteobacteria bacterium | reverse complement strand
CTACACGTAAGGAGTCGTCGGCAGCGTCAGATGTGTATAAGAGACAGGTATTATAGTGCTTTTATACTTCGTATCACCTCTCCAAATAGTGATATAAAACTTAACATACGAGTCTACAACTCTTCCGAAAAAAATTTGTAGCTCAATGTGCCAACCAAGACCCAAGAAGATTTGAACCATTATTAAACACTGCCTATAAACGATAATGAATAGTCTTGACCAGTTTTGTGACCAGTAAATATGCGGTTAATGACTCTCAGTGAGTGTTAAGAAAAACAAGAAGTGAGGCTCTATGCACCTTTCAACCGTCACTGGGAATCAGTGGGAGGCAAATCCACGGGTTCAATCCCCGTCGTCCACCCCATTAATCTTCTTTATAAATCAATTACTTACGCGACACATAGGCCGAAAATAGCCCAAATGATCAGTAAATGATCAGTTTTATATATTTAACCACCTCGATCTAGCAGCAAGATTTACTTTTTTACCTTTGGTATTTTCTCTGGCTTTGCTGGTTTTCTAGAACCCTCAAGAACTTCTCACCTCGATCTAGCCCTGATTTGACTGGATGGAGTATTCGGTTATGATTAGCATGGAAGTCTATTAAGCTAATAGCCCTTACCCATAGCTGTGTAGTCTCTTATTAACTTACTTGGGGAACATACAATGAAAAAATTACTTATCTTAGTTTCTTTATTAATCACAACAATATCTTTTGCTGGTCATCATGAGGCTACCGAAAATCAGATTATTTTTACTATCAATGCGAATATTGTTGAGGGCAAAGCTGATTCTTTCAAAGCCCTTCTCAAGGAAATGGTTCCAGCGGTTAAAGCCTCTGAGCCTGATACGACTAGGTATCAATACTTCATGAGCCCAGATAACAAAAAACTCACCTTGATTGAAGTTTATCCCAACAATGAGGCTGCCCTTTTCCATATGGCTGCTTTCGCTGTCAGTCCGTTTGGTGAGGAATTCCTTGCTTCTATAAGTATTACCTCGTTTGTGATTGCAGGGAATGCAAGCCCTGAACTGATGGAATCTGTAGAACCATTTACGTCGGACAACAGACCCCCAGTTCAAGGCTTTATACGTTAGGAGGTGCCCTGATCTAGCACTGATTTGACTGGATGGATTATTTAGTTATGATTAAACGCATTAACTATAACTATAACTATTAACTGGAGTGAATTATGAAAAAGACAATTTTGATAGTGAGCCTATTCCTAGCTGCCGTAAGTTTAAATGCATTCGGAGATGGTCATCTAGCTGAAGAACAGGGTAAAGGTGCCTTTACTACACTAATGGTATCCGCTAAAGACACTGACAAGTATTTGAAATCTGTTAAATCAAATCCTGCTCTTTATAAAGCAATTGGGGCAGATGCTGGGGGATACTGCAGAACTGTGTCGGGCCAGGATTATCCAGGTCAACTAATGATGTGGACTGCATTCCCAAATGTTACTGCTGCTTTAGTGGGTGCAGGTAAATATGACCCATCTAATGCCCCTAGAGCAATGGCAAATATGCGAGAGTTTAAATATGGTGCAACTTGGGCGCCGCTTAAAGGGTTTTCTCGTCTAGACCCAGGATACGAGAGAGCGATGAGAATCAAAGTCTCACCCGCCAATGTACCTGCTCTTGTTGCAGCGCTCACAAAGCTTGAAAAAGAAATACAGGATGCAGGTCACGACACCTTTCTCAATGGTCTCTTTATTGCGATCGGAGGTGGAACTCAAGAGGCAGGTACTTTGTATCTAAAGTCTATAACTGCTGATGAAAAAACTCATGGCGCAGTCATTGATGACTACTTTGCAGGAGCCTCATGGGGTAACGCATATCTGCAAGCCACATCGTTAATTGATGAGGTTGTTAATGACCAATTTGAAGTATGCGAGCAGTTCTACACAGCGGAGTAGGCTATTGGTAGGGGGCGAAACTTATCACTTCGCCTCTTTCGGCAAAAGTTCGATTTAGGCGCACGTAGAGGTCTCCATAAAGTCGTTTTATATGATGCTTTTGAAAGCCATTTAAAGCTATGCTAACCTGGATATTACTTAAAAAATTAAATGAGGGTAATTCATGAAACGAATAACGCTACTGATATTAATACTTATTTCTACTTTTCATTTTAGTGCCTACGCCCAAGAAATGAGTTTGAGTAAAGATTCCTTTGAAGGAGATTTTGTTATTGATTCGACATTTACAAGAGATGGAGGGAAGACCTTCGAAGTCTCAGCCTCTGGTGATGCCGGACCATATGGCCGTGCGTACTTGTCCTATGTCTTCACGGACAAACAAAACCTTGGTACGGCAGGTGAGTTTACTGGTTTCGCTTGGACACAAAACGGTGAAGATGTTGTCACAGCGACTCTTCAGGGCGCTTATGTTAAACAAGGTAAGGTCTTTAAAATGTACACCTTTGATACAGCAAGCAATGGTAACCTGAACTTTGCCACAGGAATTGTAGATTTTGTTGCTAAAACTATGAAATTTAAAGTTAGCGAGGTCGACACCGACTCTTAAGTGTAATTACTACCCTTGGCGTCTTTCTCGATGACAAGGGTAGATTTACTTCCATAAGCCTCAATAACGTCTTCTTATAACCGGCAACAATCTCGATCTATTTCCGCGTAATGAGTCCGATTAACTATGTAAAATTGAACCCCTGAGATACGGGGCTCACAAAGCATACTTGTAAACTATTAGCCGTCTACTGAGGGTCGATGGAGTACTGTTTCTGCAT
>CAJXUC010000110.1 GCA_913061315.1 uncultured Gammaproteobacteria bacterium | reverse complement strand
CCTTTAGCTATCTCTTCGGCCAACGTTTGCTTGAGAGAGATAAAGCTCTGCTCTGTCCGTAACGCTTCATCCTCGCTTATTTCTTTTAAGTTTTTATCGTTGACACTTTTAGTATCTGAAAAGATGATACTTTGCGCGATGGGCATAGTAATAGTAGGAACTATGACTGTGGCGCCAAACTGTGCATTAAGTGATCCGAGCATAAGTGCTTTAGATTTTTCATCTTGCTCAGCAAAGCTGTACAAAATGGCAAAAAGGGCCATCAGTAATGTTGACATATCGGCAAACGTTGTCATCCAAGGTGGAGCGAATTTTTTACATTTTGGACAATCAAGTGGTAGTCTAGTTTCTTCAACAAAAACGAACTCTTGATCTTGGCCTTCAGTGACCGCAACGTCAGAGCTCATTAGCTCGTAGCACCCTCTGATTCACGTTTTTTAGCTAATTTAGGACTTAAAAATGCTGACAATAAATCCCCCAATAATCTAGGGTTACCCCCCCGCTGGATAAACATGATGCCTTCAATAATCAATTGACTATTGCGATTTTCTTCGTTTGCGAAATTTTCAAGCTTCTCAGCCGCCGGCAAAAATAAAGCATTAGCTAACACCGCCCCGTAAAGAGTGGTTAACAATGCCGTTGACATACTTGGCCCAATAGATTCAGGATTTTCGTTCATTTTGCCTAGAAGATTTACCAGCCCAATTAACGTTCCAATCATTCCCATAGCTGGTGCAATATCCCCAGCAGATTTAATAGTAGAGCGTGCAGTTTCATGCCGCTTTGCCGTTATATACATATCTCTTTCCAAGGAGGACTTAATAATAGCGGGGTCTGTGCCATCAACAAGTGCACTAATTCCCTTTGCCATCAAGCGATTGTTTATTTCCGCATTCTGCAGCGCAATCATGCCGTCTTTTCTTGCGATCCCTGCTAACTCTACTAATTGATCAATAAGATCTTCTGGTTTGTCTCTTTTATGCCAAAACATTTTCCCGAATAACACTCTCCACATGGTCGCGAACTCGCCCAAAGTTGAGCGATAGAGAACAATACCTACCGTTCCTAAAATAACAATATAAAAAGATGTAGGATTAACGAAGGCATCAACCCACCCGGGATTATCGGACAGTCCCAGATATACCGCCGCAATAAAAATAGCCAGCCCAATAATACTTGCAATATCCATGTCTTACCTATGATGTTGATTAAACTATTTTGCTCCCCGCAAGAAAGGCAGCGGACTTCTATTCATAAATCAGTACGGGCTCACCTTATCGAATTTCTCATTGACGCTAAATGCGATAATGGCTTTTTATCGGTATGGCGTTACGGCCAGCTTATCTTCTTAATCGAGAGGACTCCGGAATGCCTTTTCCCGCCAGAACATTTTTGGGGGAAAAACTGAAACAGCGGTTGCCATCAATTTTAGATACTTCATGGCATGGAAGCACTTTTGATTTAAATCCCATGGCGCCGCATGCGTAGGGCCGAGACTGCTCATGGGTAATCCTAAAGTGCTTACATTGCCAACAATTACTCGATTGAGTCATCGGGCTTTCCCTTGTTGGGTTTCCAAAATTCCTGATAGGCTTTGAAACCACAGATTACAATAAATGCCCCGAAGATGATCCGGAATAAAATTTCATTCAGGTCAAGACCCTTTATAAAGTCAATTTCAGTGCGAGTAACGAAAAGGACAGAAATAAGTAAGCCTGCCGCGACAACAAACCGTATTCGACCACAAACTACGCAGTAAGGTCGTTCAGATCCCATAAAATGTTGCTCCAAATTTGTTGCGCGGGCCAAGGATTTGGCTTTTGCTTCAAGGCAGTCAAACCACACCTTACTGTAGCCTGATATCAGCGTGGATTCAATTGTGCATACAGTGTTGGCTCTCATTCTATTACTAAGTAGATCGGCACTTAGAGCACTTTCTTTAAATGCCTCATCAAAATAGGTATAACTTCTCTCTGCTAGAGATTAATAATTCTAAGTTTTCGGTACTGTTGGTTATTTTTTGTTTAATATGAGGGTCTTGCTAGAGTTTTAATCTCCAAAGTGTGGCTTTTCGCCAATGGTTTAATTGTGCCGTAATAAATTTGGCTTCTTTAAACTAAACAGTTGTGAAAAGGCTTGCTATAATTTTGCATTCATTAAATGCCAATCGTTAAAATCAGGTATACAGACATGATACTTACAGTTATTTCACCGGCCAAAAAATTAGACTATGCCACCCCACTCAAAGTTACGACATATTCGCAACCAAGACTTTTAGAGCATTCCAAAGAGCTGCTTGAAGAGTTAAAGGCACTTTCGCCGCAAGATGTCTGTGCACTGATGGGCCTAAGTGACACTTTAGGTGCGCTCAATTACGGGCGCTTTCAGGAATGGCAGGCCCCTTTCAATACTGATAATGCCCGGCCTGCAGTGCTGGCATTTAAAGGCGACGTCTACCAAGGGCTAGATGCCGAGAGCATGACGGCTGAAGATCTTAATTGGGCTCAAGATACTCTACGAATTTTGTCAGGGCTTTATGGCGTGCTTCGTCCGCTGGATTTAATGCAACCTTATCGTCTTGAGATGGGTACTAAGTTTGCTAATCCTCGAGGGCCCAACCTGTACGCTTTTTGGGATAACATTATTAATCGCGAGCTAAATGCTCTTCTTGAAAAGCCCACCGACGTTTTAGTCAATCTTGCGTCTAATGAGTATTTTAAAGCAGTGAAAGAAAAGAACATTACTGGTCGCATTGTCACACCGGTATTTATGGACAACAAAGACGATACATACAAAATCATTAGCTTCTTTGCCAAAAAGGCGCGGGGGCTAATGGCTGCTTTCATTATTAAGG
>CAJXUC010000109.1 GCA_913061315.1 uncultured Gammaproteobacteria bacterium | reverse complement strand
GAATACCTCGTCGCTTACAGGCAGCAATAGTATTGGGCCAAAGTTCTGTTTCCATTATGATCAATAGCTTCGGATCAACCCGATTTAAAAATCTCGCTACGGCATCTGGCAAATCATAAGGCGCATAGCTGTGCTCAATCGAATCACCAAATATCGATAACACGCGGTCTGAACCGGTTGGCGTCATACAGGTCATGAAGATCATGTGGTCGGGATATTTATCTTGTAAGGCTCTCACTAGCGGCACCGCAGCTAGGGTTTCACCCACAGAAACCGCATGCAGCCAAATAGTGGGAGTACTCGACTCAAGCCTTTGGCAAAACCCAAACCGCTCTGCCCAACGCTGAAAATAGCTCGGCGCCTTTAGTCCGCGCCATAGCAATCGCATAACTATGGCGGGCAATAAACAATAAAACAGCACTGAGTACAAAAATCTAGGCATAAATTTTCGAACATCCTTTGACCACAGAAAAAGTACAACGGCTCGATAGCCACATCAACAGACCGTTGATAACAACATAGCAGAAATAGAGATTAACCACGAATGATAACTACTCCTTGATTCGCCATTTTGCCGCTGATTAAAGTTGTAATGTAGCTAAAGAGTAATGGGCATCAGCACAAATTAAAGTTTTCGCTATTAGATGGCTTTCTTATATAAGACACCCGACGCTTGCATAACAAAAGATAAGCGAAATTAAAGTAATATTACTACCCATTTGACGCCTTATCCAAAGACGATGTAGATCGGGGAATAGCTTATAGCCAAATATTGGACTGGATAACCGGTTTTCAACTATTCAACGCGTCTAGAGACTGAAAATTAACTCTGAGAGTTTAAAACTTGCTTGAACCGTCTACTCAGATCATCTAAATGAACCTGATTAGGCGCATTCCAAGAAACAGGAATACAATAAACTTCCTTTAAGTAAGCCACAAATTTATTGATCAACGATAGATCAACGTGCCAACTTTCTAACTCATTAATCTGTTGAGAGAGTTCATATTTTGATTGAACCGGCATAGTAATACCTTTTATAGCATAGCAGGCCGATCCAAGAACAAAGACCCGTTTTCCTAAGGCTAAAGACTCTACACCGACGCTAGAATTTAAGGTGACTACTGCATCACTCTTCTCAATTAATTCCTGAGTGTTTTTATTACTGAACATAATTCGCGGATTATAGTGATATAAATCAGTATAGCGATGAGGATCTGATGGATGCTCTTTAACCACGAAGTGAAGTGTTTGATCCGTACAATTTAATGCAGAAAACGCTATCCAATCGTATAGCTCGCGCATAGTTTTAATGTGGGGAGAATTCAACAACACCTGACTATCAAATAAAACCTGAAAAGGCACAAATATAAACTTCTTAGGGAGCTGCAGATGAAAATTTGCGTGCTGCGCATGTTTCCTTTTCTTGCGATTAAATTTTCTTTGGACCAACTTAGGCTCAATAACCGAATCGCTGACGTTCTTAGTTGCATAGTCTGCATAAAAAGCTGCGGTCCTAGGAAGACTATTACTAGCATTAACGCCTGATAAATCAAAGGTCGTCGTATTGGGCAATAATCCGTTTTCAAAGTGAACAACTGGAATAGCCAGTTTGCTTGCTATAGTTTTAATCACCTTCTCTGGTAATCTAGTACCATTAAAGATCGCTATACACTTCGGCTTGTGACGATCTATCAACCCCGAAAAACGCCTAAATAAGTAACGAAATTTAAACGTGTAGTAATGCCTTATTAGTGACCATAACCACTCAGGGAAATGATACTTCACTCGCTTACGCTGGAAATGAAACTCTATTCCTTCACTCACTTCATCAGACGTTAACTTTATTGATTTTGATCTAAAACACGGCCTAAAAGAGAAATCATAAACATTACTATTGAAAGCTAGTTTAGCCGCCAAGAAACTAAAATATTTATGCTTAGGCCCGCGCGGCGATACAAACATCACATCCATGTAAAATCTCTCTAAATATTCCTAGATGAAGGGTATTGAACTTGGCTCATTTAGACACTGGCGTCAGCCAGTTTGTATACTTTGCATTACCGCCTCGGACGATCTCAAAATAAGCTGCTTGAAGCTTCTCTGCGACTGGTCCACGCTTGCCACTACCTACGATACGCCCATCATATTCACGGATAGGAACCACTTCTGCTGCGGTGCCCGTGAAGAACGCCTCATCACAAATATAGACTTCATCTCGAGTAATCCGCTTTTCTCGCACTTCAATACCATAGTCAGCGGCCAATTTAAAAATAGTATCTCGAGTAATTCCATCAAGGCAGGAAGTGAGATCTGGAGTATAAATCACACCATCGCGCACCATGAAGAAATTCTCGCCACTACCTTCAGCCACATAACCTTCATTATCGAGTAGCATTGCTTCATCACAACCAGAATCCAAAGCCTCACGGAGTGCTAACATTGAATTCATATAATTCCCGCTAGCCTTGGCCTTGCACATGGTGATATTCACATGGTGCCGAGTATACGAAGACGTGCGTACTTTAATACCTGCTTCCAGCGCTTCGGGAGACATATAAGACGGCCATTCCCACGCCGCTATACCCACATGTACCTTCAAATCTTTTGCTCGCAAGCCCATACCTTCTGAGCCTAAAAAAACTAGCGGGCGAATATACGCTTCTTTAAGATTGTTAGCGCTCACTACTTCTCTATGAGCAGCATTGATTTCATCTTGGCTAAAAGGGACTTCTAAATGAAGGATCTTTGCGGAATTAAAAAGGCGTTTAGTGTGATCTTCAAGACGGTAAATACATGTCCCCAAAGCACTGTTATGGTAAGCGCGCACGCCCTCAAAAACAGCTAATCCATAATGCAGCGAGTGCGTGAGGAAGTGGGTTTGGGCATCGCGCCAATCAACCATCTTTCCATCCATCCAAATAAAACCATCGCGGTCTGCAAATGACATCTAACCTTACCCCTCTTTGATTAATCTTTTAATTTTGCACTCAAGTTGGACACGTTCTAAAAATATTTGAACGTTTGTGTCGATATATTTATTCGCCAAATCGACAAAGGTGCCTTCATTGAAACATTCACGTATGCAACTAGCTATTTTTTAAGTTGCGGATTATAGCACCCTAAACATTCAACATGGCTCTGTTGTGAAGGTCTATTCAGCAATTTAAATTGAACCACAAATTAGATACTCGTGATAGTTTGA
>CAJXUC010000108.1 GCA_913061315.1 uncultured Gammaproteobacteria bacterium | reverse complement strand
ACCGCTAAAGCCACTGGCTCAGTTCGAGGGTAATGTGACTTCTCGGGAACAAATCGGTATTTTATTTAGCTTGATTGACTACCTGCAATTAGTCGACTCGACAGGTCGAATGATTCGACCCGATAAACGAGGTGCCATTCCCATCAACCTACTCCCAATACTGGTAAGGCTATCGATTGACCGCCAACAATGGCTCCAACAAAGCCAAGAGTTTGAAAAGCTTTACGCCTCACGATTCGCTAAAAAGCGACGAACCCTACAAAAGACCGCCTGACTCGCAATAACCAATCCATAATTAAGAATTCTTCTAGCGTTTACGGGCAGCTATACCTGGAAAACGGCTTTTTGGGTCAAATTCCACTTTTAAACGAAAATTGCAATTTATTTTCTGAAACCGACGGTTTTTTTCGGTAGTAGGTTAGGTGACTTTAGCAAGTGCCTGTCCTTGTGGTTGCTTGTGGTTGCTTGTGGTTGTGATTAAATAAATCTGTCCCGGTTATTCGTATTCGAATGCGGCGTTATAAAACAAAAAATGTTCTAATGCGCGCACCAAGCTCTTTGACTTTGTCTACCGTTGTCAGCTCACCGTCCTGTGCCGATGCATCTCTAATCATGTTATTTTCAGATTCTCTACGCACCATATCTTTTGCCAGGCTTTCGGCTATTTCTGGTCGTTGTATCATCAGTGGTGCAAGATCACTTTTTTTAACCTCTATCAGATAACCACCTGTTACCATCACCACTGTCGCGCCACGAGGCGCACCAGTTAGTAGCGACCCTTCACCAAAGACTTCACTAGGGCATGCCTGCCCTACCTTTTCTCCCTTAATGCTTACCTGTAAAAAACCCTCGACCACGACGTAAAGGCTATCCCCTTCATCACCTTCACGAATAACTTCCGCACCTGCGTTTAGTTCATTACCATTAACATTTGTTGCCATTATAGCAATTTCAGTGTTTGACAGACTATTAAAGAGGCCGGTTTTCTTCAAAATTCGTTCGTTATCGAATCTCTTTTTAATGCCAGCCTGCATTGAGTTGCTTTCAAAGGCCTCATAGGTGAAATACGGTAACAGAATGCCTGCTCTATCGAGAAAAAGTAGTATGTTTGAAGAAAGTGCATGTTTTATCGGAATAAGTTTTCCGTAATCCGAAATCCAGTATTTGACATCAAAATGTACTCCCTGTTGGCTAAACGAGTTTATCCGAACGCGATGCTTGGCATTTTCGACTACGCCAGGCGTTGCTAAAATTGCCGACATTAGAATGTTTTCGACTCTTTTAGGCTCTATGTCGTATCGAAAGACCAGCCCCAGGTTTTCTCGATAGGTTGGATTTTTACTGTAATTAATAAAACTACTGCTTGCCAACTGGCTGTTTGGGATCACTATGACTCTTTTATCGTTAAGGCACAAATGGATAGCGCGCCAATTAACCTCCACAACTTGACCCACTTTGTCGTTATCAGCAACCTGTAACCAATCACCAAGTTTATAGGGGCGTTCCACATTTAGGGCGATACCGGAAAAAAAGTCCATAATAACTTCTCGCATGGCAAGGCCAGCTACCAGTGTTATGACACCTGAAGTAGCCATCAAGCCACCAAGGGCAACGGCCCAAATGTTTGCTATGGCGACTGATAACGTGATGCCAATAAAGACGATGGTAAATAAACTGGCAATAATGCCCGGGGCCTCTCTATCCACCTTTAGCTTGAATATGGGGTTAATGAATAAAGAAAGGCACAGTTTGGCGATCAGCCAAGAAGCGACTAGCCAAAATAACGTCAAAATGACTTTTTGTAATATTTCTAAATACTGCCGGGCCGTCTCATTACTTTGCTCATCCATCAGCAAACCCAATAGATAATTTAAGAAATACAGCACAATAGAAATCAAAAGAAACATGACTATCTGGCCGAAGATTGTCCGAAATAGTTTTTGCATGAAATTATTAAATACCTTTGGTTATGTCTGAATTGGTCATCTGTTTTGGACAAAACCGATAAATTAAGGGTTTGTCTAAAAATTTATGTTTCTGCATTTCTAAAGATAATCGGCAGTATAGGTAGAATAATACCAATCAACCAGGCAGGAGGGTGCCAGTCCTGTCCCACGGGCGATGCAAAACTTACTTACACTTTATTCATTAGACTTGCAAAAGACGAACATTGAAAAAGTCAATTGCTTTGGTCGTTGAGTGAGCAGATATTTAGTTGGATTAATTTTATAAAATTCATTTTTTATTAAATTAAAGTACATATTCCCTCATATTTACATCTCTTTTATATACTTGAGGGAGTGAAAGTCAGCGATTTTTCATCTATTACTAACTATTTTCGCATAATTCAAATCAAGCGCCTTTAAATGTTATTCAAAGCAGCTCTGAATATCAAGGCATAAAGGACAGGCACCCTTCAATTGACAATATACCATTACCCACTTAGCATCAAATATCAGTAAGAAAGGATTTACCTCAATCGTTAAAGGAAATTACGATGACCCTACCCAGAAAACAGCTAGTCGCTGTAGAAGATACTCCGTATTACCATGTTGTTTCGCGCTGTGTACGCCGCAGTTACCTGTGCGGCATTGATGCTTATTCAGGTAAAGACTATGAGTATCGCCGACAGTGAATTGAGAACCGTATTCGTATTTTATCGTCACTCTTTGCACTCGAAATTTGCAGTTATTGTGTGATGTCCAATCATATCCATATTGTCATAAAGTTGATGCCGCAAGAGGCCGAGAGCTGGACGGATAATGAAGTACTCGAGCGTTGGACGCATTTATATACTGGCCCGCGTGCCGTCCAACAATGGCACGCTAACACATTGGATAGTTTAGCTGACTTTGAAACCCTCAATAGGCTTATTGAGATATACCGTAACCGTTTGGGGGACTTGGGCTGGTTTATGAAATGTTTAAATGAACCTATTGCTCGTCAAGCGAATAAGGAAGATGGATGCACGGGTCACTTTTGGGAAAGCCGCTATAAATCACAAGCCCTTTTGAGTGAAGAGGCCTTGCTCACGTGTATGGCTTACGTCGATTTGAACCCTGTTCGTGCCGATATATGCAACACACCTGAAGAATCAGATTACACCAGCATTAAAGAGCGTATCGCGCCTAGCTTTGATCTAGCGAAAGCGACTGATGACGAGATCAAACAGCAACAACTACAACGTTTCGATTAACCGCTAAAGCCACTGGCTCAGTTCGAGGGTAATGTGACTTCTCGGGAACAAATC
>CAJXUC010000107.1 GCA_913061315.1 uncultured Gammaproteobacteria bacterium | reverse complement strand
GTCAGCAATAAGCGCACGCCAATCCGGGCCAATCGCCGACCACCCGATTCCAGCAGCCAGTGCTAGCGTAATACTCGTAACGCATATCCATTTGAATACTATGTTCATTTAAGTTTGTCCTTTTTTGGTGACGAGGTAACAAACATAATATTAACAAAACGTCATCATATGTCACTGCGTTTGTATCTATTAATTACATGGTTTACTATTTTGAGTCTGTTCAATTATAAATGGGTATAAATACTTCAATGATGAAAAAGATACTATTAGCGACAGGTATAGTCGCTTTGATTGGTCTAACTGGCTGTGAAACACCAGTTACTTACAAAAATACTAATCTTCCGGTGTCAGAGGCACAATCGATCACTCTGCCTGCCGGTATTAAAAAAATTGCACGTGTGACGAAAATAGACGACGAAATAGTTATCCCATTCAATAAATATGTTTTAGATAATGGCTTGACTATTGTGTTGCACCCAGACAACTCAGATCCTTTGGTGCACGTAGATATTACCTACCATGTTGGGTCTGGTCGTGAAGATCCAGGTAAATCAGGCTTTGCACACTTCTTTGAACATATGATGTTTCAGGGGTCTGAAAATGTCGCGGATGAACAACATTTTGGTTTGATCACTGAGTCTGGCGGCACACTCAATGGTTCTACCAATAGCGACCGCACTAATTATTATGAAACGGTTCCGTCTAACCAGCTGGAACGCATGCTTTGGTTAGAGGCTGACCGCATGGGTTTTTTCCTAGATGCGGTGACAAAAGAAAAATTTGAAAATCAGCGCGAAACCGTCAAAAATGAACGAGGTCAAAATTATGATAATCGCCCCTATGGTTTGCTAAGAGAAAGAGTTGGCGAAGCCTTTTACCCTGAAGGTCACCCTTATTCTTGGTCCACAATAGGCTATATAGAAGACCTCAATCGTGCCGATTTAACTGATCTGAAAAAATTCTTTTTACGCTGGTATGGCCCCAATAATGCGACCTTAACCATTGGTGGAGACATGGACGAAGCGCAAGCACTGGCGTGGGTTAAAAAATATTTTGGGGGCATTCCGAGAGGACCTAAGGTGACAAAACCTGAGTACACTCAAGTGACCTTAGATCAAGACCGTTATATTTCTATGGAAGACAATGTTGGCTTGCCTTTAATTTATATGGCGTTTCCAACAGTGCATGCGAATCACCCTGATGAAGCCCCTCTTGATGTGCTGATGTCAATCTTAGGGAGCGGCAAAACATCACTGTTGTACAAAAATATGGTAAAAAACGGCAAAGCGGTTCAAGCAAGTGCAGGCCATTCATGCGGCGAGCTAAGTTGCCAGTTTACGCTGCTGGCATTGCCTACGCCCAACAATGACCTAACTGAACTAGAGGCCATTATTCGCGCCTCACTCAAAGAATTTGAAAGCAGAGGCGGCGCAACTGACGATGACATTGCGCGCGTGAAAGCCGGCATCGTATCAGGAATGGTATACGGCTTAGAGAGTGTGTCTGGAAAAGTAAGCCAACTTGCTGCTTATGAAACCTATCGCTCAAACCCTAATGGCATTAGCGATGATATTGCTCGATATGAGAATGTCACCAAAAACGATGTAATGCGTGTCTATAAAACCTATATCAAAGACAAGCATTCTGTTGTTATGAGCATTGTGCAAAAAGGGCAGGCAGACACGATTGCTCGAGCTGATACATGGCAGCGCTATGAGCGCACCATTCCTGCAGAGACCGATGAAGCAAGCTTGGTGTTGCGCCCAGGCACATCAGATTTTGATCGTACAACTATTCCCTCACCGGGCATAAATCCGAGCATTAAAGTACCCGACATATATCGTGTTGAAATTGAAAATGGTATCAAAGTATTGGGCGCAGTTAATAATGAAGTTCCAACCACGACAATTCAGCTTCGTATACCTGCAGGTCAAACGCGAGAGGGCATCGATAAACTTGGTTTGGCCTCTTTAACCTCCGGTATGCTAGGTGAAAACACCTTAACATCTGCGGCTGAAGAGTTATCAAACGAGCTGCAAAAGCTAGGCTCAAGTGTATTTTTTAGTGCCGCAGACAAATTTACGACACTAAGCATTAGAACCTTATCTAAAAATCTAGAGCCAACCCTAGGTATTGCTATGGAGCGATTAAGGTCGCCCAAGTTTGATGTGGCTGATTTTGAGCGATTGCAAAAACAGCAAATAGAAGGTTTAAAAAATGCCAAGAAAAATGCCAGCCCAATGGCTACAGAAATTTTCAGCAAATTAGTGTTTGGCTTAAACAATAGTTTCGCTTACTCCAACAATGGCACCATTGCGAGCGTTGAGAAATTAACCCTTGAAGACGTAAAAACCTTTTACAGAGAAAATTATGGGCCTGCCAATGCTGAAATTATTGTCGTTAGCGATATAGCCAGTAAAGAAATTGTTAAACACTTACAAGTGTTTAACAATTGGCAAGGTCAATCAAGCACAATGCCGCCTATAAAAGCGTTTCCAGCATTAGCCGCCAATACGTTGTATTTTATTGACAAGCCAGGAGCCGCACAGTCTGAGATACGCATAGGTAAGCGAGCTTTGAACTATGACGCCACAGGCGAATACTTCAGGGCTGATCTAATGAACTACAACTTAGGCGGTGCTTTTAATAGCCGTATTAACCTCAATTTACGAGAAGACAAGGGATATACCTACGGCGCTCGTTCATTCTTCAGCGGCAATGACTTCAGAGGCATATATAGAGCTCAAGCTGGTGTTCGTGCTGACACAACGGCAGATTCGATACAACAATTTAGAAATGAAATCCGCGCGTTTCAAGAAACAGGTCTGACCGACAAAGAAATTAATTTCATGAAAAACGCGATTGGCCAGCGTGATGCCAGAGCCTATGAAACGCCAAATCAAAAATTAGGGTTTTTATCAGAAATCATGACCTATGATCTTGATAAGACATTTGTGGACGAGCAAAATACTATTCTGGCAAATATTGGCAAAGACGAACTAAATTTGCTTGCGGCTAAACACCTTAAACTGGATGAAATGATTACCGTAGTGGTGGGCGATAAAGCTAAAGTTTTAGACAGCCTTAAACCAATGTTCGAGACTATTGTCGAACTCAATGAAGAGGGCAAACCCCTTTAGTGGAGCTTGTTAAATAATAGTTCTCTCATAAGCAAAAGCCACCGTTTACATAAAATGGTGGCTTTTTTTATGAGTACAAGTTGTCGTTGATACTTGTGCTTTAATAAATGGTTATATTTTGCATCGTTGGGGTCTACCGCAGGGAAGTATCATTTACCTTCCAGCGGACCGGCGCAGCGACTGATAAAATAACAATAAAGCCACTGCACGGGCGACAACATAAATAATCATTGCCCCCCAAAGCCCTTGAATGCCAT
>CAJXUC010000106.1 GCA_913061315.1 uncultured Gammaproteobacteria bacterium | reverse complement strand
TCTACACGTAAGGAGTCGTCGGCAGCGTCAGATGTGTATAAGAGACAGGGCTATATTGCTGAAAATTTTGTTCAAAACGAGTGGGTAGCACAACAGGGTGGGCCAACCTATTCATGGGAATACGCCCGCAGCGAAATAGAGTTCCTATTTAAATCCTCAACGGATGCATTAATACCGGTTGAGGTAAAAAGTGGAAAGCGTACCCGAGCAAAATCCCTGAGTGTTTATGTCGACCGCTATTCGCCACAGAAAACCATTAAGTTAGTGGGGTCTACGGGGTTTGTAGATGATCCAAAGGCCTTGGTTCTGCCACTGTACTTTGCCTCTAAAGTAACACAGTTGGCCTAGGCTGCAATGCTTGTGCGCGATAAGCGGGTTTATCAACTTTTGGTGGAGGATAACTCAGGTGAACTTGACATAACGTACGTATTAGCGTACCTTTTGTCTAAGAGGATTTAATTATGACGACACTGAATGTTACTGAGGCTAGAGCCAACCTGTATAAACTGATCGATGATACGACAGCCAACCATGAGCCGGTGGTGATAACGGGCAAGCGTGGCAATGCGGTTCTTTTGGCTGAAGATGATTGGAATGCGATCAACGAAACATTGCATCTCTTATCGGTGCCAGGGATGCGCGAATCAATTGTAGAGGGTATGCAGGAGAGTATTGACAGCGCTGCAACTGAATTAAATTGGTAATGTGGACGCTGTATTACACCAAGCAGGCCCAAAAGGATGCACGAAAACTAGCATCGTCCGGATTGAAAGCTAAAGCGCAGCAATTATTAACGATTCTTCAGTCTGATCCATGGCAAACTCCGCCGCCTTTCGAAAAGCTGGTGGGTGACTTGAGCGGTGCTTATTCAAGAAGGATTAATATTCAGCATAGGCTTGTCTATCAGGTTTTAGAGACGGAAAAGGCGGTCAAGATATTGCGGCTCTGGACTCATTACGAGTAGTCATGTATTTAAAGCGCTGCAGTTATAGGCTAAAAGCCTATAGTGGATTAAATATATATTTTAATGTACATTTAAAGATATATTGCTTAAGCGGAGATTTACTATGGCGACTCTATTAACCCGAAATATTGCATCCATGACCGAGATGCGAGAGCCTCACAAGGTTCTAGAAAAATCAGGCGGGGAGCCTGTGGCAGTCTTAAAAAACTCAGCCCTGGTCGGTTATTTTGTGCCCGCTGAGGCGATCTCCAACGTGCAGCATCGCACGGCATCGATTGAAGAAATAAGACAGAGTCTTGAGTCCCGTAAGGCAATTACCCAGCCGGTACTGGATTACCTGAAAGATAAATGAGCTTTTTACTGCTATCGGTTGATCACATTATTGCGATCCATGATGAGGTGTTAGAGCCCAATGAGCTTCAAGGAATGGCGGGTGATAAGTCACTTGAGGGCGCACTGTCAAGAGTGGAAAACCGGCTCAATTATGGCCTAGTAGAGGATATTTATTCGCTGGCGGCATCCTACGCAGTGGCTGTTTCTCAGGCTCATTGCTTTAATGACGGAAATAAACGAACAGCATTTCAGGTGATGGACCTTGTTCTCGATCTAAATGGCATTAACGCGATTTGGAATGTAGAGGAGGTGGGGCAAAAAATAGTGTTACTGTCGCAATCCAAGCTTGATGAGGCTGATCTAGCTCAATGGATTCGGCGAGTGATTGTGTAAATACGTAACACCTCTTGGAGCTCGATAAAGGCTATAAGCATCTGAACTGAATAAAAGACTAATGATGTTTCATATAAGTAACATAATTGTAGTTATGTATATGATATGAAACATTATGAAGAAAAAAATCACCTGACGCGGTCAACTCACCTCAATTGGCCAGCTGATAAGGCAGCATCGTAAGTCATTTAAGGTCAAGGTAAATGCAGTCGCCGAGACAGCGGGCATATCTCGGGTGACACTACATCGTATTGAGAAGGGCGTGCCTACCATGAGTACGTGTGCCTATCTAAATGTAATCAGCGCTCTAGATTTGAATCTGCACCTGTCTGGAAAAGGCGATGTAGGGTATAAAGCTAACAGGGACAGGGTGGGTCACTTACCTGTTCTCGTATCTCGCTAGCAGACTACCCCCCCAGTTAAAAGAGCTTGCATGGCATGAACAGGCGATTGCTCAGGAGTCTGTCGGACTTAGGTAATCGTAGCGAGGGAAAGTCATTTTGAGTTAAGTTGTTTGATCGAATGAGACGAATAGTTGTTCTATGCAACGAATTGGATAGAGAAATTTGGCCGAAATGGTTTTTCCGCACGACTGCATGGATGCAGGAGGTAGAACAATGCAGGAGCGATCGTCGAGTAGATTTATCCTAAGTCCGACAGGCTCCCGGTAAGGATAATGGCTTTTATCGGCATCCAAGCGAAATAATTTAAACATTGTATAAACCTCATGGCGCTGATTGTATAAACAATGTTTAACTAAAAGGTGCTGTAATGAAAACTAATATTCGCAAATGGGGGAATTCTGCAGGAACCATTATCCCAGTGCCTATGCTGGATGCAGCCGGGATTGCTTTGGGTGACAAAGTCAATATTGAGGCTAAGACAGGGACGTTGATAATGACATTGGTCGATGAGCCTATGACTCTAGGGGATCTTTTAGCTGACAGTCCAAAAAAGAGCTTTAGGATACTTGAAGAAGATCAGGATTGGATAGATGCCAAGCCAAGTGGTCGCGAAATCTAATGGGTAGATATGTGCCCGATAAAGGCGATATTGTACTACTAGATTTTGACCCTAGCGCAGGCAAAGAAATAATCAAACGACGGCCTGCTCTTGTTATATCAAGACAGTCCTTTAATGACCATACTGGCTTCTCGATAGTTGCTCCCATTACTAATACTGTCCGTGGTATGGCGCTGGAGATACCACTGCGGGGAACAGCTACCAATGGTTTGGTATTAATGTACCAATTGCGATCTTTGGATGTTGCAAGTCGAAATGCTAGCTTTGTTGAAAAGGCCCCAACATTGATCATTAACAAGGCAACGGAAATAGCGATAACTGTTATTCGTTAACAGCGCTACTTGTGATTATGTCCTCGCGTGAATTTTAGGTGGCTGGTGTTAGCGTGTCTTTAAGACAAATAGGCTGCAATAAATCAGTTGCAATGGTGTTGTTACATAATCAGTGAATGCCGCAGGTAAAAAAATATATAGGAGCACCCAAAACCTTCTGTGGTGACATAATCGTAAACTGGTAATTTTAATTATCACAGAGCATTCTGATATTCTGGAAGAGTTAAAAGCAACTGATTTATCTAAATCTCAAATCGAGGTAATTCTTGATGGTAGGAATTGTCTTGACGAAAATACAGTGCGAGATTGGGGTTTGCTGTATCGGGGAATCGGAAGACGGCCTACTTAATGTGTTTTTATGAAGTGGTGATGGCTAAATAAATGCAGCTGGGTAGCCGCTGAATTGATTTGTTGGAAAAAAACTATACAATCTCCCTCCTTGCGAAAAGTGACTAAAATACTTGCTTTAGTACCTGTCTCTTATACACATCTGACGCTGCCGACGACTCCTTACGTGTAG
>CAJXUC010000105.1 GCA_913061315.1 uncultured Gammaproteobacteria bacterium | reverse complement strand
CGTCATGAGCTATAATAGTAGCCCCTTCAAATTTTCCACACTCCCAAGAATTTACTTCTGCAGTAATAGGAAAAGACATTAAACCTGTAAGTAAAAGTAATCGTTTCATAATGACTATTTCTCGGTGATTAGCTGTCGCTCTTGTCAGGCTTAGAGGTGTTTACATTAATCTTATAAAGCTGATCAATTATGGCTGAGAAGCCTAAGAATATGGATAGCTGAAAAACTCCTGCAATTAGTAGAGATACGCCAAGAACTCCACCTCCATCCTGAGATATGAGGAACACTCCACTCAACCCCGTCATCGCGAACAAGACCCAGCCTAATGTTGATAAAATGCCGATAATAGAAGGTTCAGAGGAATTATACTTCACTTCGGTTTCGACACCCGATGAGGATTCTCCAGACTTATCGCCACACAGAGGGCAAGCACCGTCAATCCATAATTTCGCGACAGTGCCGTTTATACACTTCTGACATAATCTCTGCCTTTCAGCACACCCATGACATGTGTCGTTGGAAAGCATTAAATCTGGCCCCTTTTCCTGAAAGCACACGGCACATTCCATAAGCATAGTCGTCATAGTAAAACCCCTTTATTATAAAAGTAATCGTTTAATTATTTATCTAAGCTGATTTGAAAAGAAGAAGTAATCTGATTCGCTATTATTCATCTTTTACAAAGACGATTTTACGATTAAAGTTCTCTTCTGGTGCTAGATATCGATAACCAGATTTGGCTAAAGATAAATTGAAAATATTCTCCACAGTATTGGTCATCTTCCAAATCTTAAAGAATAAAACAATATTCACGATAGCCATAATTACAAACATTGAAAATACAAATGGAGCAATAGAAAGCTCGGGAGTAGCATTTTGTGCCATCACTGGCATTGCTGCGGTTAACAACAGAGAGGCCCCGATTGAAGCCCCGATGACTTTAGTTAACGGTGTAAGTTTCATTTGATATTCCTCTTCATTGATTACCTAATCATAGACCTATACCCCATTCAGTCAAATCAGGGCTAGATCGAGGTGAGAGACATGCAGATTGTTGTCGACTCTAGGGCTTTAAATTAGTAACCAATTAAAGGGAATATTACGATGGAGTCTGGAGAGGTTTTTGCTTTTGTCATACTTGGTATATTGATTATAGCGGCTTTCCTTAGAGCAGTTGACCTTGAAGATAAGGCTGATGATACAGATAAGTGACTACCTAGTAATAGGGTAATCAGTAGTCTTTTCATTTTTCCTAAAAATTCTTAAATCTTTCTTCTGCCTGTTGCAAATCATTGTTTTAAATTACTCGACAGTAACGGTGGTTCCAATTATTCACTCTCAACATGAAACAATTTATTGTAGAGTTTCCAATCGCTGTCAATCTTTATGAAAGACAAGGTATCTAAGAAAGTTATACCTAAATATTTATCTCTAACTTTTACTGATGCTGTTGCACCCTGTATTTCACATGAAAGAATTTCGAAAACCACATTTTCACCTTTTTCTTTTGGTGAAGGTTGTTGAGATGCTACAAAACCAGAAAAATCATCTACTGACATTTCCATAAAATCTCCATGAAGGTAACCAACTACCTTCGCATTGATATGAAATGCTTGTTCTACTTTATCAGGATTAGATTCGTCCATGCTATCAACATAGAGTTGAACTACGTTTGCAATCTGCTCTTTGTCATTCATTATTTTCTCCTTTTTAAGTCACTGTTTAAAATTACTCGACCGTCACTGAGTGTTTTGGAACAGTGCATTATTCCTCTTTGCATTCCTCTTCGAGAATTCCTTTTATTGATTACCTAATCATAGCTCAATAGCCTATCCAGTCAAATCAGGGCTAGATCGAGGTAATAAGTTATTGAGCTGAAACGTCACTTTCCTCAGCAAAAATCGCGGCCACATAACTATGGAATGGTTCTGCGTATGCTAAGTGGTAGTCCTTCCAAAATTTTGCATATCCAGCTTTAGATTGAATTTCATTTCGGTAGTAGGCATCTGAACCCAGCCATAATTGAGGGGGTATAGAGTTGTCTAAGTGCTGGTAATACAGATACTCCCACCCATTGATTTCCATTAGAGCGTAATGGTTGCAGCGTGCTAACACTGCAGGCGAAAGGTCATCGTCGCCAGCTTGACATCGGACAATCAGAGTACTTAACTCAGGATTTTGGATCATCATGGCTCCCGGCCCCTGTGCCAGCGTTAAAGCATTATAATGTGCTTGGCTACGCAGTAAACGGTTACTGTCTGACACCTGCATTGCAAGATAAACTAAGGAGATAATAATCGCGATGCCACCGATAAACTCCCCGATGTGGGCTAAGCCTTGAAGGGAAATTCTGTTGTTTCGCATTAGGGTTCCATTTCTTAGTTGTTTAAGTTGAAATCATATATTAATGGTCAAAGCATAGCTAGATAGCCCACCCAGTCAAATCAGGGCTAGATCGAGGTACACCTCCCGAAAGAGCCTAGTTCTGATATCTATATGGCCGACACAAAAAAAGGCAGAACCTTTAAGATTCCACCTATGCAGATTGTTTTAACTGGAGTGTCTGCCTGAGGCTTTCGACAAAACACCTATTCCCTTCATAAGTTCTTCTATTACGCATATACTCTAAGTCTCTCATTTAGATAAAGCTGAGTTAGATATGAACATTCTTAATAAATTTACCCCCATCTTCTGTGCGTTAACTTTGTTTCTTTCCACCTCAGCATGCGTAGAGGCTGAAGAAGGGGATATAGGGTTTTGGAAGAGCGAAGATTGTAAAAAAGTTAGTGACGCAGCAGGATTTTTCTTATACACGTCTGGAGAATTATTAAAAACCGCAGACAAAGAAAGAAAAGCAGGAAGCGAGAAAAAATCTGAAAAGTCATATTCAGCGGCATTGTTTTTTTCGGAGTTATCGGGGAATGCGGCAAAGAATTTTGAGGTGTTCTGCAAGAAATAATGTCGCTCACAGGCACCTACTTTTATAAGCCATTGCAGGCAAGCATTAGTGATTCAGCTTTTAAGGGTCATTTGCTGTCATCTGGGGCTCTACCGTGCCATTTAAGCCCATGCACGGGATACTTTTTTGCGTAAATATAGCTGAATACCCCATCCAGTCAAATCAGGGCTAGATCGAGGTTCCCCCTATGCAGATTGTTGTCGACTCTAGGATTGCAACTTAGCCACTAAAGTGTCGGTAAGTAAGTGCTATTGCTATAGAAATCTATTCTCCCCACATTCCTGCAAATTCATAACAAACGGCCACATCATCGCCCACAACCCATGCATCATGACCTGGCGCTATAGAGTAGGCGTCGCCCGCACTATAGGTCACTTCATTCCCATCATCATGAACACAATAAATTTTACCCGACAAAATAAGTCCTAAATGGCTTGCCTGACAGGTTACTGTTCCTATGACGGGTTTTACGTCAACTGACCACTTCCAACCTGGCTGAAGTGTTAATTTATTGACTCTCTGACCGCGAACATTAACGGACTCGATAAGCGCGTTTGCAAATCTCTTATTTACTTCATCTGCATTATCAAAACTTTTAGCTTCTACTGAAATCACAATTTCTCTCCTTTCATCAAAACGTTAATCATAGCTGAATACCCCATCCAGTCAAATCAGGGCTAGATCGAGGTACCCCCGCTTCTGAAAGCATCCCAGCAAATCTAATGCAACATAACTGCCGAATATTAATGCTATTGGTATTAGAACCAAGCAAATTGTAATTAATGCATGTCACTATACTCATACA
>CAJXUC010000104.1 GCA_913061315.1 uncultured Gammaproteobacteria bacterium | reverse complement strand
GACAACCCGCAATCACAGCTAGAGTGAAAATTATTTTAGTTAACATTCTGTATCACTCGATTGAGGTACTCTGCATATTAAGTTGACGTTATTATCCCGAGTAAATTTTATTTTCAACCGTGTGTTTTCGATCAAATATTACGAGATGATCCACGTTAAGTCGAATACCAATTCGCTCATTAATAGGGTGATCGTGATGACTCGGTGCCAAGCATAATACTTCAATACCGCTATCCATGCGAAGATAATAAAGAAATTCAGATCCACGAAACGATTTATCGACAACAATTGCTGTATCAGCAGAGTAGTCGTCATGAATCACATCGTCTGGACGGATAAGTACATCAACAGCATCCCCTGGCTGACTGTTCTCTAGCTCATTTCCAGCAATCACACCCAACTCAGTATAGACTTTATTATCCTCCTTCACCGTGCCAGGAATAATCACACCCTGCCCGATAAAATCTGCAACAAAGCGATTTTTCGGTCGGTGGTACAAGTTATACCCAGAGCCCTGTTGCTCTATCTTCCCATCGTTCATGACACATATTTCATCTGCCATAGCGAATGCTTCGAATTGATCATGGGTGACTAAGATGGCTGTAATATTTTCCTGATTGAGAATATCTCGCACTTCACGTGATAATTGTTCGCGAAGCTCCACATCCATGCTTGAGAAGGGTTCGTCCATTAATAATATGCCAGGTTTAGCTGCCATCGCCCGGGCCAAAGCAATTCGCTGCTGCTGACCACCCGACAATTGGTGCGGAAAGGCCTGACCATAAGCAGGCATGCCAATCATCGCAAGTAATTCTTGGACACGAGCTTTTTGCTCCTTGGGCCTCCATAGCCTCAACCCAAAGCGAATATTATCAGCCACTGACATGTTAGGAAATAACGCAAAGTCTTGAAATACCATGCCAATATTGCGCATCTCCGGTGGAAGACTAAAGCGCGCCGCGCTGACTTCCCGTTGATCAATTAAAATACTGCCACTTGTTACCGCTTCAAAGCCAGCAATAGCTCGTAAAACTGTGGTTTTACCACACCCACTTGGACCCAGCATACAGCCAATTTTACCCGGTTCTAGCGTAAACGACAGTTGATGCAATGCTTGGTATTCACCATAGCAAACATCTAGATTTTTAATTTTAAGTTGCGATGTCATGACCCGACCCTTGAGCTAGAAATACTCTTACTCAGTAGAATAACAGGTAACAATCCAACAGCGACAATCATTAATGCAGCACTGGATGAATCAGCCAGCCGTTCATCTGAGGCTAGCTCATAAGCACGAATGGCGAGAGTATTAAAATTAAACGGGCGAAGTATCAGTGTTGCGGGCAGTTCTTTCATAACGTCAACAAAAACAATTAATAACGCAGTCAAAACTGACCCCTTCATTAAGGGCAGATGGATTTTCAATAGAATATCTGTTGGCTTATAGCCCAGTGACCGGGCAGCTTCATCCATCGATGGGCGTATTTTACCAAGCCCAGATTCGACCGCTTGGATTGAAATCGCAAGAAATCGGACTTGATAGGCAAACATGACCGCAAACAAACTCCCGCTTAGCAGCAACCCGCTAGAAATATCAAACTGCTGACGCATAAAGCTATCAAGTGCATTATCGAACCAAGCAAAAGGAATCATTACGCCGACGGCCACTACGGTGCCTGGAATTGCATAACCCGTTGCAACAATGCGTATCGATGAGACAACCAACTTACTTGCTATCATACGTCTGCCATAGGCGAGAAATAAAGCGAGCACAACGGCCAATACCGCGGCACTGAAACCAAGTGTTATCGTATTAAAAGTCAACTCGACAAACGAGGCATCGACCATTTCAGAATAGGTATCAAGCATCCAAAGACTTAACTGAAAAGCAGGCACTAGGAATCCAAAAAGTAATGGCAATAAACAAGCAAGGCAGGCCATCAAGGCTTTAAAACCTGTCAACTTATATTGTGGTAATTGGCTATAACGATTGGTTGTATGGTGATATTTCGCTCGTTTACGTGACCCCCTTTCGATAACCACCAGAGTAAATACAAATAATAATAAAATGGCTGCAAGTTTTGCCGCTGCACCACTATCACCAAGACCAAACCAAGCCTTAAAGATACCCGTGGTAAAAACGCCTATGCCAAAGTAAGACACCGTGCCGTAGTCGGCTAGAGTCTCCATCAATGCCAAAGATAAGCCAGCGACAATTGCAGGCCGCGCCAACGGTAATGCCACCCGATAGAAACTCATCCAGGCATTGCAACCAAGCGTACGACTCACCTCAATTACGCAAACAGATTGTTCCAAAAAAGCAGCTCTGGCCATCAAGTAAACATAGGGATAAAGCACCATCGTAAACATAATAATAGCGCCACCAATTGAACGGATCTCGGGGAAATAATAATCGCCATATCCCCAACCCGTTAGGTCACGTATTGTTGTTTGCACCGGCCCCGCAAAGTCAAACATGCCAGTGTAAGTATACGCAATGATGTAAGCAGGCATTGCAAGCGGCAATAATAAGGTCCAAACGAAAATTTTTTTACCTGGAAACTCACACAAACTGGTTAACCAAGCACAGCTCACGCCTATTAACAATGTGCCCAATCCAACGCCAACCATTAGTAACGTCGAATTGATCAAATAAGTCAGTAGAACAGTATCAACCAAGTGTTGCCAAATATCGCCCGACGGTAAAAAAATGTAACCGGCGATAGTGAAGATAGGGATCGCAAATATCAATGCGGTGAAGACAATGCCTGGCTGCCAACAACGATCAAGCCATGACCGACGATAAGGAGTCATATGAGATAAATGGCCAAATTTTGGGGTAATCATTACTAAGTCATCATTGCTAAAACGCAAAAAGGGTGCGAATAATAATCCGCACCCCGATAGGTTGCAACGGTCTGATTAGCCATCACTGAAAATAAATACCTCCATCTAACAAGTTATTACTTCCACCCTGCCTTATCCATTGTTTTAACAGCATCGGAATTAAACTGACCCAACTTTGATAGATTAAGCGTATCTGCTTTAAAGTTACCCCACTGTGCAACTAGACCACCAATCTTTGCCGACTGACTCACTGGGTACTCATAATTCACACTTGCATACCAGCTCTGAGCTTCATCACTCACCAAATATTCAAGCAGTTTCAACGCATTCTCTTTGTTTTTAGAATACTTACTGATGCCTGCACCACTAATATTCACATGGACACCTCGACCAGATTGATTTGGCCAGAACACGCCCATTTTGTTAGCCGCAGCGATTTGACCGTCATCTTTCTTACTTGATAACATTTTGCCATAATAATAAGTATTCGCGATAGCCACATCACACTGCCCTGCTGCGGCTGCTTTAATTTGATCTCTATCGCCCCCTTTTGGGTCACGCGCAAAATTGCCTACCAAAGCATTCGTCCACTTTTGGGTTTCATCTTGACCATTCACTGCAATCATAGAGGCAACCAGTGACTGATTATAAATATTACCAGAACCACGGATACAAATACGCTTCTGCCATTTTGAATTCGCCAGATCTTCATATGTAGAAAGTTCTGCGGGATTCACTCGATCTTTTGCATAGAAGATAACTCGCGCACGTTGAGACAATCCAACCCAATAATGATCACTATCACGCAGATGGGCGGGCACAGCTTTTTCTATAGTGCTATTGTCGATGGGCTGTAACAGATTGGCTTCCTTAGCACGATGCAATCGACCTGCATCGACGGTAATAAATCTGTCTCTTATACACATCTGACGCTGCCGACGACTCCTTACGTGTAGA
>CAJXUC010000103.1 GCA_913061315.1 uncultured Gammaproteobacteria bacterium | reverse complement strand
GTGTATAAGAGACAGTCTTCATTGTACGTAAGAACAATAACGCTCAAACCCATCTATAGTTCTTCCTTAATAAACATACTCTTCCAAAAATATAGAAATCTACGACTACCTGCAAATTCTGTCACTTCTAAACCAAACTCTTCAGCCAATAAAGTTAATATTTTTCGACTCCAAAACTCGACATGACCACCATCCCATAGCGCGATTGCGGATCAGTTCCACCTTCACTCCGGTCGCAGTATTTGTAGTCGCTCATTATTATTTGCCTATGGTAACCTTAAAAAACATGCACTCCAATCTATTAACTCATCGTAATCATTTCTCACGCATACTTCTTGAGAAATATATCGTTGGAACTACTTTTACAACAACGGCTAATTCCTGTCTGGTCTGTATCCCTTCGACTTTTGTACGTCATCAAAGAAAGTTAGACCGTTCGCGGCCTGATTTAAGAGATGGTTTAGTTCACAAGGTTGTTTGACCGTTGCTAATCATAATGTTTTTTTGCCGTAAGGCGATGGTGTTTTGTTTAATCCGTTACCGTAGGGTTACTTCCGTAATACACGTCAGCCGGTGTTAGGTTGTCTGTCGACTCGTGATATCGATCTTGATTATAATACCTCAAGAAGCGATGGAGCCACTCTTCTAGCTCGCTCGGCAAATAATAGTGATTGAGCTCACTAAAAGCTAATGCATCGCCCAAGGTATGAGAGACATCACTCGTACTCATCACCGCGCAAAAACGCCAAGCAGCAATGAAGCGAGAGTAATCATCCAGGACTGTCGATAAGTAATACCAGCCCCATCCTACGATCTTGAAGTACGTAAAATCCGTTTGCCATAACTCGTTTACCCGCAGACTGGGTTGCTGGAACTTGTCTCCTGCTTTCATCAAGATATACGCAGGGCTGGTAATTAAATCTTGCGCTTTAAGTAGTCGATAGACAGTAGATTCCTAGACAAAGTAGGATTGCTCATCGGTGTAGCGTACCGCTAACTCACGCGGCGATAAATCCGTTTCACGTAAAGCAAAATCAATCAGCGCTTCACGATGATCCGCTGGGACTTTATTCCATGCGAGTGATGGCTGTGGCTTCTTATCCTCGAGTGCATCAAGGCCTCCATCGTGATAACGGCCAAGCCAATTATAAAATGTGGACTTATGGATATCCAATCGAGCCAGTGTGCGCTTTACAGATAGATCCGAATGTTGAACCAGTTGAATGATCTGGTATTTTTCAGAGGCCGAGTATCTCATATACCGTCCTCCCCATCCCCGGGCACGCTTTTTTTGAGCACACGGTTTTCCATAAACAGTTCGGCCAGCGTTTCTTTTAGGGCGGCTTTTCCCGCACGCAAGTCTTTGACCTCATCGGTCGTCGCTTCGCGCACTGTATCGCCTGACAGGCGCTTCTTGCCGGCTTCCAGAAAGTCTCTTGACCAACGATAATAAACGTTCGCATTGATACCTTCTCGACGGCATAGCACGGCTACACTCTCTTCGCCACGCAATCCTTCGAGTACAATACGGATCTTTTCTTCAGACGAATAATGTTTTCGAGTGGCGCGACGGATGTCACGCATGGTCTTTTCGGCACTGGATTTTCTAGTCATCATCATTTCCTCTTCGAGTAAACGATGAACCAAAATTCTCTCTTAATTAAATGGCTAATTTAGTCCAACTGGTGCTGACGGGATACACCATTAGACCATCTCAAACCGACTCCGCATGACTTGTATTAGTTGTGCTATCAGGTTTTTGGGTGACGCTCTTGCTCGGTGCGCCAATATTAATGGTGAGTATTTACAGTGCAGTCAGTGTGCCTTTGCCTTTTATAAAAGACCCGGACAAGAACACTCAATAAATTAAAATAACACTATAATTCAGTATCTTAAAAAAATTATGTGAATAAACAAAACTTTGGCACGAATCTCGCTACATAGATCCACACCTGTAGATCTATTAGTACAAGCAGATTTTTTAATCAGTCCTCTCATTAGGGCTAAAACTATTTACTTCCGGGAGATATTAATGCGTAGCAAGATAAAAATTAATGCTGTAATGGCAGCTTTACTCTTAACGTCCGCAGCAGGCGCTGATAGCCTGGCCGACACCATTGGGGCTAGTAAGATTGACGGTAACTTCCGCAGTTATTTCAATACTCGCGATTATGATGTAAAAACAGATGAGTCAGCACTCTCTGTTGGTGGAGCTCTGCGTGTTAATACCGGGTCTATAAATGGCTTTAACTTGGGTTTGGGTTTTTACGCTGCTCAAGATTTGGGAACAAACAGCTCGGACGCTGCCAAGGTAAACAAGCGGCTTGGAAGTGAGCTTGAAGTCTTGGGAGAGGCTTATGTGAATTACACTGCAGGCGACACTTCTGTCACGGTGGGGCGCCAGAAGCTCAATACACCTTTTGCCAACTCCGGAGACGCCTTTATTATTCCGTTCAGTTTTGAAGGCACGAGTATTGTTTATAAAGGGATTTCCAATGTTATATTGGAAGTTGATTACATCAACAGTATCAAAAATCGAAACAGCAGCACATTTACCGATGTTGGTGCCTGGACGGCTAACCGTTTCTCGGCTGAGTCTTCAGATTCAGATAGCACTATTATTCTGGGAGGGACTTACACAAAGGATGCGCTGAAAGTTCAGGCTTGGTATTACGATTTTGATAACATGTTTCATAGCACTTATCTGCAGGCCAATTACGCGCTTTCAGCCGTTGGTTCAACCAAACCATTCGTAGCCTTTCAATATGGCAATCAGGGTGAAAGTGGCGATGAAATACTGGGCGAAATTAAGTCCTCTTTGCTTGGTATACAAGTTGGAGCTGGGTTTGCAAAGTCTAAATTAACCTTAGCTTATAACACCGTGTCAGAAGAGTCTGGTGCTTTCAAGAGCGGTGCATTCCTTGCACCTTATAACTATTCAACTAGCCCCTTATTTACTAACAATATGCTTCAGACATTTGAAAATGTTGATTCAGGTGACGCGGTGAAAGTGACCTTCAATCATAGTTTTGCGAAGGTCAAACTAAAGGCTAGCTATGCCGAGTTTGACTTTGATACCTCCACTGACCGTGAAGCGATCGACTTTGATCTCACCTACGATATGAGCGATTACTCGAAGGGTCTTACGCTGCGTTATCGAATTGAGGTAGTGACGTCAGATGTAAAAAGTGTCGAGCAGATCAATCAGAGATTCCAGATGCAGTACAGGTTTTAAAGCAATCAGTTAATTTAGCGAATCGGTTAAATACGCTCACTATATTAAAGAGTAAGGCCTAAAAAGCCCCTGCAGTTAAAGCTTCAAGGGCTAGTCTAATACAGGTAAGCGATCCCAAGCGTATACCTGGCAACCTATTCTTCAAAAGTACTTGGGGGATAGGTTAAGTCGATCTACCCCTAGGTCGACTAGGTTTAACAACAAACCCCAGTCTTTGACTGGGGTTTGTTGTTTCTAGCTTCCTCAAAAAACCTCGCGCCACAGCCTAGGGCTTTTCCCAAGCAGCGTTCTGGGTTACTCCTCGTTCAGTCAAACCTGGCTATTGATTCTTATAATTTCTAACTCGCTATGTTGTATTAGTTGAGACTCCATATATATAAAAATTATGCACACCCATGGATTTTTCGAAAGATTACTGTGCTTTTACTGTGCAAAAAAAATATTCGAAATGGCATTTGGAAAAAGCGTTAATCCAATCTGACCAAATAAAACTGTTTTTAAACAGTCACTTAGAATTTTATTTAATGAGTATCTATTTTCTTGGCATGCCTTATGCACTACTAAGGTCAATGGGCATAAATTGCTATTACAAGTTAACTGCAACTAATTTTTCAAAAGGACTATCAAAATGAACATAAGAAAACTCGCATTGTCGGTC
>CAJXUC010000102.1 GCA_913061315.1 uncultured Gammaproteobacteria bacterium | reverse complement strand
CTGAGTCCTCTAATGTTCTTGATAGATTAATGGACTTTAATTTGCGCTCTTTATAGGGCTCACTAAACATCTGTCCAGGAAGAACGATTGAGAGATATTGATCAGCGGCCAGAACATTAGTGCCTATGCAGGTACCAACGGTGGAGGCAATGAGCCCTCCCACAGATTTAACATTACTGAGGACAGCCTCAACCAGTCGCGCTAACAACCCTGTTCGTGCCATAGCACCGCCAAAAGCCATGGCGTTAATGATCAACCCAACTGTTTGGAGCATACGCTTCATTCCGCCTTTCGATAGCAGTTCATCTAAATCTGGGTTGTCCGTAACTAAGGTGAAGCCTGCAAACATCGCGGTCAACAAACCTTTGAAGGCAGACGCGAATGGGTTTAGGCTTGCGTCGTCTGCTAGGGCGACTACAGAGTCCCATTGAAAAAGAAGCGCAAAAATACAGCCTGCAACGGTTCCCCATATCAAGGTTGATAAAGCAGGTAACTTTTTAATAGCCATACCGAGTAATAAGAAAAGGGGTATTAGCATAAAGGGATTTATCTGAAAGGATTCTCTCATTGCATTTTGCAAGTTAATAATATCTTCTATGACGACAGTTGAACTACTACCTAGCCCCATAAAGAGATAAATAACCAACGCAATCAAAAAAGCAGGAACAGTAGTCCAGAGCATATGTTGTATGTGATCAAAAAGATCGTTATTGGTAACAGCCGCCGCTAAATTTGTGGAGTCAGAAAGGGGAGAGAGTTTGTCTCCAAAGTAGGCGCCGGAGATAATAGCGCCAGCACTGATCCCTGGCGACAAGTCCAATGCTGCGGCTATTCCTATCAAACCGATGCCAAGGGTCCCAGCGACAGTCCACGAACTGCCGATACTAAAACCAAGCAATGCACACACTAAACAAGCAGTGACATAAAAATAGTCCGGAGACATTATCTGGACTCCGTAGTAAATCATGGTGGGAACGGTGCCGGCAAGAATCCAGCTACCAATCAATGACCCTACCATCAATAGGATTAGTATTGCCTGAAGTGACGTTTTGATAGTGTCGATCATACCACTCTCAATTTCGCGCCAAGTATGACCATTTTTAATACCAATTAGCGCAGCAACAGCTGCCGCTAGAATTAATATTACTTGATTAGTTCCTGAAGGGTCATCAAAGATAAACACTGATGAAAAAAGCATAGTTATTAAAAAAACTACGGGGATAAGCGCATCAATAAGACTAGGCTTCTTTAGTATTCGGCTGGATTCAGTCATATTGAGGTCTTCAGTGATTGTTGTTTAGAGTCGGAGGCGTTTTTAGCTCGCTCGGTCCTTTTTCCTTGATAATACAATATGGCTGAGAGTTTTCTCAACACCATCTAAGGCCGCAATAGAATCTATCGCTATATCCAAGGCTTCCGTCGTAGATTCAGTGACCATGGCCATCAGATCATACTGACCGCTAATAGTACACAACATATCCAGTTGGGGGTGCTTATGGATTTGCTGCACAATTTTGGTGGTCTTTTGTGACACCACGGAAATCATAATATAAGCGCTGACTCTGCGTTGCTCGTAATCAGGATTGATTTTTACGGTATAACCTTGAATAACACCGGTACGTTCAAGGCGCTCCATAGCTTGCTGCACCGTCGCGCGACTCAGTCCCAATTGTTTGGCTAGATCAGAAACAGAGCGACGACTGTTTTCTTGTAATAGATTAATGAGGGCCTGTTGATTTTTCATAGCAATGTGTTCCATTTTTATACAAAATGATAAGTAATAATAAACATATTTGTAGGTTTGGCAATACAAATTGGCAGGTTAGGGTCGTAAAATACCGTTATTAAAGACTTTTAAAGATGGAGAAATACGGTGGATTTGGCACTTAAAAAAACCGACGCTGGGACGGAAGCGAGTCAACGAGCACGGCTTGAGAATGACGTTAGAGAGCAGGTAGCCTTTAGCACAGTATGTGCTGAAAATTACATCGATCCACTCTTAGCGGTCTCTGAACATCGGTTGCGTGCTAATGCTCGAAGTTTCATTGCGGCGATGCCGAGAGTACGCCCTCATTTTGCCGTTAAGGCTAATCCGGATGTCAATATTCTCAAAATATTTAGAGAGGAAGGATGCTGTTTCGAAATTGCATCCTCAGCCGAACTTCAAGCCATGATTGATCTAGGTATGGATTTGAATACCGTGTTCTACTCGAACCCAATAAAATCACCGGCCTCTATACGTCATGCAGCGGCAGCAGGTATTCAGTGGTATGTGGTTGATACACCTGAAGAGGTGTTAAAAATTGGCGCCATCAAACCTGATGCCAAGTTATATGTGCGCACAGAAGTCAGTAACGAAGGGTCCGTATGGCCGTTGGCAGGCAAGTTTGGTGCAAGTGCCTCGGGTATTACTGCAACGATTGAAGCTGCAAAAAAGATTGGAATGCAGATCACTGGAGTGACCTTCCATGTCGGCTCACAATGTTCCAACATTAATAATTGGATTGAAGGCATTCATGCGGCAAAAAGTATTTTCAAACAACTTGAAGCAAATGGATGGACGCCAGAATTACTAAATATTGGAGGTGGTTACCCGGTCCAGTTTACGGGTGCTGAGCCTGCCATTGCCGAGGTTGGTGTGGCAATTAATAAGGCACTTGAGGCTATTCCAGAATCCATTCAGATAATGGCCGAGCCAGGCCGCTTTTTAGTCGGCTCAGCAGGCTGTTTGGTGACTCAAGTTGTCGGCATGGCAACCCGTGATGAAAAGCGCTGGTTATATCTAGATACCGGCACCTATGGCGGATTAATGGAGCTAGCCCAAGGCTTCCCATCAAATATTGTCAGTCAGCGCACTGGTGAGCCAAGGGTGTGGACTATAGCGGGACCCACCTGCGACTCTATTGATGTGGTAGGAGAACATAACCTTCCTTCAAACATGGAAGAAGAGGATATTGTATTTATTACTAACCAGGGTGCCTACTGCGCTACCTGTGCCTGCGATTTTAATGGATTTCCTGTTCCCAAAATGGTGATGGTTGCTTAAAAAATCGTTACTATAGTCGATCTCTATCAGCAAGGACGCGATTAAACGTGGTTGATAAACTAGTTGGAATTTATAACGCGAATGGTTCGTTAACGGGCGAAATTGCCTTTCTGTTTGGTAAGTTCACAGGACGAACAGAATGTGCACTCTGCGATATTACCCATGGTACTTTCAAAAAGAAATCTGCCTTTTCCAGCGCCAAGCAGACATTGGGTGTTCCCTTTGAGATTCTGCATCTTGATGAATTAGAAACTACACTTTGCTCATTTAAAGAGTCTGCGCCCTGCGTAGTTGCTATTCGTGGTTCGGAGTGTTCGATGCTGTTATCTAAAGCAGAATTAGCGTTATGTGATAGCGATGTTGATCGTTTTTTTGACGCTATAAAGATTAAGCTAGATTCGCTAATCCCTGAATCTAAATTAAAAGTATAAAGCGTCTACTACCCCTAACACCGACTTAATAATATCCATGGAGGATGATAATTGATGAATCGATTTAAAATAGCCCTTAAATACCTACTGTTGCTAATTTTGGTCACAGGTCTCGGTTTATATGTGTGGTTTTGGGCAGCTCCTGTTGGCGTAAATAATTATGTCAACAAAGTTTCGGCTCAGTTGTTGTTCCGTTCCCCAGAATTATTGACGTCTTTGGGGGTAATTGATAACACGCCCCTTGATTTCCATAGTGGTAAGTTAGGCCGGTACGATAAGCAGTCTGAGCTTGAGGATCTCGATGGTCTGCGTGAGGCTCGAGATGGTTTGAATGATTACGGCCCAGAGGGGCTGGAGGGTCAGGAACTCCTGACCTGGAAAATTGTAGCCTGGTTTTTTGATGACATGATTCGTGAAAGTGAATATGAATACGGAGGTTATCGGGTCAATC
>CAJXUC010000101.1 GCA_913061315.1 uncultured Gammaproteobacteria bacterium | reverse complement strand
CAGGTGCTAGTACTCGCAAGGGTGTGGAGGTTCAAGTCCTCTCCTGGGCACCATTTCATATCTCTAGATATACCCCTTACTTAAAACAGTGATCTTTTCTGCTAGGGTAGATGACCGCCACTGCCAATACACTTTTCCTCCCACAGAACGCCATATCCAACGCTATTCTAACTAGCACCTACGCTAACTGAACATCGGATCGACGACAACAAAACGATATCGCGCTATAATAAACAAAGGTTTGGGATCAACTATCTGTTGGAGTGGCGTGTTAAATGTTCAAAGATTTTGTATGTCGATTCGCAAAACCTCACTGGCTCTGCCTCTGGCTAATGGCTAACAGCTTGCACGCTCATGCTGACTTAGAGTTTCTTAATACCCAATTAATGGAACCTAATGATGCTGTCATTGTGGCCGCAGAATATTCATATTTTGATATTTCGTTAGATTTTTTAGACTTCGCGTCAAAGGTGAATAGTAGCTCTACTCCCGAAAACTCAACCTCCACTCAAGTAAGCCTAATAGTGCCGGTCACTGACAGACTACAGGTTGGTTATGAGTATAAAAACGCCACCGCGGAGGTGTCCCGGGTCGTCGAGCCACTAAAGACAGAAGCCCAAAGCCAAACTCATCATTTATCGGCCAATTATATGGTCGGATACTTTGCTGACCTCCCTTTCTTTATCAATATCGCAGGGTCATCCTCTAAGCAGGATACGCTTGAAATTGACTGCTACTCGCACGCAGGTATTGTGCTTGGCGGTACCTGCGACACCGCAGATGTGAGCCTTTTCGATGGTACCGCTTTTATCAATAATCGTGAGAAGAACTATTATCCAGCGATGATCATCGATGGTCGTGCTCAGGTTTATAGAATAGGTCTTGAGTTTAGAGGACAACTTTTTAAGTCTTTACCCTTTTATCAAAAACTTGATTTCCAAAGCTCAAAAACAGATTTAACGTATCAAGCAAAAATACTGGAGATCGAGGACTCTTTTTTACTAAATGCTTCGTTCAAAGGAAAACGGCTTGGGGATACTATTAACAGTCTTTCGTCTCAGCTTCCACAAAAAACCCCGTGGACAGAACAAGCCATTATTATAGAATTCGGCAGTAAAATTCAGTTACTGCCATCCATTTCCACAACCTTAGCCATTAAACATTACCATGTTAATCGTAAGGATTATGAATACGGAGAAAATGAAGTTAACTACAAGAACAATACAGTTTTGAATCTAGCATTATGGTTCGAACCCAATGACCGATTTAAGATCTATCTTAGGGGTGAGGCCTCAAGCCATAATTTGTTAGGTATGGATCCGTTGGCCTACAACCGTAAAACGAGTAAGTTTTTTGCTCAACCTCACGGGCAAATTTCTTTAGGGACAATGCTTAAATTTTAGGGTCATGAATAATAATACCCAGATGTATTGTTTCAATCGTATCCGGGTGTACTTTTAGCGTCGGGGAACCTTCTTCTATTATTGAATAATCAATCACACTTTTTGAAAAACAAACTAGCGATAACTGGCAGGGACGATCCCTGCTATTAAATGTTTATTTAGATTGTAATAGCGTAGAATCATCGAAGTAAAAACCAATAAAAACAAAAGAGGACTGATCACGATGATAAATCGACACTTAGCTTTACTTACCGGCCTAATGGTTTCTAGCATCTCCTTTGCTGACCACCATAAAGAACTACAAACACCATCTCCAGTCGCTTCTGAGGGCCAAGTCATCGTAATGTACGAAGTGCCCTGCAGCAATATGGGAGCAGGACTAGCCACACTTAAAACATTGATTGCTTATGAAGCTGAAGCTTCGCCGATTGCCTATTCTTCGTCACCTGTAATGATTAGGGAAGGGGTCATGGGGGCGGTTGACCTTCATCTCTCTGTATCGTCAATGGAGAAAGCAATAGCATGGCAGGCAAGTGATGAAAAATGGAAAGCTTTGCAGGCTACATCGCTTGAAGCATGTAATATAAATATCGACGATATCACAGCAACTACGATGGTTGCGCAGTAAGCGATAATCTAGATCAATCTGCGAAGAGGGTTACACGACTCTCTTCGCAGATTACAAGTTCCGTCCAAAATAGTAAGCGTCCACACCAAAAAAATCACCCATACTTCGATTTATCGTCAGCCCACAACACCTAAAAGTGCGATCCTTAGTCTTCACTTGTCTGGCGATGGTGTATTTGCAAACCTTGAAGAAAATAGCGTAGTACCTGATCCTGACATTGTCGATAATGCTTATGGTCAGTCTTGCGAAAGAATGCGCTCAGTTCATGCTTGCTAAGACTAAAGTTGGCCAAACGCATTATTTCAAGCACATCATCAGCTTTCATATTGAGCGCGATTTTCAACTTCATAATAATAAGGTTATTGCTCAGTCTCGCTTCTGGCTTCGCTTGCGGGCCTTCGCGTTTTCCTCGCTTGTCGTTGATAAGACCGTTGAGAAATGCGGCAAGTTCTATATCGGCGCACTCTTGAAAAGCAGGGTCATTATCTTTTTTCAGCCAGTCACTTATTTCGCCCCTGGTTGCGTCCCACCCGGCGCCGGCAAAAACAGCGATCATGCGTTGATCACTGAGGTCAAAGATATAGCGAAGGCGGCGCAGAACATCATTGTTGATCATAATATTGCTCGATTATAGAACGACTAGCGATAAATAAGACAGGCAGTATACGGTAATTCTGAGCCTCCTACAGGCTTGGATTAACGCATTCCAGAGACGACTTAACTTCACTGCTTGCCTTAAACCTCTGAGGACTCAAATAGCTTAAACTCAAGGATTACCATAGAAACTCCAATGCTTGATGGCTTCTAAGAGCCTACAACGCAACGGTAAATACAGCTTACTGCTTGGAGCGACCCATAATACCTAAATAGGTATTCTCAATTGCATCGAGTTTTTCTTTCCGCACATTAGCTTCAACACTGATTTCATTATCAAGAATCATCCAACGTTTTGTCTTTGTATCATAAGCCGGCCATTCAGGAATAGCATCGCTATTAGGATCGCCGTACTTTGCAAAATTTGTCCAGTAAGCCACCATAGTGTCCGTTAGCCGCTTGCCTGTCGGGTTAAGCGGTAGGTAGTGAGTGTCAAAAACAAAGGGGATTTCGGCCGCATGATGTGCGCCAGCGGTTTGCCCAACCCTAGGTGGGGTTCGTCGGAACTGATAAACATAGACTGGTAGCTCTCGCATAGCATGCGCATCGGCCAGCAACCGAGTATGCACCCCGTAAGAATCATCACCCAGCATATCAGCTTCGCCATACTTATAGCGCTCTGGCTCATCTAACCCATAGGCCTGTATCAGCATCTCAGCATCATCGCTAAACACCTCACGGAAGCGCGCTAACCGAGCAGGCAATTCATTCGGGAATTCATGATTCATGCGCGTTGCTCTTTGGTACCACTGATAAAAAAGTGACCCTTCATCAGCGTTATAGCCAAGCAGTATTGGTACTGGGGCAGTCTTTTCATCAAGAATTAAATTAAGCACTCGGTCCGGTTGGACGTAACCATCAGCTACGGGTAAGAAAGCCCCTAAGAAACGGCGATCTGAAATAGCCGCATTCAAAATAGCATCACTTGAAATAGCTCTTAACTCTGCTGCGCTGGCAGTCATTGTGGCAAGCCCATTGAGCGCAAAAAAACTCTGACCAATCACTTCTGCTGAGGGTATTCCCCGAAAGCCTCGCTTAAGGCCAATGGGATGCCAAGAGTAAACGCCCGATTGCATGATAGCTTTGTGATACAGCCCATCTGCAAGCGGTGAAGCCATTAATTCGGATACCGCCTGCGCGCCTGCGCTTTCGCCAAAGATGGTGACATTATTAGGATCGCCCCCAAAAGCCGCAATGTTATCTTGAATCCATCTCAAGGCAGCAATCTGATCCAAGATACCATAATTGCTGGACACCCCATTGGGATCATTTGCCGATAACGCGGGGTGGGCAAGAT
>CAJXUC010000100.1 GCA_913061315.1 uncultured Gammaproteobacteria bacterium | reverse complement strand
CGTCTCGTGGGCTCGGAGATGTGTATAAGAGACAGGTATTAGGCATTGGCACTGCAATGACCGGTTTTTTACCATCAATCATGGGTTTATATTTCACCACCGTTTTGATGTCGATGGGTTATCATTACGCAGAAACGATTCAACAATCACTTTCTCTTCAACTGGTGAGTCGTGAGCGTTTGCCGTTAGTAATGGGACGACAAATTGCGGTTGGATCATTTACCGGGCTCTTGGTTTTTGGTGCTTTATTTGGGCTAATGGAAGTTTTAAACGTAGATTATCGGTGGGTTTATTTAACGGGAGGTGGACTTACTGTTATAATTGCTTCTTTGATGTATTTCAAATTCCCTCATTTTAAAGGGGATGCAAAGCAGCACAAAAAAATCATCCTTCGAAAACGTTACTGGCTTTATTATCTACTGACCTTCTTATCGGGCGCGCGGCGCCAGATTTTTGTCGTGTTTGCAGGTTTTTTGATGGTAGAGAAGTTTGACTTCAATGTTGGTGAAATGGCTCTATTATTTTTGGTGAATGGTGTGCTCACCATCTATTTGGCGCCTCGTATTGGTCGACTGGTTAGTGTTTGGGGAGAAAGAAAGACCCTGACACTCGAGTATATTGGTTTGGTCATTATTTTTAGTTGTTATGCCATTGCAGATAGCGTGATATTTGTTTCGTTGCTTTATATTCTCGATCATATCTTCTTTGCTATGGCGATTGCGTTGAAGAGTTATCTTAAAAAAATAGCTGATCCTGCTGATATAGCATCGACTGCAGGTGTTTCATTTTCTATTAATCATATTGCGGCCGTAGTTTTACCAATTGCGCTCGGGCTGGTTTGGATTTACTCGACAGCATTGGTCTTTATTGTGGGTGCTGGCATTGCCATGATGTCACTGATTTTATCTCAAATGGTGCCAATCCAACCAGAACATGGCAGAGAGACGATATACTCCAGTCAAAAAGAGCTGCCAAACTAACATATTCGGCCAGGTCAAAAGAATCTCTTTAACGGGTTGATAACAAGTCAGCGACTGCTTGTGCAGGCATTAGTACGGCAATAAAACCTGGTCCGTTACTGTCACTTGAAAAATGGATATGAGTAACTTCACCCTTGTCTTTTAGCATGGTCACTAGTTCAGAGTTAATATGAACCACTTCGCCAATAGGGGTTTTTAGCGCAATAAATTGTGTCATAGTGGAACCTTCGTCAGTTTAATATTTAACCTCAATATAATGCTTAAATTAGATGAAGTACAAATTGTATCTAATAATATTCATCGAGAAGTAAATTGACAGTTGACTAACGTTCCAGACAAATAATGAGCGTTTAGCTAAAGTAACCCAGTGTTTGAGTGATTTGTTAAAGCGTAATCTTCTAAGAAAGTAGGTAAAAATAATGAGACAAAAATTAGGTATCTTGTTGATGCTTATCGCATTGGGATTTTTGATTCCAGGAGTAATGCAACCCATCTTACAGCTTACCGGTACGGTAGAGAAGACTGCTTTGGTTGATTTGGGCGTACAAACATTGGCAAGTGCACCCGGTGTGCCCGCCTTTATGGTGTCAATTTCGGAACAGCTTGTCAGTCAACTAGATATTTCGGGTGATCTGCATGTTTATGAAAAAACACGCAGTATTGCAGGCACGGTACAAGAACTTTATCAAGCCGACCAATGGCTAGTGGCATTGCTAATTGGCCTATTCAGTATAGTGATTCCATTCATTAAGAGCTTGTTAATGCTGACCTCAGTTATGGCGCGAAACCCTCAGAATAGTCACGCTGTGGACAAAGTTAAAAATTTGATTTCAAAGTGGTCGATGGCGGATGTCTTTGTGGTGGCGATCATTGTGGCTTTTTTAGCGGCTAATGCCACACAACAGACCGAAAAACTGTTTTCACTAAATGCTCAATTTATGCCTGGATTTTACTATTTTTTAAGCTATTGCATACTATCCATTCTTTCTTCCCAGTTATTAGATCAGCAGCCAGATAAATAACTAAAGTGGATAACTCAGATCAAACGCATCCAATCATCATGAATAAGATGCGTTGATTAACATTAGTTAGGCATGAATTGTTAGTGTCTAACAGTGATGGATGCGTTGCCTTTAGATATTAAATACTCAACCAATTCATCTGCCAAGGTGTCGGCATCATACTCACCACTTTTTAATACTACCTCGGCCTGCATGGGTGGTTCGTAGTTGGAGTCAATGCCAGTAAAGTTTTTTAATTCTCCAGCACGTGCTTTCTTATACAGGCCTTTGGGGTCGCGTTGTTCACATATTGCTAAAGGCGTATCGACAAAAACCTCAACGAATTCATCGTCATTGAATAACCCTCTGGCCATTTGACGTTCTGATCTAAATGGCGATATGAATGATGCAAGGACAATCAATCCGGCATCGACCAATAACTTTGCGACTTCTGCAACACGGCGAATATTCTCAACTCGATCACGATCAGTAAAGCCTAAATCTCTGTTTAACCCAAAGCGTATATTATCGCCATCGAGTAGATAAGTGCGTTTACCCGCCTCGTGTAACTTCTGCTCTAGGTGGTCGGCTATACTCGATTTTCCTGAACCCGAAAAACCCGTAAACCAAACAACGCAGGGCTTTTGATTGTTAACCGCAGCTCGAACTGACTTGTCAATTTGCATATTGTGCCAACCAATATTACTCGCTCTGCGTAGGGCGAAGTCAATCATGCCAGCGCCCACTGTGACATCGCTATATTGGTCAATTAATATAAAAGCACCGGTTTGTCGATTATCACTGTAAACATCAAAGGTAACTGCCTTGTCGAGCGCCAATTTGCAATAGCCCACTTCATTCAGTTCCAGACTTTTAGCCGCAAGTTTGTTTAACGTGTTGGTATCAATCTTGTGAACCAAATCAGTAATTCTGGCAGTAGTGTCTGTATTAATAAAGCGAATGACGTAGGTTCGTTCAGGCAACATAACGTCAGAATTCATCCAGATAATATGTGCTGCAAATTGATCAGCCACGTCAGGTTGGCTGTCTTCATGAGCAATAATGTCACTAGGACCAATGTCAATATCGTCTTTCATAAAAAGAGTCGCTATCTGACCACTCGTGGCAGATGGGGCTTCTCCTGAAGGTCCAACAATTTTTTTTATCTGGGTTGACCTGCCAGACAAACTAGCAACGACAGTCATACCTTGGCTGATGCTGCCAGATATAATACTGCCCCTAAAACTAAAAAAATCAGGGTTAGGTCGATCGACTGATTGTACTAGTAGGCGAAAACTTGAGTTTTTAATGCTAGAGTACGTAGAGAATTTTTCAAGCTGTTGGATCAGAGTCAAGCCAGAATACCAAGGCATATTGTTTTTTGAACTAACCTTAGCTAAGGTTACGGCTTGAGTAATTAAAAAATTATCGCCGTTCAGTAAAGATATAGGTACAAAGTGCAGGACTTCAAAATTAAGCTGGCCAGCGAACTCGTTGAACTCAGACACAATGTCATCGAAACGGTTTTGAGCATAATCAACTGACTCCATATTACTAACGGCCAAAACAACCTGTTTAATGCCAAATAACGACAACATATAGCTGTGGTGACGAGTTTCATTGAGCATGCCTTGACTGGCATCAATGAAAATAACCGCAGCATTCGTCATTGAGGCAGTTGCCACGATATGTTCAGTATATTGGATAGGGGTTGATACTTCAGCTGCAATGAATTGACGCTTATCTGTTTCGAAGTAACGGAGGGCTTTGTGACTGTCGATCTGAGATCTAGCAACTAAATTTTGGTCTGTAAAGACAGCCTCAGAATCGTCTAATAAACGGCTTAAAAAAGTTGTTTTCCCAGAGCTTATGGAACCACAAAACAAAAGGTGTAATGGATCTCTCAAATCTTGAGAAGAGGGGACTATATTGACATTTTGTTCGTGATCTTTATTTTTATTTGAATGGCTCATTAAAAATTATCTGCCTAATTTATCATCGATAGAATTATCTTATTTAAGAACGGTTAGCCACTACGTGTGATCGACCATCTTTAAAATGGTAAGGATAATACCTGAGATAAATTAAGTCGATGAAACAAGGTACTCTTTTTGTGATAGGAGCCTCATCATTTAAAACAGGTAATCCATTAATACTTGGATATAGTTTTTCCAGTTGCTATTAGGACGAAGTTATTCTATTAATCGCACAGTCAAATTAAATGTATTCATAGGAAGTTAAAGCAAGTTCAATTCAACTTCTTATCCGTTAACTGAAAGAAAAAAGCAGTAATCTATTGACCCCTGATAGTCGGCTTCCTGAGAAGTTGTCTAGTTTAAAATTTAATGCAAGAAATGTTATGCGATGTCGATATATTTTATTCTTGCTTTTAGTAATAATTTCAAATGTTTGATTAACGGCCTCTAGGTGCAATTAAATTTAAATCAAATGTCAGAAAAATACAGTTTAATTTGGTCGTACTGTCCAATTTGAATGATATTGTATA
>CAJXUC010000099.1 GCA_913061315.1 uncultured Gammaproteobacteria bacterium | reverse complement strand
GATCTACACGTAAGGAGTCGTCGGCAGCGTCAGATGTGTATAAGAGACAGGCGCGTGCGGCGGCCCTTCTGATCCTAGATATAAAACCCTTGCTCTACGCCATCAACGAAGGCGACCAGCAAGCCTGTAAAGCGGCCATGCGCGAACTGCAATCCAAAATTGATGAACGCCAGGCTTACTTGCAGACATTGGATTCACATCTGTCGGAGCTGCGTCAACTGGCCTGATCGCCATAACAAAGGAGTATACGATGTCAGAAAAATGTGAAACCGCCCCCCACGACTGGGTAGCCAATAAAGACCGATTTATTCTCACCTGGGTATTGCCAGCGATGCTCATAGTGATTACCGGCGTGATGCAACTTGCACTGCGGATAACCGGCAGTGTCTGGGCGATCGCTTTAAGTTGGATGGGATATGCCTGTTTAAGAAATGCGCGTCAATGTGGCCGAATGCATTGTTTTTTCAGCGGGCCATTTTTTCTGGGTTCCGCCATGTTGGCATTGGGTGTTGGGATGCAGTGGATACACTGGCCCACCTTTAACGGACTAGGACTCTTTTTACTGATCGGTACACCACTGGTTTGCGTGTTACCGGAGATGTTCTGGGGAACTTACAAAGTTGCGACACACGGCAAAGAAGAATGAATGCGATAGCGGAGCGCGCGACAAACTCTATAAAACGCCTCTGGTCACTTGTGGTATATGCATTCCAATCGCCTGCTCAGGATTCTCACTCAAAACGGCGTACCGCGATCCTCTTTAGTCTAGCGCTGGTCGTCCACTTGATTGTCCTGCCAGCGCATGTTCTGGGTTCCGATATTGGTTTGCGTTCTTTTGCACATCTTAATCTGAGTATTGCACTATTTGCGTTTCTGTTCGCAACACTGGAGAGCGTGCTCATCAATTTATGGGTTCAACTGATACGCCAGAAGACCCATTGCAGAACGGCACCAGCGGCGGGCGGCATATTGATCGGGCTCGTAAGCCCACTCTTGTGTTGTACTCCGCTGCTGCCGACCATATTAAGTTTTGTCGCCATACTGTTTCCTTCAGCTGTTTCTGGTATGGGTCTCAAAATTCAGTATGCTGTCAATGTGTATCAAACGGAACTGTTGCTGCTGGCGTTGGTATTACTGCTGTTTGCGATTGCTAAAAATGCTTGGTATCTCAAATCAAGCCACGCAATGGCAGGCCATCACAAGGAATAAAGCGATGAAAGCTTGTTGCGGCCAATCTTGGAGAGCACCGCAAAGTGTGGGGCAGAATGTAAAATATCAAGCGGCCATAGGCAACTCCCTCACTGATTCCCGCTGAGGCTTCATCGCAGGAAACCATTCTTCAAAATGGTTGCGTAGCTCACCATTCAATACCGCTGTTCTCGTTTGTAATAAATAATGTGCACCTTCTGGAGACCATTGCATTTGCTGTTTTTTCACCATGCGTTTCGCGATAACTTCATTCACAGTGGACTCCACAAATGCAGTCGTAATGGTTTCACCATAACGATACTTTTCGCCGTAATTAGGAATCAGGTGCCGATTGTTATCAATATACGTCCACATTTCTTCAAGCTGTTTTAAAAACTTCTTACGATTTGTATATTGTACGTTCTCGTTATCCAGGTAAAAAGTACAGTCTTCGAGTTTATCTAATGCCTTCTTAACATTCCCATGCCACAGATGCCATTTGCTGCTCTCTAAGCCTTTCGTTACATCTTTTCCTAACACAGGATCGGCCTGTGCTAGCCCTTTGGCGAATTGATTCAATACCGTTAATCTCATCGTCACATGAAACCAGTCCAGTACATGTTCAGCTTCGGGGTGCATGATATATTGTAAGCTTCTTACCGTATCACCTCCATCCGATAAAAACGAGATCTGCTGATTGGCTTGCATACCTTGCTCATTGAGTAAATGCATTAAACGACGTTGCGGGTGTGCTTCCAATTTCTGCACAAAGCCAAGGCGTTTACCGGTCTGTGTTTTTGAGAAGCACTTGCCAACAATGACTTCGAAGTGATTTTTCTTTTGCCGACAATCCCTCACATAACCGCCATCAATACCCACCGTTAGAGGTTTATCTGGTTTGGGAAGTTGGCCCCATTCCATCGGGCAACCCAAGAGGTAGCTTGCTGTTTTCTGAAGACGTTTATCCTGATGTTTAGCGACCTGATGAAGGTGCCGCCTGACGGTTTCTGCATTAAGCCCGTCATTGATCGGGAGGACATCCTTCAGTAAGTCCACAGTCAACCCATAAGACATTAACGAGGACCATTTCGTCTCCATATACTGTAATTCAGGGCTATTATGGTCACTTAACCAGTCGTTTAACACACTGAATGTTTGTGTCGTTGATGCTGCACATTGACAATGATAAAGGCGTTGGTTCGGTACCGGGATGATACCAAACAAGGTGCGGTACTGTATTTCAGACTGTCCTTTGATACTCCTTGGTTTCTCACAATCGGGGCAGCATCGATGTGCCTCGGTATAGGTTTTCGCTTGATGTTGGATGATACTTATTTGTAACTGTTTAAGCAGTTGCTTGGATTCGGCTAAGGACAAACCAACTAAGTCTTCAGTCCCGGTTCCTTTGTCCAAACAAATCAGCTCTTTGAGGTATGTTTGACCCTGGTCATTATCAATCACGACTTGAATGTGCATTTTCATGGGCGTCTTCTCCTTTAGCAAAGAAACAATCAGCAGGGATAAATCGCATCAGACAGTGGTTGAGACAACAAGGTATTAATAGCTTGCCGATTAAAGCGGATGGCTTCATATTTCTCGATCAATAAACGAATGTCCCCCACTGTTATTGTAGCTTCATTTCCATGAAAAATGTCGACGAGTATCGCCGATAAAGCGTATTGTTCATCAGTGCGATAATAGGGTTTATTGTCGATGAATCGACCTTGCCCTTTATAACAATAAGGGGCGAAGGCTGTTATATCGTCGATCGGTTGTATGGCCTCGATACGAATATCATTCAACCAGTGGTCATAAAAATTATAGGTGTAGGTAAATCGGTCACCGATATCAAAGCCAAAATCATCTAGAATGACCGTAAGAGGGTTATCAGAAAAGCTCAGGCCGCCTTCATAAGCAATACCGTAATCTTTACCGAAAATATGAAAACTGTGTAAGTAGTCATTCTCCCACCCCATCGCCAATTGAATGATATGATGGAGGTCGGCTAAGGACGTGTTACCCGAGAGCTGGAGTCGACGCCAAATCATCGGGCTGATGCCTCGCAAGGCAACTTTGATCGCGTAAATATTCATGGTATAGGCACCTCAAATTACGTACAATTTGAGGCTCTCGCACTTTTAAAGAATTAAAAAGCTTTCATTCAATTGCCCCACACTTTGCGGTGCTCTCCATTATGGTTACATTCACCAATTTAAAAAAGTGAGGTAACAAACCTTAGTTTTTTGGGCTGAGGTTTAACTATCAAGCTTAACTATCAAGCCAAGGACCTTTAACCACTTCACCGTGTTGATGCGTCGTTACATTGATCAAATTTACATTATGCATAATGCAAAGCTGAGTCAGACGTGCCTGACTCATTTCGTCTAACACTACATGTTCAACGAATATATTGGCGCATTGCCCACCACTAATTAGCCTTTCCAACCAAATCACTAGCTGTTCCGTTGCAGGCATATTGAGTTTAATACAATGGGAATACGCCTGTTTAAATACAATATTATTAGCAATAAGATAGGACCACTTGGCCTTATCCACATTATTATGAATCGCCTGTAAGCGCTGTTGATTGAAAACCGAAACGCTATCGAAATGACTTGTTTTTGATGCTGAAATTGCGTGTACGCTGGCCATGTGCTTTTACCTGTTTTTTTATACAGTGGTTGCAATAACAATAGTACTGTATAAAAACACATGCAAGTTATTTTTGTATTTTTTGCGTATTATTTAATCTCTTTTTAAATATCCGTTTCAGCTTATCTCGCCTATAAAGCAGTAATAACAAGGTTATCAGCATATATATCAACGGTTCTAGGATGGCAGATTTGACTGACCATAAAAAATGAACCGACACTAACATCACCGCGAGGTACACCCAGTTGTGCAGGGATTGCCACTTTTTTCCTAGGTAGCGCTGGGCTTTTTTTGTTGACGTGAGGGTCAAGGCGAGCAGGATGAGCCAAGCGATTAAGCCGACAGTAATGTAGGGGCGTTTTATTATTTCGCTCAACAATAACGACCAGTCGACCTGTAAGTCGAATAATATGTAACTAGCGAAATGCGCGAAGGCATACGTAAAACTATACAAACCAATTAACCGGCGTACTCGTATCAACACCCCTTGTTTGAGCACTCGGGCCAATGGTGTAACGAGCAGTGAAAGTATTAATAACTTGAACGCACCTAAGCCGGTAAAATGCAAAAGCGCAGTGACCGGATCGCCCCCTAAGTTATCAGTAAACGCTTGATAAAACGTTAAACATAACGGTGCTAGGGCGGCGATATGTATAATGAGTTTCACCCAGAAAAGATGATTTGGTTTAAGTTTTAATGCAAAGGTACTCGGCATTAGAAGTTTTTTCTTAAATTCATGCCATCGTATAGAGGCGCGACCTCTTCGTAACCATTAAACATCTGCGTATCAATCCTATTTCGTGAAAACAAGCTAGCTCCACTGATACGCCTTTCACTGGCTTGACTCCATCTGGGGTGGTCAACGCTTGGGTTGACGTTGGCATAAAAGCCGTATTCATTTGGAGCAAGTCGGTTCCAACTGGTAGGAGGGCGTTTATCTGTTAAACGGATTCGGGTAATTGATTTGATGCTTTTAAACCCATATTTCCAAGGAACCACCAACCTTATTGGCGCACCGTTTTGTGGTGGAAGTGTTTTTCCGTACAGTCCAACTGATAGCAATGTGAGTGGATGAACAGCCTCGTCAATTCGCAGTCCTTCAACATAGGGGTAATCTATACCGCCTCCTGCAAATCGATTCTTTTGGCCTGGCATTTGTTTGGGATCATACAGGGTTTCAACTGTCTCTTATACACATCTCCGAGCCCACGAGAC
>CAJXUC010000098.1 GCA_913061315.1 uncultured Gammaproteobacteria bacterium | reverse complement strand
CGAGATAGCGTAGCGTCTCGTGGGCTCGGAGATGTGTATAAGAGACAGGGTTTATAGGATAAATAGCCAGATCAGAAAAGAGATAAGAAGCCTGTTTTAAGACTGTTTTTTTTAACCTGAAAGGGAAGCTTGAATAATAGACAGCTGGGCATAGCAGGTGATAACTAGAATTTGGGCCCTTGCTTTGCAAGGTTGAGAAAAAAGATTAGAAGTAGCATGATAGAACGCTAAAAGATACAAGTGATAACTTAAATAACTATAAAAATAGTTCGGAGATGGGTATGAGCTACAGACTAGGAGTAGACGTTGGAGGAACATTTACTGACCTCCTGCTGATTAACGAAGAAACGGGTGAGACCCACACTGCAAAAGTACCTTCTACACCCGACGATTCATCAATCGGTGTTTTGAATGGTGTTGCGCAGATCTGTGATGAATCTGGCATTAACCCTAAGGATGTTAACCGTGTGATGCACGGTACCACGGTAGCTACTAATGCTGTGTTAACTGGCAAAGGCGCTAAAGTCGGTTTGGTGACTACCTCAGGTTATGAGGATACATTACAGGTTGCTCGCTCTTTCTGTTCCGGAGGATTAGGCGGTTGGGTTAGCTTTATTAAAAGACCTTTGTTAGCTCCACTAGAGCTAACGATTGGTGCCAAAGAGAGAATCGGCGCTGATGGGGTTGTGGTCCAAATATTGGATGAAGCGCAATTGCGAAATGATTTAAAAACTCTGCACAGTAAAGGAGAGGTAGAAGCTTTAACAATCTGTTTTATTAATTCTTATACCAACAGTACTCACGAAAAACGAGCGATGGAAATTGCCAAAGAAATTTTCACAGATACTCCAATTTCTATTTCAAGCGATGTAGTCCCTGAGATGCAGGAATACGAGCGGACAGAAACGACCGTTGTAAATTCCTATGTACGTCCTGAGGTTGCAAGTTATGTGAGCAATCTACAGAACGTTCTCGACAATAAAATGGGCTCCGACACACAATTGTCTATCCTCCGTTCGGATGGAGGATTGTCGTCAGCGAGAGCGGCGGCTGAGTCTCCAGTAAACATGTTGATGTCTGGGCCTGCGGGCGGAGTATCCGGAGCGATTTATTTTTGCCAGCGTGCGGGATATAACGATATTTTGACCTGTGATATGGGAGGGACTTCTACAGATGTAGCGCTTATTCAAAATGCTAGAGCTAGGGTTCGTCGCGAAACCATTGTGGCCGATGTTCGCGTTCGAGCTCCTTCTGTCGACGTTAGGACTGTTGGTGCTGGTGGAGGGTCCATAGCGTTTGTGCCTGAGCTAACGAAAGCTCTGCGGGTTGGCCCGGAGTCTGCGGGGGCTGTCCCTGGTCCTGCATGCTATATGAAAGGCGGTGAGCTACCCACGGTTTGTGATGCTAACGTGGTACTTGGATATCTGCCGTCGGACGTGCAATTAGGCGGTAAGATGGAGATAAACCGAGAAGCCTCAGTGGTCGCGGTTCAGTCTGTCGCAGATGCTATGGGTATCGATCTCATGGAGGCTGCGGAAGGAATTATTAAAATTGTAAATGAGTCGATGTTTGGAGCCTTACGATTAGTTTCTGTTGAGCAGGGCTATGATCCAAGAGACTTTGCTTTTGTAGGATTTGGCGGCGCGGGACCACTACATGCGAATGCACTTGGCATATTGACCGATGCATGGCCGGTTATTATTCCCCCAGGTCCCGGTGTTCTGTGTGCCTATGGTGATGCTACGACACAGGTGCAAGATGAAGCGGCTCGAACTTATTTGACCATGGCTGATGATCTTAGCGATGAAAAGTTAGCTGCGGATTTACTGGAGTTACAGACTCGCGCAGGAGAGGCCTTAATTGTCGATAATATCCCTGCATCCGAACATGAAATTTCTTATCAAGCTGACTTACGCTATGCCGGTCAGGCATTCCAAATCACGATTAACTTTACTGAGGCGGAACTCAGCGAGAAGGGCGTGGCGCTACTTACAGATCAATTTGACGCAGAACACGAACAGTTATTTACCTTTAAATTGGGTGATGGGCACGAAATTTTAATGATACGTGCCGTTGCAAAAGCTAAGGCAAAGGCCATTGCTGAGCACCAGGTTGGCAAAACTGGACTGACTTTACCTCAGTGTAAAATTGCGGATAGTCGCTTCTATTATGAAGGTGAGTGGCATAAGGTAGAAATTTATGACCGGACTAAACTTAGCACTGGTTTTGAAGTTCCAGGCCCAGTAATTGTTAGCGAGATGGACTCAACTACGGTTGTACTGCCGGGCTTTTTTGCTGAAGTAGATAGCGTTGGAAATCTGCTTATTAATCCTGTTAAGAGGGGTAAGTAATTATGACTGCAAGATTATTGGAAACTAATACAAACCCTTTAGAACAGGTCCCTGTTGATGGCGTAACTGTTGATGTTATTGAAAATGCGTTGCGCAATGCAAGGGAGGAGATGGATGCCGTTGTTTTTCGAACGGCCATGTCTCCGGGCATTCGGGAGCAAGGCGATTGTTTCCCGATGATAGCGAGTAAAGAGGGAAAAATGATTGTTGGCCAGTTTGGCTCCTTTATAGGTCCTTTTCTTGAAGCCTATGATGAGGAAATTGAAGAAGGGGACATTATTTTAACCAATGACCCCTACATGTGTAATGCGGCAGTGTCGCATCTGCCTGATTGGGTGGTGTTGGTTCCGGTGTTCAAAGACGGCCGACATCTGGCTTGGTCAGCAATGTTTGGCCATATGTCAGATAACGGTGGCATGGTGCCTGGCTCGATTCCGATTGAGGCCACAACTATTTTTCAGGAGGGTGTGAGAATTCCTCCAATAAAACTATATAAGAAAGGTGTTCTGCAGAGCGATTTGCTTGAATTGATCTTACACAATGTTCGGACTCCACAGTGGAACCGTTTCGATTTAAATGCGTTGGTCGCAGCCTGTAATACTGCAGCTAAACGTTGCGTGGAACTTGCTGTGCGATTCGGTGATGATGTTTTATATTCGACCATGGATATTATGTTACAGCGTAATTATGATGCGATGAAACATATTATTGGTATGTTCATACCAGAAGAACCAAGAGTTTTTGAAGATTATCTTTGTGACGACGGAATGGGTATGGGCCCCTATAAAATTAAGTGCACTATGTGGCGAGAGGGCGAAAAAGCGATCTTTGATTTTTCTGGGACTGATCCTCAAGCGCAGAGCTCTATTAATTTCTTCTTAAACGAAGATATGTTCAAAATGTTCTTCGGTTCTTTCACTATAAATGTTGTTGATCCTCAAATTGTATTCAATGATGGTTTCTATGACTTGGTTGATGTTCGTATTCCACAAGGGACTCTGTTGAAGCCTAATTATCCTGCTGCTTTATCTGGAAGGACTCACGCCCTGGGACGCATCTTTGATGTGCTTGGCGCCTTACTGGGTATGGGTGCACCGGAGATGATGCTAAATGCTGCTGGATTCTCTGATTCACCGCACTTATTTTTCTCGGGCTACGATACCCGCCCAGGTAAGGGAGATGAGTGGTTCCAGTTATTTCAAATTGGTTTTGGTGGCATTCCCGGACGCCCGATTGGTGATGGCCCAGATGGACATAGCTTGTGGCCTGGATTCACTAATGTGCCCAATGAATTTATTGAATCTTACTATCCACTGCGGATTGAACGCTACGAAATGATTCCAGATTCGGGTGGCGCTGGTTTGCACCGAGGTGGAAATGGTTTAAGTGTCGCTTACCGTTTTTTATGTGACGGAGAGATCGGCATTCATGATGATCGATGGCTTACTTACCCATGGGGTGTTTTAGGTGGCGAAACGGGCTTAAGATCAACCAAAAGGGTAGTTAGAGTAGACGGGTCTGTAGAGTGGTTGCCAGCTAAGGTAGAGGGAGTCAAAGTCAAAACAGGCGATTTACTCTACTTCAACACTTGGGGTGGGGCTGGTTGGGGCGATCCTTTTGCGCGCGATCCAGAATTGGTACATCAAGATGTAAATCGTCGTTTAGTGACCGCTGATGGTGCACAACGTTATGGCGTAGTCATTTCCGCAGACGGCTCAATGGATGCAGCGGGTACCAAAAAATTAAGAGCAAAATTGGTTAAAGAACGCGGAGATGATATTCCACTGTTTAACTTTGGTGGCACAATCGAGGAGATCAAGGCTCGTAGTCTTGAGGAAACTCACTTAGAGCCACCGATTACGCCCACCTTCAAAACTGTAAAGTCTTAGTTGAGAAAGGATTATGGCTCTAGAGTCGAGGTCTTTAAGTTTGGGTTCCAAGCCAGCGCTCATCGTTGTGGATGTGGTGAATGGTTTTACAGATCCTAGCTGTGCTCTAGGGACAGCTTGCCCTGAAGTAGTGTCCGCAAATAAGGATTTGCTCGACGAATTTCGTCGGCAAAGCCTGCCCATTTTTTTTACATCTGTTGTTTACCACAATCAAAAACAGGCGAGCGTGTTTCGGCAAAAACTACCTGCGCTAGACTGCCTAAAACCAGGGTCTCATTGGGTCAAGATTGATCCTGCACTTGAGCGACGCGCAAGCGAACCCTTAATCGAAAAACAGTGGGCGAGCTCTTTTTTTACTACTGATTTAGCTAATCAACTTGTGTGCTGTGGGGCTGATTCATTAGTGGTCACAGGCTTAACAACAAGTGGCTGTGTGAGAGCAACGGCGGTTGATGGTTTGCAACATAATTACCCGGTGTTGATTCCTAGGGAAGCTTGTGGTGATAGAAATTTGGCAGTGCATGAAGCGAGTCTCTATGATCTTGATACGAAGTATGCTGATGTTATTTCACTATCGGATTTGTTGGTTCGATTGTGTTCATTGGGTGATCAAAAAAGTACAAAAGAATGAGAGAGATGATCCCCAAAACACTGTACGACAAATTATGGGATATGCATGAAGTAACTCAGATGAAAGATGGAAACTCTCTTCTGTATATTGATAGGCATATTCTTTATTACATCAATTCATTTAACTTCATGGCGGTTAGTCTATAAACTGTGCGCGAAGTCATTGAGTGTCGCGTAAATGTTCAGTCTGTTTAAAAATAGAAACTTTTCATTATTCTGGTTTGGTGAAATGGCGTCTGTTATTGGCGACCATATCA
>CAJXUC010000097.1 GCA_913061315.1 uncultured Gammaproteobacteria bacterium | reverse complement strand
CCTTAATTTTCGAGTGACTGTCCGTGATGGCAGGACCGGACAAGGCACTGACGATATTGCTGTGACTGTTGATCCAACCTCTGGACCCTTTAAACTTACTTCTCACGGTACAGAAGAAACGTTTGCTGCCACTGATGTAACGATCGTTACCTGGGATTCAGCCAACACCGAAGCTTGGCCCTTGAGTTGTGGAAATGTTGACATTAAGTTGTATACCTTCTCTGCCGATGAAAGTACTTATGGAATTACCGATTTATTACTCTCAACACCTAATGATGGTTCGGAAACGTTTTTTGGCATTGGTCCTGACAAAGCCAATGCCCAAGCGCGTTTTTGGGTGGGTTGTAGCGATAATATCTTTTATGACCTGTCTGATGCGAAGCTTAATATAACTGGTACAACAGGCTCATTTCCAACGACTGATTTTGCTACAGAGGCACTTAGGGTTCAATATTCACCGGTGATTACCGAAGGTGCGGGACCATTGACGCAGACAATTTCTGAAGACAGTAACCCGACTGCCTTTAGTTTGACTTTGAATGCCACTGATATAGACAGTCTCACACTCACTTGGAGCATTAGTGGAGCTGCCTCTAATGGCACCGCTTCCGCTTCGGGTACAGGTTCATCTAAAGCCATTAGCTATACACCCAATGCCAATTATAGTGGTAGTGATAGCTTCACAGTGCAGGTAACAGATGGCAGCAAGACCGATACCATAGTCATTAATGTAACCGTTGAGGCTACTGATACTGATACTGATACTGAAACTGAGACTAATACTAGTGGCGGAGGTGGTTCTTTTACACTACTCACATTATTGTTAACGCTTTCGCTATGGTTAAAGCGTTATACTGTTTTGTTGCATAATTTTTTATCGTCCTTTATGCAATTAGTGCAAGGATGCAAGTCCAGAGGCTTTAAATTCCAAAAAGAATTTAATTAACATCACTTGACTCAAAAAATAGTAAAGCGGCTCCATAACCTTAACTAATTTATCCCACTTAATCAGTCACAAAAAACCGAGCCAAGTCAATGACTGGGGCTGTGTATATAATGAAAAAGTTCAGTAGGCATTGTTAGGGTTACTGGTAACCTGGCTAATAAGACGAGAGTTGATTGGATATTGGAGATAATTCTGACAATTGAAGTTTGTAGATAGGCCTTTTATCCTTTCTACACTTTTGACTCATAATCCATATAACAACTTGTGATATTAATTTTCAAAAAGCTATTATTCATTCGTATTGAGTAATGAAGCTGGATCCATACACATCACGTTGAGTGGTTAAAATATCCGCCCCTAAAATATATAATGTAAGTAAAAAAGAATTATCTATATGCCCCCTAAAATAATAACAAATAATTGGTTACTATAATTGATGTCAATTAAGCATATTTTTTTAAAATTTGATGCCAGATCAACATCATTACGTTACAGACAACTGCTTTTATGACATTATTTAGGTATTCTCTCTTTCTAACCAATTCGTATCATTATGAAATCAACTTTTTTTATTACAATTATTTTATTTTTCTTGATTGGCTGTGTCACTGATTCAAAAGCACTTGATCCCAATATTCAAAAGTTGCAGTGGTTAGATGCTGCTGACCCTCAAGCTGATGCACAGCAGGCTGTTAAAACAGGTGATTTGCGGTTGCTTGGAATGGCTACTCGTAGCATCAACCTCCCAGGTGTAAAAGCTGATCAAGTCATGAAATATGACGAGAAATGTGGTTTTCAGTTAATGGATGGCATTTCTGACGTGGTAAGAAGTGACGAGCATTTGCGATTAATGCAAAAAGCGCGAAGTTATGCCCTAACGTACAACACAGTTATTATGAAGTACTGCAAAATCTAATTCTTTCTTAGGTTTACTATTAACAGTAAAAGTCTAAAAATACTTTTATTGCAGGTCGTGTTGCCAACACTAGAAGATGATTAGATTACCACGCTATATTTAAGGGAAATAGTCGACCCAAAAAATCTAATTTAAGCAGATGACCCGCCGATTGTTAAAATTTTAACTATAAATTGATCTTAGATTCTAATATAAACCAAACGAGACTACGTTAGGTAACCTGAATCGGTTACCTATTTGTGATATACATTTCTTTAAGATGAAAATGGGTGCCTTAACACTATCGTTTCTGCACGATCTGGACCAGTTGAAACAATGTCAATTGGAACGCCTGACAGAGCATTGATTTTTTCTAAATAAGCCTTCGCAGTTGCTGGTAAATCATCATAAGATTGTAATCCATAGGTTGATTCCTGCCAGCCCGGCATTTCTATATAAACGGGCTCACAAGCCTCATAATTATCGGCACCTGCTGGTGGGTCAGTGATTTCCTTCCCTTTAAATTTGTAGGCTACCGCTATCTTTAATGTCTCTAACCCATCTAATACGTCCAGCTTTGTGATACACAGACCACTCACAGAGTTTATTTTGAGAGAACGATTAAGAGATACCATATCGAGCCAACCACACCGACGTTTACGGCCTGTTGTTGCCCCAAATTCGTGACCTTTTTCGCCCATGTGTTGACCACAGGCATCGTTTAGCTCTGTTGGAAAAGGCCCCGAGCCAACGCGCGTAGTGTAAGCTTTTACGATACCAACGATATATTCAAGGTCCCGTGGACCCACACCCGAGCCGGCCGCAGCGCCACCAGCAGTAGTAGTCGATGAGGTAACATAGGGATAAGTACCGTGATCAATATCAAGTAAGGCGCCCTGTGCCCCTTCAAACATGATTTTATCTCCCTGCGCCCTCATCTCGTGCAAAATCGCAGGAATGTCGCCAACCAAAGCCCTAATTTCGTCTGCTTGTTGTAACGCCTCTTTTAATATTTTTTGGTAGTCTAATGGTTCAACTTTAAAGTAGTGCTCAAGTGTAAAGTTGTGATATTCAAGAACTTCTTTTAATCGCTTTGCAAATAGCGTTTTATTCATCATCTCGCCAAGCCGAATGCCTCGCCTTGCGACTTTATCTTCGTAGCAAGGCCCGATACCCCGACCCGTTGTGCCAATCGCTTGATTCCCTCTGGCAATTTCACGAGCTTGATCGAGCGCAATGTGATAAGGCAAAATTACTGGGCAAGACTCACTGATAACGATACGATCTCTGGCGGGTATACCGCTGTCTTCAAGCTGTTTAATTTCCTTTAGAAGCGCTTCAGGAGACACTACAACACCGTTTCCAATGAGACACTTAACGTTGTCACGTAAGACGCCAGAAGGAATCAAATGCAATACGGTTGTTACACCATCAATTACTAACGTGTGTCCAGCATTATGACCGCCTTGGAAGCGAACAACAGCCTTAGCTTGATCGGTTAGAAGATCGACAATTTTGCCTTTTCCCTCGTCACCCCATTGAGTTCCAATGATTACTACTGAATTTGCCATTAACTAGATTGCCTCTGAAATCGTCCAGCCATTATCTTGGCGGATTAGAATTTTATCGCATTGTTGTTCTGCGGGTTCACTTTTACCCTCCGTAAGGTCAACAATCACCCGTTGCCCTTGCGAACGAAGGTCTTGAATTACCTGATTCAAAGCGGCATCACTATTATTAGGTGCCAGAATCCCGAAAGTTTTTATCTGGGGTATGTCGGATAATTGGTGCAGATTGAGTAGGTCAGCGCTGAACCCAGTCGCTGGCCGAGCATTACCAAAAATAGCGCCAATATTATCATAACGGCCACCTCTTGCTATCTCTTTACCTTGTCCCGGCAAAAATGCCGCAAAAACCAAACCAGTGTGATAGTTATAACCCCGTAACTCGGCTAGATCACAATTAATTAAAGTACCAGGGTACTTGTCTTGTACTACTTCAATAACTGACTGTATACGGTCTAGTGCTTCATCTAATTCTTGATGACAACCTTTAAAAATTTGACGCGCTTCCTGAAGAATTTTGATGTCACCATTCAACAACGCTAACTGGTTGAACTGAGCTCTCAAGTTTTCGGGTAAATCTAGTTCAGAGAGATAAACTTCAAGTTCAGGAATCGACTTTCGCTGCAACATATCAAAGAGTATGGCTTCTTGTTGATCGTCTAATTCAGTAATGCTAACAAGACTACGAAAAATACCAACATGGCCTAGATCAATTGAAATATCTTTAAGTCCGACCGTATGAAGGGTTTCTATCATTAAGCTGACTACTTCGACATCTGCAGTTACACTTGTATTCCCAAAGATCTCAGCACCAATTTGTAAGGGTGTTCGACTCGATGTAATGCCGTCAGCCTGTGCGTGAAGTAAATGTCCACAATAACAAAGTCGTTCGATGCGTACTTTACGATCATCATCTGCCAGTAAGTGAGCATCAATTCGAGCAACCTGTGGCGTCATGTCTGATCGCACACCCATTTGTTTGCCTGTCATTTGATCAACTAATGAGAATGTCTTGGTATCAAGAGAATGCGCGGTACCCGTTAACAACGAATCCATGAACTCAATCATTGCTGGCATGACCAAATCATAGCCCCAAGAATGATACATTTGTAGCACCTGACGCCGTAATAAGTCGACACCAAAAGCAGCTGGAGGCAAGGTCTCTTGTACGCCATCGGGTAAAAGCCAACTATTTATAGGTTGGTTATTCATGCTTGATTAGTCTTAATATCTTGATTAGAAAACATTGATTAACCTCGGATAAAAAAAAGTGACAACGCACCGACTAACATTAAACTCAAGCCAACAGCTCTTAAAGTTGACTCGGGCATTGCCAGCATTTGTTGCATCGTTTTTTTATAACCCAATGGATTTATAAAAGGAATAATACCTTCTATTATCAAGACTAGAGCTAATGCAGAAAATAATTCAGTCCAGTTCATATTGGCTTAGACTGTTAATTTAGACATGTGAGAGGCGCGTAAAAGTTCATTTATTATAGTCAAAAAAACGGGCGCCATTATAAACGCCCGACTCGATGATTAACAGTCTTCTTTGACCGTTGATTTACTGACCGTCTGAATCCTTAAAAAATTTAAAGAATTCAGAATCAGGGCTCATTACCAAAATATCCTGGTTACTTGCAAAGCTATTTTCATAAGCTTTCAAGCTTCGAGTGAAAGAATAGAAGCCTTTATCTTTCCCAAACGAATCAGCATAAATTTTAGCTGCAGTCGCATCGCCCTCACCTCGGATTTCTTCTGACTTACGGTAAGATTCAGCTAAAATTTCCTCACGTTGGCGATTAGCATTGGCACGAATTTTTTTCGCCTGCTCTTCACC
>CAJXUC010000096.1 GCA_913061315.1 uncultured Gammaproteobacteria bacterium | reverse complement strand
TGATGCTGGTGGTCGAATTGATCGCTTCAACAAGCGTTTTGGTGCTGCTAAGAAAGAAGCTTAATTGCTCTTTGTAAGTCATACCAGTTTAAGAGATGCGGCATAGGTTTCAACCATGCCGCATTTTTTTGTTCATTATTCCTGGACTAATAATTCAAAGACAACGTTAATACGGTCATTGAATTTGATGTTGTCGCGTAAATAAATGCCCGGCTCAGAATCTGATATCATTATTGCTGATCGTTGACTTTTCATAAGAGGTCTAGGATATTGGACTTCGGATCCCTGATAGTTGATCTGAACAACTGCCCCCAAGCGCGCGTCATAGGCTCTAGCAAGCTCTTTAGCGATAGACTTTGATTGATCTATAGCCTGCTGTCTCGCTTGGGTTTTATAGCTCATTTCATTGGCCACTTTCAAGTTAATGTTACCCATTTGATCGATTCCCGCGGTGAGTCCTGTATTCATTACTTGGTCTAGCTGTTCAAGATTATTGATTAATACCGTTATATTGCGTACTGCTCGATAACCTATTAATTTACGCTTTTTAGAGGTGTAATCGTAGTGAGGGGCCAGCTGTAAACTAGGTGCGATGACGTCATCCTTTGGGATGTCCAACCTCGCTAAGCCTCTCAGCAGTCGGTTGAACTGCTCATCAACCTCTTGTTTAGCCTTAATACCGTCTTTGTTAATGGCTTGCAATTGCATATTGAGTTCTGCCATGTCTGGCATCACAGACACTTCGCCTAGTCCAGATGTAACAATAGTCCTCTGAATATTGTCTGCACTGACGGTGATTGAAAATAAAGAAAGCAAGCTGATATATAATATCGAAGTTGGTAATTTCATGAGATACGTCCTTGTATAGAAATTTAAAGTAATTTTTCTCTTCAAATCCTATCACTGGGCCATGTTTTTTAAAATACTTTGTTGAATTTTTGTCGGCGAGATTGGCAAAGGTTACAATGGGGATGGCAACTATTTTTTCGGGAGAATCCCTTGCGCGCAATTGGGCTATTTTTAAAGTTTTTATTGGTTATTGGTGTGGCAATACTGGGTGCTGTTTTTGCTATGGAAAATAGTCAATTATTAACAGTTAGCTTTTTTTTAATTGATGGGCCGAGTTTAAGTGCCGGGGTTTGGATGATAATTTTTCTAGCGATGGGTTCTTTTTTAGGAATGCTGTCAAGTTCAGCACTTATGATTTCTTATAGGCGCAAGTTATCCCGCGCGACCAAAGAGGGTTAGTTCAAAGATGACATCTGTAAAGTCTACTGTAATTGTGGCGCTTGATTATGATAATCAAGACTCAGCTCTAACCCTTGCGGACCGATTGGATCCAACGCTGTGTCAGTTAAAGGTGGGTAAAGAATTGTTCACCGCGGCAGGACCGTCAGTGGTAAAGAAATTGACCGATCGTGGCTTTGATATCTTCTTAGATTTGAAGTTTCATGACATTCCTAACACGGTCGCTAAGGCAATCGGCACTGCAGCAGACCTAGGCGTGTGGATGACCAATGTGCATGCTTCAGGGGGCAGTCGGATGATGAGTGCGGCAAGGCAAGCGCTAGACAGTAAGGGCAGTGATATGCTTCTAATAGGGGTCACTGTGCTCACTAGCATGGGTGTTTCAGATCTAGAAGAAGTCGGTGTGCAGGGCAATGCGAGTGCTCAGGTTCTTCGTTTGGCCGAGTTAGCGAAAAATTCTGGTTTAGACGGTGTAGTGTGTTCTGCGCAAGAAGCTAAACTATTAAAGGAGTCTTTGGGCCAGGGTTTTAAATTAGTGACCCCAGGTATTCGTTTGGCTGATAGTGTGGCAGATGACCAACGCAGAATTGTAACGCCAGCCGATGCCTTGGCGTTGGGCAGTGACTATTTAGTGATTGGCAGGCCAATTACTAAATCGACTGACCCGCTCGCAACACTTTTAGAGATTAATCGTTCTTTGATGTCAGCTTCTTAGCTAAATTCGTCAATAAAGACTGCCACACCGGTTGTATCGTAAATACGCACATAGTCAATATCGAACGTAGCTTCGGTAAATTCTGAATCAATCACCTTCTCAATAGCAAAGTTGAGAAGCACATATTGGGGGCTATCAAAGGGCCAAGTGGCTTGATTTTTGATGACTGGGCTATAGGTGTAATGCGGCTTTCCATCAACACTAAAGACTAACTTTTCAGCCGTCCAGTCTAGTGTGTAAATGTGGAATTGCGAAGATATTGTTGGAACTCTCTGCCCACCTAGATTGATGGTATTGCCATGGCTTGAGCGCGTATGGATGGCGCTTTGTGCATGGTTTTGGTTTTTCCCCCAGTGCTCCAATATATCAATCTCACCACAGTCAGGCCAAGATTGATTACCAAAACCTTGAGTTTCAAAATAGGCACCTGCTTCGGAGATATTTTTGGGCAGCATCCATATAGCCGGCCATGTTCCATGACCCTTGGGCAGCTTAGCCCGCACTTCGACTCGACCATAGGTGAATGCGAATTTAGAATTTAGCCGAGCAGAGGTATATTTTTTTGACACGCCTTGATCTTTAAAGGTCTCTTTTTTGGCTTTTATTTTTAATAGACCATCGCTGACATAGGCGTTTTCTAAGCGATTCGTATAATGTTGCTGTTCCTGATTATGCCAACTCTTACCATTAGGCAGTATGGTTTGATGAAACCATTTTGTTGAATCTACAGGCCTCCCATTTGGAACTGTCTCTGCCGAGGCGAACAAAGCAGAGATGGCTAATGAGGCCAACCCAAAAATAAGCAGTTTTCTAATCATGCAATCTATTCTCTCAAGGATCACGCTATTACATATCAATTCTTTTGGAAGACCCTAACGTAATCAATGACCATTCGCTGAGGAAACACTGTCGATGAATTTGGGCTCTCGGGCCAGTCGCCTCCTACAGCGATATTCATAATAAAGAAAAACTCTTCCCTAAAAGGTTGAGTTGAGTTAATCGTTTTATAAGAATATTGAGCATCATCGATATACCAACCAATGCCATTAACGTCCCACTGAATACTAAATACGTGAAATTCCTCAGAGAGGCTTGTGCTTAATATCTCAGATTTTCCTGTATTGACGGGCGAATAGCTGCCATTTAGACCATTATTATTCCAGTGCATTGTCCCATGTGCAGTGCGATCTCCATTAGGATGTTTGTCTTGTGGTGAGTTTCCACCGACCATTTCCATAATGTCGATCTCTCCAGATTTTGGCCAACCCACGTCAGTAATATTTTCCCCAAGCATCCATAGAGCGGGCCAAATTCCAGCACCCTCGGGAAGACGAGCGCGAACATCGATACGACCGTATTTAAAATTCTGTTTTCCCTGAGTCTTTAAGCGTGAAGAAGTATAGTTTTTCCCTCGATATGCTTCTTGTTGGGCTCTGATAACAAGTAGACCCTCCTTTAAATATGCATTTCGATTCGTGTGGTACTGAAGTTCATTATTACCCCAGCCACTACCGCCGATATCGTAACCCCAATTATCGTCATTAATTTCGGTGCCACTAAATTCATCAGACCAAGTTAAACTGTAGCCATCATAGGTACTAGGTGATTCATATCCAGTAAATGATGGGATGACCCAGCCATCATCAGCTAATGGTTCCTCTACCGTTGTACCACCGCCATCAGTATCTTCCCAGCGAATGTTGTCAATTTGGAATACGGTATTTGTGTACTGGGTCGCCCAGATCACAAGTCCAGTATCAATAGTAGTTAACTGTAATCCTGTATCAACCAAATCATCGACCTCAATGGTGACAGATTCCCAACCATCAGAACCAATGCTACCAATAACTTGGTCGCCGGATGTACAGTCCCATATGCAGTCGATTTTCATGGAGTAATTACTATCACCACTAAGGGTTTTGAGATCAAATTTAATTTGACCTCCAGCGTACAGGGTTAAATTTTGTGCGTTGTTTGTTGTGAAATATAAAATCGCATGATTGCTCGAAGAACTATGCTCAATCTGCAATACGGTACCGCGTTCCTGGTCATTTACCAGCTTCCATTCTATATTGCATTCTGAAATGTCATTTGTGTCGCAGTCAGACCAATTTTTTGTAGAATCAGCAACCTTGATTCCACCTTCCCAACTTGCATCTACCTCCCCATTCACAAATACGTTTGTTACTTCCAATGAAGAGCTAACAGCAACAGTCACGATACGAGTCTGGGAGGCTTTATTACCGGCTTTATCAGTAGCGGTATAGGTGAAGGTATAAGCACCAGCAGCAGAGGTGTCGACAGAACCTGTGGTAATAACATCAACCGATCCATCAACTGTATCAGTCGCACTCGCTCCTGCATCGGTATACGTCGAATCTAACTTAACCTCAACAGCATCATCACCGACCAAGGTAATGACCGGCGCTATGGTGTCAGCTACCGTCACTGTCCGGATTAAAATACGAGAGACGTTGCCCTCACTGTCCGTAGCCGAGTAACTTAAGCTGTAAACACCCGCTGTATCAGAATCAACCGACCCTGTTATCGTTACCGTCACAGACTCATCAATAACATCAGTGGCCGTCGCCCCAGCATCAACATAACTAGTTGCCTGCTCATGGTTAATCGTGGCACTGCCATTGAGCGTTATGTAGGGAGCCTGTGGCATTAGAGTACTCAGATAGATCTCTAAAGTAGCGCTATCGGTTAAAGTCGCTCCACCACCAATAACCCCTGCAGTTAAGGTATCTCCATCTAAACCAAATAGGTATCTCAGCAGCAACAACCCATCAGTCAATGCATCAACTTCACCATTGCCATCAATATCACCGGAACTGGTATAAACGGTGGCTAATTCTTGTTCTATATCTGACGCGGTGGTGTATTGAGCATCGCTAGCGACAACGCCACTAACTAGTGCATCCCCCGTTAGCCCAAAAGCATAGCGTAAAAACAATAAACCATCGGTTAAAGCATCAGCTTGACCATTATTGTCAATATCCCAATCACCAGAAGCTAGTGCTGGATTAGACATCATAAAGTGTGAGCTAGCGTTATCATCTGGATCAGATGATGAAGACACTACTACACTTAATAGGATTAATGTAAAGAAGGCTAAAAAGAAAAACCCACTTCTTATAGTAAAATACTGATAAAAGTTCATAAAAGTCCGTTTCTAATTTTTACTAAAATTCTAGAGCGTAAAGTTTAGTGGGTAATTTGAATTAATGCTTCTTTATAGCACTTATCTTTGAGTAAATAAGACAAAGAGTAACAGTAGAGCGATGAGAGGGAGAATAATTTAATCTAAAAATCTTGTTTGATGATGAATCTTTACTGTTTTGTTACACTGATGAACCAACATTCGTGATGAATTCAATGAACCACAATATGTCTACTGGAACAATTAATGCCAGATAAGTACCTTACTTGCGCACTCTATAAATTTGTGTCGCTCCCTGATTTTGC
>CAJXUC010000095.1 GCA_913061315.1 uncultured Gammaproteobacteria bacterium | reverse complement strand
GCTCGGAGATGTGTATAAGAGACAGATTAATATGCAGCGGTATCATCTGATTCAAAACGTCGGCTCGCCTAACATTAACGCTATCTCCTGCAACTAAACCATAGTTAAACCAAATCTCCCAGCCTATGAGACACAATAGAAATGCCTTGATATAAAAAGGAAGAACCCAGCTGGGAATGAGCTTTCGGTGATGCAAAACTGGAATCGCAACCAACGGGATAAGCGCCGACGAGTAGACAATGACGACAAGACGAAGCTGCTCAAACGTTAAACCATCAAACATACGATCCTCAAATCAAAGTAAAACAACGGTGGGGGCAATACTAGCTCAGATTTACTGCTTAATACAGGATATAAAGAATCCTAAATCTATCACTTATAAAGAGGAATAATTCCACATGTTAGGAAAAATAGGTACAGTTTTTTATTTTCGGATATCTAAATAGTTTAAAAATAATAGAGTCAATGGGATGAATCTCAACATAATCATACCCAAAGATGGCAGAGTTAGATCGCCTATTGAACTCAAAATATAAACCTCCATGTCACTCCAAATAAGACAAGATACGATCACCAATGCTAGGACATTAACAGATCTAAAATAGCGATTAGTAACAAATGAAAATAAATAAATCGATGCTCCTAATGCTACCATCGAGATACGAATTAGTAACAACCCATTCACCTCATCGGGAGATAGCAGTTGCGTTTCAGCCCTAGTCGCCAAAACAAATTCAGGGAAGTATATTGCCAAGAAAATTCTAAACAGCCAAAACGCGCAAATAAGAATGCACCGAGTACGGATTTTTTTTTCGACTCGAGACATTTGATGTATTGTTACCTCAGTTTGAGGGAACAACGCATCTAGCTCTTCCAAAGAAACTTTGGAGTGATTTGACATCTGCTACTCACTTTCTTAACTATGAGACATTCTTTGATTTTGAGGTATAACTTAGCGTATCAAAGTAGTCAATACGCTTATGAATAGATTGTATGGAGCGAATGCTCCAGAGTAATACAATCCCTTTGGTCTTGACAACAAGCTGCTTTTGTACGCTATTAAAAAATCAAGGAAGGCAAACTTATTGAAGGTTAAAAGAGGCCTACCCCGCTTCGCGCGGTGCCATAAAAGACGATTGCCCCAACTACTGAGTACATGAAGATTAGGAGGAGGTTTTTCATAGGTTAATGCTATATTAGACACTGAGCCTCGATTTTAACCCAATGTGCCTGTAGACATTAATTTCTTTCATAGTGTTGTGGCCACTAAAACGTATTGTAGAGAAAATTTGTGATGAGAAAACCCTATCGTACAATTTTGAAACGTAGCACTTTGCTTTTAATGTCGTTGCTGGTCGTCAGTTCGTGTGGCGGTAGCGGTGGCGGCGCTGCACCAGTCACTGTTGTACAAAATTCAGCACCGTCTATTTCAGGAAGCACTGGAACGATCAGGGTTGGGGAAGCGCTAAACTTTACCCCGTCTGCGAATGACGCAGACGGGGACAATTTGGTCTTTAGTATTACCGGCATGCCTGCATGGGCAGCCTTTGACACAGCATCGGGGTTGTTATCCGGCTCTGCGACAACAGCTGATTTAGACTCAACTTATTCCATCGCGATCAGTGTGTCTGATGGTCAATTAAGCAGCTCCATCTCTTTTGACTTAACCGTAACTAAACCTATTTTCTTTATCAGTATTGGCATTGACAGCATGGATGCTTATCGAAATATGGATGTTGAGTTAAGTGGCTGTTTTATGGCCCAAAGCGGTACTGAATGTAGCGAAGACGATGAACTCCTCACCATAGCGAAAAACGGACTGTTTACCTTTGACGGTGGCTTAGAGACCGGCGCAGTCTATGCCTTAAAAGTCGATAGAGACCCTGGAAGGCAAGAGTGTGCTTTAGGTGCTGAGGAAGGGGTTGTTGGTTCATCGGACAAAACGATCTCTGTTGCCTGTGGTGCGGATGCATCAGCACCCTTATTTGCTGTAGACAAGCTGCATAAGATCCGTGTAAGTATGGACGTCGATGAATGGCATCGGTTTGTTTTAGATACAGAGCGTGCGCGTTATAGCACGGGGGATGCCACTGGCGACATTTCTGAATGGACGTCATGGTCCCACAGTGAAATATACCGGCAAGTTGACTTTGAATATCTGGATACCGACGGCACAGTGATTGAAAAAGTTGAAAAAGTTGGTTTTAAAATGAAGGGCAACACTAGCCGACAATGGCCTGAATATTGGTATGACGAAGGTGGCGATAATTGGACTGCTAAGCCTAAACGATTTAGTTTTGGCATAAAGTTTGATGAAGAATTTGACGAAGATGAGGGTGTTTATGCGTGTATTGATGCGACAGGTGAACCTGCTGCCGTTGAAGGAGCGCCTTGTTATCTTAGAGTTGGAAAAGACCATGCAGAGGTACCTGGGAACGACAAAAGAGAGTTTATGGATGTGGACAAACTCTCATTTAGGTTCAATCGAGATGACCCGTCTTATCAGCGCGAACTTTTAGCGCACGACATCTTAAATTCTATTGGTGTCCCAGCCTCTAGAGTTGCCCATGCCAATGTCGAGTTTCATATTAGTGGTGACGGCAATTTCTATGGAAGGTCGCTGCCTCAAACCTATAACATGGGTGTTTACCAAATGGTCGAGCAAGTCGACAAACCTTTTCTTAAACGCTATTTTGGGGAAAATGGCTATCTTTTCAAAATTGGTGGCAATGCAGATCTAGCGGGGTCGGCAGAAGCAGACCTAAACTGTGTAGCCTATGAGGACGCCGTTACTTATATAGACCCCAATTTTTGCCAAATTGGTGTTGAAAAGTCAGACCCTGACTCAAGAGAAGAGTGGCTTGGCACCGCGCATTATTTAAACCCTCAATTTGTTAATTCGGACATTAATGATGGCGGCGAAGATTCTCAATTTAGACCTTATAAGCCAGCCTATGACTTAAAAAGTAAAAAGAGCAGTATTGCTACTGGTAGGGCTTTATTACAAGAGTTTATGAGTTTTTTACAAACCTACCCCAGCGCTTCAATGTTAGCTGAGCAGTTTGATATTCCTGGCTTCATTAAAGCTCAAGCCGCGGAGATTGCCTTCGGCGCTGTTGATCATTATGTGAGGGTTGCCAACAATTATTATCTTTATTTCAATCCGCTGACGGACCAATGGATTTATATGGTTAATGATTTTGATTTTGTTTTCAGAGACAGTCATGACATCTCCATGGGACTGCCGTCTTGGTTTACTGCGTTTCGAGATATTGCTGGGACTTATGCGTTTCCTTCGTCGGGAAAGATTGATTGGGCGAGCCGAGAATTAGGAAGTGTTGATCCTATTTTATGGGATATTGTTTTTTCTGAGCAAGCTAATAAAGAGGCACTTTACTCAGATATTAAGTCGATACTTGATAACCACATGGATTGGGATGTGTTAGGGCCCAAACTTGCTGCAAGAGATACCTTAGTGACAACAGCTATCAGTCAAACTGAGGCAGGGTTGCCAGACGGCTGCGGATTTATCTATAACCCTGCCGCTATTAATGCTGATGCAGGTGCGGCTTTATGTGACGCTAGCGATATCTCCATAAAACAGTTTATCGCGCTAAGGCGCCAGACTCTCTATCAAGAGCTTCAAGAAAACGGCTTATAAGATTGATCTGCGTTGTAATGGTTGTTCCAAATGGTAACGGCACGATAGACGCCCTTACAGATTGTCTACTAGCATTGCGTTATCTGTTCCGCTTAGAGGGCGATACACTAAGCAACGGTGTCATTGCAGGTGATGCTACTAGAAGGACTGTAGAGGAGACTGATGCGCATTTGGAGACATTGATGTCTGCGCTTTAAGCCCATCCAGTCAAATCAGGGCTAGATCGAGGTTGCCACTCGATCGAGATATTAGCTAACAACTTTAGCTGTTGGTATCTGTATCACTTTCTCACCAGTTGGATAGCAGTAGTTAGCCCAATTCTGCATCAGCACCACTGGCTTCTCTGGTAAGTCTCCACGCTGATATGCGGCCTCTGATCCGTCCTTGAGTTTGTGCGCCAGAACCGCCTCTGCTGTCCTTTCTAGAGTGTTTATCTTTTTAGCTACATAGCCGCTGAAGGTAGAGCGAAAGCCGTGAACGTTTATGCCAGTGCATTCTAGTCTCTTCAATACTGAGGACATTCTCGTATTATCGCGCTTCAATATGGTGCGCCTGCCGATCGCTATCATGTAATTATGCACAAAAAAACAGCACAAATTTCATTTGTCGGTCAATTCTGATAGGCAGGCCCTATCGCAATATAAAGTGGCACAAGCCTTGCATTCACTAAGGTGTCATTATATTTGATGCCAAATAACAAGGATCAAAGCAGCGCATAACTAAAATAAGAGGTAGGTAACTCATGGTAATTCATACATTTAAACATGCTACGAATAATTTCGAGACTAAAGCCCCAAATACAGACCTTGCGTCAGCTCTTAATAGCTCTTTTGACCTTGGCCTTGGCAGCTTTAAACACCAGCTGTCACTTCTAAGTGACCTACAGTACGCACACTTACTCACACTGTTAGATGAATATCCCCGCGCAAAGTAGCGTTAGACCGATCAGCAGTTTAGTTCGGACCTAACCAATAATCATCTATTTCTGTGGCTAACTAAGCATGTCTAGTTCATCAAACTCGACCGAATCAGGGTAATAACTAGTGAAACTAAAATTTCTTTGTAGTACTCACCATGCACATTTATCACAGGATCCATCGAGAGCCCTGATATTTTGGCAAAGTGGCTTTGATACAGCACAAATTTTCTTCGATGAAGGTTCGTGGTCAGAAGCCTTGGCGCATATTGGTTGCGCATTTGAAACTGCCGAAATCATTTTGATGAGCGATGTGGTAGATAGCCAAAATAGTATCGAACTAATGACGTCCTCGGCAGTTATGTTGGCCTTTACTTTATTAAAGCTAAACAGAGTAGATGATGCTCGAGATGTGTATTGGAGCTCAATCTGGCGCCTGGAGCGAGAACTTGCCCACGGAAATGTAGAATATGCTGAGTTGCAAAAATACTTAGGCTTTCTTTACAGTTGTGTCGAAAATCTGAATGCTAGATTTTTGTTTACGGACAACACGCCTATGGAGGCAACGGTCCAGATCGGATCCTCTATTCATTGATTATCTGGTTGAGTGTGTTTTTTTCTAGCAACCAATAGCGGTTTTTAGTTATAGTTATTGTATCTTTAATTAACGGGACAAAAGCATGTCAAATCACAAAGCGTTAAATATGTTTGGTCGCTCAGGAAACCCTGCGCTGAATGCAGACACCTTTGGTCGTAGCGCCCAAACCGGTTCATCATCTGGCGGGATTCAATCAATGAATTCGCAGACAATGACGCTTGAAGGTACGGTCAATAAGACCGGAATTTTGCTCGCATTGGTAGTGCTCTCAGCATCTTGGACGTGGAACTTATTTTTTGAGAGTGGCGATGCAGGGGCCGTCATGCCTCTAGCCATAGGAGGCG
>CAJXUC010000094.1 GCA_913061315.1 uncultured Gammaproteobacteria bacterium | reverse complement strand
TCGTCGGCAGCGTCAGATGTGTATAAGAGACAGACTCTAATGTTATAGTGTTATTTCAAAAAGTTTAATTTGTGAAATAAAGATAGATGAGGTCTTATTCATGATGAAGTTTTATCGTTTTCTAACAAAAAAGTATTATTCATTTTTTAATAGTACCAAGCCGTTGTTGCTAGACTGTCAAAATGAGATGTAAATCAATTTATTGAAGTTGACTCAACTGTATCATGGGAGTTTTAAATTTAACAAGAGATTGTGTTCATGGATGAAGATGTAAATCAATTCAATCATACAATGGCGCCTAAAATTAATACTAAACTTAAAATTAAGCAGCGCAGACAAAATAAACTAAAAAAACATAACAAAATACTCGATAACCTTATTATCGCAGCTAATATTGACCATGAAGCGCTTGTGATTGCTAGAGATAAAGTTGAAACGGGAAAAAATGGAAACAAATCCTTTAGAACAATGGCATCCTCGCTTGACAAGCATCAACTCATTAAACTTAGAGAAGATCTTAAAATGATTAATTTTGGTTAGAGCCAATATATTCTGTTACGTAATAACTCGAGCTATTTTAAAACTGCAATTAATGGCCCTGAATTGTATTCTTCGTCTTTCCCTCTGTATTCTGAATTCCCTGAGTTTATCGCTACAGGCTCAATACAGTTAAATTTATTCAAAAAATAATGCTTAGTTTGGGGCATTCAATGCGGGTCGATTAACAAAATAAACACTCCCTATACAGAGTGCCATGCCGGCTATTGAAACAAAACTCAATGTTTCACCAAATAAATAGTGAGATTCAATAACGACTAAAGGGGGGACAAGATAAAACATACTAGAAATACGACTAGCTTCGCCAAGCTTAATAATAGACATAAGCAGCACAACGCCACCAATGGAAATCCCAAATACTTGCCATGTAAGTGCAATGGCAAAACTAGTTGACCAAGCTACCTGCCAGTTCTCCCCTAACGCAAAAGCAAATACCGCGGTTGCTAGGGTAGCAGCAACATACTGCATTAGCACACCAGTTAATAGATGTGATTGATCACAGAATTTCTTTTGGTAAATAATGCTGCTGGATGCGGATAGTAAGCTCACTAGACACATACCGACGGGTAATAATCCGAGACCATTGTTGTCAATCAAACCAAGTCCAAATTTCCCTAAGATTACAATGGCAACTCCAACGAATCCGATCACGAGACCTATTATTTTTTTTGCAGTGATTGATTCACCGATATAGAAGCTCGCTATCACCATAGTTAATATCGGTTGAATACCAATAATGATGGCGACAATACCTGACGGCATACCCTGTTTAATAGGCCAAAATACGAAGCCAAGATAGCAGCAGTGAAGAATCACGCCTGTCATCATATCGTGTCGGTATGGCCAAAAGTTACGAGGGAGAGTAACGCCTGATAGATAAAGTATCGGGATAAGGGCTAATGTTGTAAGAGCCATTCTAAGGCATAAAAATACAAATGGGTCAGCATTTTGCATGCTGTACTTTGCGGCAATAAAGCCTGTACTCCAGATCAGCACAAATATTAAAGGCGATAGGCGAATAAAGAGTGTGCTATTGGACATGACTAATTAACGTCAGGGTCATAATAACCTAATGGCTTAAACAAAATGAAAGCCATTAGGTTGTTTAAAACAGTTTATTTAATTTCGAGAAGTTCGACTTCAAAAATTAATGTTTCGTATGGACCAATTGATTGGCCTGCGCCACGTTCGCCATATCCCAACTCGTAAGGGACGACAAACTTATATTTGCTACCAATATTCATTAACTGAACACCTTCAGTCCAAGCGGGAATTACTTGATTGAGACCAAATGAAGCGGGCTGATTGCGTGAATACGAACTGTCGAATTCAGAACCATCAAGCAATGTGCCACGATAGTGTACCGTTACCGTATCGGATGCCTTCGGTTTTAACCCTTCACCTTCAGTAATAATCGTGTACTGTAATCCTGATTCAGTCGTGATAACGCCATCTTTCGCCGCATTTTCTGCGAGAAATGCGGCACCACTTTTCTTAGTACCAGCAAATTTTGCTTCCGTTATTTTTCGCTGTGACGTGGTTAGAGCCGCACCAGCCTCATCAAGTGTCATTCGCGTTTCTTTACCTTCAGTTTGTGCTTTTATACCCTCTAACAAAAGTTGATAATCGACTTCGCCATATTGTTTTAGTACCTGTTCGCTAATCATCATACCTAAGGCGTAGCTTAATTTATCTTTATCTGTGTTAATGGTAGTTGCTCCATTGGCTGTTATAGTGAAAAGAAGGCCGAATGCGGTCAGACCGATATATTTAAAATTCATATTAATAATCCAGTGATTGATTTATAAGAGGTTGAATATTGTGTGGCATTATATATATTTGAGCTTAATAAAATAGAGGGCAATTGGTTAAATTAACTGCAAAATGGACGGTTAGTTAAGCAAATAAAACTTCACTATCGAAATTAAGGGCGTGTCTCATGACATCATTAACAACAAAGGGATTTAACTCCGTGGGGCAACCAATAGGGTTTTCTGTTGAAGCCTGGCAGCCTTCTTTACTTCCTCAAGGCTCAGTTATGGAGGGTCGTTTATGTCGATTGGTACCCATAGACATTGCTGAACATGCTCGAGATTTATTTGAGGCATTTTTAATTGATGACACTGACCATAACTGGACCTATTTGCCTTATGGGCCATTTAAACTTTTTACAGATTTCAAACATTGGTTAGGCACAGTCGTTAATAATGATGACCCTTGCTTTTTTAGCATTATTGATCTGTCTAACAACAAAGCAGTTGGGGTCGCAAGCTACTTACGTATCACGCCTGATGTCGGTGTCATTGAAGTCGGTCACATTCACTTTTCGCCATTAATGCAGGGATCGACTCTATCAACTGAGGCCATGTATCTAATGATGTCAAGAATATTTGACGACTTAAGCTACCGACGTTATGAGTGGAAATGTGACTCATTGAATCAACCTTCTTGTTGTGCTGCCGAACGGCTTGGATTTTTGTTTGAAGGCATTTTTCGACAGGCAACTTTATACAAAAATCGAAACCGCAACACGGCTTGGTATTCGATACTGGATAGTGAATGGCCCATTATAAAAAAGGTGTTTAAAAAGTGGTTAATGGCCGAAAACTTCGATGCTGATGGTAATCAAAAAACAAGCTTGTCAACCCGTATAAGTGATGCAGTAAAAATCATTCGGTAAATGGGTATGAAAGTAGGGTGTTAAACTCTTTAGAAAGACATCAGTAAGGTTGATTAGTTGAGTTAGTAATGTAAAATGCGCGAACTTAATTTATAGTCGCGTAGCTCAGTTGGTTAGAGCACTACCTTGACATGGTAGGGGTCCCCAGTTCGAATCTGGGCGTGACTACCAACTTTTATTATCGGTCGACATTTACAATCGAACCTTTGATACCGCTTACTTAATTGTTTTGTGAGCGAAATATTACGTAAATTCATAACAATCAATTAGTAAAATTGTACTTTATTGGAAAATAAATCAAGTGACCTTTTGTATGGGCCACCACTGAACAGGAAATATCATGCCTACAATTACCCTACCTGATGGTTCGCTAAAAAAGTTTGAGCAATCCGTTTCTGTCCTAGACGTCGCTTCAGACATTGGTCCTGGTCTGGCTAAAGCAACATTTGCGGGTAAAGTGAATGGTTGTTTAGTTGATGCTTCCTTTTTAATTGAACAAGATTCAACCTTAGCGATCATTACGGGTCGTGATCCAGAAGCGTTAGAGCTACTTCGACATGATGCTGCCCATATAATGGCTCAGTCGGTACAAGAAATTTTCCCCGGTACCCAAGTTACCATCGGTCCTGCGATTGAAGACGGTTATTATTACGACTTTGCGCGGGACGAACCATTCACACCCGATGATCTCGTTTTAATCGAGAAACGTATGCATGAAATCGTCAAGCGTGACTTGCCGATTGTCCGACAAGTACTTGATCGCGACGAGGCTAAGAAAATCTTTTCTGATTTGGGCGAAACTTATAAAGTTGAAATTATTGAAGATGTTATTCCAGTAGGTGAAGAAGTCTCTATATATAAACAAGGTGACTGGTTTGACGTTTGTCGGGGCCCTCACTTGCCGTCAACTGGTAAACTGGGTAATGGCTTTAAAGTAATGAAGGTGGCTGGCGCTTATTGGCGTGGCGATTCAAAAAATGTCATGTTACAGCGTATTTATGGTACAGCGTGGCCCGATAAGAAACAATTAAAAGCTTACCTTCATCGCATTGAAGAAGCAGAAAAGCGGGATCATAGAAAGTTAGGCCGCCAACTCGATTTATTTCACTTGCATGAAGAAGCGCCAGGGTCTGTGTTTTGGCATCCCAAAGGCTGGACACTTTTTCGTAAGTTGCTTGACTATATGCGTTTTCGTCAGGATAACGCCGGTTATATTGAGGTGAGTACTCCCGACGTGATGGATCGCAGTCTTTGGGAAACCTCAGGCCATTGGGATAACTACCGTGAAAATATGTTCACTACACAAACCGAAGATGACCGTGTTTTTGCCCTAAAGCCAATGAATTGTCCTGGTTCAGTAATGATGTTTGCGCAAGGCTTAAAAAGTTACCGTGATCTGCCTTTAAGAATGGCTGAATTTGGAAAGGTGCATCGCTATGAGCCATCGGGAGCACTCCATGGATTAATGCGTGTGCGTCATTTTACTCAAGACGATGCCCATGTGTATTGCACCGAAGCGCAAATGGAACAGGAATGCATTGATGTTGTTGCACTTGTACTTGATATATATAAAGATTTTGGTTTTGAAGAGGTGGTGATTAAGCTATCGACGCGTCCCGAAAACAAAATCGGTTCAGAAGAAGTCTGGGATAAGCTAGAAGGCGCTTTGAGTAATGCCCTTGACACTATGGGCTTAGATTATGTTTTATATCCAGGTGAAGGCGCTTTTTATGGGCCAAAATTAGAGTTTGTATTACGCGATGCCATTGGACGAGATTGGCAATGTGGTACCTTGCAGGTAGATATGAACTTGCCAGAGCGTTTTGATATTTCTTATGTAGCTGAAGATGGATCAAAGAAACGACCCGTCATGTTACATCGTGCATTATTCGGTTCACTCGAGCGTTTTATCGGTATTTTAATCGAACATTACGAAGGAAAATTTCCACTTTGGTTGTCTCCCGTTCAGGCCGTTGTGATCAATATTACGGACAAACAAGGCGACTATGCTAAAAATATTGAAAAAATGCTGAAAAAACAGCAAATAAGAGCCATTTCAGACTTGAGAAACGAAAAGATCGGCTTTAAAATTCGCGAGCACACACTACAGCGTATTCCTTACATGCTCGTGATTGGTGATCGAGAAATGGAAGAAGGCAAAGTAGCGGTCAGAAGTCAGGGTGGTGATGACCTTGGCGTAATGCCAGTCGAACAATTTATTGAACTGGTAAATAATCAATCTGGTTATTAGTGAGTCTTAAATAGAGACGAATCCAGATTAATTTTTGCATTAACCTAATTAGGAGATTATCCCAATCGCAGATAACAAACAAAGCCGTCTTAATGATGATATAACGGCACCTGTCTCTTATACACATCTGACGCTGCCGACGACTC
>CAJXUC010000093.1 GCA_913061315.1 uncultured Gammaproteobacteria bacterium | reverse complement strand
CGAGATAGCGTAGCGTCTCGTGGGCTCGGAGATGTGTATAAGAGACAGGATATATCTTGGGTTTACCGTAATGTCATTTCTCGTCGGCGTGATCAGTTTGATAGCGCTTGTTGCAGTAATGGCATTTGGTAAGAGTACCAAGGCTGTCTCTGAGACGGCATTTCCACTACATGAATCGATATCCAGTTTGTCAAAGTTAAACTTGGCGTATGGAAAAACAATCTTAGACCTCGAAAATAGCGAAACACTAGAAGAACTAAACCTTAGGCTTGATAGTGCAAATGACTTGTATATCGAGCTGCTTGCTCACATTGAAAATGCCGAAGCTCTTTCTCGTTTTGTAAAGAATTTTAGTATAGAAAATGAGCTAGATGAAACGCTTTCTTTGATAGAAGAAAACAAAGCTAGTGCGGTAAACGTGACGTCGTTGATGGAAAAGAACCTGTCGGTCCGCAGTAGTATACAGTCTGGGATGTCTGATTTATTTCTCCTCTCCTCAGAATTAAAACTCTCAATTACTCAGATGTCTCAAAGCGCCGCTGCGAAAGATATCTATATTGCAAACCTACTGTCCACAATTTTGAATGACTTCACCAACGTCGAATACATAATGATCACATTACTGAATCAATCAGTTGGGGAACCAATCGAAAACAATATCGACCTGTTACAGAGTAGTACCATCTTGTTGGATGCAAACATCGAAGACATGATATACGAAGTAAGCGAATTGGATTTTATTTTGAGCAAAAAGCAGGATTTCCTCAATCGTATCCAAGGCGAAGAAGGGATTATTAATCAGTTTGTTGATTTTAGAAATAGTCAGAGTATTTTATCTGAATTAGTTAAAGACTTTTCAAGTAGAACGAACAGGGTTAATTTACTTGCGACAGAGTTACTTAACGTTAGTAATAATAATAACCTTGAGCTGCAAAGTAAGATAAAGGGACAACTCACTAACTCTTATATTTTGATTGTGATTACTGCGATTGTTTCAGTACTTGTGGCATGCACTATTTCTCTATTTATAGGTAAGTCGATAAAAATACCCCTTCGTGAAACGGTTGAAAAATTATCTCTTTTAGCTAAGGGTAATTACAAGCAAGAAATGAATAACTTTTTCTCTGGTGAATTTCGTTCACTTGTTTCTTCTATTAATACTCTTATTTCAGAGACACATAACTTCTTATCTAGACTTAGCATTTCTTCAAGTAATTTGACAAACGTAGCAGATTCAAACTTATCTATATCAAGTGAGCTTAAGGAGAATTTGGAACGACAAAATAAAGACATAGTTGAGATAGTTACGGCGTTAAAGCAAATGGATGTTTCTATTAAAGAAGTGCAGGAATTCACGAATAACAATCATACTTTGGCAAAGATTACTAAAAAGGACATCTTGGGGGGGCAAGAAAAAGTTAAGGCTAGTGTTGACACCATTACTTTGCTCGAAGGGAAAATGAATGAGACATCGAGTCTAATTTCTAAGCTTGAGGATTCTACTCAAAACATTGGTGGAATCGTAGAGGTCATAAATGAAGTTGCCTCGAAAACAAACCTTTTAGCACTCAATGCTGCAATTGAGGCTGCCCGTGCAGGAGAACACGGTCGAGGTTTCGCGGTCGTCGCAGATGAAGTTCGCGAACTAGCGGAGCAAACAACACGTTCAACCAACTCGATTAAAACCCTGATAGAGGAACTCAATACTGACTCAGCAAGTGTTGTGTCATCTATGGATACAAGTCAAAAACAGTTGAACGATTCTAAGAATCAAATTTTCAAAGTTTACGATGCAATGGAAGTTAGCGTTCAAAATATATCATTAATAACAAGTACGACAGCGCAAACCGAAGAAGCAGTTAGAGAACAAATGGTAAGCACAGAAGAATCTGCGCTGAATATTAAATCAATTTCAGACAGCGCCAATCTTTCTTTAAGTAAAATAGAAAGTATTAAGGATAGTGCGGAAAAGATTACAGAGCAAATTGATGCAATAAATGAGGTGGTTGCTTTATTCGATATATGAAATTATTAAAATAGAGGGCGCTTATTTTGAAAAGGTCTCGAATCTTTGTGAAACAAAATGAGCAGCCCTCTATCTTTATAATATCAATTTAAATAAATTTAAAGAAGCTATTTTTAATTATTGTATATTAAATTAAGAGCGGGTTTTTAATTTTTAGATGCTATTTAATTTCTCCTGTTTTAAATTGGAAATTCAGATTCCTAGGCATGCTATCTCCGTAGCAGTTCTTGTCTGGGAAGTTGGATGCCGGCGAATGTGTCCGTCGGCTATTCGTAGTCTTGGCTGAGGCTACGTATGTCTGTTTGCCCGGCTTTATGCCGGGCTTTTTTTGGCTGCTAGATGTTATAGTTCAATATGAGAGGTTGATCGTGTCCGTCCGGTAATCCCCACATTCAATTCATAGGTTTTCTACGTCATGGTGCTCTCTTTGTTAAGGAGAATGACCATGGCGCATCATCAACGAAGAGAAGTAGAAGACTGGCTCAATTTATTTGAGCAACAAAAACAAAGTGGACTCACAGCGGTGGCGTTTTGCCGCCAGCAACAGATTAATGTCCAAACCTACTACACCAGGCGACGTGATATTCGTCTTCAGCGTACTCACAGCAAGTTCGTTCACGTCAAACGTGAAGTAACAAAGGTTGAGTCACACACCGATGAGACCGGTGGCGAACTTCTTCTGCAACTTGGGAGCGCTCATCTTAGCGTGCCAACGAATGTTAGCCCTCACTGGCTTGCTACCGTGATGAAGGCACTAGCTGAATGAAGATGTTTGTTGAGCCTGCCGACGTTTATTTATACATGGATATCGTCGACTTTCGTAAATCGATTAATGGCTTGATTGTAGTGGTCGAACAGAACATGGAGCTCAATGCCTTTCGTGATGCGCTGTTTGTGTTTTGCAATAAAAAGCGCGATAAGCTCAAAATACTCTATTGGGATAAAACGGGCTTTGCGCTTTGGTACAAACGTCTCGAGAAGCATCGGTTCAAGTGGCCTGTCGATGCTAACTTACAGCATCTGAATGTAAGTGAACAGCAGTTACAGTGGCTGTTATCAGGCTACGATGTAATAGGCCATCAGCCGTTGCACTACAATGCATCCGGCTTATAACCTGTGATCATAAGTAGCGATTAACGATCACGAAATCGTCTTAATAATGTCGGTAAATCAATGCATTATTACATTATAATAAGACCATGAATATTGATATCGAAAGCTTACCTGATGACCCAGCAACATTGAAAAAGGTGTTGTCGCAGGTGATGTCTCGCTATCAATATCTTGAGGAGCAGTTTCGTATTTCCCAGCATAAACAGTTCGGTCAAAGCGCCGAAGGTCATCCTGGGCAAGGTGAGTTGTTTAATGAAGCGGAAGCGCTTGCTGTTGAATCAGATACGCAAGAAGAAGCCATAAGCTACACGCGTAAAAAGCCCACACGTAAACCGTTACCCAAAGGCCTACCTCGTGAGGTTATCGTTCACGATATTAGCGACGAAGAAAAAGTCTGTGGCTGTTGTGCAGGTGAGCTACATCGCATTGGTGAAGATAAGTCAGAAAAGCTTCAGTTTATTCCTGCTCAGGTCAAAGTGATTGAGCATGTTCGCCCTAAATATGCGTGTCGTACCTGTGAGAAAGACGGTATTAGCAACACAGTAAAACAAGCGCCTGTACCTCACAGCGTTATCCCTAAAGGTTATGCGACCCCAAGTTTATTAAGCCAAATCATTACCAGCAAATATCAGTATGGGTTACCGCTGTATCGACAAGAGTCTATGTTCAAACAGCATGGTATCGAATTAAGTCGTAAAACCATGGCTGACTGGATAATCCGCTGCGCTGAGCTATTTAAACCGCTTTATGACCAGCTCCATCAACATATCCTGAAACAACCGGTTATCGCGGCGGATGAAACCACGCTGAAGGTCGTTGAATCTGAGAAAGTGAATAGCTACATGTGGTTGTACGCCAGTGGCGCTGACTCACCTACCGGTAATATCTCGGGGACAGAGATACCTAATATCGTGCTGTACGACTATCACAATAGTCGCGCTGGGCAATGCGCCGTAGACTTCCTTAAAGGTTACAGCGGCTACTTACAAGTGGATGGCTATCAAGGCTACGAGCAAACGCAAGCCACACTCATTGGCTGCTGGGCACATGCACGCCGTAAGTTCATGGAAGCCAAAAAAGGCGCAGGTAAGAAAGGCAGTGGCAAAGCGGATTGGGCACTCAATCACATCCAAAAACTCTACCGCCTAGAAACCCAGCTAAAAGATAAAACGGTAGAGGTGCGATATATTACAAGACAAGAAAAAAGTGTGCCGTTACTGAGCCAGCTTCATATGTGGCTAATGAAATCGGCTCAACAAGTGTTACCCAAAACCAAGTTGGGCGAAGCGATACAATACTGCTTAAACCAATGGAAAAAGCTGGAACGCTATACACTCGGCGGGTTATTGAGTATCGATAATAATCGCGCTGAGCGCGGGATAAAGCCGTTCGTCATAGGTAGAAAAAACTGGCTGTTTAGCCAAACGGCCACGGGCGCCAACGCCAGCGCTGTTCTCTACAGCATCATCGAAACGGCTAAAGCCAACGACCTGAACGTATTCGAGTATGTGATGACTTGCCTTGATGAACTCAACCAACCCGATGTCGATATCGAGCAACTGCTACCATGGCAGTTTGCTAAGCGCTAGATGGGATTATCGGACGCTTACGGTCTACAGAATAAAACTGTGGTAACCAAGAAGGCTGAAAACGCCCGCTCGACATCAATACTTCGAGTAAGTCTCCCTTACCAGCGGCCAAATCTAATAGACGTTTTTCTTCGAAAGCGAGAGAGTCGAAAATCGGTGACCAAAATCGTCTCAATGCTCTTGTATGAACTGCATTTGTATCATGGGCAGCCATATTGGTCGTTTTGCCCCAATGCTGCTCCCACACGTTACCGTGGCATACTGTATTTCTATTAACATGGCTAACCATAACGAAACTTACATCAACTATTTGTGTCGTGCGTAAGATATTAGTAGGTTTAAGTAATTAATAGCAATCACAATTTTCTCACAATATATGACAAAAATGACAGTGAGGAGTATTAATTCTATTTATGACAGAATTTGACGAATAATACCTTAACGTCAGGCTTTAATAACTATGTTTTTTTAGCGGCTAATAGATATTGCAGAAAGTGTTTAATAGTCCGTTTTTTATAACCGCTTACACTTTATTGTCTGAAAATTAAGCGTTGCTGGTCTTGAACTGCTAATTTTGTATAAAATTTGATAACTACAGCGCAAAGCAGCGAAAACGCAATGCAAAATTGTAATCGACTTTGTTAACTATTATGTGCGTGCCACCTTGACAATTCGCAGGGTTCCATGTGAATATCTTGAAGTCTTAGTGTTAAATTCCATTAATACTAAGCCCCTATAACTTATAAAGCTTAGAAGCCCCTTGCGACGTTTTTTTACCCGTCGGCGAGGATCCAAAACAAGAAAATTGGTTGGGAATTATGTCCAAAATGAGCAAGAGAAACCTTATTGCTTCTACCGTTATCGGTGCACTAGCACTCGGTAGTCTGTCTCTTATACACATCTGACGCTGCCGACGACTCCTTACGTGTAGATC
>CAJXUC010000092.1 GCA_913061315.1 uncultured Gammaproteobacteria bacterium | reverse complement strand
GTATTTTATCCGATCCGATGGGAAAAAGTCAGCATGCCACTACTTTCGAGTGTTAAAAGTATCGATCGAAGGTTAATTTAATATGATCGTCTTTAGCAAAAATTGCAGCAGGATCATTGCTATTTCCGGTGGCAAATACTCTGGCTTCAATTGACGCTTTCCAATCTTCACCAATCCGACGGTCACCTTTAACTGAAAAGCTGGTCGTATAGAAATCAAAATCGTAAATTAAACCTGCTAGCACCGAGGTACTTTGAGTATCATTTAGATCAAACCTCGCACCAACGCCGACATCGTTTTGCATAATACTATTGGCCTGTTTACCGCGTTGATCTGTTCCATATTCAATCAGGACTCCTAGATCGGTTGCCGAATTTTGAATGCCATAAAATGTATATTCTACACCTAGCTGACTGGCCCAGAAATCTTCAACAGGGTTGTCTTGGTAGATCAGTTCACCTTTCCATAACCAGCTATCAATAGTCGCTTGAACATCCAGTCCCACTTGTTCAATTTGTTGATAGTGTGCACTGAAAACATTTTTCCCATTATATGAAATAGCGTTAAATTGAGGTGTACGATCAGTGCCCTTATACCAGTGTGCACCGATATCATAGACATCGAAGGAATGGCCCCAGCGAGCGGCCAGATCAATATGTCGGTCATTATTACTGGCTTCATAGGTCGTGGCGTCATCATCAACCACTAAGCCAGCTCTAAGTCGCCCATCAAGGCCGGCAGAGGTTCGCTCTCTAAAGCCTGGTAACACGTAAAAATCGACAATACCCCAATCTTTTACTAAAGATAGGTTAACCATAGGCTGGCCTAGCTTATGTTCTTTATCTAAACCTTCAACTGTGTCTTTTTGGTTGATAACATCAACAATGTTCTGAAATTCGGTCACCCCCCAAAACACTTGACGAAAACCAGTTCTTAGCTCCCAATTATCTTCAAAATGACTCCAGCTGAGCTCCCTAATATCTGCGTGAGTTCGTTCAGAGTCTCGCTGATCCTTTCTAAAAAAAGGCGTGAAGGTTAAATTATCTTGCTGATCATTCCACGCCCAATAAAATTCTGGTTCAGCAGATAAGGAAAGGTTAGTACGATAGTCTTGATTTTCAAACTGACCATCATCGGCATAAATTGTTACCTCCGTACTTATTTTTCCGGTCGCTTCAAAAAATAGGTCATCAGCTAAAACAGGTTGCATCAGCAACCCGCTGCTGATCGCTATCCATACGATATTCTTCATTTTAACACGCTCATTTTAACGCGCTCGTTTTAGCGTGTTTTTGTTAAAATCTGAAGCTGATAACCCATTACCAAACTTGTATTGGGTATAGCTTAAATCCGTGCTTTTCATCGATTGGTGGTTAACCATTTTCATTGAACTGGGACGCCAGAACTTACCTTTATACTGCTGGTATTCGTCGGTGGTTAAGGTCTTAAGTAAACTGTTTTTGCGATCATAAAAAACAGTTTTTAAGGTGCGATATTCAGCTTTATCTATCCAAACAATACGCTTAGTGTACCCAGAATTTTTATCTGTCGGGTATTGCTCCACAACAAAACAAGTGCCGATTGAACAAGCTTCTTCTTTGAGGAATTTATAGTTGTACTTTTCAATTTCAAAAGATGATAAATCTTCAAAAGCAAATTCAGAACCCATGAATGGACCGGACTTATTACGAGAAGAGATACGCTTGACACGCTTAAGAGCAGGTAAGTACAGCCATTGATCATCAGCACCAGATGTGTGTGAGAAGCTTAGGAAAGCGGTCCCTTTTACATCTCTAGGGCGATCAAAAATAGTTAAACTCTTGTCTCCATCATTAGCAATTTCGAGCCCTTTCGATCTGATTTCACGAACGCTTTCTTGGCCGTTTTTGTTACGTAACACCATGTTCATTGATGATGTCGTATCTACCCAGCCTTGATCACGGATTTTAGCTTCTTGAGCTATAGCTAGGCCTTTATCTTCAGCCGCGCCTGCAAAAGCTATAGAGGCGCTTAACGCTAAAACCAAGCCAGCAATATTTGAAGCTGTTATAAGTTTAATGCTCATTTTATATTTCCCTTAGCAAGGTTTAAGTTAAATAGCTGACGTTTGAAGAGCAATTTTTGCATCTTTTTTGCCATCTAACATCATTAATAATGGGGGTAGGAATAAGAAATCTACAATTAAAGCCACTGCAATGGTTACCGCTGTTAATAGACCCATATCACTGTTAAGTGTAAATGTTGATTGTGCTAGCACCATGAAACCAGCGACAAGCACTAATGTGGTGATCCATAGTGCTCGTCCTACACTACTGAAGGCATATTTAACTGCTTCTTCGGCGTTCTTACCGTACTGATCCCTGGCATGTTTATATTTGGTCAAAAAATGCACAGTATCATCGACAACGATACCTAATGTCATACCTGCTACGACCGACAGTGCCAAGCCAATTTGACCATCGATAAAGTACCATAGACCGAAACCTACGGAAGCGGGGATAAAGTTAGGTAGCAAACTGATGACGCCGTAGCGAACAGAGCGTAAAGCGAAGGCCAGTAATAATGAAATCAAAATCAAAGCCATCGCCGTACCAAATAACATACTATTGATATTGCGCTGCCCAATATGTGCGAACATTAATGTTGGGCTAGAGATAGAGACTTGGTAATCGGGTGCATTTTTAGCGAACCATTGATTCATTTCTTCTTCTATTTCAATCTGCTGGACTGAAGAAAGATTTTTGAATGTGCCAATGACTCTGGTGGAAGATTTATCAACGTTTAGTTGATTATTTAAATCTAAACCGTAAGGCAGGGACATTTCGTACAATAATAAATACTGAGCAGACAAGTCACGTTCCTCGGGTAACTTATGAAACTCTGGGTCATCAGCGTGCATATTCTTATTCAGGCGTTTAAGCACGTCAGAAATAGTACTGACATGGTCAGTGACGGCTTTAGCACGTAACCATTCACTAAAATCACCGACAGTTTTCAAGAATTGGGGATCGTTAATGCCACTACTCTCTTTACTATCGATAGACACTTCTATCGTTGATAAACCAGATAGATTCTCTTCCATGAAATCTGTTGCAGCCCGAAACGGCACGGTTGTATCAAAATATTCTACAAAATTATCATCTAGCTTATTTTGTGGCAGAAAACTAGCCAAAGAAAGTATGATGACTGCTGTTAGAGGCAATAAAATTTTACGTTTTTCCACGACAAAATCAGCAAATTTTTCCATTATCCCATAGTTACTTTGAGGCGATACTTTACTGGCTTTAACTGGCAGTAACATCAACAGGGCAGGGAATACTGTAATAGAGAAAACAAAAGCTAACATGACGCCAATAGCGACCATGTTTCCTAGGTCACGAAATGGTGGAGAGTCAGAGAAGTTCATACTCATAAAGCCAATGGCGGTAGTGACGCTTGTGAGTAAGATGGGCTTAAAGTTGACTCTTAAGCTCTCTTGGAGCGCCTCTTTTTTCACTTTACCTTGGCGCATTTCAAAGTAGTAAGTGGTCAGTATATGTATACAGTCGGCTACTGCTAAGGTCATTATCATAGTGGGTGCACTAACAGAGGGACCTGTTAAGTAAAACCCCATCCAACCAGCAGCACCCATAGTGCCTGCAATACTAAAAATAATCACAAACAAGGTTGCAAATGTACCGCTAAAACTACGCAGCAATAAGATCATTATTAATAATACGATGCCAAACATAGCGGGTACTAAAGTAGCACTATCAGACATTGATGTTTCAGAAAAAGTGGTATTCATCATCACCATGCCGGTGAGCTGGACTTTGATATCAGGAAACTTTTCTTCAAACTGTGCTTTGATGTCACGTATTTTAGTCGCAACTTCAGGAATTTCCGTGATGGGATTAATCCCGGGAAGCTGGTTAGTGACGTTAACAATTGAAACATGTCCCGTTTGAGAGACTATTTTATTTAATAATAAAGGGTCATTAATAGCAATTGCCTTCAGTCGGGGCATATCAGCATCAGTTAAAGTATCGGGATCTAATACCAAATCTTCTACTATTAAATCATCCTCTTCTGCAATGGTGTGCTGGAAGTTTGAAATAGAATCAACGCGGGTAGAATAGGGAACCTGCCACGATTCAGTGGTTAACCAATACACCGCAGTCAGATTGTCCTTCGTGAAAATATCACCGTTTTTAGGTTCTAGAATGAAAGCGACATTGTCACTTTTTGAATAAATATCTTGAATTGACTCAAAAGCTGTCAGCTGTGGGTTTTCCTCACTGAAAAAAACTTTATAGTCACCTTTAAAAACTAAATTCTTGGCACCAAAAGCAGTACCAAAGACCAGTATTATCGATATCAATAATACCGTCCATGGTTTGTTAAGTGCAAAATTATAGATACGTTCTCTCATTTTTTTTCCAAAGTTAAGTATAGATTAGGCCATTTTAGCTGCTGCTAAGCGGGCGATTTCCGCCATCTCAGGAGCGAAAATTTCTTCTTTCATTCTTTGAACGGATGTTTTCCAATCAAAGTGTCTAGCTAAAGGCTGCCATCCCAGCCATCTTGTATCAGGTTTATGCCGTTAATCAGCTCCTGTTCTACATCAAGCTGAGAGCGGACAGAGCAAGGCACGCTAACGAACCGTATAATTTAACATTATCCTCAACTTTTCCAATAATAAGGCATAGTGGAAGATCGAAAACACGTTGCCTTGCTCCTGCAATGGTTACCCTTTTAGTTACTTCGCTTCCTTCAACGCCTCTTAATTTCTTGGAACTTCCCAGATGATACTCAGCTTAGGTCGATAATGTTTTAATAACGCTGATTGCGGCTTGAGGGTTAAGATAAATACGGTCGTCAACTACTCAGCCGATATGACTTCCTTGGCCCTCTATTTTTTCGTAATCGTCAGTGTCACTTGATTTCCACCCCAGTAAGCAATAATTATTTGTTCTTCGCCATTTTCTTTTTTGTAGCTCGATTTCCTTGATGAACGAAGTTTCACCCCTAAGGCGATTGCTTTCAAGCATCTGGAATATAAACATTGTTTCAGATGTAGAGGAGCCTTGCGAGATAAATTCTCGGTAATGATCAACACAGATGTTGTTTAAATTCTTGAACCCAGTGCGATTTGTTATCTGGGGTGTTGATAGACCTGCATTCTTTTAATTGCTTGACCACTATGGCAACCGGGTCAGACCTATTTACGGACGCGTAATTAAATAGATCCGTCCCGCTTTCTTTCCGATAAATGGTGTTGCTGTTATGACTAGATATACAGTGGCAACAGCACAGTTGACTTTGCTATTAAACTCGACGAACTTAGAGCTTGCTGATAAAATTGAATTAGATTACTTAATATTGGAATCGCGACAACTGTCCATTTCAGTAAACGATATTCCCCCCGACCTAACTCATATGCAATCATTAGATACAGATAACCAACAGGTCGATTCAAATTTTGATACTGATACTGAATCTATTGGCACAACTCCAATAGTGAAGGCTCGCTCTGATAAATCAGAAAAAGCTACTACATTTCAATCCTTCATTGCTTCCATCATTGATCCAAGCGTTTTGTTTCCCAACTTAATGGCTGCTTCAATTTTGGCACTGCTAAATATAGCCACAGCATTGGCGATTGCATCGCTCATTTTTTCAGGGCCTCTTGTTCCATTTATCTCGATGGGAAT
>CAJXUC010000091.1 GCA_913061315.1 uncultured Gammaproteobacteria bacterium | reverse complement strand
CACTCGAAATTTTTTATAATTAAAGTTTGAATATAGTTAAGTGTGGCAGTTAATTTCTATTCAACAGTAGCAGCTTCTGCAACTTTAAAAAAATTGAGCAGCGCTGAAAAAATAGTTTGTAACGATTAGTTTACGATTTTTATAATCATCCACCCCCGATTAATTCATGGTGTGATAAATATTGTCTCGTCTAGATACAGCAATTATTAGCTTAAAACGATCCAAGTAGATTTTTGCATGTAACCTTTACTTCTCTTAACTATTATGGTAAGTTTACGTTACATTTCGTGATGAGATGTATCACAACTATAAACAGGAGTAGTTATGGAAGGCATATTAGAATCATTAATACCCTTAGCAGGAATATTTTTCCCGATAGGAATTGTATTTGTTGTTTTCTTTTTTATTAACAAAATAGAAAAACACAAATATAACGCAATTATTGAGGTTTCTAAAAATATTGATGATTCATCTAAAATTGAAGAAATCCTTGATACTTTAAATGACAAAAAGAAACCTATTGATTACAGGCGAAGCGGCGTAATAACCTTATTTGTTGGTGTTGGTTTATTTCTTTTTGGTGTTACTTTTATAGGGGCCGATGATCAAGCGGGACAGTTCCTGAAGGGTGCTGGTCTTTTAGTTGCCGCTATTGGTATTGGTTCAACAATAGCCGGATACCTTTATCCCAATGATAGCGCTGAAATCAACAAAGCCGTTGAAAAATTTGAAGAGTAAAGTAAGTGGGTAATCACCATAAAAAACTTTTGAATAATCTTGAACAACTGAGAAAAGCTGCCGGTTTAACTCAGCAGGAACTTTCAAAGAGTGCCGATGTATCAAGGAAAAGCATCAACGCAATCGAAAATGGCATTTATGTTCCGTCTACAGTCCTTGCGTTGAAAATTGCTAAAACCTTGGACTGTACTGTTGAGGATCTATTCAAACTTCCGTGAACTTATGACGTTCAACAGCAGTAGCAGATTGAAGAAATAGCTACACTTAGTCAAAAAGCTAGCTCAATTTTTTTCATGTCTTATGTTGACGAACTTCTCAATAAAAATCCTGAGGTTTGTTTTGGTACGGGTTATCCAAAAGCTGCAACACGCGTTAAATTAATAAAAAAATTATCCGTGAAGGCCGGTGAGCCTTGGATATCATTTTACAGCGCTGGGGAAATAGAAAGCCTACTTTCAAAAAATGGTTATTCAATAAAAGAGTGTGTAACTTTAAAGGATCTCAACTCTCAGTACTTTGCGCCTGTTGGAAGAACCCTTACTGAGAATCAATTATTTAACCTCGAACATTTTGTGATAGCGGAATCTCTGAGATGATTTTACTCGTACTCTATAAGTCGGCGGCGCCATTTGACCCCCCAATATTAAGCGGATATCAGAGGTAATTTAGTCTATTCTGATGTCGCTTTAATAAAAATCGACTAAGTACAAAAGGAATGCCACATCATGGATCAGCTAAAAGCGCTTAGATATTTCAGTAAAGTGGTGGAAACTGGAAGTTTCACTCGAGCAGCTGAAGCGTTTTCTGTGCCACCCTCCTCCCTATCTAGGCGCATCGCCGACCTAGAAAAAAGCTTGGGGACAACCCTATTAAAGCGCAGCACCCGAGTGGTTAAGGTAACCGAAATTGGGCAGGTGTACTTCAAGCAGATCCAAGATATTTTGACTCAACTCGAGCTCAGTGACGAAACGGTACGTAGCCATCAGGCTACTCCCACAGGGTTCCTGCGCATTAGCAGTATGGTTAGTTTTGGCGAGCGCCTGTTACTACCTCTGCTAACCGAGTTTAAAGCGCTGTATCCAGAAATCATTTTGGACGTAAGCCTCAGTGATGAGTTATCGACGCTGTCCCGTGACGAAGTGGATATTGCTATACGCGGCGGCTATGCCCCCAATGAGCGGGTGCAAGCAGTGCGCCTAATGAACAATGAGTTTATTCCGGTAGCGGCATCAAGTTATTTGGCGGTAGCTGGGATACCTAAACACGCCACAGACCTTAAACAACATCAAGGTCTTTTCTTTCGCACGCCAACGGGCCCACACACGTGGTTATGTCAGTCAAACGGACAATGGTTAGATGTCTCCGCACTACCCCTAGCTATCTCTAATAATGGTAAATGGTTAGGCGAGCAGGCGATTGCAGGACAGGGGATTATGATGGCACCAAGATGGTTGGTGCAGGAGTATATCGATAACAACGAATTACAGGAATTGCATATTGAGCCAACACTGCACATTAGCCAAAATCCAGGACTGGCTATTTATCTTCTCTATCAAAAGCAGCAGTATCTGGTACCGAAAGTGAAGGTCGCGGTGGATTTTCTGATGGCACGGTTTTCTGCGGACTCAATCTGAACAAGGGAGATACCCAGCCAGGTTGCTGAATATCTCCGATGAAGCTCTTAGTTTTACTTTTCTTGATGAAAGCCCTTACTTGCCCGCACTTGGCACTATAAGTACTTTGCCATTTCTACCACGTTCCGCGGCACGAGTAACAGCTTGCTTGATTTCGTCAACCGAGTAGCGAGAGTCAACATTGGCTTTTAGAGTGCCATTTACAATCAGCGGAATAACCTCCCCAAAAGCAGCCTGCTTAGTTTTCATATCAGCTGATTGATACCACTTATAAAGCCAAAAACCACGCAGACGAGTGTCGTTAAAAATAACATTACCAGTGTTCAAGATTGCGGGCTGTCCCGACAGTACGCCATAAGTAACCAGAGTCCCGCTATAGCCAAGGCTCTCAGCCAATCGAGAATAAGTCTCACCACCAACAGGATCAAGCGCAAGTACAACGGGTGCATTGCCCGTTGCTTTGGCGATTTGAGCAGCAAGATCTGGTCCGTCGATCAAAACTACGTCTGCACCCTTTGACTTCAGTTCTTCTGCAAGACCTTCACGACGAACAATATTGACAGTCTTGATGCCACGCTGCTTTGCCAGCTGGATAACATAGCCGCCCACCGCCGAATTCGCAGCGCTTTGTGCAATCCACTGGCCTTTTTCAACATCCACAAAGGAGGTCAGCATAAGTAAAGCCGTTAAGGGGTTAACCGCGGACATAGCAAGCTGTTCAATCACCTCAGTACTAAGAGGGCCCATGTTAGGTAAAGGAAGAAACCCAGCTGCCGGAGCCACTATTTCGTCCCGCCAGGTTCCGCCGCTGGCAAGCAATACCAGCTGGCCAACCATTAAATTTTTTACTTCTGCCGATGTTTCCACCACTCGTCCAACGCCTTCGCTACCTGGGTTAGACGGCAATACTGGATCCACACCGTAGTTACCCGAAATCTGTAATAAGTCTGATGGGTTGATGGGCGCTGCCAAAACTTTCACTCTGACTTCGCCGCTCTTTAAAGCTTGAGGGCTATATTCTTTAACCTTGATCACCTCTGCAGGGTTGCCCATCTCACTAAACTCGAGATATTTCAGCTTTGCTTCCGTCTCTTGATGCTCACCACCAGAATGATGATCGGCGATAGCAAAAGATGAAGAGCCTAAAAAAAGCGCTAGAATGGTAATGATAGAAATATTTTTCATGGTGTTGCTCCCTTACTTATTTTGTTGTTGTTTGTGATTGTTATACGTTAGTGCTGTTCTTCACGATATTGACTATAGCGTTTGGTGTTGCCTCGTCCGATGGCTCAGTGTCATCTTGCTCAAACCAGCGTCCGAGATAGATACCCACTATTGACCAAAGTGCAGCTATACCAGCCCCAACGATAGCAACAGCGGCCAAACCTAGGCCCAAGCCCTGTGTTAATCCGGTAAACAACCATGCCATCAACATGTCTCCGCCACGATAGGCAACAATGTCGATAACCGGCTTTGCTTTAAAGCGTGTTTCCCGGTCAACCCGAGTGAATAGCATTTCCCGAGCAGGCCTAGTGACGGCGTAGTTGCCTGCCCTACGTATAATCTGCAAGCCAATCACTGCGCCTAAAAAGGGTGAAATTGCTAGAACCAGTAAACCAACGCAGATCAAAATAGGAACCAGCGCAATAGTCACCGGCATACCAAATTTTCCCACAATACGACTAGTGGCAAATAGTCCTGTGGCAATAGATAAGGTATTGACGGCCAGATCCATCTGCGCCCAAATCGCTGTGCGCTCTACCCTGCTTAATTCGCTGAGTAGATTCTTTAGCTCGAAGTAAACAAACGAGCTAATGCCCGTATACAAGAATATAAATAGGCCTATGGCCAGTAAATAGGGATTCGAGAAAAACATCTTAAAACCCGCAAAGGGGTTACCGCCAATTGGCTCGCTGGGAGGAGTTAACTCCAAGTCTTGATTGTGTAGCTCTGTGGATTTTAGTGACTGCAAATAAAAGATGATTGGTATTGGAATCAGTAGCATCACACTGGCCAATAACATTAAATTATCTGTGCCCATGGACGCCGAGAAAAACGAGGGTATAGAAGGGCCAATCAGACCGCCGACACTAGCACCGGCCGCAATAATGCTAAATAGCCTACCCGCCTGTTCTTTATTGAACAGGTCAGACATGAAACTCCAAAAGACCGAAATATGGAACAGGCTAAATACACTCACCCAGACGTAAAACGACTTATCAATTAGTGTTCGATCAGCAGAGGTGTATGCCAGCACGTAAAAAATAACAAAGGTGAGGGCAAAGATACCATACATAGCCGGAACCAAATAACGAAAGCGGAACCTTGAGACTGCCATGCCATAAATCGCCACAACGGCAGTACTGATAAAAAAGTTGAGAGTCCATAACCAGCTGACTTCGGCATCTGTCCAGTCACTGGCCATGGCGTCACGTACTGGTCGAAGTATGTAGTAGGCAGACATCAATACAACCACAAACAGAAATGAGCTTGCGACAGCTTTCACTTCCTGGGCCTCTATCTTGGCGACCAACTTTAAAAATCTAGCCATCGGATTGTTGCTTGCAAGCATACTTTCTCCTAGGCTAAGCCTAGCTAATTATCTTGATTAATCTAAATTTGGATATTACTTTTGAGTGCTAATGTTGCTCAATATTGGCCATTGCTAGCCTGTACAAAGATCTATTCTAAAAAACAGTTATATTAGCCTAATATAGGCAATAATAAATAAGGTAATGTGGGTATGTTTATTGTTATAAAAGCAACAATACGGGTCAAATGTCTAATATAAAGCTAACACCTCGCATCACCCGCTGTATCAACGGCTTTGACACAATATGACAATCCACGGTGAGTTGCGCTTGCTGTGCTGTTTCTGCGGTCTTGTGTTATCTTCCACTCACTCCATACTGATTAAAAGAATAAATTTTAAATGATGAAACTTAAAGCTCTATTTCTTAGCACCATGATTCTTTCTATGAACCTTTTCTCACTCGAACAACAAAGCGAGAATTTAAGAATACTTGTTTATAACACTCACGGGCTTCCTGAAATCTTTATCAGTGACAATCCAAAGAAGCGCTTTCCTGTCATCGGTAAAAAAACACAAGACTTTAACATCTCCTTACTACAAGAAGACTATTCACATCATGAAGAATTGTCATCTGGCTTGGCTAAAGAAAGCCTCGCTATTCGTGGTGGATTGGGTGGCCGTTTAATATGTCCCTTTTGCACTGGTTCAGGATTAACGTCTGTATTCAATCTACCTAAAAATTGGACCGTAGACGTAGAAAATCAAACCTACGACACCTGTTCGGGCTGGTTAAGAGGAGCAAATGATTGCTTTGCCTATAAAGGTT
>CAJXUC010000090.1 GCA_913061315.1 uncultured Gammaproteobacteria bacterium | reverse complement strand
ATCTACACGTAAGGAGTCGTCGGCAGCGTCAGATGTGTATAAGAGACAGTTACAGGACAGTATTGATGATGGGGCCCAGGCTCTAAATTACACCAAAGTAACCAATCTATTATTTGAAAACGACAAGGTCTGTGGCGTTGCCATCGAAGATGTCGACAATGCCAGCACCATCGAGTTGCGAGCCTCTGCTGTGATCAATGCTACAGGCGCATGGGCTGATCGGTTACGAAATGAAGTCAATAGTGAAAAACGTATCCGCCCACTGCGTGGTAGCCATATCATTATTCCCAAATCTTTGTATCCGGTGTCCAATGTAATGACTTTTCTACATCAAGATGACAAACGCGGTGTCTATGTCTATCCCTGGGAAGGAACCACAGTATTGGGCACCACTGACCTTGATCATGCCGAAGATTTAGACATTGAGGCGAGCATTTCTAATCAAGAAACTGATTATCTGCTGTCTGCCTTTAATCTGCAGTTTCCCAACAACCAACTGACGCGTGCCGATGTCATATCCACTTGGGCTGGCGTGCGACCTGTTATTGGCGCCGAGCAAGGCAAGAATCCCTCTAAAGAACGTCGCGACCATGCAGTATGGTCAGATAATGGCCTGATCACTGTCAGCGGTGGCAAACTTACCACCTTCCGATTAATTGCCCTAGACGCATTAAACGCCGCCGCAGATAGCTTGGCTAAACCCGCTCCAATCAGCGATGACAGCATGTTTATTACACCAGCCATCAGCGCAGATGATCTTCTGCCCGACAATCCTCAGTGGGCGCAGCGTCTACTTGGTCGCTATGGCAAAAAAGCCCAAATATTACTGGCTGAAAGTAATACGCATGAACATGTTAGCCTCGGTGAGACTGAATTTTGTCTGGCAGAGTGCCTATGGGCGATAAAGCATGAGGCTGTAGAACACTTAGATGATCTACTACTCAGACGAACTCGGCTAGGCATGTGCCTACCAAGGGGTGGTGACGTATTATATCCAGCGTTAAAAGCTATTTTCTCTGCCGAACGCCATTGGGATGATGGCCGCTGGGAAACAGAAGTAACTCGCTATGAGGCTATTTGGAATAGCTATTACAGTTTGCCTAACAACCCTTAAATAAGAGGTCGCTATGGAAAATCTACAATACTTTTTAAGCATTGATAACGGTACACAAAGTGTCCGTGCCATGGTTTTTGATAGCAACGGTCAACTAGTCGCCAAGAGTAAAGTTGAGATAGAGCCGTATTTTTCTGATCAACCGGGTTGGGCAGAACAACATGCAGAGTATTTCTGGGATGCTCTTTGTAAAGCCTGCCAAGCACTTTGGCCATTATTGCCAGTACCCAAAGAGTCTATTAGTGCAGTGTCAGTGACCACTCAGAGGGCCACAGTGGTCCCTATGGGGAGTGATAACGAACCACTGCGACCAGCCATTAGCTGGTTAGATCAGCGGCAGGTTGATACCAAGCCCGCACTGGGCGCCTTAGAATCAGCATTAATGACGCTGGTCAGAGCTAAACCCCTAGTAGACTTGATGCATAGCCAGGCGGAAGCCAATTGGATCGAGCAACATGAGCCGAAGCTCTGGGCGCAGGTTCATAAATTTTTGCTCTTATCGGGATACCATAATTACAAGCTAACCGGTCAATACAACGATGCGATTGCCAGTACAGTTGGGTTTGTACCCTTTGACTATAAAACCCAGCAATGGGCTGATGAAAAAGATTGGAAATGGCGCGCCATGCCCATTCGTCAAGAGATGCTACCAGAGGTACTGCCCGCGGGGTCCATACTCGGTGAGATTACTGCTGAAGCGGCACTGGCAACTGGAATCCCTGTAGGCTTGCCATTAATCGCCAGCGGGTCAGACAAAGCCTGTGAAGTTCTAGGTACCGGCTGCATTGATAATCAGACTGGCAGCCTCAGTTACGGTAGCTTAGCCACACTCAATATTGCCTCTGATAAATATCTTGAAGCTATTCCCTTTTATCCTGCCTATCCAGGGGTAATCCCCAATACCTTTAATGTCGAGATGATGGTGCAACGCGGCTATTGGATGGTCAGTTGGTTTAAAAAAGAATTTGGTCTGAGAGAAGAGCAACTGGCGGAAAGTCAGGGTGTATCCCCAGAATCACTATTTGACGATTTGCTTGCCAGTGTCCCTGCAGGTTGCCAAGGTCTTATGCTACAACCTTATTGGTCTCCATCTAATGGCGATGGGCCAGAAACGAGAGGTGCTATTATCGGTTTTAACGAGGAACACACCAGAGCCCATCTATATCGCGCCATGATTGAAGGTCTCACCTATGCCCTTCGCGAAGGCAAAGAACTTCTAGAAAAACGCAGTAAAAAACTAATAACCAGGCTAGTGGTTTCAGGTGGCGGCTCGCAAAGTGATCAGGTCATGCAGATCACCGCAGATATCTTTGGTATGACCGTCTATCGTCCACACACTTTTGAAACATCGTCCTTAGGTGCCGCCATTGCCAGCGCTGTAGGTATGGGCGTATATCCCGATTTCTCCACTGCAGTGGCTAACATGACTCATGATGGTGATTTATTCGAGCCTAAGGCTGTGAATAAGGCGATCTACAACGATTTATATCATGAGGTATACATGAAGATGTATGGGCAGTTAAAACCCAATTATGAGGCTATAAGGTCTATTACCAGCAAATTAGGTTAAGGCGACATTATCGTGAAAAGAGTTTGTCTTTCCAGCCGCGTAATTTCTTATACCTAAACCCCATGAGCGCTGCGTACATGGCAAAATAAATCAATGGTTCAATAATTTCAGATTTAACCGACCAGTAGAAATGAATCACTGCGAGCAGCGCAATGAGATAAGTAAAGTTATGCAGCGTTTGCCACCTGCCTTTCATTTTTCTGCGCAGTTTAGTGATAGACGTTACTGCTAGTGCGATCAGCAGCAAGAATGCTGACATACCCACAGTGATATAGGGTCGCTCAAACACTTCCTCAATAAATAATCTCACATCAAATTGGACTTCGAAAAATAAGAAGTTGAGCATATGACACAGCCCGTAAGTAAAAGCATAAAGGCCGATCATCCGTCTAAAGCGCATGAGGAAGCTTAACTTAAACCGTTTGGCTAGAGGGGAGATTAGCAAGCTGATCAGGACTAGGTTAAGGGCCCCAATGCCGGTGAAGTGAATGACCGCTTCAACTGGATCACCCCCAAGTTGATCAGTGACCGCCCCATAATATAAATTAAGTAACGGATATAGCGCAGCCAAATGCACTAGAGCTTTAAGATAGGGAATACTCTTTTGAGAAACAGTAATCGCCATATGTCTAGTAGTATTTTCTTAAATTCATGCCGCTATAAAGATCTGCTACCTGCTCGCCATAACCGTTAAAGGGCAGTGTCGGAATACGGTTTTGGGCGAAAATTCCGCCAGTGGTAATACGCCGCTCACTGGCTTGACTCCACCGAGGGTGGTCGACCGCGGGGTTAACATTAGCGTAAAAGCCGTACTCGTTCGCTGCGAGTAGGTTCCATGTCGTTGGCGGCTTTTTTTCAACAAACTTTATACCAACAACCGACTTAATGCTTTTAAATCCATATTTCCACGGCACTACCAGCCGTATTGGAGCTCCGTTCTGAGGAGGTAACGTTTTGCCATAGAGGCCAACACTCATGAGCGCCAGAGGGTTCATGGCTTCGTCTATTCGCAACCCCTCCACATAAGGGTAATCAATTCCACCCCCTAATCGTCGACTTCTTTGCCCGGGCATCTGCACAGGGTCATACAACGTTTCAAAGGCAAGGTATTTAGCCCGAGAAGTGGGCTTGGCTTTTTTGACCAGCTCCGCTAGAGAGAAACCAATCCAGGGCACCACCATGGACCAGGCTTCAACACAGCGCAGTCGATAAATACGTTCTTCCAGATCAAACGATGAGTAGAGGTCGTCGTAACCAAGAGTCAGTGGATTTTCGACTTCACCAGAAATCTTTAACTGCCAAGGATCAACCTTGAATGATTGAGATAGTGCTGCTGGTTGCTGCTTCTCAACCCCGAACTCATAAAAATTATTATGAGAGGTGATTTTAGCTTCCGGCGTTAACTCCTCAGCAAAGCCACCTTTTTCTGCGGCGTAGCTCAGGTTATTTTGAGCAAACAAAGCTTCGGGTGTTTTTTCCTCACCGAAGATGTCCAAAATGCCTGCGCTGGCTGGTGATGACAGCAGACTGGCCGCGCCCAAAAAACCCATTTTCTTAATAAGTTCGCGGCGCTGATGATAAACATTTTCGTCGGTTATCGTATGTTCTTTGCACTCACTCACCGATGTGGTTTTGATAATCATTGTTAACCCTTTAATAATGCTTACGGCTAGATTAGAGGTAAAGGGCCATAAATGCTAAAAATAAGTTCAAAACTGTGACACAGGTTAAACTAAGAGTCCTTCCTGAGTGCAATGGTCCAATGTTTTATCTAGGGCAACGGCTACTTTTTCAATCATCTCATCAATCTGTGTTTCGCTAATAATGAGCGGTGGGCAGAACCCTAGACTAGAACCTGCTACCGCACGAATCAAGAGACCTTCATCTTGAGCCATTTTCTGCGCATAACCACCCACAGCACCACCGACAAAAGGTTCGCCGGTTTCTTTATTAGCAACCAACTCAATAGCACCCAGCAATCCACTGCCTCTGACTTCACCAACTAAAGGATGGTCAGTGAATTCTGCGAGTCTTTTTTGCATGTACTGGCCAGTCACCGCCGCTTTTTCGAAAATGCTATCACGTTGATAGATTTCTAAAACCTTTAACGCAACAGCGCAAGCAACCGGATGCCCAGAATAGGTATAACCGTGACCAAAGGCCCCCGCGGTAGCGGTTTGCTCAATCATTGCATCATACATTTCCCGGCGAACCGCAGAAGCACTAATAGGCATGTAAGCAGACGAAAGTTGCTTGGCAAAGGTCATCATATCGGGAGATTCAATACCCATAGTATTACAACCAAAGTCACTGCCCGTGCGACCAAACCCGGTAATGACTTCGTCAGCCCAAAACATAATATTATAGCGATTCAGTACCGCTTGAACTTTTTGATAGTAGCCGGCCGGCGGCACAATAACACCACTGGCACCGGTAATTGGCTCGGCAATAAAGGCGGCGATGGTGTCTGGGCCCTCGCGTACTATCATGGATTCAAGGTTACCAACAATACGATCAACAAATTCTGTCTCTGACTCCCCTCCCTGCTTGCCGCGATAATAATGAGGATGGTCAGTATGCAAAATACCTAAGGCATCCACCGGCAAATCAAAATGGTTCTGCGTGACTGGCAATCCTGTCAATGAGGCGGCCGCCACGGTAACGCCATGGTATGAGCGCTCTCGGGAGATAATCTTGCGACATTCTGGTTTACCAATGGCTTCATGGTAATACCGCAAAAGCTTAATATGAGTGTCATTAGCGTCACTGCCAGAGTTTCCAAAAGACAAGACTGGATCCTTCATGGGGATCATTTCAGCTAATTTATCAGCTAGGTCAATAGCTACCTGATGAGTTTTGCCGCCAAACATATGACTAAATGTAAGCTTACCCATTTGCTCTGAGGCGGTATCAATGACCTCTTGATTGCCATAACCCAAAGCGGTGCACCAGAGGCCCGCAAGGCCCTCAAGATATTTATTTCCTTGATTGTCCCAAACATAGCAACCCTCGCCACGTTCAATAGTAATCTGCTCGATTGCCTTAAAATTAGTGGTTGGGTAAATTAAGTGAGTCATTTTCAATCCCTAATGCCTTATTATTTGTCAATGCCGCCAACACACATGTATTTAATATCCATATAGTCGTCCATCCCATACTTAGAGCCTTCTCTCCCACTACCGGATTCTTTAACCCCGCCGAAAGGTGCCATCTCATTTGAAATAACGCCTTCGTTAATACCAACGATACCGTATTCCAGTTGCTCCGCAACACGGTAAACTCGGCCAATATCTCTTGAATAAAAGTAAGCTGCCAACCCAAATTCAGTGTCATTGGCCATTTCGATAGCTTCATCTTCACTTTCAAACGTAAGAATG
>CAJXUC010000089.1 GCA_913061315.1 uncultured Gammaproteobacteria bacterium | reverse complement strand
GGAGATGTGTATAAGAGACAGTTATTAGTTTTTATTGAAACCAACATTTAAATTGCAGAATGGCAAAAGCACCCCCCCCTGTTAAAACTATCAAATATTGACCCTTCTTGCCTCCTAATTTCAGGTCCATAGCAATTCTGTTGAGGCTAAAAATGCTTTGCGTTTTGGGCCCAAAAGAGCAAAAATCAAACTTATCATGTTTCCTTCGGCTAGCTAATAACCTGTTAATGTCATTGAAAAACTGCCTAAACCAATCGACCATTTTGAGAAAAAAAATTTTTTGACCAATAAACATAAAACAATATAAATCATTCTAATAATTTAGTTATTACTACCGGAGGTTTACCATGACAACTACTAACCCTATTTCTGCTACTATTAATTTTAATCAGGATGGCGTTCAACACGGCTTTCTAAAGTTACCCCACTCCCATGATGACTCCGGCTGGGGCACAATGATGATCCCAATTACCGTTGCTAGAAATGGTGAAGGGCCTACCATTTTATTTACCGGTGCCAATCATGGTGATGAATACGAGGGTCCCATTGCTCTGTACGACCTTGCACACAGTATTAATGCTAATGAACTTAACGGTCGAGTTATTATTGTCCCAGGCATGAATTATCCTGCATTTCGTGCGGGTAAACGTACCTCACCGATTGATGGTGGCAACATGAATCGAGTTTTTCCTGGCAACCCTGCTGGCACACTCACGGAAAAAATTGCTGATTATTTTCAACGCACTTTGTTACCGATGGCCGATTTTGTCGTTGATTTTCATTCTGGTGGAAAAACCATGGAATTCGTCCCCTTTTGCTGTGTACATGTTCTTGAAGACAAAGCTCAACAGGCACGTTGTGTCGCTGCAATGCAGGCTTTTAATGCACCGTATTCGATGATGCTGTTAGAAATTGAAGCCACCAACATGTACGACACCGCTGCTGAAAGTCAGGGTAAAACTTTCATCAGTACTGAACTAGCAGGTGGTGGTAGCGCTAGTGCTGCGACTATTGCGATTGCAAAGAAAGGCATTCGAAATATTTTACGTCACGCCGGTATTACAAAGGGTAAACTCGAAGTATCCAACACTACAATGTTGGATATGCCCGACCCAGACTGTTTCGTTTTTAGTGAATCCGATGGCCTGTTTGAACTTTGTGTCGACCTTGGCGCTGAAGTTAAAGCAGGGACATTGCTGGGGCGCGTTCATGATATAAAACGGACCGGACAGGTACCAACAGACTATCACGCAAAGATCAATGGTGTTTTCAGTGGGCGTAACTTTCCTGGTCAGATTGGTATGGGTGATTTTCTGGGCATGATTGCAGTCAAGGTTGAGGCTAATTGACTCAGGTCAAAACCACAGATGGATGGTTTGCCAATTAATCACTTTGCTTCGGACAATATTTCTGTACCTGCCCGAATATTATGAATGCAGTGGTCGCAGCTAATTGAGGCACTGCCTCCTTTTATGAAAAAGACGGCCATATCGTTAAACTTGAAGGTACACTGTCGCTTTTATTTGAAACGCCAGCCAGAGCATTTCCATTCCTCAGTGTCGTTGCGACTATCGCAGAAGGTGGACGACGAAATTACCCTCTACTTTGATTTGTGACTACCTGAGATAGTAAAATAGAAGGTGTTGATCATTATTATTGCGTCCGTTAAATTATAGGATAATCAAGATTAATGGTTACTGCTGCTTTACGCTTCTCCCATTGTGGATCAAGGTTTGCAACAATGCGCCTGGATATTAACCATGAGTTTTGATCAATACTGGTTATACGTCTTTGTTACTAGTGTTTTCATGCTGTCTCCTGGGCCTTCTGTTATTTTGGTTATCAGTAACAGTGTGAAACTGGGTACCAAGCAGGCCATGATTGGAGCGCTGGGGAATATTGTAGCCTTTCAGTTTTTGGTTGTGTTAAGTGCCTTAGGCTTGGGTGTTATTTTAACGGCATCTAGTTATTTTTTTTCTATTTTAAAGATCATTGGCGCTGCTTACTTGGTATATTTAGGCCTAAAATTATGGTTTTCATTGACCGTTAATCGTGACTGTGATGTGGATAGTCCAGCGCAAAGGATCCGTCAGGCCTCACTCTTTAAACAGGCTTTTTGGGTTACATTTTCAAATCCTAAAGCTCTCGTGTATGTCAGTGCGCTTTTACCGCAGTTTATTAACCCTGATCAATCACTTTTATCCCAAATACTCATTATTGGTTTAACCGCAGCTTTAATCCAGTTTTTGATTTTTTTGTTTTATGCTCTGGTTGCTGGCCGAACAAAACAGCTTTTCCAGAACGAAAAAAATCAACAAGCCTTCAATCGTTTTAGTGGCGTAACGTTTATAGGGTTTGGTATAGCCTTAGGATTGCCAGAGAATAGTGACTAAAATTGCTTTGCTTCACTTAGTATCAAAAAAAGACAGTTTGTATGAGTTAGCATAAAGGACACCTTAGACCGTCTATAAAAAGCGTTTAATAGGCTGATCGATTAGTGTTTGAATAGGATAATAACGTTGGCACCTAGCTGAATCATTACCTAACGGGCCAATTGACAAATCGGCTTTAAAGTCATTATCAACTATGACGAGTTTATCTGACTCAAAGAATAATCGATAGGTAGTTAATACGACGGGCTACCTAACGGTTAAAAGCTTTATTCTTTGCGCATGTGAGGAAATAAAATAACGTCACGAATCGTAGCTGAATCAGTCAGCAGCATTACCAGACGGTCGATGCCAATCCCCTCACCTGCCGTGGGAGGCAACCCATACTCCAATGCGCGGATATAGTCTGCATCATAATGCATGGCCTCATCATCACCCGAGTCTTTTTCTGCCACTTGCTGCTGAAAACGCTCAGCTTGATCTTCTGGATCATTTAACTCTGAAAAACCATTGGCCAACTCACGACCGCCAACGAAAAACTCAAAACGATCGGTGACTAACGGATTATCATCGTTGCGTCTCGATAGGGGAGATACTTCCGTAGGATAAGCGGTAATAAAGGTCGGCTGCATTAACAAATGTTCGGCGGTCTCTTCAAATATTTCCATCAGCAACTTACCTGCCCCCCAACTAGACTGAGTTTGAATATGATGCTGCTGACAGATGGCTCTGCAATAATCCAAATCGTCCAACTGAGTGGCATCAAGATCAGGGTTAAACTTTATTACCGCTTCAGATACCGTCATGCGTTGGAAAGGTTGCTCGAGATCAATCGCCTCTCCCTGATAAATGATCTGCATGCTACCAACCACAGATTGTGCCAGTTGACGTAGCATGTCTTCAGTCAAATCCATCAGCAGTATGTAGTCGGCATAGGCTTGATAAAACTCAATCATGGTGAATTCAGGGTTATGCCTTGTCGACAGACCTTCATTGCGGAAGTTACGATTAATTTCAAACACTTGCTCAAGACCACCTACGACTAAACGTTTGAGGTACAGCTCAGGTGCTACTCGCAAATATAAATCCATATCGAGCGCATTGTGATGGGTCACAAAGGGTTTTGCAGTGGCGCCACCGGGGATAACATGCATCATCGGCGTTTCAACTTCTATATAGCCAAGATCCATCAAATACTGTCGAATAAAATGAATGGTTTTACTGCGTGCAGCAAACACGCGTCGAGAATCTTCATTCATGATCAAGTCCGTATAACGCTGACGGTATTTTTGCTCTTGATCAGTTAGGCCATGAAACTTTTCGGGTAGAGGTCTAAGCGCCTTCGTGAGAAGTTCAATAGAGCTAGCCTTAATAGTAAGCTCACCCGTTTTAGTTTGAAATAAAACGCCGTTGACTCCATAAATATCACCAATATCGCTATGTTTGAAGGCTTCATAAGCCACTTCACCAATGACATCTAATTTTAAAAATATCTGAATTCTTCCTGACATGTCTTGTAGATTAGCGAAAGAGGCCTTGCCACCCACTCGTTTGAGCATCATACGCCCAGCCAATTGAACCGATACCGCCTTTTTCTCTAAGTCTTCACGCGTCAATTCACCATAGCTATCTTGCAACTGACCCGCAAAGTCTTTGCGCTTAAACTGATTAGGATAGGCTAGTCCCTGCGCGCGAAGCTGATTTAACTTCTCACGCCGTTGAGCAATATATTGATTTTCATCTATAGCCGAATCATTTATTTGACTGTCATCTGCGGTCTGGTTCATTTTATACCCCTAACTATTGCCCACTTTTAAGGCTAGCTTCAATAAATTGGTCCAGAGAGCCATCTAGCACCGCCTGGGTATTACCGGTTTCAACACCAGTTCGTAAATCTTTAATGCGCGATTGATCCAACACGTAAGAGCGAATTTGACTGCCCCAACCAATATCGGACTTAGTGTCTTCGACATTTTGTGCCTTAGCATTGCGCGCTTGCAACTCAAGCTCATAAAGCTTGGCTTTGAGTTGCTTCATTGCGGTTGCTTTATTCTTGTGTTGTGAACGATCATTTTGACACTGCACCACGGCATTAGTGGGAATATGTGTAATTCGCACAGCGGATTCAGTTCGATTGACGTGCTGCCCCCCTGCACCACTGGCACGATATACGTCTATACGGAGATCAGCTGGGTTAATTTCAATATCAATATCATCATTTACCTCTGGAGAGACAAAGGCTGCCGCAAAAGACGTATGGCGACGGCTACCAGAGTCAAACGGTGATTTACGCACGAGGCGATGAACACCGGTTTCGGTTCGTAACCAACCATAGGCATAAGCACCTTCAAATCGAATGGTTGCGCTTTTAATACCAGCAACATCGCCATCCGAGATTTCAATCAACTCAGTTTTGAACCCTTTGGCCTCACCCCAACGTAAATACATACGTAAAATCATATTGGCCCAGTCTTGAGCTTCTGTTCCGCCAGAGCCTGATTGAATATCCATAAACGCATTACATTCATCCATTTCACCCGAAAACATCCGGCGAAATTCAAGTTCAGCCACCGCTTTTTCAACAACCGCTAGATCAGCGACTACTTCATCGACCGTAGGTTCATCGTCTTCCATTATGGCTAAATCTAACAACTCAGTGGCATCAGAAATCGCATGAGTACTGTGATCTAATCCATTCACCACCGTCTCTAGGGTTGATTTCTCTTTTCCTAATTGTTGGGCAGATTCAGGATCATTCCAAATGTCGGGATTTTCTAATTCGAGTAAAACTTCTTCAAGCTTCTCTTTCTTAGTATCATAGTCAAAGATACCCCCGTAACAAATCGATTCGAGAACATAAATCTTCAATATGCAGTGTAATTTGATTAGTCTCCAAAGTAGTCACTCACAGTCAAAGAACGGCATTCTACCTGATGTTTAAGGCCTTGCAATGCTGTAATTTCCATGGTGTCAAACGAATGGTAATAAGAGTACAAATACTTTACACAAAGGTATAGCAAACTATTAAAAAACAAAGTAAACTGCTAGTAATGTATCGCTAAAAATTTAATGTAGCTTTATAACTCCATAAATATAATCCTGATATCAAAAATCACAGTAACTGAGAAAATCCAAATTCCCGTTCTCCCTACAAAAAAGCATTTGTTGTCGTTGTTATTATCTTGATTCAAAGTAAAAACTAACAAATAAGATCAATTATCATATATTCCATTCTATTTATTAACCATTTCATAGGTCGCTCATTGTTTAGACAAGTTAAGGGCACCCTAAATTTTTACTATAAGAGGTAAACAGTGAGCCAAAGCGATATCGATATTCAACTACAAGTTTGGAAGGACCTAGCAATTAGTAAGCAAATTCTGATGGGTGCAGCCACATCTGCATTGGGTCTAGAATCCGATTGCAGCACATCAGAGTTGAAGGAAGCGCTCAATCAAGCAATTCAAAGGTCAAAAGACGCCGATATCAGTATTCAAGCAACCCGCGAAAAAACCGATCAAGAGTTAGCAGATATGGCTCTTCAGGTTGCGGTCAGCAACAAAGCACGTGAAACTGCAGAAGCTCAAATTGCTGTTGCTGATAAAGCACGAGAAACTGCCGAACGACAAATGACCATCGGTAAGTCAGAAAATACTGATACAGTGAAAAAAGCTCGTGCTGACGTTGCTGATAAGCAAGCTCAATTAAAAGCAATCTCTAAGGCATTGGCTGACACGCCTGAAAATGTCGTCAAAAAATTGAAGGTTCTTAAAAAACAAAAATTAGATGAATCTAAAGCTAAAGCACAGGTTGAAGCCAAGTTACTGTCAATTCGTAAAGAAAAAACTAAAGCTGAATCAGAGTTAGAGTCTCAAAAAGAACTTGCTCTTCAAGGTGCAGGGCTCGTGGCTCAAATTCGAGAACTTCATGGCTGTCTCTTATACACAT
>CAJXUC010000088.1 GCA_913061315.1 uncultured Gammaproteobacteria bacterium | reverse complement strand
TTCATGTTCACCACTTTACTCAACGTTATGCTGACAATTGGATAAATGATGCTTTAAAATTTCTATTTAATTAGATTATAGTAGTGGCTAGGGATCATAGGGAATGATATTCGGCCACACTTATCTCTATGTTTTTATGCGCTATTAATCATTAGATGTTGCGAGTGAAAAAATGAATGAAACAAGACTTCAGCGTGATGTTTTTACCCATCTATTATCTATGGCTGAGTCGGCAGGGGTTTCCTCAGAGCAACTGCTTAGTCAATCTCGCCTAAATGGCATGTCTAATTCAGCTAACACTATAGTCGAATCCATCGATGCCGTGGTTTTGCTTGAGACTGCGGCCGAGCTTATGGGTGATCCTCGTATAGGACTTCGCCTAGGCCAAAAAGTTGGCATTAATAGTTATGACACCTATGGTTTTGCGTCAATGAGCTGTGCCAATATGCGAGATTCCTGCAAGCTATTGCTACGTTATGGAAAAGTATTTTTTAAGCCACATTGGGAATCTCAGTATTGCGACGGAGGGCTATTGTTATGGCCTCACCTGACCATGGGAACACCAAAACAACAGCGGATTATTACTGAACTAGCTTTTTCGGCGTGGAGTAACGTGGGAATGTCGCTCTATCGAAGCCCATTAGAAGGAATAGAGATACAATTTACATTCCCCCAACCTGCCAATACTGCTCTCTATGATTCAATTTTTCGCACGAAAATAATCTTTGGTGCGCAGCGAAGCCAAATCTTCCTGCCTGATCACATTCTGGACCTCCCAGTTAAAACCGCCAATAAATCTGACCACGTGCTTTTTAATCAGCAGTGTGAGGGTATGTTGCGCAGCTTTAATGACGATGAGAGGACTACAACCGAAGTACGGCGCCTACTGCTGCAATCCGCCGGTAACTTTCTTGATATTTCTCAGATTGCTGGGCACTTGAATATGAGTGAACGCACCCTAAGGCGCAAGCTGAAGACAGAATCGGTCAGTTTTAGGGCCCTGTTCGAGGAGGTTAGAGACTTATTGGCTACAGAGTATTTAACCAAAACTGATTTAACCGTTGCCCACATAGCGCACTTACTGAGCTATTCTGAAACAGTAAACTTCCGCCGAGCATTTGTCCGCTGGAATGGCATAACACCCAGTGAGTATCGTCAACGACAGGCAGATCAAGTCAAAGCGTGAGGCTTGTCGAAGCCAGTTTTATTAGACGCTTTCACCCCCATGCCTTACACCTAACTGAACAGCTTATATAATATCCAACAAGTCTGCTGTGCACAAAACTACTATAGATTAGCCAGTAGAATTCGATGCTGAAGCCCTAATCTGTTTTGATATAGCAGGCTTTTTATGTCCGGCCCGCAGAAGCACGAAGGCTGAATATGATTCCCCAACATATCATGCCTTGAAGTATCTTGAAGCGTTTCAAAGTGACACTGTTTCCAAGGAGTTACCCAATAATGATGCTTAGATCACTATGAAAACCAGGCTCAGCCCCAGAGTGACCTTTTCTGCTTGTGCCTGCTCTAAGAAAATTAGATCAGCCACTGAGAGTTTTATGGAAATTCCTTCAATTATCTAAACTTAACGAGCTTTAAAATATGAATTTTACCACCGACTCCCGTTTTAATTTTTCTCGCAAGCAAGTTGACGCTATAAACAGCGAACATTACACATCTGTGCTGGATCTGTTTGAACGGGCCTGCTCTGAATTTGCCGAAAAAATAGCCTTTAGCTGCTTGGGCCAAGACATCAGTTTTCGGCAAATGGATGATATGTCAGGGAAGTTTGCCTCCTATCTGCGCGGCCCTGCAGGTTTACAACATGGCGATCGGGTAGCCATTCAACTGCCCAACCTAATTCAGTACCCGGTAGCGGCCTGGGGTATTCTGCGTGCTGGTTTGGTGTTGGTAAATACCAACCCGCTTTATACAGAAAGGGAATTGCGACACCAACTTCAAGATAGCGGAGCCAAGGCAGTGGTAATGCTCAGTGATTTTGTCGCAGCGGCGGAACAGGTTATTCCTGATACTGATGTCAAGCTGGTAATCACCACCAATGCGCTCGACATGATGGAGCCACAACCTGCTCCTACACATAATCTGGATCAATCGGTTGTATTGCTTACCCTACCAGCAGCGATATCTCTCGGTGAGGGCGAGGACTTAGGCGGGGGCTTATCAAAGGTTCGTCCCACATTAAATGATCTGGCTGTTCTTCAATATACCGGCGGTACAACAGGCGTTGCCAAGGGTGCCATGCTGAGCCATGGCAATATTATTTCTTGTATAGCTCAGGGTCGCAATCACTTTGCAGAGCATAATAACGAAAGCGAAACCCGTCTACTGATAGCACCATTGCCCATCTATCATATCTTCGGGTTTACCCTATATCTTTGCGGTAACTTTGCTTCTGGCGGCCGCTCGGTGTTAATTCCCAACCCACGAGATCTCGATGGTCTGCTAGATGTGATGCGATCAGTTCCATTCACTGAATTTGCCGCCGTTAACACCATGCTGGTGGGCCTGATGGCAAATGAAAAATTTGATGCCGTGGACTGGTCAAATCTCAAGTGGACTATTGCTGGCGGCGCTGCACTGGTGCCAGATGTGGCTAGAGAATGGGAACGTCGAACGGATTCCACACTAATTGAGGGCTATGGTCTGTCTGAAACCACAGCTAACCTAACCCTAAATTCCCCCGCAACCCGCCGCATTGGCAGTGCCGGTCAAGCAGTGGGTTATCAGGAAATAAAATTAATGGATAGCTCTGGGGTGCAGGTAGCAGACGGCGAAGAGGGTGAACTCTGGGTGCGCGGGCCCAATGTTATGATGGGTTACTGGCAACGCTCGGAAGCGACTGACGAGGCAATCGATGCCGAAGGTTTTTTCAAAACCGGTGACGTCGTTGTAAGACTTGATAATGGCTTCTATAAAATCGTTGACCGAATCAAAGACATGGTTTTGGTGTCTGGTTTTAATGTTTATCCCAATGAAATAGAGCATGTGATAACCAGCCATCCCGATGTACTTGAATGCGCTGTCGTGGGCGTAGTGGATGATCGTACAGGGGAAGCGGTAAAAGCTTTTGTGGTACGCAGAAATAGTGATTTAACAGAGACTGCGCTGAGAGAATTTTGCCGCACCGACCTCACTGCTTACAAGGTGCCCAAGCATATCGAGTTTCGTGATGAGTTGCCTAAATCTAATGTGGGTAAAATTTTACGGCGCGAATTGCGCTAAGCTAATGCGTGAAATTATCCTAGGCGAACTACCATAAAAAACCTAAAATGCTACGGTTTTGTCGGTTTTATCACACTGATGATAGCCGGTTGTTCGCCTGATCCTACTCCACCAAGAACTGATCTCGATGATCAACCCGCACGAATGGTCAGTGCGTTCTTTGGTTTAGATAATGCTATACAGGCCTTGAGATATAAGGGTGCCGACGGGATGCCGGTAACGTTCTCGAAACGAGTAGCTGATCCCGACTCCCTTGAGCCTGAGATGTTTACTGTTATCAGTCGCTCAGGAAAACGGGTACACCCTTTACGGGTCACCACCCGCCCAGCCGACGAGACAAGTAAGCGACATAGTGTTTTGCTTATTGGTGAGTTTGGCAATGAGCCCGATGATCCTCCGGCAAAAGTAAAGGTGACCGGCCAATTGATTCTTGCTGGAGGAGATAATGTACAGGGTCTATCAGTGGACGTGACGCCGCTGAAAGACGGCCCTTCACTGGTGCTAGCCTATGCGGTTAGCCCCGAAGATCTACCAGACGATGATGTTCCACCAGAGACCAAACAAGTTGTTGTTGCCATATGGAACGGCGGTGTAACGCCAATGGAAGGTGTTATCGCCGAAATCCATCGCCTCGGATATTCTGTTGAAACCGAAAATGGGGCTACCGTACAACCTATTGGTGTTGGCGATATAGGCGGTGATAACTACGAGTATCTCTATCTCGACACAGAGGAAACTGCGCTGCGTGTGAATATCAAAAGTGGACTACTGATAGATCCTCGTGGCGATGTTAACCCAGCCACAAGTGTTGAGATTGCTGCTCCAAGTGGTTCATATGGAAAATAAGGCCTTTATTTTTAAAATAAACTTCGACCTTCGCCATGCAAGGTGACAGATCCCCGCCATAGAGTTCGATTTAATCTTGCATCATCTTTTTCCTTATCTCTAAATTATTTGCATATTGGTGTGGCGCTTAGTCTGACGACAGAATGGTCTCAACACCCGCGCCCTTAAGCAGAGTGTCAACATTAGCTTGATCTACATCACTGAGAGAATTTTGCCGCACCGACCTCACGGCTTACAAGGTACCCAAGCATATCGAGTTTCGCTATGAGTTGCCTAAATCCAGCGTGGGTAAAATTTTACGGCGCGAATTGCGCTAGCCCGGCTATTGCACCGGTCAGTGGAATTGCAACGCCAGACTGCATGCATATTTTGTAGCGTTTTCTAAGGTAGTTGTATTTCATCTGAGAGTTCCTGTGGATTAACCTCCGTCACAGCTTCGGCGGCGGCCGAAAAATGATTGGTCATTTCGCTCACAAATGTCGACAACAGTTCTGGTGGAAGTCGATGCCCCATCCCCGGATAGCTTATATAGGTAGAGCCCGTTATTAGCTCATGGGTATGCAAGCCATGAGCGACAGGTAACACAGTGTCATCTTCTCCATGTAATACAAGTGTTGGCACGCCAATTGTGCGCACCTGTTCAGAGCGATCACCGCTGGCATAAATTGCCGTCAGCTGTCGTGGCACTGCTTCAAGATGAAAACCTAGATCATGTAGCTCCGCTTCGGTCATACCTTCTCGCCCATTTTCGCCGCGCCTTTCTGATCTAGGCAAATGGCGCGCACCGGTGCTAGACATAATTGACACCAAAGACGCTGTTCGCTGGGGATATTCTGCGGCAACAATCTGCGCAATCATACCTCCCATAGAAGCCCCAACAATATGTGCTTTTTCGATATCTAATGCATCAAGCACGGCAATGCTGTCTGCGGCCATATCGTCAAGGCTATAAGGGCCATCAACCTTAAATCCGGCCGTGTTTTTCAACCACTGCCACCACACGGCAGGCTCACCTAATGCGTCAAGCCGCGCAGACTCACCCGTGTCCCGATTATCAAATAAAATAATGTGATACCCCGCCGCAGCCAAGCCGTTAATAAAATCCTCGCGCCATACACGATGCGACCCGGTAAGCCCCATTATCATAAGCACCGATGGCGCGTTGATATCGCCAACGCTGGTATAAGCAACATCAATACCGTTTAGATGCGCAACGGTCATAGCTTGGTCGCGGCTGTAATCTGCCGACACCGCAGCACTAACAAAAAGTAAAACTACAAGAACAATTCGAATTAGTTTCATTCAGCACTCCATTTTATTGGGTAACCGAAGCTGGCCAGCCGCGCTATGAGTTCTTGCGCCATAGATCATCCATTGTGATTTCATGATTCAATCCTAATCGTCTTCAGCTGCAGCGAACCAAACAACATCGTTAAACAATAATCCGCTGGCCCGCGCATTCTTTTTTTAAACACGACTATCTCAATAATATGAGAAACCACTAGAAAAATACCGAGCCCCTGAAATACTTGAGGAAATGGTACTTGCGAAGGGTCTATTAATGAGGCCACAATGAACAACCAAACAATTGATACCATGGCCTTTCCAATCTTTAAGCGTTGACTTAACGTCATCTTGAATACTCTCCCTATATTTATAAATCCAATGTGTGTGGCAAATTAATGTGATGACAGCATGGCCTCAACACCCGTACCCTCAAGCAGCGTATCAACACTGGCACGATCAGATGCGTTGAGCGCTTGATAGCGTTCATTAGTCCAGCGCAGACATTTGGCCTGATAGGGAAAGGTTTGCTGAGTCCAAGGCGCGTTATCGATCTCGGCATGCCATGTTTTTTCCCCCGCAGCTACCGCGCGAGCGTTGGCCAATTGTGCAGGGACATAAACACGCCCCATTTCATCAAGTAGGCCGCGCAAGCTGCTTGGTTGATCAGCCAAGCTAACCCAATCATTTGTCGTTGGCTCAAGCCCGCTTTGGTCGCGCATTAAATCTATCCAAGCGACGGTGCGTGGAGAAACTTCATGGGCAATCGCTCTGGGTGTGGGGTCGAATCCCACCAATTGACTCAACTGCCCGTAGAGGCCAAAGTCCCCTGCTCCGGGTCTGCCGCCCAGCATAAAGTTCTGATTGGCTAGATGATTTTCCATGGCCGTTAAAAATCGGCGATAGCTAGCATCGATCACCGTTGCTGTGGTGTCATTGGAACCTACCACGTACAAGCGACTGACCTGACGCTCT
>CAJXUC010000087.1 GCA_913061315.1 uncultured Gammaproteobacteria bacterium | reverse complement strand
CTGTTACAGGCATTCCTTCTGCATTTATTTTATTGTGCACACTGACTCTCAGTTTTTTAACTGGCGTTATTGGTCTGGCGGTTGGCTTTACCTATTCTTTTAAGAGTGGGGCCAGAAAAGCCGAGTTTATTGCATTAATGGGTGCATGCATCATTCCAATTGCTCTGGTACAAGTGACGCTGGGTTTGCAAAACATCTCTTTTGCCGAGGTTAACGACCTTACGACAAATGATGAAAACTATCCCATGTTCAATCAATCTAGAGAATATCGTCTTGCAACCAGAAGTGTCTTGCCTGTCTGGAACGTCCTAAAAATAAAACATAGTGTTATATCTCATCCGAATCTACAAACGGTAATGGTTAGCCTTGATTGTGAGACGACAGAGAGGAAAGTTAATTCAACGTTCCATTATCTCGGTTGGCCTAGGTCTTTTGCAGATCGCACCGCTAATTTAATTGAGGCTAAAGCCTCTTGGGCGATTGGTAGGCGTGTAAATGATTTCCTGGTAAGACTAACTCCAAGTGGAAAAGATGTTTGCATGATCGACCTGAGATCAGCGTCAAGGCATGATCGACGCGACCTTGGGATGAATTTGCTACTAATAGATAGATTTATGGCTCGCTTTACTACTGAATTTACAAAAGAGCATGAGAGATTATGTAAGACATTTCCCAAAAAAAGTGAGAGGTCCACCTTATGAAGATTGATGAGTCAAAGTTACCTAAGCTTCTAGAATTGGTTAGTTTTTTGTCGCTATCATTTGTTTTTACTACTTTTTTCTGCGTGCTGATTCTTGAGTTTAATATGGTTGATCGATGGAAATATCCAATAGATTATTTTATTGGGCTCCTCGTTTTTCTTAATTTTGCCATCGGCTGTGTGGGTACTTCTGTCTTATTTTGTAATCTTTCTGCAGTTAGGTCACTCCGTCCTGATTTTGCGCTGTTAGTCTTTATTTGTTGGCTACCAGTGGCTATTCTACAGTACGTCTACGGTGTACAAAATTTCAGCTTTGCACCCTTTAATGATGTTACCACTAACACAGCTAATCCCCCGCAATTTCGGTTAAGTCGATCAGAGCGTCAATTACACGTCGGTGGTTTTGACCTTTGGGGTGCACTTCAAGCTTCCGATAAGATTGCTGCACATCCGGGCATTTCGAGTATTACGTTTCTTGCGCTACCCGATCTAGTGTATGAGTGCGCCTTAAGGACAGCATATGCGCAATTGGAAGGTCACTATCAGGGATCCAGTAGCCAGAGTTTTTGAGGTAAAAGCAACTCTTGTGCATATTAATAAGGCGGCTGATGCGGTTATAAGAGTAGCCGATGCTAGCGGTGGGTATTCGATAGTAGATGTTCGTTCGGCCTCGCCCAACAATAGAATTGATGGTGGCTTCAATGCGCAAATCATTAAGTCTTTTGTGATGCCACTTAAACGCATGTTAGTTAATCGTCGTATGCTGAATCGCTGCTGATTCGGCTATAGCCCAATCATTTTTTTACATTTACATAACCGCCTTTATTATGTCATTTCGACGCACCATCTCGCTCGCGTAGTTTCTTTGTACTTATTCCTAATAATATGTAATAACACATAGTAATCTTAGTTATTCTTTGGCAAGGCGTATGTGGACATATTTTTAGGTAAAACGCTAGTAATGAGAAGTTATAGTGTCTTTCAAAAGGGATAGTTTAGCGAATGCGTAACGGTAAGATTGAAACGTTTTGTCTGGCTATGATTACGGCTCAAGTGATTCTTTTTTGGTTGGGTCAGAGCTCTATGGTAGGAAATAAGGCGTTGCCTTTCGGTGCTTTTGTCATTTCTACTGTTTTGGGGTTTATTGTAGGTATCTTTGGATTAGGCGTAATTGTCAAGGAATTGCTCAATAGGTAACCCTCCGATTACCACTTCTATTTGCTTGCGGCTTGGGTCTTTCTTCGTTTGTATTCTACGAAGTGAATTTTGGTGAAACGAAATTTTGGTCCCTTTTTGAGATTTCTGACAAAACACTCAAGGCCGATGCAGGCAGCGTTATAGTGCCGATGTCGGGTTTAGATATCAAAAGACTGATTAAAAAAATGGCTCGCAACTTTGGATGGATAGCGATTCGATATGAAGTTTTAGGATCTAGTAGTACTAGTTTGACGGAGACCTTTGAGTTTAAAGCTGGATCACCCTTACTTTGGCAGCGGAGTGATGTGGTCGTCAGAGTTGTGTCACGCCAAAGTTATACGGCAGTGATCGACATTCGTTCGTCCTCGCCCAACAAACGAGTGGATCTTGGATTTAACAATATGATGATCAACAAAATAAGGGCACAGGTGTTGGAGATGGCTGACGATTCGATTATCGCCGCTAATCAGGTCGCACATGCCGCGAATTTATAGGTTCGTTAATAATGTAGTAGCTGCATCTTTATTGTATCGAAGCGGTGAATAGAAAAAGTAGTAGAACGAAAAGTCACCGGTTCGGTCAGACTGGCCCTTAGGTCAAGTAGATTTCCATAGCAATGTACTATGTTAAAAAAAGGACAATGTAGTGAAGTTTGACAAAACAATTGAGGCTGTATTAGCCCTTTTATTAATATATCAGTCCGTGCTCTATTTGATAATTTCATTTGAACTCGTCGACCCTTGGGTTTTCCCGACATCGGTTCTGTTTTTGGTGTCTTGTGGGTTAGGCGCTGTTTTTGGCGTTTTTGGTGGCTGTCGTTTGGTACAACGAGCATTACAGGGCGAAGCTATACGCCCACAAACTGCGTTGCTTCTCGTCTTAACGGTCTCGCTGTTGAGCATCGTCCAAGGGTCCTTTGGCTTTCAAAATCTCAATTGGAAGAAAGGAAATGATTACTCCACGAATATCACTGATATTCCTAAATTCTCTCTAGCTAAGGATGAAAGGCTGCGTAGTACAAGTACTTCTGCTTTATGGGGCTTTATGGATATCCCTCAAGCAATACTCAAGTCTGATACAGACAGTATCGTACTGCCTATGTCCGGTTTGGTTACAAAAAGAATCGTCATCAAAACGCTTAATAAGATGGGTTGGCGAGTGGTTAGGCGCTTTGATGAAACTATGGATGATGTCGGTTTTAAAGACGTGTATGAAATTGTCGGTGGGATGGCAGGATCACCCAGACGCACTAATTTACTTGTTCGAGTGGTTTCACTCACTGGATCTTCTAGTGTCGTTGATATTCGCTCTTCTTCGCCAGGCCGACGCCGAGATCTTGGATTTAATGAGCTTATGATAAGTAACTTTGCAGACGAGCTGTCAAAGGAAGTTCTCAAGGATCAGATGACGATGACGTCATTGGGTCTGTCCAAAGGTTTACAGTTGCTCTAATAACGTGACGAGAGGGTGTTTATGGTTTCCGCTCTAACTGGTGTTGAGGCCCTGATGAAAGGATTATCATCATGAATTTAAAAATAATTGAAGCGTTCTGTGCTCTCATGCTGGGCCTGCAGGTTATGTTTTTTCTGTTAGTGCAGTTTCAAATCACTGATCCTTGGTCCTTTCCAGCGTTAGTCTTTTTTGTAATCTCTTTGATTTTATGCGCCGTTGGCGCTATTTTGGGTATTGGCCTTTGCATAATGCGCAAGCTTCAGCAGCATGCTGTTCGTTCAGACACCATTGTCCTTTTTTTCATGTGCTTATCCACGGTGGGTTTTTTCCAGTTTGTCTATGGATGGCAATCGCTTGATTTAACGGCAGGCAATGATTACTCGACAGATATTACTAATCCGCCTCAGTACCAGCTAAGTAAGTATCAAAGATTAAAGGTTAAGGAAGTATCTCCAGTTTGGGGTTTTATGGATATTCCACCCAAAATACTCAAGTCAGATACAGATAGCTTAGTGTTACCCAAGTCATGTGTGGAATTGAAAATAATTATTAATCAAGTGACTAACAAGCTAGATTGGATAGTGTCTCGACGCTCAAGCAGCGTGACTACTGATAAAAATTTTGATGAGACCTATGAGCTCATAGTGGGGGCTGCGGGCGTACACCAACGTACCAATCTGGTTGTGCGAGTTGTATCAAATAATGATGGCTCCAGTGTCGTTGATCTTCGGTCTTCATCCCCCGGTCGACGGAGAGATTTCGGGTTTAACGAGCTTATGATACGAACGTTAGTTGACGAGTTAGAAAAGGCAGTGACCAATGATCCCCGTACCATCAGATCACTTGGAACGCGTTCGCAGAGCTAGTTGGTCAAGTAGTATAACGAAATTTTGGTAATGTATTTTAATATAGGTATTAGCCTAAGGCGTTTAAAATGAAGGCTATAAAAAAGGAGCTATTGTTGTCATGGATGGGAAAATCATCAAAGGATTCTGTATTAGCATGGTGTTACTGCAGTTTATTTTTTTTGGGCTAGTGCAGTATTCAATACATCACAATCCCTGGTACATACCTGCGAATTTATTTTTGTTGTTATTTGTTTTTTGTGGTGGTGTCGGGGCTATTATTGGTATTGGCCTGTGTATAAAGCGCAAGTTTAATAAGACTCCTTTTGGTGGAGAGGGACTAGTGGTTTTTCTAACATGTCTCCTTTCAGTGTTAGGTGTTCAGATTCTTTATGGGTGGCAATCTATTGATTTAAGTGCAGGCAATGATTACTCGACAGACGCTATCAATCCCCCTCAATTTAACCAAAGCAAAAATGATAGGTTACATTCACAGCAGATGCCTTCGCTTTGGCATTTTATGGACATTCCACATAAAGTGCTCAAGTCAGATACAGACAGCCTAGTGTTACCAATGTCGGGTTTGGATTCAAAAATAATGATCAAGAAAGCAATTTATAGACTGGGTTGGGTGTTTGTGCGAAGCCTAGATGATGCCAGTACTAGTGAGAGTTTTAATGAGACTTACTTGCTTAGAGCTAGAAATCCTGGAATCGCCGGAAGCACTGATGTAGCACTGCGGATTGTTACAAATAACAAAGGCTTTAGTGTGGTTGATATCCATTCTTCGGCGTCCCATAGTCGTCGAGATCTTGGTTTTAACGAGCTTATGATACTCAGGCTGATGAAAGCAATATTAGTGGTAGCTAGGGAGTGATGCAGCTATAGCGTATCTAATTATTTTACTGGCGGTGGCATTATCAGTTGTTTCTGAGATGGGGTATGACAGCGGGTTGATTGGGATATGAATAAACATTTTTTAAAAAATTCTGTGGTCTCAGCTTATCGCTACAATTTTTATTTTTTCTACTAAACCACTACGCCGTCATCAATCACTGGGATTTTCTAGCAGTTGTATTTATGCTGGCAACGGTTTTTTTGGGTGGCATCGGGGCTTTTTTTGGTATCGCCCAAGCTGTAAAAAACAAGCGTGATCCAAATCCTGGGCGGAACAGTGCAATAGTAACTTATTTCCTGTGCATATTTACAGTTACCACTATTGAGATTGTCTATGGGTGGAATAATGTTGATTTAAGTGCCGCCAATGACTACTCGACCGACCTGATGACTCCTCCCCAATTCAATCAAAGTAAGCACGAGAGACTGCTGGCCAAGGAATCATATGAGTTACTGGGTTTCATGGATATACCGCACAAAGTTCGTCAAGCAGAGACGGAGGGCTTAATTCTACTCATGTCAGGTTTGGATTCAAAAATACTTATCAAACAAGCGATTAATAAGCTGGGCTGGATGCTTTTGCGGCGTTCTGATGACGCAAGTACCGATAAGGTTTTTAATGAAACCTATCAAGTCAAGGCTGGAATTACTGGAGTAATAAGACGCACTGATGTGGCGGTACGAATTATTTCAGCTAATGCAGGTGTGAGTATTATTGATATGCGCGGGTCTTCGCCGAATAGTCGCCGAGACTTTGGATTTAATGAGCTTGTGATAAAAGAATTATTTAAAGAGCTAAGAGAGCTAGATGCACTTTAAACTTCGGGCTTACATAACTTTGTGAGGTTATTTGCAAAGATAATAACACTAGGGCAGGGGGTATCGATATCAATCAATCTTTTTGCTTGTCGCGGTTTGTTCATAGAATATAGGTTTGCTTTACTGGAAGCGATTAGTGTATTGATTCTGTTTTTTTGGGTTTTGTTATTCATATTTATTGATCAAATAATTTAGTAATATTCGGTTTTAGCCGGCCCACTACGACTGTGTTTGTGGTACACAATTCGGGCGAACTATAAAATTTCAAAAACCCGTTAAATTTACCGTGGTTATGCTTGACTCTTTTCCCGTAGATACTTATCATGCGCGCCACCTAGCCAATCACGTCCCGTTCGTCTAGAGGCCTAGGACACCGCCCTTTCACGGCGGTAACAGGGGTTCGACTCCCCTACGGGACGCCATACAACGCAAATGCTTGTATATAAAGTACTTAGAAACCTGAAAAGCAGTTTGTGCTACAGGTTTGTGATACAAGCAGAGGGTCGTTTTTAAAAGCTCCTCAAATGAGAAGAGTGGTTATATAACCCTACAATTAAGGCTCCCAATAGGGGGCCTTAATTGATCCTGTAACGTCATCCCTGGCCTAATCAGCAATGGTACAGCTTCGAGCTAGCCCTTCTTAAACAGATGGTTACCAGCCTTTAGGCAGGCCTGGGCTATGCCTTTGGTACACTTTGAATATTTTACTAAGAGGGGGAGGCGTTATTGATTGGCCCAATAGTGTTGAGTCAGCAGAGTTTTCTTGTGATGGTCTAGGGTCAGCTGAGGTCGCGACCCCAGGTGAAGATCGTGGTCCAAAATCTACCTATAATTTGAGTGCTGTTGATTCTCGGATAATAAGTTTAACAGGAAGTTTTCGGGCTGTGGAATTCTCCTCCGTTTGTCCGCGACAATGTTTCGTTACCATGTTGACTGCTGCAGCGGCCATCTCTTTAATTGGCTGACGAACTGTCGTCAGTTGAGGCCAAACAACTGTCG
>CAJXUC010000086.1 GCA_913061315.1 uncultured Gammaproteobacteria bacterium | reverse complement strand
TTAGAGGCCGCAATGTCAGAAATTAACACGGCTATCAATCGAGTCAATCAAATTTATGAAAGTGATTTGGGTGTCCACCTGAACCTGGTAGCCAGCAATAGCGCAATCATAGAAGTTTCTCCCGCTGATTTTGGTTTGTCTAATAACGATGGTTTGGCTTTATTAGATGAAAACCAAACCCTAGTCGACACAAAAATAACCCCTACTCTTTATGATATTGGCCACGTATTTAGTACGGGTGGTGGGGGAATTGCAAGGTTTGAAAGCGTGTGTAACGATGCTCAAAAAGCTAAAGGCGTTACAGGCCGACCTGACCCGACTGGTGACGCTTTCTACGTTGATTATGTCGCACATGAAATCGGGCATCAATTTGGAGGTACTCATACGTTTAATGGAAGCACAGGGCCCTGCAAATTCAGTCGCGAAGAAATAGAATTAACAGCCGTTGAACCCGGTAGCGGCTCATCAATAATGGCTTATGCTGGTATTTGTGGTGTTGAAAATATCGCGACTAATAGTGACCCCACTTTCCATGCAAAATCAATTGCCCAAATGGGTGCTTTTATAGCTGGTGCAGGTGCAGCTTGTGCAACTTATGGCGTTATAACGCCTGCTAACTCGGACCCTTCCAGTGTTAACGCTGGGGTTGATAAATCCATACCAATAAACACACCATTTCGTTTAGCCGCGAGTGCGGTTGATGTTGGGGATACCCTTAGTTACCAATGGGACCAAATGGATGCTGGTACGGTTGCAACCGACTCGACCACCCTAGGAACAGATCAAGGCACCAATCCACTGTTTAGGAGTTACGCCCCCTCCAATATTAGTACGCGTGACTTCCCTGCTTTAGTGAATCAGTTAAACGCAACAACAACTCTGGGTGAAACTTTACCCACCCAGCCAAGAGACCTTAATTTTCGAGTGACTGTCCGTGATGGCAGGACCGGACAAGGCACTGACGATGTTGCTGTGACTGTTGATGCAGCCTCTGGACCCTTTGCCCTGACGTCTCACACCGCGGAAGCAACGTTTGCTGCCACTGCTGGAGCGACCGTTACCTGGGATCCAGCCAACACTCGTTCCGCACTCGTGAGTTGTGAGAATGTGGACATTAAATTGTATACTTTTTCTGCCGATGAAAGCACCTATGGAAGTACCAATCTATTACTCTCAACACCAAATATTGGTACTGCAACGGTAAGCATTCCTGACAAAGCCAATGCTCAAGCGCGTTTTTGGGTGGGTTGCAGCGATAATATCTTTTATGACCTGTCTGATGCGAAGCTTAATATAACCGGCACAGGCTTATTTTCAACGACTGATTTTGCTACTGACCCAGCAAAATCAACAACAAATGTGTTTGTAGTCACAGGTCCTTCAACTACCAGTGGCGGAGGTGGCGGAGCTTTGGACACCCCTTTACTCAAATTATTATTGGGTGTCCTTTTAACAACCTTTCTTTCATTTACTGTCAGGCAGCCTAAAATAATGAGCCTTTTAATAAGATGAATATTTCATTGCCGTCAAACATTATTCGTCGTAGCCAAGCCAAAGAGTGACAGAAATTCATCATGTTCTGGTCGAGCCATGGTAAAAAACTTATCAAATGATCCTTTCCCACTACAAAACGTTATTCAGTGGGAAAATAGGTCTTGCCACATTTTTATACGATAAGCGGTCGTACTGTGGCGTACACAGTGCACCGCTATCACAAATGATTACCTCGCCTGCAATTGGCTCAAATGCGGCTCTAAAGTGTTGCATCGATTTTATCGCTACGATCGTTTTTTGCTCAGGCTCTATGCCGAATGCCCTGAATTGCTGAAGGTCTAACATCTGTCGTGCCAACGTGGTAACGACGATATCAATCTCACCGACACGAACAACGGCCAAATCGCCAAAACTGTCCTTTAGGTTAGCCATCATCGGTCCGTCTCCGACAAAGTTACCATTGGACAGCAATTTTAACGTTGCGTTAACAACCAAGGGTCCGCCGCCAAACGTGGGTTCTGTCTTGCCACCCAGCGCAATTTTAGCAACTGAACCGATAGCAAACTGCTGTAATTGCTTGACGACATCCGCATCAACTATGGGTCCAAAACAGGTGTTTTTTATGTCGGCTGCCAGCAAAGCTTTAAGCAGTGCAGTTGAGTCACCATAAGCACCGGCACCCGGATTATCCGCATAGTCAGCAATGAGCAGCGGCCCTTTTTTAGATTCGAAGGCGGCTGCATAGTCGGCAGCCTCTTCGACACTCCAATAGCGATTAAGTACTTCATCGCGCTTATTCCAGATATCATCCGCTATTGCCTGGGCAAAACTTTGATGGGCATCAAAATCACCTTGTCCAGTCACCAACACTGTTGGTCCAACTTCGCTGATATCAGCACTCGCAAAGCCGGCGTTAATACTGACTGCAAAGACATCTTTTTCTTTTTCATAGGCGAGCGCCTTCTCGATACGATCAAGCATTGGGCCAATATCTGTGCGTCCACCATTAACCTCTTCGAGCATCGGTACACGTGCCATAACAGTACGCGGAGAGATAGTACCTAACATTGTTCTTTCTAGAATATTACCTGCCTGACGAGCGATCTGACGCATGTCTATATGAGGATAGGTTTTGAATGAAACAATAATATCAGCCTGCTCAACCATTTGGTGCGTAACATTGGCGTGCAGGTCAAGCGTAATGGCGATGGGTATAGATCGGTCGATTACCTGACGGATCCGTCGTAATAGTTCACCTTCACCATCTTCACAAAAATCTGGTACCATTGCGCCATGAAGCGCCAACAGGACACCGTCAAAATTGCCATCAGATGCTTTAGCCACAATGGGGTCACAAAACCAATCGAAAGCGGCCTGGGTGACTCGACCGCTTGGCCCAGCGTTGACACTCAAAACCGGTGTCAGTTCCCAATTATATGTTTGGCTGGCATCTAGAAATCCAGCTAACTCCGTATTGGCATCACCCCGTTCTTTGAGGGCAGCCTCACCCATTAAAAAAAAGCGATTGCGAAATGCAGTCTCATCTGTTTTATGCCTGCTGAAGGTATTTGTCTCATGAAAAACTTCTGCAGTCAGTACTTTAAAACTCATCTTATGAAATTCCTAATTTGAAACCATGGTGAATAATGCCAGATCAAAGAATTAAAGTCATTTGGGCTTAACCTAACGGTTTCTAACCTGAGTTGCTGTTGCCAAAACGCTCAAGGCGAATTTACCTTTATCAATACGTAACTCAATTCGAACAGAAATACGATCTATTTGATAGGTACGCTTGAACGAACAGGTCAAAGGTAATACCTTTATTACTATTAGTATGATTAAAAGGTATTTTTTGCCACGCTATTATTTTTTAAAGGTGTTTGATGGGTATATTTAGAAAATGCGTACCACATGATTTATGATTATTTAGTTATTGGTGCTGGCATATCCGGGACTGCAGCAGCGTTTGAACTATCGGCGCATGGCACGGTTGTCGTCATTGAAGCTGAAAGTATGCCCGGCTATCACAGCACGGGTCGATCAGCAGCACTATATGAACCAAACTATGGTAACGCAGTGGTGAGGCGTATTACTCAGGCTAGTAAATCTTTCCTCCTAAACCCACCGTCTAAATTTTGTCATGTACCGTTGTTGACACCACGAGGGCTGTTAACGGTTGCAATGCCCGGTGACACTGAAAAACTGAAACCCATTTTGGAGCAATCAGAACCAGCAGCAACGATCGAAAGCCTGACTGCAGCTGAAGCCTGCGAACTAGCACCGCTGTTGGACCCTAAGCAAGTTGAATCAGCAACGTTTGAGGTTGATGTCGCTGATATCGAAGTTGCAACTTTGCATCAGGGCTACCTAGGATCACTCAAACGGGCAGGCGGCAATGTTCTCTGTTCCATGCGCGTTGAACATATTCTGCGTAAGGATGGTGCTTGGCAAGTATCGGGTAATGGCCAAACTATTCAGGGTAAAACACTCATTAATGCAGCCGGAGCATGGGCTGATCAGATTGCAATGATGGTGGGAGCAGCGCCCACTCAGCTTGTTGCCAAACGCAGAACTGCGATCATTGTCGACCTGCCTCAGCACATTGCAACGTCAAGGCATCTGCCAGCGATTGATTTTGCTGATTGTAACAACTACATCAAACCAGAAGCCGGAAAAATTATGGTTTCACCCGGTGATGAAACACCCATTGAACCGCAAGATGCCTGGCCTGAGGATTTGGATATCGCTATTTTAGTCGACTGGCTCGAAAGTCGAACCCAGATTAATGTGCAACAAGTTGAGCACAGTTGGGCAGGTCTTCGAACCTTTGCACCAGACGACATACCCGTTGTCGGCTATGACTCCAAGGTTGAAGACTTTTTCTGGCTTGCCGGACAAGGTGGCTATGGCATCATGATGTCTCCAGCACTAGGTGTCACTACGGCATCTATTATTACCACGGGTAAATTATCTACAGAGATGCTGTCTATGGGTGTCGAAGCAAAGGATATTTCCCCAAGCCGATTTAACAAAGGTCAATCTCATATTTGCTAAGGTACTCTATTTATTTCAAGCACTCGACAGACAGTTATCTCACAGCTTATTTATATACTATAAAAAAACTCACGCTAAACTATGCTCACTGAATGAACAGTCATAACAATCAAATCAAAGGGGCTTCTCACTCACGTGGCATTATCATGATACTGCTGGGTGTATCGATTGCCGCCTTCACTGGGGTAACAATGAAAATCCTCGGAGACCAAATCTCTGCAACTCAAGTGGCTTGGTTTCGGTTTGCTGGCATGAGTATTATTCTGGCTCCCTATTTGATTTGGCGATATGGCTTCAAAGGACTAAAACCTGCGCGGCCATTGGTTCAGGTAATACGAGGTTTAACAATGGCGGCCGGCACCTCATTTTTTGTAATAGGGTCGCAAACAGTTGACTATGCAGACGCAATTGCAATTCTTTATGCTTACCCTTTTCTGCTGGTGATAATCGCAGTGCTGTTTCTTAGGGAGCGCGCCAACTGGGCAGTTTGGGTTGGCATCATCACCGGATTTTTAGGAGTATTAATGGTGATCCGACCCGAATTTAATCAGATCAATATTGGTACCGTATATATCTTTATTTGCGCCGTTGTTATCAGCATACAATTGGCTCTGAATCGTAAACTGGGTTCTATTTCTCCACCACTTATTACCGCTTTTTTTGGCGCGTTGTGTGCGACTGCCGCGCTGTCACTTTTATTACCCAGCGCATGGTTGCCAGTTCCTGCTGAAGCTTGGCTGTATATTGGCCTGTTGGTTTTTGCCGGTACCATCAATCAGGTTCTACTGGTCTATGCATTCGTTTATGCCGATGCGTCTACCCTAGCCCCTTTCACTTATTTCGAAATTGTATCCGCCGTTATTTTTGGTTATCTCTTTTTCGATACTTTGCCTTCAACCTTATCTTGGATCGGTATATTTTTGATAACCGTAGGCGGACTTTATGTTGCAAGAGCGTTACATCTGAATAATATTTCACGACGAACCCCTAAAATATAGATCATGAAATAATTTTTACCACGACATCTATCATTGTCTCGTTCATTTTGATTAAAATAACATGACGGTAGCTAAGCCTAAAAATGCAAAAAAACCAATGGCATCCGTTGCGGTTGTGAGTACGACTCCACCCGCCAATGCAGGGTCCACGCCTATTCGTTTTAATATCAACGGAATAAATGTTCCCACTAAGGCACCTATAAAAATAACAATCAACATAGCGGCGCCAAAAACCAGTCCAAGCATTAAATCGTTGAACCAATAGTATGCAACCACAGCAACCACAGCAGCCCAAAAAACACCATTAAACCCACCGATAGCGAGTTCGTGTGCCGCCAGTTTCCATATGTTGCGTCGACTAATTTGATCGAGCGCCATACCCCGCGTCACTAGCGTCAGCGTTTGGCTTCCGGCCACACCGCCCATGCTAGCAACTACCGGCATAAGTACGGCCAGTGCCACCATTTTCTCAATCGAGCCTTCAAATAAACCAATCACCCAAGCCGCCAAAAAAGCCGTCAGTAGATTAATACCCAGCCATATCGCTCGGCGCAACGAACTATTGATGACTGGCGCAAACATATCCTCATGTTGATCTAAACCCGCCCGTCCTAAAACTTCACGGTCAGCTTGATCACGTATTACATTAATAACATCATCAACCGTTATACGCCCAACGAGATAACCCTTATCGTCAATCACTGGGGCTGACAGCAAGTCCTGATCTTCAAAAATTCGAGTCACTTCAAGTGCTGAAGTCAAAGGCGTAATGCCTACAACATTACAAATCATGACATCACTCACCGTTGTGGAGGTATCATATGAAACAAGGTTGCTCAACGGTAACGTGCCCATAAAACGATTGTGTCGATCGATGACCATCAAACTGTCAAGATGTTCAGGTAGGGAACCTTCTCTCTGACGTAAACGACGAAGGTAACGAAAAACGGCACTAAAAGAGACATCTCCACGAACCGCGGTGGCGTCTACATCCATTAATCCACCCGCGACATCATCTGGGTAAAGCTTTACTTGTTCATAACGTTCGCGCCGTTGGATGTCCATTGTTTTCACCATGGCACTCACGACGGACATCGGTAAATAATCGTCTAAATCAGCAATTTCATCCATTTGCATGACAGACAAACAGGCGATCAGTTCTTGTTCATCCGTTTGCTTTATTAGGCTACTACGAAGTATGCCTTGCAACTCCAGCAACACTTCTCCCTTTTTAAGGAGGGTTACCTGCCGCCACAAGGGACCTCTCAAATCTAACGGCAGCGACTCAATAACTCGGGAAATTTCTGCAGGTGACATAGACTCAAGAAAACCTGAAACACTACTATCAGAGTTTTTTTCAAGTGTATCGGAAATCAGATTGACCTGTTCTTGCAAGCGTTTACTCATGAATTGATCCTTATAAAGAGCTTATTATTGGACAAAGGTGAATAAGGCCAGTGAAATGGAAGTAAATTCAAATACGCCCCTGCAGCGAACTCTTTTTTCTAATTTGAATGGCCAATAGGTCCTATAAAAATTAAATAGGTTCGAACAGTTAAAGATCACTATGCGTTCAAGTAAAGAGATCAGCAGTCAGTGCATATCCTTTTCATAATTGAAGAAATACACCATCACTTAAACTGCGCTATCACTTTATATGATGGATTCAGTATAGCTGCTAAAAAGCAAAGTGGTGGATCTGGCAAAATTGGCCGTGGTTCAGTTTAAAACCGCTCTGGAAAAAACTATAATTACTCATTCCTGGATTGTCTCCTGTATCCATATAGTTGTCGTTATACAGCATTTCTTAGTCGTGATTACCAACCCCTTCCTTCGATGAGTTCTATAAATTCTTATACTATTTCTGTCTCTTATACACATCTGACGCTGCCGACGACTCCTTACGTGTA
>CAJXUC010000085.1 GCA_913061315.1 uncultured Gammaproteobacteria bacterium | reverse complement strand
AGATAGCGTAGCGTCTCGTGGGCTCGGAGATGTGTATAAGAGACAGGGGGTATATAGATCGAGTCAAAGGTAATTCACGAGGTATGAACTTGGTGGAGCTACCTTTAGTGAGTGCACCAACCATTCCACTTGTAGGCAAAATAGCCGCAGGTTTACCGATTGAGGCAGTTGAAGACCAGCTAGAGTTAAACTTGGCCGAAATGTTCATGGGGCCGGAATTATTTGCTTTGCGCGTAACAGGGGACTCCATGATGGACGCTGGAATACTAGATAACGATTACGTCATTATTAGAAAACAGCCTGTCGCCAATAATGGTGATATTGTTGTCGCAATGATCGATAAAGTTGAAGCCACACTTAAACGTTTTAGACGTAAAAGTGAAATGGAAGTAGAGCTGATACCAGAAAACGCTAATATGGAGGTTATGACCTATCCCGCTGAAAGAGTCAACATTCACGGGGTGTTAGTCGGACAAATGCGAGATTACAAATAGAGCGTTCGTTACATTTTTTTCAATTGTTGTGTTTAAACTGTGTTTGAAAGGTTAACAGTGGTCAGCCCATATCCCTAATATTTCAGAACAAATCTTTAAAACTTGGTATGCCTTTGCAAATAGGTATCTGCCCGTCAGGTTACAAGCAATTAAGTAAGCACCAATATGAATGGTTGGTTGTTTTAAATTAAATGTTTAGTGGTTAGACATACTTTTGTATTTTGCGCAGCATGTCACCTAAAAGCTTAGGATTTGCCGCGATTACTTCACCATTAAGTAACGAGTCATTGTTACCTTGAAAGTCAGTAATTAATCCACCAGCTTCTCTAAGAATGAGTGTGCCAGCTGCAATATCCCAAGATTTGAGGCCTGACTTCCAATAACCATCAAGTCTGCCTGCAGCGACATAAGCTAAATCGAGCGAAGCAGACCCAACGCAACGAATTTCACTGGCTGTCGAAAAGAACTCACGAAACACTTTAAGAAACTCATCTAATTCTTCTGGGTGTCTGAAAGGAAAACCTGTACTGAGTAACGCCCCTTGCGTCGTATTGAGGCGAGCGACACGAAGCCGACGATTATTAACTGTTGCACCATCACCACGGCTAGCAGCAAAAAGTTCTTGCTTTATCGGATCATAAATAACGCCATGTTCAATTTTACCTCGGTACTCACAGGCAATTGAAACTGCATAGTGTGGGAAGCTGTGCAAGAAATTAGTTGTTCCATCAAGTGGATCAATGATCCAACGATAGTCTGCGTCAGTTCCTTTAATAACACCAGATTCTTCACCCAGAATGCTATGGTGAGGATAAACTTTAAGAATAGCCTCTATTACTCTGACCTCCGCTTCTCGATCAACGTCACTAACCAAGTCGTTGAGCGCTTTTGTTTCAATTTTGATATCAGGCAATTTGTTTATTTTGCGGACAATAAAATCCCCTGCGCTTCGGGCTGCTCGAATTGCAATGTTTAGCATAGGTTGCATGGGGCTTGATCCGGATGGGGGGGTTTAAGAGTCGCGCATTCTAACAAACAGGATAGCAATAAACCAGACATACATTCACTTCAAACGTAGGTAGAATTGCTATTACTTTATCCCGATTCGCGCACATCCTTAATTTATTTCATCAGAATTCAAAATGAAACTAGAAAACATCAGCATTATAATGGTGGGAACTACCCATCCAGGTAATATCGGTGCAGCTGCACGCGCCATGAATAACATGAGTATTAAAAATTTAGTTATGGTGAGTCCAAAGTGCCCAGTAGGTGAGGTTGCCTATGCCCGTGCTTCAGGTGCTCATGTAATTCTTGACCAGAGGCATACTGTAGAGACACTCGAAGAAGCAATACAGGATTGTGAGCTAGTCATTGGTTCGACTGCTCGAATTCGCTCTTTATCTTGGCCTGAGTTATCACCAACTGAGATGGCTAAAAAAACATGGTCACTTAATGACGAATCTCATGTTGCCATTGTTTTTGGCAGAGAGCATTCGGGTTTGACCAATGAAGAACTGCAACTATGCAATTACATGGTTAACATTCCTACAAACCCAGACTTCAGTTCACTTAACGTTGCGTCTGCAATACAAGTTTTGTGTTATGAAGTATATAAAACCTTGGGTGAGGGTAAGACTGTTGAAATTGTAGCGCCAGGTGAACCTTCCGCCACTAGTTTCGATTTAGAGGGTTACTTTGAACATCTTGAAAGAGTTCTCATTGGAACAGGCTACCTCAATGCAGATAACCCTCGCCAATTGTTGCAACGTTTGCGCCGTTTGTATCAACGAGCTAATTTGTCTAAAAATGAAGTCAATATTTTACGGGGTATATTAAGCTCAGTAGAAAAGCCTAAAAAGCATTGAGGCAAAATGCAAATCTAGCGGTCTACTTTAAAGTACTATTTTAGCCCGGTGATTCATAAATAAGTTTGGGTTGGTTTTCAAATTGACAGTTATGGTTCAGAATTTGGATTATTTTCAAAGCAAACACTTTTTCTATTGTTTTAATGTTAAGCATTAGTTGTTGGCAGATATTTGGTAATAAAAGTTAACGGTTGATGAATACATTTTCATCTTTATGGTTTTCTTACGTTGGTTTTGAAACATTGAGGTGTGTCCTTTTAGCGTCGTTTAATCCTTAACTGCGCTGTTAACTTGGTATGAACTTTTGAATAAAGAAAATGGTGCATTTCAATAGTTGACCATTTTAGTCAGGATTGTATACTGACAACTTCTTTTTAAGACATCTTTTCTGATGCGTTTATCTACTAAAAGTCGCTATGCTGTTACATCACTGTTGGATATGGTCATGCATTCAGAGCAAGGGCCTGTATCGTTAGGGGATATATCAATACGCCAGGGGATATCTCTATCCTATTTGGAACAGCTATTCGCTAAAATGAGACGGAATAAGTTAGTTATTAGCACCCGTGGGCCTGGTGGTGGGTATAGTTTGGGTGGATCTCCTACAGAGGTTTGCATTGCTGATATTATTACCGCCGTAGACGAGGAAATGCATATAACCAACAAAGATGTACTTGAGGGCTCTTCTGACTATGAGCCCTGCTTAACGGAACAACTTTGGGAAGAGCTCAGTGAGGAAATTAAAGACTATCTGACTACAATTTCATTGGCTGACATGATGGAAAAGGAAGACGTGAGGTTACTGTCGTTAAATCATGACATGCGCCAAAAAAACAAAATTCACACTCGCTAGGTCTTGCCAATTTATCAAGAACGTGCATTAACTTTTAATCTTAACGTTGAACTGCTATTGGCAACGACGCTACCTGGACTATTGAAAAACTGCTTGCTTTCATACGATATGCAGCTGTTTATGAGAGGATAATATTATGGCAATTCAACTAACTGAGATAGCAGCACAAAGAGTTCAAAATTTTCTGAAAAGTCGAGGCAAAGGTATTGGACTAAGATTGGGTGTAAAAACTACTGGTTGCTCTGGTATGGCTTATGTTATCGAATTTGTTGATGAGCTTGATGATAGCGACACGGTATTTGAAACTAATGGCGTAAAGGTAGTAGTTGATCCTAAAAGTTTAATCTTTCTTGATGGAACTCAAGTTGATTTTTCTAAAGAAGGATTAAATGAAGGCTTTCAGTTTATTAATCCCAATGCAAAAGATGCTTGTGGTTGTGGCGAAAGCTTTACTGTCTAACGTTTTACATAGAGTTAATTCATGAAGACGTTAGATTTATCCCAAAACTATTTTGAATTATTTAAACAACCATTGAGCTTTGAGATCGATTTAGCGCTGGTTCATGAAAATCAGCAAAATCTTCAAGCTAAATTCCACCCAGATAGATTTGTAAATGCCTCTGAGCAAGATAAGCGACTGTCGGTGCAGCAAGCTTCTTGGGTTAATGAGGCTCATGGAACGATGACTAATCCTGTTAAACGGGCACGGTATATGTTGGAGATCAGTGGCATTGATATGAAAGATGAATCTGAAACAACCTCTGATATTGAGTTTTTAATGGAGCAAATCGCGCTACGTGAACAAATGGAAGAAGTGCCTAAAAAACAAAATCCACTTGAAGAATGCGATAACATCATCAAACATTTAAAAGTCAGATTGAAAACGATTAGCGATGACTTTTCAAATAAATTCGAATCAGGGAACCTTGATACAGCCAAATTGGTCAGTCGAAAGATGCAGTTTGTCCAACGTATCTTAGAGCAAGTCATGGATTTGCAATTTCAACTCGAAGAAAATTATAGCTAGAGAACTGAATGGCATTACTACAAATTTCTGAACCAGGTGAATCATCTGCACCTCATCAGCATCGTTTAGCTGCGGGTATCGATTTAGGGACGACCAATTCGCTTGTGGCTTCAGTTCGCAGCGGCAAAGCAGAAACGTTGCCAGATGATAGTGGACGTGTGTTATTGCCCTCTATTGTTTATATGGGCAACGAACAGCGTTTGGTTGGGCAAGAGGCACAAAAATTTCAGTCCGATGACCCACTTAACACTTTGTCATCAATCAAGCGCCTAATGGGTCGAGATATCGAAGACATTTCTCAATTAGGTAATATCTTGCCCTATGAATTCATTTCTGATGAAATTCAAACTGTACCACGGATTAAAACGGCCACGGGGCCAATCAGTGCTGTTGAAGTGTCAGCTGAAATATTAAAGGACCTGACTGAAAGGGCAGAGCAAACTTTAGGTGGGACATTAGATGGCGTTGTTATTACCGTGCCTGCTTATTTTGACGATGCTCAACGACAAGCAACAAGAGATGCTGCCACATTGGCAGGTCTTAATGTCTATAGACTTTTAAACGAACCGACCGCTGCTGCAGTTGCTTACGGCCTAGACCAGCAACATGATGGTGTTATAGCCGTCTATGATTTGGGTGGCGGTACCTTTGATATCTCAATATTGCGGCTTAATAAAGGCATATTTGAAGTTTTGGCGACTGGCGGTGACTCGGCTCTTGGGGGAGATGACATTGATCATGCACTGGGCGAATGGATACTTGAGGAGGCCCATTTTGAAAAGCTAGATGTTGTATTATCACGTCGAATTCTAATCGCCGCCAGAGCTGCGAAAGAAGCACTAACCACACGAAATAGAACTGAATTAAGCATTAATTACGCAGGCCAACATTGGCAGGGCTGTCTAACAATAGAACAGTTTAGACTCATCGCCAAGCCTATAATTAAAAAAACGCTTACGCCTTGCCGGCGTGTATTACGCGATGCCAATATTGATATTGACCACATTTCTCAGGTGGTTATGGTCGGGGGTTCAACGCGTGTTCCCTTAGTCGCTGAAATGGTGAAAAGTTTCTTCAAACGTGAACCTATGAACGACCTTGATCCTGATCAAGTCGTTGCCATTGGTGCGGCCATTCAGGCTGATGTGCTTTGTGGTAACAGCTCAGATGGTAAAATGTTATTGCTTGATGTCCTCCCCCTGTCTCTTGGCATTGAAACCATGGGCGGCTTAAGTGAAAAAATAATATCCCGTAATACGCCTATTCCAGTCGCAAAAGCACAGGAATTTACAACCTTTAAAAACGGTCAAACTTCAATGTCAATTCATGTTATTCAGGGTGAAAGAGAGTTAATCTCAGACTGCCGTTCACTGGCTAGATTTGAATTACGCGGTTTCCCGCCAATGGTTGCAGGCGCCGCTAGAATACGAGTAACTTATCAGGTCGATGCGGATGGGTTAATGACTGTTTCAGCAGAGGAATTAACCAGTGGCGTAACGGCTGATATTGTCGTAAAACCCTCTTACGGTTTGACCGATACTGAAATTGGATCTATGTTAAAAGCTTCGATGGAATTCGCCAAAGAAGACATTGATTCGAGAATGTTAAAAGAACAACAGGTTGAAGCCAAACGCGTAATTGAAGCTGTGGACAGCGCCCTAGCGTCTGATGGTGATAGTTTACTGGGTGAAGCTGAACTTAATAACATACTGTTGCACAGAAATAATCTGGAGCAACAAATTGAATTATCAACATCCGATAATTTAAAGCAATTGATAAAAGCCGTTGAAGTGGCTAGTGAAAACTATGTTGCAAAACGAATGAACTCCAGTGTAGTTAATGCGCTCGCTGGTAAGCAGGTTGACGAGGTAAATTTATAGTAATGCCAAAAATAATAGTTCTACCACATTTAGAAATTTGTCCAGAAGGTATTGTCATAGAAGTTGATTCTGGTATCAGTATTTGTGATGCTTTGTTAAAAAATGACATTGAAATTGAACATGCTTGTGAAAAATCCTGCGCTTGTACTACCTGCCATATTCATATTCGTGAGGGATTCGACAGCCTAACTGAATCAACTGAAATTGAAGACGATTATTTAGATAAAGCCTGGGGTCTGGATATGGAATCAAGACTCAGTTGCCAAGCTCTTGTTGGGAGTGAACCTTTGGTCATTGAAATTCCAAAGTACACCATTAATATGGTTTCAGAAACACACTAGCGGCTAATTTATCAAGGTAAAAAAATGAGTTTAATTTGGACAGACACTTTAGATATCGCAATTGAGCTAATGGAATCTCATACTGACGTAGATCCGAAATTTATTCGATTTACAGATTTACATGCTTGGGTATGTGCTCTCGAGAGTTTTGAGGATGATCCTGAAAAATCTAGTGAGAAAATACTTGAAGCGATTCAAATGGCTTGGATTGATGAAATCGATTGAGTTTAAAGCCCTTTCAATATAAATCATAAAATATAAATCATATCCATATAAAAGCTGACTTTTAACTCGAGTTATCAGTCAGTTTTTACTTTTCAGACATTAATATCGCTACAGAAAGGCAGCTTTAATATATTTTTTGCTGTGCTGCTCAACCATTTCAAACACCTGCTTAAAATTCGTTAACTTTATCTTTATAAAATGGATTAAAAGGCTCTGATAAAGCTAGAATCAAATTTATCAAAGTAAAATTATTCACTGTTTTGTTAGGTCAATTATTCAAATTATTAGTAGTTTAACTAAAATATTTTGAGTCTTTCATTTACCCACGTTAATTCTAAATGCAAACGATAGTATCGTTCCATTATTTTACGAAGTGCCATTTATTGAAAGTATATTTAATGGATTAAAAACCAATAGACCCCACTTCAAAATATCCCTTTCTGATATTTATTAATTACGTAAACATTTCATTAATAAACATGGCGAGTAAAGCCAGCTTGTCGACTGTTGATAGTGCCAATTTATTGTCTAATGAGTATTTCTTTATTTAAATTTTATCTAAGTCATTGAAATAAAACATTATTACCTTAGTGGTCTTGCTCTTGCAGCTAACTATCTACTCTCTAAATTATGTTGAAACTTTTTTGATATAACTTGGTGACCATGATTATCAATCACATATAAACTCAGATTTATTTTTGAAATAGGATTTATAGAACGAAAAACTAACAGGAGTAAGTAACATAAATGAGTAATCTTGCATTTATCAATGAAGCTAACAATTCAAAATTTGAAGTTCCATTTCAAAGTCAGATTAAGACCTACTATGATGAAAAAAATAAAGCGGGATGGCTTTTCATGAAAGGCGAGCCTAGGCCCTCATTTACACCAATATTGCTTAAAAATATTAGTCATTATTTTGATAGCTGTCTCTTATACACATCTGACGCTGCCGACGACTCCTTACGT
>CAJXUC010000084.1 GCA_913061315.1 uncultured Gammaproteobacteria bacterium | reverse complement strand
ACGGTTTCATAACGTTAATGGTTGTCCTGTTATCCGGATGTGCAAATTATGCCGTGACCTTGAATAATAAATCTATCATAACTCCGACCGTTTTATATCAGACTAAAAAGATTATTGATAACGCATTTAATGAATGCGTAGAGCAGACTATTATTGATCAGCAGATCAAAGACCCACAGACGCTGAGAACTATAGATTGTGGTCATGCTGGTATCGAAAAACTTGATGGGATCCAGCAATTTGCCGCCTTGTCAGAAGTAAGGTTTCAAAATAACAATTTAACTAGCCTCACTCCATTATTTTTTCTTGATGAACTCACTCTCGTCGATCTTCACAACAATACGAATATTGACTGCGCTGACTTACGACAACTGCGCCGACGGGCCAGTATAAAAGCGTTAGTCGGCAACATTTGTGAGTAACTTTAAGCCCTTATAAAAAGTGACATTGGTCGCAGAATCGGCCAAAAGTTATGCACAATATCTGTGGATAACTTTGTGGATTAACCTTGGATTTATCGCCTAAATCCATAAAAAACATACTCCTTGCTTAGATTGGTTACTTTTTAACCATTTATAAAAATCGTTCAAAATCAATTACTTAGGCCGCTCCTTAGTAATAATCAATGACTTACGAGCATTACCTAATATAAGCTTTCAAAACAGGAGGTTATCTGTGGAAAAAAATATAATTAACCTTGACCCAAACGCGAAACAAGGCTAGCAACACTGTGACGCGTTCAGCACTAAGATCGGCATTCTAAATACTGCCAGTCACTTCCCTCTTCTTGCCCTGCAAAAACTATTGTAGCAGCTCCTATATCAGTCTTTGAGAGTACCTCGGCAATAATATCCGGGTGATTGTTTTTATCACTAATATGACCCAGCACTAACGTTTGTAACTGCGTCAAATCTAGCCTTTCAAGTAACTCTGAGGCTTGCCTATTACTTAAGTGACCGAACAGACCGCTGACTCGCTCCTTCAAAAATTGCGGGTAAGGTCCATTCGCGAGCATCTCTTCGTCATAGTTACTCTCGAGCAATAAGCCATGGCATTTGGAATAACTTGAGAGCACGTGAGGGGTGTAATGCCCCAGGTCAGTTAAAATGCCCAGACGCAGATTACCATCGCTAAACATATATTGAATAGGCTCTCTGGCATCATGGGGTACAGGAACTGGGGTGACAGTGAGTTCCCCTAAATTAAACGCCGTGTGACTATCAATAATGTGGAAATGCTTAGAACCTGGGGAAAGTTTACGAGCTTTAAAGCAGCCAGCGGACAGGTAAACTGGAATATCAAACTTTGCGGAGAGCGCCTCGACGCCCTTCCAATGGTCACTATGCTCATGAGTAATGAGTATTGCCGTGACTGTCTCGGGAGCTATATCTCGAGCAAGCAACCGCGCGCAGATCGAACGAATACCGAACCCACAGTCAAGCAAAACGGAGGTCGCTCCTGACACAATAATCGTCGAATTACCCTTACTACCACTACCAAGAGAGGCGAAACGCATTACCTAGCAACTCTATGACAAGTTACTTCTCAAAATAGCCAGCAGTCTGGACGCCTCGGATCTTGCAACACTGTCACCTGAGTCATCAACAATTTTCACCTCAACATTCGACCCTACGGCTTCAACCAACACTCGATAATTAGTCTCGATAATATCCCCATCGTCACTGCCACCGAACATGCGACCAAAAAAACCTACCTCAGTGTTACTTGGCTCTGTGTAATTGACGTAAAACAATCCATCCGAACGGTTCTTGTCAATTGTAGAAAACCCTCCTCGCTCTAACGAATAAACCACTGATGCCCATGACCGGTCAAAGCCAAGCTTTATACGAATAAAGGGATCTGCGATTTCGGGCGATATAATCTCAACCTTCGAGGCACCGCCTATATCTTGAGCTAACAGAGAAACGCTTGCGAAGTCATTAACCCCCGCCAGATCATTAGCTACTAATGTCAGCATGTCTAGCTCTCGCTGGTCGCTGTCAGATGCGCTTGACCATGCTGCATTATCTTCTTCTCCACGAACCGCTTGGTTATGCACAACGGCAATCTCAGTGCTTTCTACCTGGACACCGGGAGCGATGGTAAACCTGAACCTGTGCGAATTATCATCATCAGAACTAAAGGTCACCCACACTGTTTCGATTAGACCCGATGACCCTTGCGCCACCGCTGATGGAACCCCATTGCGGTTCAAAACATTTCTTAGTCGAGGCCACAACTCACTGGGTGAGATATTGATTAGTACCCAACGTCCCTCGTCAAAGCTCTGAATTTTAACCAACTGTTCAAATGTGTTAACGGACGCTGGCAGCGGCCGCGGGACATCGAACGAAACCAGCTGCTCTGAGGATGTCTCAATGGCAGGGATCGGATAAAGTTGACCCAGTGAACCTGTACTCAGCTCACGAGGTATAACTGTAGGCTCTGTTTCCTCAGAAAGAAGATAGTCATTGGTGCGATCCTTCAATCCAAGCCACCCACAACTCGTCAAATTAGCCGAGAACAAAATAACAAGAATAGCTGACATTATTTTCATATTTACGAAAGGCCTTTCAATTAATCGGTAAGTTAGTTAACGCTAGCACTACGCATAGCTTGGCTAACAGTAGTAAAGTATTCTTTGCTAAGACTCGTCATAGGCAGCCTCAGTACGTTCTCTATCATACCCATCTGGCTAACAGCCCACTTTACCGGAATAGGATTGGCCTCGACAAAAAGAGCAGAATGTAAGTGAACTAAAACAAGATCAAGTTCATTTGACCGTTCCAAATTGCCGCTCATTGCCGCTGCACACATTTCAGACATCAATCTGGGCGCAACGTTCGCAGTAACCGAAATATCACCATGGCCTCCCATCTGCATAAGTTCTCGAGCGGTTGCGTCATCGCCTGAATAAATAGCAAAGCCTTCATTACAACCTTCTAACAGCATGGGCACCCGGGATAAATCGCCTGTTGCCTCTTTTACGCCAACAATATTGTTTAGCTTACTCAATGCGATGATTGTATCTGGCAACATATCACAGGCTGTTCTGCCGGGAACATTATATAGAATTTGGTCCACATCAACAGCTTCAGAAATCGCTTTAAAGTGCTGATAAAGTCCGTTTTGCGTCGGTTTATTGTAATAAGGCGTCACCAACAAGCAAGCATCAGCACCCACTACCTTTGCTGTTTGAGTTAGATGAATTGCCTCTGCAGTTGAGTTAGCGCCTGTTCCAGCGATCACTGGTACCCTTCCTGCTACCTTTTTAACAATAAACTCTATCACGCTGGCATGCTCTGCAACACTCAAGGTCGCTGATTCTCCCGTGGTCCCAACCGCAACAATTGCGTTGGTACCTTCAGCAATGTGCCACTCAACGAGAGCCTCTAATGAGCCCCAATCTATGGCTAAGGATCCTGAATGCATGGGCGTCACCAAAGCGACAATACTTCCGGTAATCACTTTTTTCTCCAAGATGGTAATGAGTATGGCCGAGACATGTTACTTACGCCTCTGCGCACGCACAAGCAAAACTCGCTTTTTTGGATGGGCCAAATCATTCACTACCCTCACTGTCTAAATTATAGATATCGGGATCACCTTTAGGGCGGTTTTTAAATCGCCGGTGTACCCAAAGATATTGATCCGGCTGAAGTAAAATAAACTTTTCAATCACCTGATTAATACGGGTTGCATCCACTAAATCATCGCCACTGGGAAATGACTCTAGCGGTGCATGAAAAGTCACCTTATACCCCTGAGAGCCCGGTAAACGAATGTGATTAAAAGGCAATACGGCAGCACCAGTCTTATCGGCAAACCTTGCTGTTGCATAGACAGTAGCCGCCTGGATACCAAAAAAGGGGGCAAAAAGACCCTGCCCGAGCCCATAATCTTGATCCGGGCCATACCAAAGAGTGCGTCCATTCTTAAGTGCCTTCATGGTTCCCCTAACATCTCTTCGCTCAAAAACCACAGTGTCACCACTGCCTTTGGAGACACGACCAGAAGCTTGTATGTAATCATAGACTGGGTTGCCGTGCGCACGATACATACCGTCCATTTGTGTCACCATAGAAACGGCAGCCCCTCCAATTTCGAGAGTCGTGTAGTGAATACCCAGCAACATTGTCCCGCGTCCCACTGGGATGGACTTAAGATGTTCAAGGCCTTCATAGCTAAGCAGTTTTGCCAATCGACGAGAAGACCACCACCAAGCCATCCCAATCTCCATGAACGCGATCCCAGTGTTAATGAAATTATTTCTTAACATCTCATGCTGTGCACGCTCGGAAAGTGATGGAAAACAGACTTCAATATTTCTTTTTGCAATAGTCTTACGACGACTCCTAAAGGAGAACACTACTAATCCGATCCCTTTTCCTAGTAGTAATAAAATAGGAAAAGGTAACGCAGTAATTAGCCGCCACACCAAAAAACCGAACCAAATTAACCAGTGCCGAGGATGCAGTAGGTTAAAACTGAATTGGGTCGCCCTAGACGCTTTTTTAACCAAGGGTTGGGCCTTCTATTAAGTGCTCAATAGAGATGTCAGTATCGACCTCTGCATCATAATCTATTCCCGATACACCAAACCCGAATAAAGACAAAAATTCATGCTTATAGCCTACAAAATCGGTCAACTCGTTAAGGTTTTCTGTTGAAATGTCGGCCCATGATTTTGCGACCTTGGCCTGTATCTCAGCGCGCATCTCAAGCTCATCCATACGCAGCCTACCTTCCTCATCTAGACGCGGCTCAGCAGAATAAAGCCCCTCGGTGAATAGTCTATAAAGCTGCTCTACGCAGCCTTCATGACTTCCATCAATTTTCATTTCTTTGAACAGCATCGCTAAATAAAGAGGCATGATAGGTATCGCAGAACTTGATTGGGTCACCACAGCCTTTAGTACCGATACTCGCGCATCGCCACCACTTACCGACAGCTTCTGCCTAATCGATAAAACCCTATGGTCCAGATCTTTTTTCGCTTGTCCAATCGTTCCATCCCAATAAAGATCCCACGTCATTTTTTCGCCAATATAGGTAAAGGCCGTCGTTTTTGCGCCGGGTGCCAGAACGTCTGCCGCCGCAAGGGCATCAATCCACATCTGCCAATCTTCGCCCCCCATCACAGAGACAGTATCTGAAATTTCTTGATCAGAAGCCGCCTCAAGGCTAAATTCTTGAATAACCTCTTTATCCGTATTGATCCCTCGCATGGTGATATTCTTACCCACCGGCTTTAATGTAGAGTTAAATATTTCACCACTCTTGGGGTGCTGCCGTCTAGGCGCGGCCAAGCTATAAATAACTAGATCAATTTGCCCTAAGTCTTTAGCGATGGTGTCAATGACCCTCTGCTTCACCTCATCTGAAAATGCGTCCCCGTTAACACTCTTAGCGTACAGGCCTTCTTTTTCAGCCTGCTTATGGAACGCCGCACTGTTATACCAACCTGCAGTTCCAGGTTTACGGTCTGAACCTGGTTTTTCAAAGAACACACCCAACGTCGAAGCACCTGCACCAAATGCAGCAGTAATTCTAGCCGAGAGTCCGTAGCCCGTCGAACTTCCTATCACCAACACTCTCTTAGGCGCGGAAATAGGTGCCTGGCTCTTAATATAATCAATCTGATTTATTACATTTTGCTCACAACCTGATGGGTGACTCGTTATACACATGAAGCCGCGAACGCGTGGCTTAATAATCATTTGAACTCTCCATTAATATCTTGGCTTTTAGCTTTGCTATAAGCACTCCATGATACCTCAATGCGTTTCGAACTCGTAAAAATTGACGAAAAATATTTGCAAAATTGGGCCTTATGGCAAGTAGAAACGAACTATTACTGGATTAACATTGACTCACGCTAGAGCACTCCCTTCATTTCTAGTTTAGGGTGCTTATATTAGTTTCATTAATCAACATTATGTGATCATATAAAGGTTCGATTACGTAAAAGCTATATATCTCTTGTTGTGTTACTCAAGCGTTATCCATTTAATGCACGGGTACTATTGATCGGCATTGATTAGCCACTAAGAACAGACACAGGACCCAACATGAGCTCTCTCCCCTACCCGTTTTTAAGGGAAACATTTCTTAACGCTCTCGAAGAGAGTGGTAGCGCATGCCGCGAGTCAGGCTGGGATCCAATTCATCTGACACTTGATGATGGAGACACCAGCTGTTTTATGCCGCTGTATTTAAAAGATCACTCAATGGGCGAGTACGTTTTCGACCATGCTTGGGCAAATGCATACCATCAAAACGGTTTAGAATACTATCCCAAGTTAGTCACCGCGGTACCGTTTACACCGTCCACAGGAACTCGACTTCGTTCTAATACTGCGATGAGTCAGCAACATTGTCGTCAAATAGTAGATGAGGTTATTAATATAGCTGAGGATACACACGCTTCTAGCTGGCACATTTTATTTCCTGAAGATAATGACCTAAAGCTTTTTGATGATCCGCGCCTATTAAAGCGCACGGGCGTTCAATATCATTGGTTAAATAAGGATTATCAATGCTTCAATGACTATCTCGCAGGGATGACCTCACGTAAACGTAAAATGATAAAAAAAGAAAGGGACGAGATAAAAAAACAAAATATTGAAGTGGATGTACTACTTGGCTCTGAAATAAGTAAAGAAATTTGGCAGCTTTTTTATCAACTATACGAACGAACCTACGCTAAGCGCAATGGGACTCGTGGTTATTTAACGCAGGAGTTTTTTGAACGAATAGCAACCACTATGCCTGAGCAAATTGCTATGTCAGTTGCCAACCAGAATGGTCAGCCAATCGCTTGTGCGCTCTATTTGTTCGATAGTCACTCTCTTTACGGACGCTATTGGGGAAGCCTCGGAGAGTTTCCCTTCCTGCACTTTGAGCTTTGTTATTATCGTGGTATCGAATTCGCAATTAAAATGGGCTTACAGCGCTATGATGCCGGTGCTCAGGGTGAGCATAAACTGGTCAGAGGCTTTGAGCCCATCAAAACACACTCTCTTCACTGGATTCGCCACCCGGAGTTCCGGAAAGCCATTGCTCGGTTTCTGGACGAAGAAAACCTGGCTATCGATTCGCACATAACCCAGGCGAGTGAAATGCTACCGTTCAAACAATCCTAATCAGCGAACAAACTACCACTCACCAGAATTCTCCATTGATAACCAGGGTTCCATGGGACCAAGTGGTTGCCCTGCTTGCAGTAGTTCAACCGATATACCATCTGGAGACCTAACAAACGCCATACGACCATCCCTCGGGGGACGGCTGATAAGCACGCCATGTTTAACCAAGCGTGCACAGGAGGCATAAATATCATTAACTCGGAATGCAAGATGACCAAAATTTCTACCACCTGCATATGGCTCTGGGTCCCAGTTGTGCGTTAACTCAATTAAGGGTGCATCTTTGTCCACGGCTGTCTGTGAATCATCCGGAGCAGCTAAAAATATTAGCGTAAAACGTCCTTTTTCAACATCATAACGCGACACCTCACTCATCCCCAGAGCATCACAATAAAAAGCCATCGATGATTCCACATCAGAAATTCGGACCATGGTGTGTAAAAACTGCATATTAGTCTCCCCAATAGCCTAATAAATCAAAGCGCTAAATGCCTAACATCGCTTAAAAGTTTGACGATCTGCGTCATAAATCTTCCCGCATCACCACCATTCACCAAACGATGATCATATGAAAGCGCCAAGGGCAGCATCAGTCGTGGCTGGAAGGACTCACCGTCCCAAACAGGTTGTATCTTAGCGTTAGAAACCCCAAGAATTCCAGCTTCAGGTGCGTTAACGATGGGAGTAAAACCATTGCCACCAATAGCACCCAAACTCGATAGCGTAAAGCAACCACCCTGCATGTCAGATG
>CAJXUC010000083.1 GCA_913061315.1 uncultured Gammaproteobacteria bacterium | reverse complement strand
GAGATAGCGTAGCGTCTCGTGGGCTCGGAGATGTGTATAAGAGACAGTCCATATACAGTTAAGGGCACTGCAAAACGATCGATGGATTCATTATATTGTTGATAAGTGAAAGCATGCCGGTTATATCGAGCTTCGGAATAGCTCCAACTGCCGTCACCAAGTACATGGGTGCCCAAAGAGAACGGCACACTAATGTCGCTCACATTAAACAATTCGAGTTTCACTAGCCCCTGCTCATCTGCACCTAATCCCAACAGTAAATCATCATTGACCGGATGAAGAAAATCAGAGAACCCGGGGATGGTTAGCTCTCCGGCAATCATTGGATCTTCTGGATTGGACAGGTCAAGAACATACAGTGGATCAATGGTTTCAAAGGTAACTAAATACAACTTGTCCCCAAAGAATCTTACGCCATAGAGGCTTTCATTGGGTTTACCTATTTTTTCAGGCCGATTGGCATTGGGCAAGCTTGCAACTAAGTTAAGCTTTAGCTCCGCCTTTGAGAGTTTAAGCATCGACAGCTGATGATTAATAGAATCTTCGCTTCCCCAAGGCCCTGCTTGGGTTGTGGTTACAAGTCTTAAATAACCCACCATAAACCGGTTATCACTTTTTGATGAGTAAAGGCCTCTAACAACCGCCTTTACTCATCGTTTAACCGCTGAATACCATCTGATAGGTCGATACTTTATTATTGCAAGAAACCGCTGGGTAGCAGATGTGGATACTAGACTACATTAGAGTCGTTTCCGCTTAAGATTTGATAATGAAATCTGTGCGACCCACACCACTAAGATGGTGACCTTCCAGTTTAGCAACCGAGCCATCGATTGCAGCTGCTGATAGTGCACCGCTGATGACTGTTGCTTCCACTGCACCAAAATTATAGCCAGTATCGGTCCAATCGCCGGCCAAATATAAGTTCTTGTACCCAGACTCTGAAGGCTTCATACGGAACTTGGTACTTTTCGGAAGGGACAATACATATCGTTCCGTTGGATCGATATTAGCCCGAAAGAATTGTTGGTGAACACGACTAAAGGGCGTGGTCACTCGATCTTCATTTGAAACCGCTAATAGCTCAAAATCAAGACCCTGCGTGTCACCAGCGACCGCTCCATTTCTTGGTAAAGTAGCACCCGGCATTATAGGATTGGTAGCCGCTTGCAAAAGCTGAATAGATTGATTTTTTACTCTTTGATATTGGCGTTCTGGGTATGCATGATCACTGAATTCAGGAACTGGCTCATTCTCTGCCATGGGACCACAGAAATAAAATACTGATCTAGCTCTGTGCTCTGCACTACCCCATTCTTCAAAATCGATTAAATGGCCCATCTCAGCCGTATCAGATGTCGGGTTTACATAGTTGCCACTGACAAAAACGCCATCACTCTTTGCTGCACTTTCTGACAAAACTTCAGATTTGGGTTTACTGAGCCAAATCTGAAATGATTGAGTTTGTATTGCTTGAACATGCTCGACCATATCGCTCCACTTGCTACTATTGTCGATCAAATCCTTAGCAACTGAGGGAAGAGCGCCAATAGACAGAGCGCAAATTAAGCTGTCAAAATCAACTCCTTGCTTCAATCTTTTGCTACCAATGGGCTTCCATGTGGTCCAATAACTTTCAAGATCATAGGGACGGCCGTTATCATCATGACTTTTTAGGTTGTCACCCTCGATTAATTGTTCGCAAAGTGGAAAATCTGGCCATCCCGAAAGGCCTTTTACTTTTGTCTTATTGAGCGGTTCATATTCTTTAAATCCAGGCTTTAAAGAACACTGTATATCGAAATCTATGGAATCAATACTGCCCTCTTTTTGCTTTATTGCAGTTGCTTTATGAAAAAACTCAAACTTAACACCACGTTGCTTTAGTACTTCATAAAGCGGTTGAATAATTGTTTCGCCGGTACCCGCTCTGAAAAAGTAAAATTGACTATGGGTGTAATTGAGCATTAATAGAGTCCAATGCAACATCGCACCAGCTGCAAATTCTGGCATTTTACTGGTGTCCCCGTCTCGAAAACCAAATAAAATATTAGGGCTAGTCACTGGTAAAGGCGATGCGAGAGTTGCACTGCTTAAACCATGATCACTCAACCAGTGGATCCAATCTTTTTCATCTAAATAGTCGAATCCTCTAACAGCAACCTCATCCTTTATATATCCTGAAAACAGGGTAATCATAAAGTCTAGCTTAAAGAACAGATGCCTTAACTTAGTTGGATGATGCCCAATGGCTGGATCGATCAACTCTCTAAACGCTTGCAACTTAACTAATGCCTTTCCTAAATCACTGTCTTTTAAATCGAAATTCGCAAACTCTTTTAATAGGTCGGCTTTTAATACATCAAGATGATGGTGAAACACAGACCCTAAACCCACTGACTCCGCTAATTTCTCTAAAGGGTTATTATGGAAAATAGAGTGCAGTGGCCCGTCTATATCATCTGCGCTGCCACAGATTTGTTTTATAATATTACTCAGTGCGCCTGACAATAAACTTCCAGTGGACAAATCTTTTTGGGTTTCCCAGGGTGCGGCCTCCCCCGTTGGTTTTGCATCAATATCCCACTCAAAAATTTGCTGCCCATAGGTTTCCCACATGGCAGCAAAATTACTGGGTTTAAATGCCTTTTCAATAGACGACAAAGGATCGGAATCTGGTCTGTTGAGTTGATCGTAGGTCTTTTTCATGACGTCAAAAGTGTTGTAATAAAACCCTCCAAACAGATGAATACCATGTTCTTCGATTCGATAATTTTCACTCGGGTTTCGACTAGAGGCACATTTACCTCCAAGTCGCCAGCCCATCTGATACACCGTTATCTCAAACTTTTCGTTCAAAGGATCAAGTTCGGTGAGTTTAAATGCGCTGGATAATCCACCAATGCCTCCTCCTAGGATCGCAATTTTTTTCTTTGTAGCCATATGATTAATTCCATTTAGGTGGTGTACATTAAACTGCTGTACTTCGCTTTGATTGATCTGATCCGCTTAAAATGTGAGAGTCAATTTTATTAATGTACGCAACTAACACGCCAATTTTTTCAGTATTTTCGAAGGGTAATCGGCTTAGTACAAAATCCCATGCACCTTTAGCCGGTGGACTGCTAGTCAAAAACAATCTCGCTTCGTGATGCCTATCTAAGGCGGATAAACATGCAACATTCAACAGCTCTCCGCCCACTTTTCCTAGAGGCTGAATCTGCGCCAACTGCGAATGAGTGAGCGATAACTCAAGATCGCCCTTGAAAAAATAAGCAAGACTAAAAGCAATGTGAAATAACCATTGAAGTGGATCTCGAGGGTTCAAACGCTCCACATGTGAAAAATGATCTATCGCTTCCTGATAACGACCTCGATAAAGATCTACTAAACCAATTGCCAACCAACAAAGGCCATTGTAAGGATTCAATTCTATCGCGGTGGTCGCCATTTTTTGCGCCATCTCAAATTTTCGCATGATCAAGCCATTCAGTGCCAAAACCAAATACGATTCTGCAACTTCTGAATCCAAGCTAATGGCTTTTAATGCATACTTATCGGCTGATTTTAAATCATCAGTGAAATTGGTTGACCAACCCATGTAGCTTCTTAGATGGTACGCATAGGCCAACAGTGCATAAGAGTAGCCAAATTCAACATCCATTTCAGTTGCACTCTGGAACTCTTTGATAGCGTCTAAATTGGTTTCACTGCTACTTTGGCTCTGCAGCCAAAGACCACGCAGTACATGGTCCCATGCATCTGGACTATTAGGTGCTGCTCGTCGAGCATACCCCATTTTAGCAGATCGCAGAGCCGGGCTGAGCTTGCCGATTATTCTTTCAGAAACTTGCTCTTGGAGATGAAAAAGATCTGTTGCCTTGGACGAAAACTTTTCAGACCACAATTGTGTCTGACTATCACAATCGGCTAACTCGACGGTTAAATTAAGTAGATTTAACCCATGCCCAATAGTACCTGTCACAACATATTTGGCATTGAGGTCTCGACTGATATCACCAAAAATGTCTTTGCTGTTTTTGTATGAGAAAGAGGTTGCCGAAGATATGACGGGGAACAACCGACTGTAAGACATGCTTGTGATAATGTCCTCAGCAATTCCTGTCGCAAGATATTCTTCATCACCGTTATTTGTTAATGTGCGGAAGGGAAGTACTGCAATAATTTGCTTGTTCTTCGCAACTTTATTCGATGCCTTCGTCACCAATGACTGGGGGGTTTTGTCGGATTTTTTTTCACCGATCTTCTTCCCAAAACGATTGGAAAGCGACTCTCCAAACCGACCAAATATGCGGCTAAACCAAAATATAAGGCCGCTCACAACCGCCAACATGGCCGCCATGCTAGATAACAGGCCTTCGTTGTTTAAAAACCAAGCTTGAGAGACGCTTAACAGATCATTCATAATATTTAAAAAAAGCCTTAGGGGAGTGACAGGTAATCAAGCGTTCAATCAGTATGGGCAACAGAGAACTAAGATTGCAGTCACAAAAATAAGGTCTGAAAGATGACATATTTTCCCATCGAAGTAATATTTATTTTGTTTTTTTGTGATGCATTTCACGCTTATGCCTAGTACTTAACTTCACGACAAGATTAAACTAAAAAAATGTCCGTTGGATTTACATGAGCATTCGCAAATCGCAGACTTAAAGGATCAAAATGAGTAACACTCAAATAAAAGCAGATATCACTCCCAGCGAGCATAGAGATTTTGTCTTTCCAGAGACGACACCTGAGCTATTAAGTAGAACAAACAACTGTGGTATCTGTTTTTCAGGGGGCGGCACGCGTTCAATGGCCGCGACAATGGGGCAGCTGAGGGCACTTCATAAGCTCGGTCTGTTGGCAAAGGCGAGATACATCTCGAGTGTTTCAGGCGGGAGCTGGGCCGCTGCCATTTATACGTATTACAAAAACGAATCTATCAATGACACTGAGCTCCTTGGAGATAGTCCAAACTATGTTGAGCGCAATAATTGGGGGAAAGAGGAATGGGCGAAAAGTCTGAAAGAGCACAATCTTGCAAAACCTGCCACCACTGACTTTTTAGAGGTGTTTACTAACTACGCCATACACCACAATACAGAAATGGCATGGATTTATGCAGTGAGAGATGTTTATTTCAAACCATTCGGTCTAGATCAACCAAACTACTTTAGCTTGAATACCCAATCTGTAAATTCAGTTTTGGAAGCAAACCAACAATTGCAACCCAACTGGAAATCTTGCATGTTTGATATAACTAGACCGGATCGGCCTTATCTAATTGTCAATGGCATTATCATTTGGCCAGCAAAAAAAGAGCTATTTAATAATCACCTAAAGGTTAATAGAGCTCTTATTCAATTCACTCCTCTCTATACAGGTAATCCTTGGGCCCTTAGATTGCATGAAAACCAAGAATTGGAAAATGTCGACTCAATAAATACCGGCGGAGGTTTCCTTAGCTCCTATGCATTTGGAAGTAGTGGGCCCAACCAACCTGCCGATGACAACCTTAAAATGCCCATACCAAAAGAACCTTTTTCAATTTGGCATGCAAGCGGCATAAGTAGCTCTGCATTCGCATATTTTGTTGCTAATGGTGCCCTATCTAAGACTGCACTGGAAAACTTTGTGCCACAAATGGATTATTGGGCTGTCACAGACAGTAACGAATCCCAGCAGATGTCTCAAAAACACTATTTTGGAGACGGAGGAGCCTTAGACAACAATGGACTAATGGCTATGTTACAGCGGAGGGTTGAAAAAATTGTTGTTTTTGTAAACTCATCCACACCTATATCTAAAAATAAAAATAAAATAATAATAGATGCCGATATTGCACCTTTATTTGGAATTGAATCAGAAGAAAATTTACCGAACAACACCGTCTTTGACGCATCAGTTTACGATGATCTTGTTAATGGACTTTGGGCAGCATATAAAAAAAATGGCCTGTGCATGCATAGGCAAGAATATATCACCCTAGAGAATCAATGGTTCGGCACTCCCGCCTACAAATTAGAAATACTGTGGGTCTACAACTCACCCGTCGAAAAATGGATACAACTTCTTTCCACTGACATGCAACACGAAATAAGAAAAGGAATAGAAAGCTCTGAAGGTGATTTAAAACATTTTCCAAATTATAAGACAATCTCTGAGGAGTTTTTGAAACTAGTGAAACTAAAAGATATCCAAGTTGCTTGTATTGCAGACATGTTCGCATGGTCAATTGAAGATAACGCAGATGTTTTTACAGCATTGCTCGGTAAATAGCGAAACTAAAACCGGAGGAAAATGAGAGGCAATACACAAAAAAAACAACAAATAAGTTAAATATAATATGCATATCGCTTAAAGGTTTCCTTTTAGTGACTAGACTCCCCTAGGGATGGGTAATACTCGACAAAGTACTGCACTATTTAATTCGACCCCAATTGAGACGAGAATTTTGGTCTGGAGCCACAGTAAGCGTCAGATTATCATCTTGGAACTGGAAGTAACGCACTACCGAGGTTTCAGAAAGTTTAGGATTTAAGTGGTCTTTTCGATGATGCGTCACAGTGCCGGCATTAATATCGACCTCGTACTCACCATAATAAGCAACATAACCATTAAAAATTTCAGTAGGTTTTTCAACCGCAGTATAGCCAGTTCTTGGGCTTGAACTAAACTGTACTGACATGCTGCCAGAGGAATCATACATGATCATACCAATAGGCTTGGCTTCGCCCGGAAAATAGAGGGGAGACCATTCACCTGATACCGATTTAGATTCAATTGAAATCAACTCCCAACCGCCAATAAATCTGGCATCTAAAACCTGTGCTATTGAGGGTGAAGAGAGTATTCATAAAATATGAAATATTTTTTCATAGCTAATCCTTTAGTGTGTAGATAATGCTTCACTCATAACAAGCCGACAACAGACTTATTTGTGGTAAGCGAAACGGACTTTTCCCCACTTCCGTGGCTTGAATCTAAGACTTAATTTTAACGGTAAAAATATCAACGCCATCAAGATGAGACCTAGTTGGCATTATTTTCGTTAAAAACGCTATAAAACAAAAACTGGTCGAACTTGCTATATGCGTTTGTAGTTATGGTAAAAAATCACTTGGGCAATAACACTTCACTGTTCGATTTACTCCCCTAGAGTATTGCAGTTAATCAGTGCGACAAAAAAAAGGCCTCTTGAAAGAGGCCTTTTAAATTCGCGCTATGAGTCTTATACAAAAAAGTCTGGTGCAAGTTCTGAAATGTCCAGCGCCGTATCAACCTGATAGCCATTAAGGTCGGTAATGCCCTCTGCGGCGAGTACTTCATCATCCACATAGAAATTACCGGTGTGTTCACGACTATCACGGGTAAGAATGATATGTGCGGCATCAGCCATGATGTCGACAGTTCTTGAACGCGCTACCATCAAGTCTCCGCCCAAATGGTTGGCTACAGCTGCGGTTGCGATCGCTGTGCGCGGCCACAGAGCATTGAAAGCAATGCCGTCTCGAGCGAATTCGCTGTGCATGCCCAATACGCACATACTCATGCCGTATTTGGCCATGCTGTAGGCTACGTGGTTTTGAAACCAACGCACTTCCATATTCAATGGCGGTGACAGGTTTAAGACGTGCGGATTATCTGATTTGCGTAAAAATGGCACGGCTTTCTGCGAGCATAAGAACGTTCCCCGCGTGTTGATATTGTGCATCAAATCATAGCCTTTCATCGACACGGATTCGGTACTGGCCAAATTAATGGCACTGGCATTGTTGATCAAGATATCGATGCCACCAAATGCAGCGGCGGTTTTTTCCATGGCGGCTTGAACCTGATCTTCAAAACGTACATCAACGACTAATGGCAGGGCTTTACCACCGGCGGCTTCAATTTCTGCCGCAGCGGTATAAATAGTGCCACTCAAACGTGGATGCGGTTCAGTGGTTTTGGCGGCAATGGCAATATTGGCACCATCAGCCGCTGCTCGCTTTGCAATGGCTAAGCCAA
>CAJXUC010000082.1 GCA_913061315.1 uncultured Gammaproteobacteria bacterium | reverse complement strand
GTTTGGCATCCACAGCATAAATTTTACGTGTCGCTTCAATATCGCATCGTTCAAGTCCAGCCATAAAACGTTCGCCGATCGAAAAATTCTCAGCATCAGTTGACGACATCATTTTGTGTCGTCTGTCTTTTGATGCATTTCGAAATAATCACGCCACTTACATACTTTATCCCCATTGAATTCGAATACGCCCATATAAGGGTGAGCAATGCGATCCCCAGTCCTTGTATCGGTATACTCCTCATACCCTTCTACCAACAGGGCATCGTCAGTTTCAGCATGCCGGTCAATACGCCAGATAACATCGCTGGTTATCGAGTCGTATTTAGAAAGGAACTTTTGAACCCAAGCTTTCCCGATAAGCGGCCTAGAACTCATGTGGTAATAATACTCAATATCATCGGTCAGATGGCTGAGAAAAGCTTGGTGGTTCTTACTCAAATTTGCATCACGTAACGCATTCACTATTTTCATTTTATCAGTCATTTTTTATTACTCTCTCTACTATTGTCAAAACTCCAATTGTCGTGCAGCCAAATCACTCAGAACTTCTTCTGTTCCTCCACCCAGAGCAAATATTCTCGACTCACGTTGAATACGCTCGATCCTGTGATTACCCTGATACGCCTGTCCTCCAAGCACATGCATAGCGTCACGTGAAACGCGCTCAAGTACACCGGTGGCATGAACCTTTAACATACACAGATCAGCGATTGGTAACTCATCGTTTTCGAAACGATAAACACATTGATCAAGATAACCGTAAGCGGCCCGAATTTCTCTCACCATCGCAACCAGCTTGTGACGAATACTTTGGTGATCTATCAGTCGTTTACCAAAAGTATGTCGATCTTTCGCCCATACAATCGTATCCGCCGTTGCTGTTCTGGCCATCGCTAGCGTAGCGGCCACTCCGCTAAAGCGCTCGATATTGAATTGTTCCGTTAGATAGCTAAATGCTCTGCCTTCGTCGCCAATACGATTATTGACAGGTACTTTTACGGAGTCGAATGATATCGTGCCGTTGCTTGCGCTATACCAACTAAGACCTTTTACCGGCTCAACCGACATACCCTCACTCACAGTATCAATAAGCAGGAGAGTTAAACCTTTGCTACCAGTACGGACCACCGTCAATACCCAATCAGCTCTCGTAGCACCAGAAATAAGCGTCTTGACTCCATTTACAACATAATTATCTCCATCGAAATCCGCAGTCATAGAGAGCCCACCCACATCCGAACCGCCGCCAGGTTCGGTAACTGCAAAAGCGATCTTTTTTTCACCCGCAAGAATGGGCCTTACAACCGATTCCAGCAGTTGTGGAGATCCAAATTTCACCACCGGCGGCAAGCCTATCCATAAGGTTGCGATATCGGCAAACACGACCCCTGAACCGTGACGATGAAATTCTTCGGCAAAAATGATTCGATGATATAGGTCGGCATCCTCAGCCCATCCACCCAGTTCTGCTGCAAAACCGAACCCGAGTAGACCAGCTTTTGCCGCTTTTTTATAAAGCTCATCTGGAAACGTCCCTGCCTCGCTCCAAGCATCGAGATCAGGAACAATATTTTCATCGACGAAGATGCGTAGCTTAGTACGCCAATCTTGATGTTTCTTCCCAAGGCCAGCTGTACGCGGGCGCAATCCATCAAAGTCGTTCATGACTATCTTTTGACTCACTTGCTTTATTAGACTAAAGTATCATATCACAGAGGATTCGAGCCCACAAAAGGAAAAAGGATACAAAAATGACTGAAGAATTTGTACGTATAGCTGCCATGAATGCGGCACTAGTTTTGGTTTTGATGGTTAGTCTCTGGGGATTAAGCGTAGCTATACGCGATTCAAGTATTGCAGATATTTACTGGGGCCTAGGGTTTGTTGTCGCGGTATTTTTCACAGCCTCCGTCTCCGACGGCGTCGCAGAACGTCAGTCGTTAGTTCTATGGCTAACAACGATATGGGGAATCCGGTTAGCTCTTTATATCGGCTGGCGGAACTGGGGTGGCGAAGACCCTCGTTATGCCCGCTTTCGGCAGCACATTGAATCAAAGGGGGGTAACTATGCAATTCATAGTCTAAAACATGTATATCTGCTACAAGGATTCTTTATGTGGCTAGTGTCATTGGTACTCATATTTTCAATGACCATGACCAATCCTACGAGCCTCGGAATACTAGCGTACATGGGTGTCGCTATTTGGGTTGTCGGTATGATTTTCGAAACAGTTGGCGATTGGCAACTGTCGCGTTTTCTTGGGGACCCCGCGAACAACGGCAAAGTCATGGACCGCGGTTTATGGCGTTATACCCGACACCCCAATTACTTCGGTGAAGCCTGCGTGTGGTTTGGCTTCTTTCTGATTGCAATGGAGAACATCGCCGGTATTGTAACGATAATTAGTCTTGCCACAATCTACTACGCACTGCTAGGCCCCACTGGAAAGGGGCTGTTAGAACAGCGGATGACTAAAAAACGTCCGGATTTTGATGCCTACAAGCAGCGCACAAGTGGCTTCTTCCCTCTACCCCCCAAGTCATTATGACTGACGCAAAACTGAAGTGGCTACTCGTCGGCAGGCCTCTAATTGACAATTTTCATAAACGAAATGGGGATTGGATCAAAGATGCCATAATGTTCAATTTTAAAAATGTCACTACATACGGCATCAAAGACGCGGGTGATCTCACCTATGAGCTACTCTAAAAAACTCATGGACCTTCACAGCGTTCCGTTTCAAGATGTGTGTTTTCCATCGGCAGAAATGAACGTTGAAACGCGTTCTGACGGCAGTCTCATCGTAACATCTGTTGTCGAACTCAAAGAATACATCCCCAACTTATCAGTAGTCATTTCGCAACAAGCAAAAGATCGGCCGGAACAGGCTTATTTGAAAGAACGAGACCTAAATGGGCAATGGTTATCTATTAACTACGCGGAGGTATTTCGAGATAGCTCTGCCGTTGCCGCATGGTTACTCATACAAGACATCAAAAATCTTCGACCAGTATTAATTTTGTCGGGCAATTCAATTCATCATGCAGTACTCAAATATGGCGCTATGGCGGCACAGATTCCTGTGTGTCCAGTGAGTATCAACTACTCATTGATAGGTGGGGACTATGGTCGATTAAACTACGTCATCAACATGCTTAACCCTGCCGTTATCTTTGCGGAGCATACAGAGAGATATAAGACAGTACTTAATTCCGTGGATTTCGGAGACGCAATTATTATCACTGCTAATCCAGATATTCTGAATTGCAGTGCGATCGCAATGGCAGACATATTGAAAACGGATATAAGTGAACAGGTGAATGAATCTATTTACTCGATTGACCCCGACGTTCCGGCTGTATATATGCTGACTTCAGGTTCAACAAGCTTGCCCAAGGCAGTCATTCATACTCAACGTATGATCACTGCAAATCTCGCTCAAGCTTGCCAAGTATTAGGGGAGACGGCCGGATGGGACGATCAGATGCTCGACTGGCTGCCATGGAATCACGTGTCCGGCGCATTCACTAAAATGGGTGTCATGGTGAGCGGCGGCACGTTGCACATTGATGCAGGCAGACCGATGCCTGGCGAATTTGACACAACTGTGAAAAATATCAAAGATGTCCCGGTTAAGTTTTTTACTAACGTACCTGCAGGCTATGCAATGCTTGTTGAGGCGATGGAGACCGATCCCGAGTTAAAATATGCATTTTTTAGTAGCTTACGCCTCGCATTGTACGGGGGCGCAGGGCTTCCTCAAGCACTTTATGATCGCTTTCAAAAACTCGCAATCGAAGTGACAGGCAAAAGGATCTTCTTCACGACGGGTTATGGGGCTACTGAAACGTCATCTGGCTGCATGGCAATCTACTTCAACTCTGAAGAAGTTGGTATCGGTCTACCGATGCCCGGACTCACAATAAAACTAGTGCCCGAAAATGATCGCTATGAAGTTCGTATGCTTGGAACAATGATGACTCCTGGTTATGTTGGTCACGACTCTAGTGATCTCTTCGATGACGAGGGATTCTTAAAGATCGGAGACTATGCGGCATTTATAAAGCACAATGATATCAGCCGAGGATTGAAGTTTGCTGGACGATTGGCAGAAGAATTTAAACTAGCAAACGGCACTTGGGTGTCCGGAGGAACATTAAGAGCACTATTAATCCAAACACTATCCCCACTGATAAGCGACACAGTTATATGTGGCGTCAATGCCGAATATTTGGCGGTACTTGTTTGGCTAAACCGCGGAACTGCGGAGCGATATTTTAAACGAAGCTTACCAACTACGTCTGAGGATCTAGCCTGCGATATGGAGTTGCGATCCTGGATCGTCGAAAAACTAGGCGAGTACAATGACCGAAATCCTTCTAGCAGTAGGAGAATCAAGCGCATTGGATTTTTAATTGAACCTCCGAGCATCGATGGTCATGAAATTTCAGACAAGGGAACTGTTAATCAGTCGGTCACCTTACTGAGAAGAGCTAGTGATGTGGTACGACTTTATTCAGAGGTTCCTGATAATTTTGTAATTACACTGGATTAACCATGCGGCCTACATTTCCAACAGTTGAGCAAGTACTCGAACTAGAAAAAATTTTAGAGCACACCATTCCGGAAAATTGGCAAGATCAGAATGGTCATGTCAATATCCAGTACTACCAGACACTTTACGACCTTTCGGGCTGGGCCATGTTCAATCAATTAGGCGTCGACCAAAAGTACTTTTCAGAAAGAAAACTTGGACTTTTTGATTTAGAACACCACCTTTACTACCTCAACGAATTGCACGTCGGTGATGTTGTGTCGCTACACTGCAGGTACCTCGCAAGAAATCACAAACGCATGCAAGGTATCATATTCATTGTGAATAAAAGCCGGAATTTGCTGTCCTGCACATTGGAGTTTATTGCTACAGGTGCCAACCTTCAAACTCGCCGCACAGATAATTTCCCTGCCGTCGTTAGCACAAATCTTGATCAAGCCCTCAGCGCGGACTCAGACATTTTGTGGCCAGCTCCTATCTGCGGAGCAATGTCCATTGGATGAATCAAGATAAACGTGTTTTCTTTAGCCTAATACCCGCCGCTTCCGCATCCCAAGTGTCGGCTGTAATACCTTCGTCACGAATCGCGAATTTCATGAGCTTATTCGTTGGGGTTTTCGGTAGTTGGTCCAAAACTCGAACAAATCTTGGCACCATGTAATGAGGCATAAGCGGAATCAAATAGTCGATAAGAGATTTCCCATCAATTTCCTCTCCAGGTTTCGCAACAACAGCAACAAGAATATCCTCGTCCCCCAATTCGCTAGGTATGCCCACAACTGCCGCTTCGGCCACTGATTTGTAGCCCAGCACTTCGCTTTCGACTTCCAGCGAAGACACGTTCTCGCCACGCCGGCGAACCGCATCTTTTAAGCGATCAACAAAGAAGTAATTTCCGTCTTCATCTTTCCGTACAAGATCACCGGTATGAAACCAACCATTCCGCCATGCGGTGGCTGTCGCATCCGGTCTATTGAGATAACCCAGACAAGTTTCCCAGGGTTGGTCCATTCGGACTAGCAATTCACCAACCTCGCCAGGCACACATTCATAGTCATGCTCGTCCACAACACGACATTGACAGCCAGTACGCGGAGTACCCATGCTCCCGGCGACTCTATCTTCGGTGGTGATCACCAATGGCACCGACAACTCACTCATATTGAAACCTGAACAAAGCCTAAAGTTGTAACGCTTTGCAACCTCTATTGCTTGATCATTAAGAATACCATTAATTATTTTTAATGAATTGTCGACATTCTCTTGTTCAACCGGCGCATTCGCGAGAAATGCCGCCATTGAGCCGATAAGACCAGAGGTCGTTGTCGCGTTGCTTTCTTTAACTCTTTTCCAAAACTTCTCGGTACTAAATCCATCGTAAAGCGCCATCGTTGCCCCATTGGTGATCGCCGCCATTGTGGGAGAAACACCACCAACGTGAAACATCGGTAAGTCGATCAGTATGCAATCATCGCTTGTCATATAGCCGTAGGCGCCCTTCCCCACACTGACCTGTTGCAAATATGGGCACAGAACTCCTTTGGACGGCCCAGTTGTTCCAGACGTGAAGATCACCATTTGCGGATCCCATGGCTGCATGTCAGCGGGTGTCGACACTTCGCCGTCAAATTCCAAATGGGTCGCCGAAACTTTAATTTTTTCGCCGATTATCCCGTCTTCTCCACCTACACTGAGAACAGTGTCCAGTGATGTCTCGATATCAGCTAAGCGGTCAATCAACTCAGGATGGGCTACCATCACGGTGCCTTTAGTCTCTCTAATGACGTGCTCGAGCATTCTGCCCCGATAATCCAAATTCAGCGGCACGAAAATTGCGCCTAGATAGTTTAATGCGAACCAAGTCCGAATAACCGCCGGACCATTGGGAAGCCAAGCCAGCACGTAGTCACCACGTTTGATATCGAAGCTTTCAAATAACGCAGCTGTTTGCCGAGTCTTATTCAGTGTTTCTTGATGTGTCCAAATAGTGCCGTCAGCAAAACGGCAGCAAACATTGTCTGGTGCATTAGCCGCATTTCGCTCCAACATAAAGGGTAAAACTGAATTTTCCTGCGTCGGTCGTGAAGTATCGAACCAGTAAGGATGCGCTGTGTTCATATATACTCTCGCTTCATCGATCTGTAGCTGATGAAAGTTAGTAAATTCAACGGCGTCAGTGTTAGCCTTAACCTCTTTGACCACAGACCCGAAACCTTTTGGCACTATACAAAGTAACAAAAAATTGTAGCACTGCCGAATGTCTCAGTCAAAAACCAATCCGTCCATACTTGTGTACTTTGTTCGGTTATTTTTATAAGTTAAAAAATATTTAATACAATCTCACCGGGCGAACGAATTACGGATTGAAACCTAGGTAAAATTTTTTCGTAGCTTTAGTTTTAGGCGAGTTTTTAGTGCTTCTGAGCTTTTTGATAGTTGGATCTTTATTACCGAAGGTAATTAAAAAAAGCGTAAGGAAATTCGTGCCCACCAAACGGTTGCAATAGAGGAACCAATATTGCAATTCCAATCGCTAGCGCGTTCTGGTCTTGTACTTTTTTGAGATAAAGAGCCTAGGTATTCCTAAGGCTAAATAATAATTAGTTCAAAAATTCACTCGCGCCTCTTCAACTAGCTTTTTAGCGCCCTGCTTTATAAAGCTATGATCTGATGACATTAAGAAAAGCGTGACACCTCGATCTCGCCAAAATTCGATGCTATCAATACTAGGAACAAAGATACCAAGTTTTCTATTATTCGCCTGAGCAGCAATACAAATTTTTTCAGCCGCCTCAATAACGACGCTATCAGTCGCAGCCTGTGCGCCAAGAGCCACTGTCAAATCCATCATGCCAATAAACAGACAATCAATACCTTCTTGAGCTGATATCTCCTCAATATGGTCCAAAGCCGCAAGATCCTCAATTTGTGCTATTACCGTGGTTTCTAGTTGGTTGAGACTGATATTCTCAGCAACACTAGCTGCGCCATAACCAGCTGAGCGGGTAGAACCAGCATAGCCTCGGCCGACCCTTCCATACCTTGCAGCAGTAGCACAGGCTAATGCTTTCTCAGGCGAATCGACGTGAGGAATAACAACACCAGTAGCGCCACAATCAAGTGCATTGAGTATTTGGTCTGCTGATGAGGAAGCTACCCTAACCAACGCGGGTTTTTGCTCTGCGCGAAAAGCCATTAGGCAACTGTCTATATCGCGACGATCGAATGGGGAGTGTTCGGCATCAAAGCAAACAACGTCTAAATCTGTACTTGCCAAGACTTCTGCAACCATCATCGACGGGGTCTTTACAAAGGTGCCAATTAGACATTCCCCTGATAACAGTTTCTGTCGAAAATTATTATGTGGATTAAAAGCAGTCATAGTTATTATTTCTTATAAGATTAAATTACGAATTGAGCCAGTTTTCTAGGGCTCTATTCACCTGTTCAGGTGCATCA
>CAJXUC010000081.1 GCA_913061315.1 uncultured Gammaproteobacteria bacterium | reverse complement strand
GATAGCGTAGCGTCTCGTGGGCTCGGAGATGTGTATAAGAGACAGATTTAATACTATATCAGTTTGAGTAATAGATATTTATTAAATTAACGACTATTTCAGAGCGTCTCTGTGATCTACTTAAATGTAATAAAAAAAAATTAATAGGTAAGCATTAACTATAAGGCATAGCTAAAAAGTAATGGTCTTAATCGCTGTTTTTAGTGCTAGATACTATTTTTTTAAGGTAGGCATTAAAAGCCCTTAATTATAAAGTTCATACTGTTTAATCGTCATCAAATAGCCGGTAGATTGCCATTTATCAGGGCTGATTTGAGCTTGATAAAACCTTGTATTTGGTGTATTGTATACCATATGTTCTTCTTTCTTCTAATTAGAGAAAAATTAAGTGGTTTAGGGTATTAGTGCTAGAGCACAAAAAGCTCTGAAAATCGCGTGTTTATGATGCGCTATAAGAAATTATTTCAGGAATGTATATTTACATGTAGGGTGAGCCGCAAAATCATGGTTAACGGGCGTTAGTCGGATCCCCGTGATAGTTTCATTAAGTCTAATTTGTGGGGCAGATGTCAATTAATAAAATAGGTGATTGGACTGTTAGTTGACATCTAAATCCCCCCCCCGCATTTCAGCGTTTGAAAGCGAGGGGCTTTAAGGGCAAGTGATATTTTGGAGGGTAAGTTGTATTTACTGTTCCTTCACTTTTTTGGGTCGACCCTTGGGTAGTGGGCTCGCTCTCCGGTTAGTGAGTTGCTCTATCTTTTTGATGAACTTGGCATTACCTAATGCCCAGCCCTTGTGGGTGGCGTCAGAAATTGTACTGAGTTGCTCTTCAGTCAGGGGTGTCTTAAAAAGATCCTTATAGGCTTGACTTCGTTCCTTCTCTGTTTTACCTAGTTGCTTATAGACTCGGTGCTCAGTAATACCTTCGTCAATCTTACCCAGCGCGTTGTGCGAATAGCTACTCCATGGATAGGCTTTTGGGTTTTTGACTAGGCCTTCAAGAACGGGACTATTTTCGATATAACGACAGCAGCGTAGCAGATACTCAGAGGGGTCGATTACGGTTGCTCTATAGCGACCCTCCCAAAGGGTGCCCTGACTGTCATAGTTGTCATTAAAGTGCTGTACGTAGTTTCTACCTAGGGATTGCAGTGTCCTTGATATGCTATTTTCTTCAACTGGACTGGCTAGCAGGTTGACTTGATTCGGTAATAGCACATAAGCATGGATCTTCAATTCATTGTTGTATGCTGCGGCATGAAGGCAGTCAATATAGTATTGATAATCGACATCATCAAAGAAAATGTTTTGCTGATTTATGCCACGTTGAATAATGTGCTGCGGTTGATTTTTGATGTAATAACGAGAAAGGCGGGCCATAATTTTAGTCATATTGTGGTTGTGTACCCTAGAATATAGCAGAGTTTTTAGAAAAGTGAAGATGACCCTGATAAAAAACCCTTTTTTTGTCTATTTTGGAAAAATAAAGGGCCTTTACTCCACAACCTGATTTAAACCAATTGTCGTTTAATTATTTTTTCCCAATGTCTCAGATTGACTTGCTTGTCTGATTCGTAGGCTGTGACTGTCGCTTTAATGTAGAAATTAGTTGCGTCACAGCTAAAACTACTGTCTGACTCTGTCCGTATCGACCAGTCACCTCTGTGCATCCAGCATACATAGTAACTGGTGGCAGAGTAACTGAGGGGGTCATCCGCAGTGATAGACCAGCAAGATTGGTCTCGGTGCCGAGTACATAAGCCATGGTTGGGCATTTCAGTCTCACCAGTATCTTCGATAACGTTATAGTGGGTTTCACCGGTTTGAATATTACGCTCTATCCATCGCTTAGTCTCAGCTGGGCGGTGGTTTTTATATTCAGGTAATGGGTTTTGGTTTTCTGGCTCAGCCACTTCAATGCTGTCGTCACCCAGTCGAATAGGAAATATTAATGAAGAATCTGGGCCAAGCTTTATTAGGGTAGTGGTTAGTTTGCTTGGTGGCAGTATCATTGGCCAATATTGATTGGATACCGCTATTCTTATCTTATGCCCTATTAAGAACCGATAGCCACATTCATCAAGTTCAAATTCGACCGTTTCAAATTGTCCGGGCACCATTGCTTTTGGATTTTCATTACTTTCTCGATGAGCTAAATTAAGTACACCCCAAGTGACACGATTGATAACGCCATCAGTATGGATGTCATTTAAGCGAACAATTATATTGCCCAATGGTTTGTCGATAGCAACGTTTAGACGCAGTTTTATCCTACCCAAAATTTCAACAGGTTGAGTTAATGTCTCGGTATCGAAAACGAGTGACCCAGCATCGTCTATGCGTTGGTCACCGGGTAGTTCACCTTCGGGTTTAAGTGTGAAAATCTCACCACTAGCAGTGCCACAATCGAGTGGAGAACAAATAGAAATCTGCTGTATGTCATTCGGTATTTCGATGGGAATATCCAACAACTGTTGAAAAGGACCAAGGAAGTAGTGTTTTAGAGTAATGTCAGTTGATGGCATTTGGTTCTCTGCAACCCATCGACCTTGTTCAGTTTCACGACGTAGACTGGGCCTTACATTTTCTGATATATAGGCTCGATATGCAGGCAGCTTATTGGCTTTATTATCGATGCCCTTGAGCCAACAGTCCCACCATTGTATTGCCTCGCTGATAAAATCCATACGTGGCTTTGGCCATGCAAAATGCGGGTACTTATGTATCCAAGGCCCATTAACCGCTTTTGTGATTGCATTGAAATTGCCTGCAGCCATGGCGGGTGCGTTAACATAACCATCACACCAGCCTGAGATGATTAAGGTGGGTGTTTCGATAGAGGCATAATTTTCACTGACTGAGCCATGCTTCCAGTAGGCATCCTTGTGCTGATGTTGTAGCCAAGTTTCAAGCGGGAAAGGTTGTGTGTTGAGTCGATGTAACCAAGTTTCCTTCCAGTTGTCACCGACAAGTGCAGGATCGGGTGGTCTTGATGCATAGCACAGCATGGTGCTCGACCAAGAAAAGTTGGAATACAGTAAGCAGCCACCCTTGAAGTGAATATCATCGTTGTAACGGTCAACCGAAGAACCAATAGAAATGATTGCTTTTAAGGCTGGTGGTCTTAAAGCGGCGACTTGCAAGCTATTGAAACCACCCCAAGAAATTCCCATCATGCCAAGGTTGCCGGAGCACCAAGTTTGTTTCGATATCCATTTGATTACATCGCATGCATCGGTTAGTTCGCGAGGCGAGTATTCGTCATCGTAGTCGCCATCCGATTCACCGGTTCCTGACAGGTCGACGCGAACGCCCGCATAGCCTGCTTTGGCAAAAGATGGATAGGTGCTTTCATCCCTAGGAGCCGTGCCATCGCGTTTGCGATAGGGTAGGTACTCAAAAATAGCGGGTACTGGATTTTTTGAAGCATCCTTTGGCAGCCAAATGCGAGCCGATAGGCGGCGTCCGTCGGGCAGTGGTATCCACTCATTTTCAATGACGGTTAGGGCAGGATTACTCATGTGGTATTTCACTCACTCAACTGAAATTCTCGCAATTTGTTTTACCTTGCGAGGCGCAATGATGCAAGTGCTAGGCCTTAGTATCCTTTCAGAGGTACCAACAAAAAAGTGCTCTAGCCCATGTTGTTGGCGAGAGCGCTTGAGCTTAAGAAAAGTCTTTAATTTGACGGACCGGCTTTCAGTAGTGACTTACCATGATCAGTATCAGTATATTGTTTGAAATTCTGAATAAACAGGTTAGCCAAATTATCGGCTTTAGACTGCCATAAATCAGGATCAGAATATGTATTAATCGGATTGAGAATGGCCGAATCTACACCTGGTAAATCAGTTGGTATTGATAAATTAAAAACTGGTAGTGACTGGCTTTTACTTTGATCAATTGAACCATCCAAAATCGCATCGATAATGGCGCGAGTGGCTTTTATCGAGATGCGTTTCCCGCTGCCATCCCATCCCGTGTTAACCAAATAAGCTTTGCAATTAAATTGGCTCATCTTTTGATTGAGAACATCGGCGTAACGCGTCGGGTGAAGGCTTAAAAATGCTTTACCAAAACAAGCAGAAAAAGTGGGTGTGGGTTCTGTAATGCCTAGCTCTGTGCCAGCTAACTTAGCAGTAAAGCCTGACAGAAAGTAATATTGAGCCTGCTCAGGTGTCAAACTAGAAACAGGTGGCAAGACACCAAAGGCATCCGCTGTGAGAAAAATTACTCTAGAGGCATGTCCAGCGCGTGAGGAAGGGGTGACAATATTGTCTATGTGGTAAATAGGGTAGGAAACACGCGTGTTTTCAGTTTTTGAAGCATCGCCGTAATCAATAACACCGGCTGCATTAACGCAAACATTTTCGAGAAGGGCATCGCGTTTAATTGCGCGATAAATATCAGGTTCGTCCTCACCATTTAAATTAATGACTTTGGCGTAACAGCCACCTTCATAATTAAATATTCCGCTATCGTCCCAGCCATGCTCATCGTCACCGATTAATTGACGTTTTGGGTCCGTTGATAAGGTTGTTTTACCCGTGCCAGATAATCCAAAGAAAATAGCAACGTCGCCATCTTCACCCACATTAGCTGAACAATGCATAGACGGCATGCCTTTTAAGGGTAGAAGATAATTCATGATCGAGAACATGCCTTTCTTCATTTCGCCACCATACCAAGTGCCACCAATAACCTGCATGCGCTCAGTTAAATTAAATGCTACAAAATTTTCTGAACTAAGCCCCTGGGCTTGCCAGTCCGGATTGTTTGTTTTCGAGCCGTTTAACACGACAAAATCAGGCTCATAGTCAGCTAGCTGTTCTGCGCAGGGTCGAATAAACATATTGGTAACGAAATGTGCCTGCCATGCCACTTCGGTAATGAATCGAACTTTAAGTTGACTCTCTGGGTTGGCACCACAAAAAGTATCGACAACAAACAGGCGCTTTTCAGATAATTGATCGACGACTAATTTTTTAAGGGAACCCCAAACTTCGTCATCAATAGGATGATTGTCGTTTTCACCTTGATCAGACCACCAAACCGTATCACGTGTGGTGTCATCTCTTACTAGATACTTATCCTTTGGGGACCGCCCAGTGAAAATGCCAGTATCGACTGCAATAGCACCTGATTCTGTGATGTGACCCGCTTCATAGCCACTCAATCCTGGTGCAGTCTCTTCAGCATATAAAGTCTCAAACGATGGATTGTGTAAAACCTCTTTAGTTGTTTGAATACCATATTGTTGAAGGTTTAAAAAGTCGGCATTAGCCGTCATATTGTCAGCAGATGCTTGAGTCATAGGGGTCGCCATCAAAAAATTGCGTGAAATGAAAGAATTAAAATTAAACTTTATTGTAAATGATCGTGAGATAACCCTATCAATTTAGGGATTATAAACATATAACAATAATCTATTGATAATAGGGCCTTTGCTTCGTGCCAGCGTCGTCATCATACGCAAATTAGAACGCTATAAATCCGAGCACTGTCACAGTTCTTCAGTGATGGTAAATTCCCTTTCGCATAACATTAATCAAGTAAGTTCGGTAGTTGTCTAATATCATCTAACACAACATCTGCAATTTTTTCTAATTCATCACGCGTACTGGTGCCAGTGAGTACCCCGACGCAAAGGCCGGCGTTAGCATTTCTACCCATTTCAATGTCATGGCTATTGTCGCCGACTACTACTACATCACTAGGTTTTAATGATTGAGACTGGCAAAAAGCTAATACCATACCTGCCTCGGGTTTCGTGCCGTGGCCGCTGTCATAGCCACAAAGAAAATCAAAGTCTTTAACAACATCGAAAGCGTCTAGTGTGTTGAGTATGCCTTGGTAACTGTCAGCAGTTGCAACACCGAGTTTAAAGCCTGCTGTTTTTAACTGTTTAAGGATCCGTTTTAGGTTAGGAACGGCAGTGGAGTTAATTCCACCTTGCTCTACAAATATATCGTGTAGACGATTAGCTAACGCTTTGAATTCTTTATCACTGCCACGGTCAGCTAATTGTTTTGACCAAGCATGAGCGATTTCCTCATTATTACCAGCAGCAAGTAACGAACCACCCATAAATCGTTGAGTGATCGCATCATAACCATGCTGGGTGAGTAATTCGGCAGCCAAGATTGCGTCGCCTTTGGCGAGTTCGATTGAAGCAAAATGATAGGTGGGTGACCAAGTGGCGTGGAAATCGATGAGCGTGCCATCTTTATCAAAAACGATACCTTTGTATTTCATGTGAAGCTGGCCTAATCAAATGAGTTAAGTGTGACGTAAAATAATAGTGCGTTACTTTTGGTTTTGGGCATTTTGAGAATCTAATAACTGAGATTTAAGCAGACTCAAGGTACTGTAAAGTCCATCAAGATCACTATAAGCGCCTTGTAAATGTCGTGTGCCAGCATCAGAAAAAGCGGTGCGAGCGTGCATTATACGCGTATTGTCAAACAGGATGAGTTCACCAGGCGTTAGTTTAAAAGTGATTTGTAACTCTTTACGTTCGAGTATCTCTGCATAGTGGCGATAGGCGGCATAAAACGCCGTTACTTTGTTTGGTGGCAGTGTCAAGGTTGCGATTGAGCGATTGTTGAAGCGTACCTTAATAATCTCTTTTTTATCATTGACTTCCAGCATTGGCACGCGGGCTTGAAGGTCAGTGTCTGCATCTTGAAAGCGATAGTTAATCCATTGCTGACTCAGCGTGTCAAAGTGTTGTGGGTTCTCTTCGCGCAATAGATTGGCTGCCATAAAGCCATCTTGCAATATCGAATCACCGCCAACGGTTGAGCTTTGCAGGCAATGTAGTAACTGGATGCCAGGCACAGGGTCACGGTAAGGATTGTCAAGATGACAGCCCAGTCCCCGGTTGGTGAAGGCCAGATTATTCGCATTGACTGTGGTGCGGACTTCAAACAGTGGCCCATAATTAGTGTGGCGCACAAAGCCAAATTCAGCAACAACGTTGAGTATTTCGCCTGCTTCGCAAGGCACATCGCTCAGGATAGCAAATCCATCGTCTTTAACCGATTGCAGCGTTGCTATCTTAGCCTCAGGTAATGCGCAAAAGTCGGGGTAATTATGTTTGGGAATGTCGGCTTCGAATGAACTTTTTTGCCACAGGCTTTTGCTTGACTCACTTCGGTCATCGGCCTGACTATTAATGCAGTAACAGTTTTTGATCAACCAATCGATAGACAATACTGATCGATGTTCAGGCGCAAAGTCAATGATGAGTAAATCATCGATATGGCTCACGCTAGTGATAGTCACGTTCAACGGGAAATCAGTAATGTTCAGCAACCGCTGACCACTGACGGGGTCTCTGCCTGTCTGGCATTTGGCAATGATCGCGAAGCCAGATGGCGGCTAGTTGGCTTTGTTGGCCATCTGCCCAGTCAATGATTAGTTCATTGGAATCGAAATGATATTGATTGATTCGTTTCATAGCCATTGTCCAGGAAGCTGTCGGGGTTAAGGACGAAGCAACGATTCTAATTGTCCACGGTAGTCCTTTATGGGTCTGATATCTAACCCGGACACTTTACCGTCATCGTCATAATGTCGTGCTTTAACCGCGGCCAAGTGATGAGGATTCGCCTCGAACACTTTAACCTCCGAAGCCGTCATTGGGCCACCTTGAAGATTGAGCGAATTAATCGAAGCGTCGGACAATCGATTGAGGTATTGATCGTCAACGGCACACAAGTACTTCTTTGCCGCCACATGCAAGCGAATGGGTTCGGTAATCGTTTTAGGGAAGTAGGGCGCAAGGAAATTAGCACCAGCATCTTCGTGACAAGCATCGATGTCATTTTCTAAAGCTTCGACCGCAAAGTCACCCACCAAATGACCAATGTCGTGCAGCAGTAAGGCGACGACTAATTCAGCAGTAGCATTATCTGCGACAGCACAGGCGGCTGATTGCTCCATGTGCTGAGACATGCTGACGGATTCCCCCAGGTACTCCTCGGCCTGTCTCTTATACACATCTCCGAGCCCACGAGACGCTACGCTATCTCGTA
>CAJXUC010000080.1 GCA_913061315.1 uncultured Gammaproteobacteria bacterium | reverse complement strand
CTACACGTAAGGAGTCGTCGGCAGCGTCAGATGTGTATAAGAGACAGCTAATAAATATACAAATTATTTAATTTAGTGGTTGATTTATGGTTCGGTTTTGACTATAAATATAGACTAAGTTTTAGCTGCAAAAAATATTTTTCAATAATTTTATGGATTCACTCTCAATAGCAAGACGATTATTCCTCAAACGCCTAGCCCGTTACGGTTGTACGGCTGCGCTTCTGACAGGTGGTGGACGAGTCCTCGCTGGCACTAAAGCCGCATTAAACGACATTCGTATTTCACAGCCATCTGAACAACACACGCGTATCGTGTTTGATTTATCTTCGAACATTGAGTACAAACTTTTCAGTTTGAGCAATCCACCCCGCGTTGTAGTTGATTTGAAGCGCACGCGTAAAAGTAGTGCGTTAATTGTTTCGAATAAAAAAACGAATTTAATGCGTGATTTACGCTCAGCCAATAAAAGCTCAGGTGATTTAAGAGTAGTTTTTGACTTAAAAAGCAAAGCAATGCCGAGTAGCTTTTCGTTACAGCCAGATGGGAAGTCAGGCCATCGTTTGGTTGTTGATTTACATAGCAAAAATTTAAGCCCAAAACCAATCAAAACTAGTCAGAAGCAAGATCACAAGTCTAAAAAAGAATACCTCATAGCCGTTGATGCAGGGCATGGTGGTCGTGATCCTGGGGCGGTAGGTAAAAAGGGTACCCGAGAAAAAGATATTACACTTGCCGTTGCCAAGAAAATTAGGATATTAATCAACCGTACACCCGGTTATAAAGCAATTTTGACGCGTGATAGTGATCGATACATTGCTCTACGCAATCGAGTCAAAGTGGCGCGTAATAATCAAGCAGATTTATTTTTGTCAATACATGCGAATTCCTTCAGGAGTTCAAAAGTTGAAGGTGGTTCGGTTTATGCCTTATCGCTCAGAGGCGCAAGCTCAGAAGAAGCTAAGTTAGTGGCTGAAAAAGAAAATGCATCTGACTTGTTTGGTCGCATCAGTCTTGATGATAAGGACGATATGCTAGCATCAGTGCTACTCAATTTATCCCAGACGGCTGCCATTCAAGATAGCCTAGAACTTGGCTCGTTGGTTTTGAAGCAAATGGGTAAAGTATCTAAACTCAACAATAGTAAAGTACAGCAGGCGGGTTTTGCTGTATTGAAAGCACCAGACATGTCGTCTATCCTGATCGAAACTGCTTTTCTATCAAACCCGAAAGAAGAGCGTAAATTGCGTTCTAGTAAGCATCAGCAAAAACTAGCCACCGCTATTTTTTCAGGTATCAAAGTACATTTAAAAAACCGCCAGGTTTAATTCAGGTACGGACGGTCAAAAGGACTTAGAATCAGCCTGTTGAGAGTGTTATCAACCTAAAGGCTTAATAACTTCAATTTTATTCCATTATTTAATGCGTATGAAAGAAATCGATTAAAGCGGTTCGATATTCTTTAGATTCATCGATGTTGCCATGCGTTACATTGCTCACCATTTGAAATACAACATCCGAATTCGCCAATTCAGTAAGCAGTTTTTCGGTGTGTCTGTTGGGTACAACAGAATCAAATTCTGCCGCTATGACTAGTGTTGGACTATTAATTGCCTGAGCGTAATTAATCGACTCAAATTTGTCTCGGACTAGATAGCGAGTTGGGAAAAATGGATAATGGGATTGGGCTACCTCAGCAATACTGTCGTAAGGAGTCAACAACACCAGTTTTTTGATTCGCCGTTTAGCGGCTAAGTAAACGGCAACACCACTGCCTAGACTTCGACCTATGACAGATATTGATGTGTGCTTGGGCTTTATTTGGTCGTATATAAAGAGGGCGTCTGAAAATAAACCAGCCTCGGTAGGTTTGCTTTCACTTTTCCCATAACCTCGATAATCCACTAAATATATACTATATTCTGATAATCCAGTTTCAAATAAATCGATATTGTGACTAATTTTTTCAGCGTTACCCCCAAAATAAACAATAGCTTGTTGCTTACCTTGATTGAGTACCCAACCATGCAGTTCCACCTCGTTATTTGTAAAAACAATAATTTCCCGATCAACGCCAATGACATCATCAACATCTGGAAATAATAAGGTTCGTTGAAAAGCATAGAGTAATGACATGGCCAGTAAATAAATAATGGCGAATATGGCAATGGAGGAAAGTAATAATTTCATATAATCCGAGCTTCAGATTTTAAAGTTGGTACATTGGAAAATGTCATAATCAGCTTGGTGCTTATTATTCAGCTGTTTTATTAACATAACTCTTTTTTATACGAACAGTAACAATGAGCTTAATGCCTAAGACTGGCTTGCCAGTTCAAACTTTTCTAACAAATAATCGAGTAACCGGTTCATCGAATGATTGAGTAATAGCGAATCTTTATTAATCAAATGTAGCAACATTTCTTCGTGAAGGCTGACAATATCACTGCGTTCTCGCACCACGGTCACAATCATATTGGTAACCGGAATTAAGGCTTCAATAATGGTATACATGACGAATCGCACCATACCATTTCCAGAGGCATCCACGAGTGCCCTGTGAAAAGCAATATCCGCTTGGCAAAAGGCTTCGTCACTAATATCAGGACTTCTCTGTCGTTCGAGCGCGATTTTGATATCCACAATATTCGCTTCTGTTGCATTTTTTACAGCATGTTCCAGGCAGCCACCTTGAAGGATTCTACGAGCATCGATTATTTCAACAATATCGAGTGCACCCATACCGATTAACAATGTTGCAGCGCCGCTGAGTGAACCAGCAAGTTCTTCATAACTGGGTTGAACAACAAAGTTGCCACCAGTGGGACCTCGGCGCGCACGCACTAAATTTTGGGCTGCGAGCCTTTTTAGGGCTTCACGTACACTGGGGCGAGACACACCATAACGCTGGGCAAGTTCATCTTCAGTTGGAAGGCGGTCTCCAATTTTGAATTGACCGTTAACAATAGCCTCGCGCAATTGTTCAGCGATTTGTTTAGAAATGCTTGATTTTATAATTGGATTCGTTTGCACTTTAAAGCTCATTAATACTGTAATTTAGATTATACCGGATATTCACTTAATTGCGTTGACATCTATTTGTCTTACAAATAGTATAATTACGTTATTTACAGGAATTTACCATGAGCCAATCTTTACAGGGCGACCAAAATTTTCAGGGTTACCAGATAAATAAAACCGAAACAGGCCAAACTTGCGAGTTAAAGGAATTAAGTAAGAATGACCTGATGGAAGGTGATGTGACAATTAAGGTTGAGTATTCGACCTTAAATTACAAAGATGGCCTGGCATTAACGGGCAAGTCACCTGTTGTTCGGAAGTTTCCACTGACGCCAGGCATCGACTTTTCTGGAACCGTTACCAATTCTGACCATACTGGATTTGAAGCTGGTGACAAAGTGGTATTAAACGGATTTGGCGTGGGTGAAGTTCATTCTGGAGGCTATGCTCAAATGGCACGAGTTAGCGGTGACTGGCTGGTTAAGTTGCCCAGTAAAATTGATGCTCGGCAGGCAATGGCAATTGGTACAGCGGGTTATACCGCTATGCTTTGTGTTATGGCACTCGAGCAACATGGCGTTAAACCTGCGGATGGCAATATCCTAGTGACGGGGGCTTCTGGTGGCGTGGGGAGTGTTGCTGTCGCAATTTTAAGTAAGCTGGGTTACTCAGTTGTCGCCACAACTGGACGTATGGCAGAAAAAGATTACTTGATGTCTTTAGGCGCATCAGAAGTCATTGAGCGCCAGGGGTTTTCTGAAAAAGCAAGGGCCTTGTATAAAGAATTATGGGCTGGTGCAATTGATGTGGCTGGCGGCAACACACTTGCCAATGTTTTAAGCCAAATGAAATATGGCTCAGCTGTTGCAGCTTGTGGTTTAGCCGAGTCAATGAATTTACCGACCTCTGTCGCACCCTTCATCTTACGTGGCATAACCCTGTATGGCGTCGACTCTGTCATGGCCTCAATCGAAAAACGTCAACAAGCTTGGAGCAGACTAGAGCGTGACTTAGATATGGACTTGCTCGAACGTTTGTCATTTGATTTAGACTTTAATGATCTACCCCAAGCTGCCATTGACATTTTAGATGGAAAAATCCGGGGCAGGGCTATAGTTAAGATACCCACGTAAAAGTAGGTTTAACTCAGTTCAACTGAATCACCCACTTTAAGTGATCCTGCTTTAATCACTTTGCAACAAACACCACCACGCCATTCTGACATTAGGGCTGATTTAAGCCCTTGATGTTGGTCGTCCATGCGGCTGCAGGGGTCTGTTTCTCGGGTGATTTCCAGCTCAATATCACCAATACGAAGTGTTTTACCCACATCGGCTTGGCTAAAGGTTAATTTATCAACCAATAGGTTTGCACGCCTAATTGTCCATGGCAAATCTGCATCTATTTCTTTACAAACTTGAAGCCAGTCAACGGTACTTAAAATTGTTACCTGCCTATTTTTTGCTGATCCACGAAAATCTTGTTCGACACCTTTAGTTAAACTGATGTTGGCCTGATCACAGGTTTGCATTGATGCCTTAGAAGTTGTTCTAAAAGCTATATTGATTAGAGTACTCACGATGAATTGATCTCCTATAGGGTACGTTATTTATTAATAATGGTATAGCAAGGCGAATAAAAAGAACCAGGTATTTTCATTCTTTCCTGTTCAACAAATGACTGTAATAACTTGTCAAGTGACTGCATAATTTTAGCGTCACCACTAATTTTGAAGAGGCCATTTTGTTCTATTGCACGAATACCTTCTTCTTTTACATTGCCCGCAACAATAGCTGAAAAGGCTCGGCGTAAATTAGCTGCAAGGTGATGCTTTGGTTGGTCCTTGTCTAACTTTAACTGAACAATATTTTCATGGGTTGGAATAAAAGGTTGTTGAAACTCGGTGGGAATTTTGAGGATCCAATTGAAGTAGAAAGCATCGCTATTTTCCCGTCTAAAAGTACGTACAACCTCGATTCCAGCTTTCATTTTTTGTGCAACTTTAACTGGATTATTAATGATAATTACATATAAGTCTTGCGCTTCTTTACCGAGCGTTAGCTTGATAAATTGATCTATCTGTTCAAAATAATCCCGAGATGATTCAGGTCCAGTTAATACTAATGGGAAGGGAATACGTGCATTTTCTGGATTGAGCAGAATACCCAAAATATATAAAATTTCTTCTGCTGTACCAACACCACCAGGGAATACAATAATGCCATGTCCGGCACGCACAAAGCTTTCGAGTCTTTTTTCGATGTCCGGCAGAATGACTAATTCATTAACGATCGGGTTAGGTGATTCGGCTGCGATAATACCGGGTTCTGTCATACCGACGTAGCGCCCACTATAGATGCGCTGTTTACTATGGCCAATAGTTGCACCTTTCATTGGGCCTTTCATCGCACCAGGCCCACAACCAGTACAAATGTTGAGCGCCCGCAATCCAAGTTCATAGCCGACTTTCTTTGTATAGTCATATTCTTCACGTCTTATAGAATGACCACCCCAGCAAACAACGAGATTTGGTTCAACTTCGGGCCGTAAAATATTCGCATTACGTAAAATGTGAAACACCGCATTAGTTATGCCCTCAGAAGTTTTTAGGTTAAAGTTTTGATTAGTAATTATTTGATTGTTGACAAAAACAATATCGCGCAATACAGAAAATAATTGTTCTTGAATACCCGTTATTACCTGCCCATCCACAAAGGCGCTACCGGGTGCATTTTCGAATTCAAGCTTTATACCGCGCTCTTGAGGTATGACGCGAATATCAAAATCATGATGCTCTTCGAGTACCTGCTTTGTATCATCAACAATACTGCCAACATTTAGCACCGCCAGTGAACAGCGCCGAAACGTATCATAACTATTATTATGCTCGCTACTGTGTTTGAGCTCATCCACTTCTAAATGCGATAAGATCTCTAGTTGGCCTCGAGGCGTGATGCGCGTAGTTTCCGTATTTTTGCTCATAGAATTAAAATTATTTTAATATTAAAAGTTTGTCTCAGTGCAGTGTTAAGAATATGCACAGGGATATGATACATGAGTGTTGAGCTATTCGAGGTCGCTTTTTCTGGGCAAGAAAGTGATATTTAAAAATAGATAACATGAAGGACAGATTGTGGTAAATATTTAATGCTGACGTCGTTAAACTTGTTCAGCTATTTTTAGATAAGTCCGTTGTATTTAAAAAGTTAATTTCCTATTGCATTGCACGTAGATTGTAGAGTGGGTTAATTGAACAGAGACTAACACAGTAAACTTCAAAACCAAGGTGAAGAAGAGTGGGTATACTGTCATCATCTATATACGATATTATGTAGTTAAATTAACATCACTTGTTAATAGTGACCTCTTGGAATGATTATGAAATTATTAGTACGAAATTTAGCTCGCTCAACTACTGCGAAGGAATTGACCGATTTGTTTCAGGCATTTGGTACAGTTCAATCTTGTAATCTAGTAATGGATGAGGTTAGCGGAGTCTCTAAAGGCTTTGGCTTTGTTGAAATGCCAAAATCAGGAGAAGCTAAAATCGCGTTGAAAAACCTTAATAATAAAACGGTTGGCTGTAATAAAATACGCGTTAAAAAAGCCGAAGAGAAAAATACTCAATAAATAATGTTGCCCGCCAATTGTTAAGAGGATCTTTAAATAGGTGAATCTTTATTGAGTCGTTGAGTGCTACAGATAATTAACAGGCTTACAAGTAAAGCCTGACCTGCTGCAGAGTTAATTCTTAGTTTTCTCTCTTACCCAATCATGGAAACTTTTGACGTGATGCTCTTCAGGCATTAACACACCCTGTTTAAAACGACGAGAATGCAAACCCTTTTGATTCAGCTCTGAGGCTGCAGCATCTTGCATCATCACCAAAATAGAGAATTCAGTAACATCCTTCAAGTCAAAGTCTTGTTGCAACAGCGTTTCTGGCTGAAACAGCCATTCGACTTCTATCGCAGTTTGTTCGGGGCCTAGTGGTAGGATCCGTACAGTGCGCACATAGTCCACATGGCAAGCAATAAATACGGATGGCAGACTGGTAAAATAGCTTTGTCCTTGTTCGATTTCCTGCGGAGTTAAATTTGGAAAGGTGGGGCCACAGGCCTTGCCACTGGAAGTCCAGCTACGTGCATCAGGTCTTAAGCCTCCAGTGTATTTTGGGTCATCACTATCACTATGTATTGGCCAGTCAGGCGCATCACGGATACCAGAAATGCGTCGTCCATAAAGGGGTACCAGTTTACATAGCTCTGGATGTAAATTGGGGCAGTGTAAGCACTCGTTAAAGTTTTCCCAAAAAACCTTCCAGTTACATTGCATCACTTTGTTCCAACGGTGTCCCACTTCCAGTGACTCCATTGGCCAGTGATTGAGTTTATCACTGCCACGGTCAAAGCTATCAGTAAGTTCTGAAGGATTGTCGGCTAGTGAAACAAAAATTCCTCCGCGCCACTCCTTTACGGCAACACAGTGGAGTGGATAATCGGATTTATCAAAGTCAATGGGCTCACGCATTGAGCTTGTCGCCTTGAGTTCACCATCAAGGGAGTAGGCCCATTGATGATAGGGGCAAACCAACAATTTGCTGCGCAGTCGACCTTCATCTTGCTGACATAAAAGCGATCCTCGGTGACGACAGTTATTGTAATAGCCACGCAATATGCCCTGGTCATCGCGCAAAAGTACAATTTCCTGTGTGCCAATTCGAAAGCGTCGAAACGAACGAGGTTCAGCCAGCGTGCTGCCGTGGCAAAGGTATAACCAGCTAGCATAAAAAATACGCTCAAGCTCGTGTTCATACCAGTCAGCTGATATATACCAGTCAGCGGGCAGAGAAGGCTCTGAAACGCTCAGTCCGTCAAAGTCTTCGTTTCCGTTCAACTGATGCGTTTGTTTATTGCTGGTCGATTTTTTATTCATGGCTCCTCTTACTCCATGTGACTCATTTTTTTTCTGAAAAACATAATTGAGGCAACTTCGTGCTGGCAATGTTATCTAGTTATTAAATAAGACATTAAGAATCCTACCCTCTTTATAGTCATTCCCGTTTTTAATTATTTTAAATTGTGTGTAAAACAACAACTGATCAAGAGTGTAAATAATACATTTATTATTTTATTCATCAACAGTTAAAATAATATCGAATTTGTTTTTAAATTAATTCTCTAGATTTAATTTATAATTAGAAATTATTAA
>CAJXUC010000079.1 GCA_913061315.1 uncultured Gammaproteobacteria bacterium | reverse complement strand
CTCGGAGATGTGTATAAGAGACAGATTTTATCATAAACCAAAGCTCTGTCCCCGAAATTTTCGCATGTACCTCCGCCCCCTTTAACTGTTAAGAAGGAAGCTCAATTATAAAACACCGGCTGAAAGAATGGTCGAACAGGTGGCAGCATTAGCAACTCAATTGGTTATGCACTTCGAGGTTGAATCTGACCACCTTTTCATTTTAATAAAAACGACTTTATCAAAAAACTACCAATGGCAGAACACCATTCAAGCCTGAGGAAAAAACTTACTGAATGAAGTATTTGAGAAAAATGCTTTTGGGAGCATAGTATTCGATATGAGTTTGGTTATCGCGCCGATATAGATTATCTTCTTAACAATCCCATCAAACATGGTCATGTAGAGCCGATCGAAGATTAGTTATGCTCAACGTTTTATCATTTGGTTAAGTGTCAAGTCTATCCGAAAAATTGGGGCGGTAATGTTGTTGATATTGAAGTGTGTGAGCATTTTTAAGACATGTGGCGCAATACGCCTTGCTAGTGTTCCCTACGGTCTTTAAACCCAAGAAACGGAGAGTTATTTCATGAGTACTTATAACCTTGAGAGTTTTGTTAATGAATGCCGTGATGTGATGTCGCTAGATGGAGACCCAGTTGACCGGGTTGAGCTTCTTGTACCAGCGATGTACAGTCTTCTTAATGGTGATACCAGATTTCTTAAACCGGAGCATTTCAAAAGCGATCCCGACCACTATGCCCGCAATGCAATTCACATAGAGGAGGATGATTCTTTCAGTCTGTATGCTCTCGTCTGGTCTCCGGGCCAATGGACTCCCATTCACGACCACGGCACCTGGGGCGTGGTCGGTGTATACGAAGGAGTTCTCCATGAGAAGAGTTACTTTCGAACGGACTCTGCTGGCGTTATTCCCGAAAGCGGTATCGTACTGGCACGTGGCGGTATCATTGTTCTGGCCCCGGGCGCGGTAACCAGTTTTGTTCCGAATCCGGATCATATCCACCTCACAGGAAATCCAGATCAGGAGAAACGTATCGTTTCGTTACATTTATACGGTAGTGCAATGGCTGGTTTCAATGTCTATGATCGACCCGCCCAGACTCGAAAGTGGATTGAAGTCAGCTTCAACGAAAGCTAGAAGTCCGACAGGCTCCTAGTGACGGCTAGACTTTAACCCCAAAATGAATGCTGCAACGGGCTGAGTCTCGCGAGACGACTGACTCGCTAATCAAAGGAGTCGGAGGCACAGGGTAATAACTCGCAATAGTGGTATCACTCAATTAACCCTGTTTAGGCCTTCCTTGTTTGATGTAACCAACTAATTTACCTAATGTCGCCTCAATTCGTTCTTTAAAAAAAAGTGTTTCCGAGCGGTTTAGAAAACACCACTGCTTTTCGTACATCATGGACATCTCTAGCATCCAGGACGCCCAGTTGCATGACCATGATAACTCGACCACTGGTAATGACCAGGATGATTAACCCTATTCGCTCGCACAGGGTTCATTTTAATAGACCTTTAACAGGTTAGTGAATACGCTCCGCATCTATCAAACTAGCCTTATGACGATCCGCCCAGAGGGTGCCTGTTTTCCGATAATTGCATCAATCGAGCTAAACCGGATTCAGTACAGGGCGTCACTAATAGGTGAATATGATTAGTCTTCAATACACAGGCATGAGTAACGACGTCGTATCGCTCACATGCATCACCCAGGCAATCTAGGCAGAACCCATAATTGTCTTCTTCGAAGAAGCAAGGGTTTCTATCATTGCCACGTTGAACAACATGACTGGGTAGGCCCGGCAGATATATCCTGGGTTAACTTGGCATCGAAATTTCCTTTACCTGTCTCTATATCGTTTTCCTGAGTACATACAATATCTTTATTATTGTAAGGGGTTTACATGTACCTCTAGCTCTTTTAACTACGTGTCTGTTAAGGCCGATTATTTTTTAATTATAACCGTAATATTGGCATGTGTTATCTGACTCAAATCCATTTTTATCGGATTAATCTTTCCTTCAAGAGTGACCTGTAAGGTAAATCCTACTTATTTAGAGTTTTTTTTCTTTTTTGATGTTAACGTACTAAAAAAAACCTGATAGGCATAGCACTTTTGTTCGAATCTCAATCAAATAATTCCGACTTCAAATTTAATATTGGAAACCTTAAGGCAGCGTCTGTGTTGATGGTCTCGATTGCACTGCTAGCCTTTGGCGGCAATGGATCTTCGAATCCCATTCGATTGCTGCAAAAGATTGTTCAATTATTGTTTATTACTAAACGATTCCCCTACACCCTGATAACTTTACTGTTTTTCACTGTTGAAGTATCGGCAAATACCCCACCAACGATCAATAGTACGGCAATAACCAGTGCAACTCAGGATGCGCCATATAGTTATGCCCTGTCAGGTTCAGACCCTGATGCAGATACGCTTACATGGTCGTTTGCTTCTGGTGCACCAAACCCAGATTGGTTATCGATAGTTACAGGGAGTCCGACTATTCAAGAAATAGGCATTGTATCTGGGCCAGGTGGTATCGCACAGGATGTTGCCGGCAATATTTATGTGGCTGAGTTGAGTGGCGATCAAATTTATAGGATTACCCCTGTTGGGGTGAAATCATCTTATGCGACGGTGGATCCAAGTAGTAAATATGGGCTCCTAGTTCACGGGCAGTACCTTTACATTAGTTACTACAATTTAAACAAAATTACTCGCATTGACATGACTAATCCAGGTGCGGGAGAATCCGATTGGATTTCTTCAATTACTGACCCTCTGGCTATGATTGTGCGGGATGGTTATATGTATGTAGCTCAATACGGTGAGGATAAAGTATCTAAGATAGAAGTCGCTAATCCTTTAAATATGACTGATTTTATAGTAGGAACGCCATTCCCCTTTGGAATTGGGATTACTAAAGACTTCGATAAGATGTATATCGCAAATCATAACTCTAAATTTCTTAGTAGCGCCACAATTACTGCTGGGGCGCTGGATACTTTGACGCCAAATATTAAAACTTTTGCGTCCCCTTTAACTGACGTTAAACTGGATTCTCAAGGTAATATTTATGTATCTTCATTCGGGGGTGGAATAAAGAAATTATCAGCAGATTTAAGTACAGAGACTGACATTGGTGTTACAACTAGTAGAGTATGGGGAATGAATCTAGACACTAGCGGAACACTTTCCTGGGGTCTTTCTGGTCAAAATCGCGTTGTTAAATTAGAAACTGGATCGGTGCTTACAGGGACACCTACAAACGCCGATGTAGGTGAAAATTCTGTCAGTGTTTCAGTTACAGATTCAATAGCCTCTGGCGTAACACAATCTTTCAAAATTACAGTTGCCAATATCAATGATGCCCCCACATTTCGTTGTGACGTCATCTTGCCTTCAGTATTATACAGTTCAGTCGATCCTGTCGGGCAGGATATTGATTCCCTGCTAGCAACTCAATTTTCTGATATCGATCCGGTAGAAGCCAATGGTGGTAATGGCGGCTATACTTTTGCTGGCATAGCTGTTAGCGCAAATACTGCTGATATATCGAACGAGGGTATATGGCAGTATTCATTTGATGGTTCGACTTGGATCGGTATGCCAGCAGTAACCTCGACCAACGCGTTATTGCTTTCCAAAACAGCAGAGGTTCGTTTTTTGCCAGTGAACAGTTTTATAGGAACACCTGGCACACTAACGGTTCATCCACTTGATGACAGTATTTCAACTACCTTTAGTGATATTGGTTTGGCTCAAACTATCAATATTACCTCAAAAAATTCAACGACTGGTGAAGTAGGACATACTGGGAAAAACTTATCGATTACCGTCGCGTCTTTATTATTGACAGCGCCAACTGATGTCAATATCGATGCATCAGGGTTGTTTACGTTTGCTGCCATCGGTTCTGCTACTGCCGCAGATGCTAGCGATAGTGCACTAAACGTTCGCGTAACTCAGATAGTGAGCAATGGTTGTAGCGCCAAAATTTTAACCAGTAATCCAACCCATTTTACACCGGGTGTGCATGTGCTGTCCTGGACGGCTACTGACGCTGAATCCAATTCTACTACAGCAATGCAAACCGTGAATGTAACGCCAATGGTTGGGTTCAGTAAAAACCAGACTGCTCGAGAAGGCGACACTGTGACATTTAAAGTCATTCTAAACGGATCTTCAGTAACTTACCCTGTTACGGTTCCATATACCGTGGCGGGCACAGCTGCGACAGACGGTTCAGATCATAATTTGGTGAGTGGCAGTGTCGACATTACAGCTTCCAATCTGCAAGCATCGGTGGCTATAAATCTAGTGGATGATGGTGTAGGAGAAGGCGCAGAAACACTAACGCTGACCATGGGAACACCAACAAATGCGGTTAAAGGACCGGCAGTTGAGCATCAGCTTGAAATAAGTGAAATTAACGTTGCGCCGCATGGCTCCCTAACTGCGGTTCAAAGTAGTGGTGTCACAAGGCTAATTGGTCAGTTCGATGGTAGTGTGACTGTCACTACGGCAGTGGTCGACTCTGTCGGAGATACCCATACCTATGACTGGTCACTTACCGATAACTCATTGACGGATATCGATGGGGCCGAAGGCAGCTTTACCTTTAACCCTGCTGGTTTAGTACCAGGGTTTTACAAGATGCATGTAAAGGTAAGTGATGGTACTGATGCCCAGCTAGTAAAGTTGTTGCTAAAAGTTATCGCTACCTTGCCTGTGCTGACCGGCATAGATACCGATCAGGATGGCATCAACGACGATGTTGAAGGCGCTGGGGATAGTGACAGTGATGGTATCCCAAATTATCTGGATGATGAGGGTTTGGCTGGGAATACCCTGCAACAGCAATCTATGGTGAGCCAAACATTTATTATGGAAGCGGAATCGGGCCTAATGCTCAAACTTGGTCAGACAGCATTTAGGGCCAATGTTAATTCCGCATCAGTGAACTCCAGCGAAATCGTTATACACGGTAACCATGGTGCAGGTGCATCAGCTGATACAAGCGTCGATTATGGCGCTGGTCTGTTTGATTTTATTATCGAAGGCATACCGGTAGCCGGACAATCAGCACAGGTAGTGTTGACGCAGTTCGCAGCCATAACAGCAGATGCAGCCTATCGTAAGCTAATGCCATCGGGTTGGCTAGATTTTGTAGAAGATGAAAATAACGCACTTGCTTCAGCACCGGGCGATAAAGGTTTTTGTCCACCACCGGGTGATGCTACTTACACTACGGGTCTGAATGAAGGCCATTGGTGTGTGCAGCTGACTATTCAAGATGGTGGGCCGAATGATGCCGACGGTGTTGCTAACAATACTATTGAGGATCCCAGTGGTTCGACGTCCTTAAAGCCTATTGTTGGAGGTGGTGGTGGCACAGTTCCTGTCGAGATCCTTATTTTGTTATCGCTGATATTGGGCAGGCGTTTGCGACATCAGCGTCCGATGGGAAAATTTCTGATGCTGGGCAGTGCTATTTTACGCAGGAATTAAGGAGTCAAAGCCCTTACCAAAAATTCCAATAAATCAATGCCAGTCAAAACCTTCATACCCATCAATCCGAAGCCCGAACAAACCGCGATAAATGAAAAGCCACTAAACGCACATCCTCGCCAGACAGCCGCTTCTGACTATTAGCAATAAAAGCAGGCAATGCCTTAGGATTCAAAACCCAAACATCACTTTGCTTAGATTCAGCCGTCGGTTCGATGAGGCAGCCAGGAAACAGCACCACCTTCTTAAGGGCATCTCTAAAAATGCGCTTTTTCTGCGATTGCCGTCGTCGCCTCATGGCGCCTACTTTTGGCAGCCCCGTGCTGGTGCGCCAGCCCGGTCGAATTCTCATGTACCTAAAATACATTCCAGTTCTCGACAATTGCTCCATGCATTGCTCTACCTTCTGCATCCATGCAGTCGTCCGCGCGGTGCTTCCTTGCACTCACCAAAAAATTACTATTTTTAGCGACACCCTTAACATCAATATCTCTACCAGTGCTTTCCTTAATAAGCTGCTTTAGCCAGTTCGCTCCAGCTTTAACTTGAATCAGCGGTTTGTCGTCTTTAAAGCCGTTGTGATGAATCAGCGTATCGCCAGTGTAAATTATTCTGGCTTCGCCTTTGTCAGGTTTGCTATAGGTTTTGGTTTCGATTATGTAAACGCCACTCGGTGCGACTAACACATGATCGAGATTGAAGTTATCGCCGGGTAGGTCGTGGAATACCTTGACGCCTGGTTCACGTAGCGACTCTCAATATTGGCTAAAGGCTCTTTCACCATCGCGACCTTGTTTCAGTTTTGTGATTTTCTTTAAGGCTTTCTTAATTTTATACAGACAGTAGGCAACGACAGCTACTGCAATTAAAGTCATTGCCCAGGGGTTGAGTGCTGTTTGAATGAAGTAATAAAACCAGTTAGTGATGGCAATAAGACAGACAAAAGTGCCTATAAATATGTAAATGAGGCCTTCATCAAACACGACATCGAGTAGGTATTGGTCGAGCGATTGCCCGGGGTTTCTTAGCGGTTTACTTTTGAGGGGTGATCTCATTGTTGCTTTGATAATCCTTTATCGTATGGGTCGAGCGCCTGCTTCGATTGTGTGGCATGCCTGTATAAATTGCAAACGCGGCGGGTTAGGGGGTGAATACCTAGACGGGTGCTGGCTTGCTGGGTTTATCGCCAAATTTTTTAATGGGTTAAGACTGGCTACAAATGAGTGATTTTTATTGTTTGCTTCGGCTGAATTTACTTTTCGACAATACCCTGCCAACGGTGTTTTTAATCAAACGCCAACCCCCTTGGACTTTTTTTCGGGTTGAATTTTTATTTGCCTTGTTAAATATGGCTTCAATTTTTTCGACAGCGATGGCTTCTGGGGTGTTGGTTTGCAGGTCTGCACTGATTATATTTCGGAGGAAACCGAGTATCTCTTGAGACATCATTTTGAAGTTACAGTCGGTGTTTTTATCGGCAAATTCGGCAAGCGTTTGGGCCAGTTCATCGATTGAAATTTCGTTCAATTTAGACGCAGTATATTTGAGTCCTTCGCGGGTGAATTCTGGGTTATAACCCCATTCCTTGACGAAGTACTGGTCAATGATCTCTTGCTTTGTTTGATCGACTGTTGACTCTGTTGTGGCGATTTTAAGCGCGAGCGGTGCGAGTAGGTCGAACAGGCTGAGTGCGAGTACGTCGAGTGGTGTATTGATGAACTTGGGGATGATGGTAACGCGGCTATCGGATGATTTTTTTAGGTAGCGGCTGATGCCCATCCAGGTGCCACCGGTGATTACGCTCGCGGCGATGACCCAACCAACGGGAGTGACTGCTGCGCCTATGCCGAGCAATGCGAGGAAGCCCGTTGGCGCAAAAAAGGTGGAGGCAACGGCTGATGACTTGGCTACTACAGCGGCAGTGGTTGCCACGCCAGCGACGTCCCACACCTGAATGGCGGCATTTTTTAGTTTGAGCGCAGCGTAGGCTTCCTCGCCTATGGCTAGCTTGGCTTTAAAGTTTAATGGTTCGGTCACGATGGTGTCGATGTCGTCGAACCAGTCGTGTGATTTTGGAGTGTCCATAGATAGACATGCTGCCTGATGGCGATTCACATTTCAATCGGCTTGAGTAACCTGGCAGTCGGTTTGACGTTGGATGAAATTTGTCAAGTTGTGCTACTAAAGGTCTTTCCTTAAACTAAGCCTTATGATGAAACAATTTCTATTGGCACATAGTGCTGACCGGTCGGTTGATGAGCTGCTTGATGATTGCTTAAATCAATTGAGTGATATTCCGCCAGAAGCCAATTTTGGGTTTTTATATCTCAGTGATCGTGTGGCAGATCAGGCTGACACTATCTTAAATAAGCTCAAGCAAGTCACCGGTATCTCGGATTGGGTTGGTACCATTGGTATTGGTATTATTGCGAGCCACATTGAATATTATGACCAACCTGCGATGGCGGTCATGGTGGCTGGGTTTAACGAGGCTGACTTTTATATGCTGCCCAATTGTACCGGTGCCACTGCAGACTTGCCTGATGCGCTAGCCAGTTGGTGCGGTGCTAATGATTTCAATGTGGGTTTGCTTCATGCCGACCCCAGCAATGTGTCGACTCAGCCCTTACTCAAGGACCTGAACGACGTTATCCCAACGGCTTTTCTAGTGGGGGGTATTACTTCATCGCGGGGCAGCAATGTGCAATTTGCGAATCAACTCTTTGATAAGGGTGTGAGTGGCGTTTTGTTCTCGCCAGCCGTGCCCATAATGACCAACCTAACACAAGGCTGTACCCCGATTGGTGGTCGGCATATAGTCACCCATTGTGATAATAATGTGGTGCGTACGCTCGATAATCGACCCGCGTTAGAGGTGCTCAGTGAGGATGCCGGTGAAGTGACCGCGCAAGACTGGCAACAGGTAGCGGGCACTATATTTGCGGGTTTAGTGAATAAAAATTCTGATCTGGATGATTACTGTCTCTTATACACATCTCCGAGCCCACGAGACGCTACGCTAT
>CAJXUC010000078.1 GCA_913061315.1 uncultured Gammaproteobacteria bacterium | reverse complement strand
ACCTGCATTTGGCATTTTATTTGAAATTCATTGTTTCGAATTTAAGCGAAAAGATAAGCCGACTGAAGCATATTCTCATCTACTTAGAATAGTACCAAGACAATCACAGCTTGTTATCGCACAGATGGAAGCTCGTTATTTTGCTGGTGTAGCGCGAGCTGGTGACGGTGGGAAACAGAGTGAGAGAAAAGTAAGGCAAAACAAGTTTTTTTGTGAATACTGCAATCTCAGAAATGATGGAAAAACTGAAATTCATGCTCGCCAATTTGCCGCAAAGCGAGTTGGTATATCTCTGACGTCTGCCAAACGCTACTTCACAATCGAGGATATCGAAAAACTGTACCAACAAATCTCCTGATACGGTAAAGCTATGAAATCCTTAGATCATGTTAATAAGTCTAAGGAGACACAAACATGGTTTACGATAATGAATCAGAAAATACCAAACCCATTCGAATATTAAGATGGCCTGAAGTTCAGAGTAGGGTGGGCTTCTCTAAATCCTATGCTTATGTCCTGCAGTCAAAAGGACTATTTCCAAAACCTATCCGATTAATTGAGGGTGGTCGTGCTATGGGCTATATCGAGTCTGAGGTTGATCACTACATAGAAACTAGAATTAGCTTATCAAGGAGAGACGTTGATGAGTGATTTTAATCCCATTCTTCAGTTCCAGAGTCGCCCTTCTTCAAGAGCATATGCCGTCAAGGCCAAATGTGCGGAGTGTGTAGGTTGCACTCCATATCACTTAGAAAAGGGCTTTAAGGACTCTATTTCATCCTGTTCGTCGGAATCCTGCCCATTGCATAGGTTTCGTCCTTATCAGCGGGAAAAGTCTCTGGAAGACCAAAAACTGCCTATTCAGAACCTATCAAACGACTACCCCTGTCATGAATCCATCTAAGCAAAGAGAGAAGGCTAAAAATAGACGCGAGAGCGGTCGATTCATTCTAATTCCTCATGCCGTGCTGACTAACTCAGACTATATTGGGCTTAGTTATAAATCTAAGGCTCTGCTAGTTGATTTGGTTCACCAGTATAACGGGAAGAATAATGGAGATTTGACGGCGGCTCTTGGCACATTAAAGGCGCGAGGGTGGAAGAGAAGCGCAACTTTGAATGATGCTGTGAAGGAACTTATGGCGGCTAACCTAATCATTAGAACGCGTCAGGGTAAGTTTCAGAACCCGCATAGCAGATGCGCTCTGTATGCTATGACATGGCAACAAATCGATGAATGCGAGGGCAAGGACTTAGAGATTAGACCTACTTCGACACCTCCCAGAAAGTTTAGTTTGGAAAAGTGATCAGAACACCCGTTACTCAAAGCGTAACTAGTGGGTACTCAAAGAGTATCGAGAGTGCCTTAAATTGATTATTCTATACCTCGTTGTATACTCAATGAGTATCGAAAAAAGCATATTTATAGGGTTACCTTGTTACTCAAAGAGTACACCTTTATATTTACCACACATAGAGGGTTTTAAGAGGGAATTTAACAGATGGCAATAAAGCTAAAACTATTTCTCATCTTCTTGTTTTTATACTTCTTTTGTTACACTTCCACTTTTTCTTGGGCATGATCAACAATATCTTGCATGATATTAGGTATAAATTCATTAGGGAAATCATGTCCCATGCCAGCATATACCTTTAATTTAGCCTGTGGAATGGCCATTGCTGTTGCCTTCCCGCATTCTACAGGTACAAATTCATCGGCTTCACCATGTATGATCAAACTGGGTGTATTAACTTTAGCTAAATATTCTTCCCTATTACCCGCTGCCATAATGGCAAGCCACTGGCGTAGCGTCCCATTGTCTGTAATTCCTCGTTCGAGGATGCTTTTTACATACTCGGTCAAGTTAGTCAGCTCGGCTGGATAATCTAGACTTCCAATAACTTGCCATCTTTTAATATGAAAATCGAGCATGTGTTTGTCGCTATCAGAGATCGGTTTAGACATTAAATTTGTTCTAATTGTATCACTCATTTTTGGTAATGTTTTATTACCTGTAGTCGACATAATAGAAGTTAATGAATTGACACGTTCTGGATGATGGATAGTGAGTAACTGTGCGATCATCCCTCCCATAGATACCCCAACCAGATGAACTTTTTCTAGCTTTAATATATCTAACAATGCAACGGTATCTAGCATCATATCTTCAAGTTGATACGGAACTTTAATGCTAAAACCAAGCTTTAATTTCAACATAACCCACACTAAGTTAGGCAAAGAAAGGTGTTCAAATTTTCCTGAGCGACCGACATCGCGATTGTCGAAGAGTAAAACCTGAAAACCTAGGTCAACAAATTGCTCAATCATAGCTTTAGGCCATGCAGTTAAAGGGTAACCTACACCATGAATAAGCATAATCGTCGGATTTTGGTTGTTACCATGAAGTTGATAAGCAATATCAACACCATTAACGTTAACTATTTTTTCTAACATCATTACCTCTGGTTTTCCAGCAGGTTTAAGTCTTGTCTGATGAAAGAAAGCTTTCAATAAACTTTCTTTCACAAACAATGCACAGATTCATGTTTTTTAAGCAGAAATAGATCTATTGATTTCTTTTTTCAATCTAGCTCTGAAAGCATAATCATCAACAGTTATTGTGTGCCTTGGTGTGTCGATTTGCTTTACATCTGGATTAGCTAGTTCTATTTCAATTAGCTCTTTAATTGATTTTTCTGGCTTCCAATTGCCGCAGAGATGTTGAGCAGCTAATTTAGACTGAAGCTCTGCTCCTGGCCAGATGCAGCCCAAAGGCTGAAAAAGACCTATAAAGTATAAATTATTTATATCAGCCGGAATCATTTTATGAAGAAGTGGTACTTTGCCCTCTTCATAATTAATTAGACTTTTATCGAAAAAGTCATGTTTAATTTTAAAACCAGTACATGCAATGATGACATCAAACTCTTCACTCTTACCATCCTTAAATATAACCTTATTGCCTTCGTATCTTTCTATATCAACATGGGGTGTGACTTTGCCGTGCCTTACTGCATAGTAAAGTTCTGAGTTTACTGTTGGGTGAGTTGCATTTAGACTTTTATCTGGTTTCTGTAATCCAATATCTTCATTTTTTCCTTGGAAAATTTCTAGCATCAATTTTGTAAATGGCCCTCTAATAAAATCTGGCATCCACCTATTTTTTAATGCTTGTACATCTGTTGGCAAGCCATACATGAACTTAGGAATAAGATAATACCCTCTTCTCCAACTAATCGAGGTTGATTTAGATACTCGCGCTGTCTCGACCGCAACATCGCAGGCAGAGTTACCGCCGCCAATAACCAAAACACGCTTGTCCTGAAATGGTTTAGCTGATTTAAATTCGTGAGAGTGGATTAATTCCCCTGTAAATTCTCCAGGATAATCAGGATATCTAGGTTTGTGATGATGACCATTACAAACAACAAGTGCATCGTATTCGCCTATATTTTTTTCATCAGAACCCAAAGTATTCCATTCGACTTCCCATCTATCTCCATCGATTTTTTTACAGTTAGTTACTTCTGTATTAAATTTAATTAGTTTTCTAATATCAAAATGATCTGCGTATGCATTGAAGTAGCTTAATAATTCTTTATGTGATGGGTAGTCGGGTGCAGAATCAGGCAAAGGGAAATCTTCAAAAAAAGAAGTATACTTCGAGCTTATTAAATGCGTGGTTTCAAAAACACTAGAATGTCCAGAAGGGTCATTGAACCTCCAGTTTCCTCCAACTCCCTCGCATCTATCGAAAGCCGTGACCTCAAAACCTTGATCTGCAAAATTCTTAATTGCAGTAATTCCGGATGGGCCTGCTCCAATAATGGCAACTTTTTTCATATAGTATTTGCTCGTTTTTGTATTTGTCATAAAAAATTAACATAATATTACCGTTGCGGTCTGTCACCTAGGTAACAGGTTTACTAAGTCTAACCGAGTAGGGTATTCACATAATTAAAATCTTACCAAATCATTTCTCAAAGACAAACTGTCTTAGATTTTGATAAATAATAAAGGTTAGCAAGGTGGTATTACGATGAAGTTATCAACAAAAGTCGGTTACGGTATTGGACAATTGTCTTATGGAATGAAAGCGGTAGCTTTATTGTATTAGATTCAATGTTGTCAGATACAATAGATGAGCATGAATTAGCTACAGGAAGAAGAGAAGAAGGTTTGTTTTTTGCTGCCCGTTCTTTTGCATTAAAAGCAAGTTTTGGTTTCGGCGCGTTTTTCGCCGGTATTGCCCCCCAAGTGGTCAAATTTCCCAAGGGTGCTTCCATTGCAAACATACCAGCAGAAGCTTTCACTAATTTAGCTATTTTTGCACGACCTGTATCATTATTGTTAACGTTATCTACCATCTTGATCTCAAGAAAATACGATTTACATCAAGATAAAAATATTGAAATTAGAAAAGCGATAATGGCTAGGTAATCTCATGCTTCAATCACTTCTCTCAACGTTTGAGCATAATTCGCGGATATATGTTCAAACGTTGATTTTAATCATCCTTTCTTTTTTTATTTATATAATCGCACTCTATTATCTTAAAGAGACGTTTTTATTGGTGAATAATCCTTCTCATTTATAATAATTGGTATTCATTATGATAAGTGATATTGTCAATTTTTGGTAAAACCAATTAGCTCATTATTCAGGGTATTCAAATGGCTATGACGAAAAGAATATGAATGTAAAATTCGATATTGAAATTATTCAAGAAGCTATTGATAGTTCCCCTTGGTTTAAGGATACCCCTGAACAAGGCCGCAGCCAACTCGCGTGCGCAGCTAACATTAAGACATACTCTAAAAAAAGTTATGTTTTTCAAAATGGTGATTCCAACACCGATATTTACTGTGTGATATCAGGGCGTCTTCGTCTGGGCGCAACGAGTAGTACCGGACAAGAATTTACTTTTACTTACTATAACCAAGGCTCTTGGTTTGGTGAAGAAACTCTGAGTGTTGAGGAGCCTAGATTATTTGGCGTACTGGTACTTGAAGAATCTATTGTTTTAGTCATTCCTCGTAAAATTGTACTCAGTGTTAGTGAACAATTTCCGGCTATGTATCGAAATATATTTATTGATCATACCTTGAAAGCTCGAGGTTTATATCGCTTACTTGAAGGTATACTTTTTTCTCCTTTGAGTGCTCGTCTTGCTGGTCGATTATTAGAACAAGCACAGCTGTATGGTGTTCAAACAGAACAGGGTATTCGCTTAGATATTTCTTTAAGCCAAAGTGATTTTGCCAATTTAGTGATGGGGTCGCGCCCTAGAGTAAATAAGATCTTTGGACAATGGCGAGACAAAAATATAGTTGTCATGGAACAGGGTAAATATTTAATAAAAAACCTTGCTGCTTTAGAAGATGAACTAGAGCTTATTGATGAATAACTTTGTTTATAAATAAAGGTTATAAACAAATTTTAAAAGAGAGGAAAAGTAAAAACAATATTGTTTATTTGTCGATTGCTGTCACCTAAGTAACAACTGATACGTTTATTAAGTTGCTACTGTAGAATTATATCCTGACAATGTAATTAGACAATATGACTATAACAACCCTTGTCCAATCATTAGATTATTCGCAACAACAATTTCAATTGTTAAATCCTAAAAACTATAAAAGTATCATCGAACTTTTCAATGATTCTTGTCGTTTGTATCGAGACAAGCCTGCTTTTAGTTGTTTAGAGCACACATTATCTTTTGATGATGTTGACATCATGAGCCGGAATTTTGCCGCTTATTTGTAGAATCAGACAAACCTGCAACAGGGTGATCGCATTGTTATTCAATTGCCCGAATTAGCTCATGCATTCTAGCTATCTGGTTTAGTTAATAAAGGTCGGTTGGCTTAACGTTGATAGGCTTTTAATCACCTTAGCTTTACTACAACAATAAATTTAATAAGGTAAATAAAATGACGGGTGATTATTATGTTTTTTGATCCAAATGAAGAATACCTTATGCCCGGCTTTTTCGGGCCTCTTCCCCGCAAGGTTATAGGAAGAAAATATAATGATGTCACCACCATTACTGTCTCTTATCTCACCGACCGAGAGCAGCTTGCTAAATACCTACCCCCGTCTTTTGAGGTTGGTGAATTGCCAGTTATCACAGTTTCCTATGCCTGTAACAAAGGGGTTGAATGGTTGGCTGGTCGGTCTTATAACCTTATCGGCGTTAATGCTTCGGTGAAATTCAAGGGCAAAGAGGACCAATTGGAAGGGGCTTTAACCTTGGCAATGTGGGAAAACCTTACCGATCCCATCTTAACCGGTCGTGAAATTAAAGGCATTCCCAAAATTTATGCGGACATTCCCGATCATCAGATCAGCAATGGCCAGTGGCGAGCCAATGCCAGTCATTTTGGAAGTCAGATCCTGCAAATAAGCGCCAATAATCTTATCCCCCAGAGCGGACAAGAGATTGCTGAATTGAAAAAATCCATGGAGGGAAAAGACAACTGGATGGGCTACAAATATATCCCGAATCCAAATGGTGTTGGCTCCGCAGTGAGTTACCCCACCCTTTTCCCCTCTGAGAATATCGCCACAGAGGTATGGCTCGGACAGGGAGAGGTTCACTGGGAGCATCTGACCTGGGAGCAAAATCCGACACAGTTTCACATTATTAATACTTTGGCGGGTTTGCCGAATCTGGGGGTTATTTACACGGCTGTCACCAAAGGCACCACAGAGCTGGAACCTGCAGGCAAACTTATTCGAGCGTTAAAATAGCCTTTTTTATAGCGCTGATAGCATCAACAATAAAAAGAGACTAATGCAAATGAATCAAACCGATAGCCAAGCTGCAGTTAAAAATAAAACCATTGAGCAAGTGACCGTTTTAGGACAGGGAGTCATGGGAGTCGACATTGCCCTTACTTTTGCTATCGCAGGATATGAAGTTACGGCAGTGGATCTTTTTGAGACGCAACTGGAAAAGGCCGAAAAAAGAGCCGAAGCCAATTGTATGCAAATGGTCGCAGGCGGCCTCCTAGACAAAGAGAAGGCTCAGAGTTCGCTACAACGTATCAATCGATCAATGGATTGGGATGCCGCCATTGCCAAGGCTGATTTTATCATGGAGGTCATTCCTGAAGATATGGATCAAAAGAAAGCGCTTTTTACCCGCTGTGACAAGCTCTGTGCCCCGGAGGTGATCATCGCCTCCAATACCTCTTCCATGAGTATTACGCGCATTGCCGAACAGATGGAATACCCGGAAAGAGCAATCACTGCGCACTGGACCATCCCGGGGCATTTAAGTCCTCTGGTGGAGCTTGTGTCTGGTGTGCAGACCGCCAAAGTGACAGAGGCAAAAGCAATGAAGCTGTTTCAGGATATGGGAAAACACCCGGTGATCTGCAAAGACACCCCCGGTTTCATCCATAATATTCTCCAGGGAGCTCTGATCGGAGCAGCTATGGGCCTGATGGATGCGGAAATTGCCACCGCCGAGGAAATCGATAATGTCGTCAAAAATGGCTTCGGATTGAGGTTGCCCAACGTAGGACCTATTCAATTCATGGATATGGTCGGGCTGGATTCAATCGCCAATGTTGGCGAGTATCTCGCTGAGGCACTTGATGACCCAAATTATAGATCGCACAAACGCATCCGCGACAAAGTCCAAAAAGGAGATCTCGGGGTTAAAACCGGTAAAGGATTTTTTGAATACCAAAATGCCGATTCAGATGATTTCTGGGAAAAGGTCAATGATGGCATCATCAGAACGCTGAAAGCAAATAATCGAAATTAAAGATTGCCGCCAAAGCGGGGTAAGGTATTGACTATAATTCTTAAATTAAATATTCAGCTGTCAATATTAGTATTGCTGAAAGAACTATCATCATTGCCATTACTAACGGACTCTCTTTCCCTTGGTTTGCGAACTGTGATAAACCTTCCATTTGAGAGTCTTTCATTAGACGTCCATCCCTGCATAACGAGGATCGCCTTCATAGCTAGTAATACTTGCTCTCCAAGCTTTGTACTCTGTCTGAGACTATTTATACTGATGGCGATGGGGTTGGGAACAATGCTGATGTGTATCCAGAGAACAGTCTTTACTCAAAAGATTCTGACAATGATGGCATGCCTGATGCTTGGGAAACCAAGTATGGGCTTAATCCAAATAATGCATCAGATGCTTCAAGTGATCAGGATAATGATGGGGTAACAGCTTTAGACGAGTTCCTGGCGGGAACTATTCCCTCAGGTTCTCTAGATATAGATGGTAACGAAAACTATGACGCACTAACTGATGGACTTCTGCTATTAAGAGGTATGTTTGGGTTAGATGGAAGTGCGTTGATAACAGGAACTATTGCCTCTGATGCTACTTACACTGAATCGGTGGATATTGAGGCTCGTATTGCCACTCTGGGTGACCTTGCCGATATCGACGGTAATCGTGATATTGATGCCCTTACAGATGGATTGCTCACATTGCGTTACCTATTCGGTTTACAGGGCGATACGCTTATTGATGGCGTAGTGGCTACTGATGCTACTAGAAAGACTGCAGAGGAGATTGAGGCGCATTTGGAGACGTTGATGCCTGCCCTTTAAGCGCACCCAGTCAAATGGGGGATAGATCGAGGTGGTCACATGGGTTACAAGCTGTCTCTTATACACATCTCCGAGCCCACGAGACGCTACGCTATC
>CAJXUC010000077.1 GCA_913061315.1 uncultured Gammaproteobacteria bacterium | reverse complement strand
GATCTACACGTAAGGAGTCGTCGGCAGCGTCAGATGTGTATAAGAGACAGCTTAGTCACAATAGTACAGTTATGTCTTGGGTCACTTTAAACTCAAACTTCATTTAGAACTTTATATATAATTTATTTATGATTGGGATGGCCCAAAAGCAATTACATAAAATGACCCGTCTCTTGGTCATTTTATGCCTGTTACTCTCCCCTATCGCTAATGGCGTAATGGTGTCTGATAACTCAGTGAGCACTGAAACAACCGATAGCCAAGTTAGTATTGATGGCGAGCATCAATGCCATCACATGGCTCAAGATTTAGTGCCGTCCATTTCGACCAGCGAGCAGAACAATAACTGTGATCATAGCCCTTCATGCAGCCTGCATTGTTCAATTGCAGTTGAACTGTCCGTTAGTAACTCCTTCACTCGCCTAGAAAAAGTCATTTGCTGGTCCTCAATGGACTATTTAACTTTAAAACTCTCTTTTCTTAATCGTTTAGACAGACCCCCCACGGCTTAAACCCAACGACCGGTGGTCGTACTCTGTGGGCATCCCTACCGATGTCTCAAATCAATTTATTGAAGTCCGTATACCGAAGGGTCTTTTTGATCTTTATAGTTATGGACGAGTTTTAAACTTGAATTTTAGAGGTTACTTACTTTGTACAAAAATCAGTTAAATGGGTTCACTCGAGCCTTCATCATAATTCCTCTCTTAGGCGGCTATTTGAGCGTTGGTGCAGCCGAACTCTCGTCTGTGCTTGACCCTGAACAGCACCCTCAATCGCCTGAATATCAATCTATCCTAAATGATGTTGTGGTTCCGTTGGACAGCAAACTGTCTTGGACCGAGCGCTTCAATGGCGATGAAACATTTAATGCCGAAGTTAGCCTTGTGTCTGGCGCATCGATTACCACGGTTGGTTCAAACCAAGTGCTGAAGATGGAATCAGAGCTGGTGATGGCCATGAAAATGGACGGGCAAGGTGCCATTAAGGCATTGAAGCTGGCGCAGGGTAAAATCAAAATATCACATGGCGCGATCGATAAATACGGTATGCCTGCGATGACCATGGTGTTTAAGGTTAAAGACCCTGGGATGCTTGATGGTCTCGAAAAAAATCAACAAATTGGTTTTAATGTTGATAATTCTTCTGGAGGATTTGTAGTCACTCATATCATGCCAGTGGTTGCGGAAGGTAAGACTGAAGGTCAACAAGCATCGATCAAAATGGATGTGCGGGGTGTCGTTCAAACGGTCCGAGAGTTACAGGGTAAGGTCAAAATTAAACACGGTCCAATCGTCAAATATGGCATGCCAGGTATGACGATGATGTTCAAGGTCGTTGACGTTGCGCTGCTTAAAGGTTTGCAGAAAGGGTCTCAGGTCGATTTTAACATCGATAATTCTTCCGGTGGTTTTGTCATCACCGACATTGTCTCAGTCGAAGAATAGGAGCCAGAAATGAATCAATTAAAGACTAAGAAAATAGCCAGCGCTCTTTTTGTTTTGTCGTTATCAGCCTGTACCTCGATACCGAAGGACGGTGGCCTGTCCAACGTCAGTTCATTGGTTGAGTCTAAGCTCAGTGCCGGAGTTCAATTGCCCAGTCTGTCAAATAACAATCAGTTGACAGCTGACGCAGTGTTCAGCCTGCTGGCACAACCTTTATCAATTGTGGATGCAGAAAAACTGGCCCTTGGGTTCAATCCAATGGTGAAGGTCAAACTATTCAAAGTGGGTCTAGCTGAGGCTGATTATGCCCAAGCTGGGCGCATGGAAAATCCTGGTTTTTCCTATGCCCGGGTCTCCGGTCAGGCTTATGAAGCCTCTCTTTTGTTTGACATAGGGGGAGTCATTTTGATGCCGCTTAAAAGGCAATTAGAGAACCGTCGATTACAATCCGCCCGATACCAAGCGGCCAGTGATGTGTTAGAACATATTGCCAATACTCGCAGAAGTTGGATCAATGCGGTTGCCGCTAAACAGCAAACAGCATTAATGCTTAAGGCGCTCGAGTCTGCTGAAGCGGGTAATAATCTAACCCGACAAATGTCTGCACTTGGGCATAGTAATGTGATCGAGGCAGCTGATTCGGAGATGTTTTTAAGTGGAATGCGGACTTCTTTGACTCGCCAACGACTGGCAGAGTCTGCTGCAAGAGAGAGTTTGATTCGTCAATTAGGATTATGGGGCCAGCAGGCTAGATTGCTCAAACTACCTGATCGATTACCTGAGCTACCGCAGAACTCGATAGACATTGAATCCGTAGAGGGGCAGGCCATCGAAAATCGACTTGATGTTCGAATGGCTAATATGAATATCGAAGGTCTAGCTAAAAACCTTAAGCTGACGCGGCTCAATCCATTTTTCTCTGCAATTGAATTAGGTCCTGTAATGGAAAAAGGTGAGGGTGAAATAAATCGAGGCTATGAACTCGAATTCCGAATTCCGATATTCGACACGGGTGACATTAAAACGCAGAAAGCAAAAGCCATTTATGATCAGGCGCAAGCTCAAGCAGAAGTCACTGCGATTTCTGCTGCTTCGAGTGCTAGGCAGGCGCTTAAAAGCTATCGCACTAATTTAGAAATTGCGAAGCACTATCGCGATAGGGTTTTACCTTTACGAGAGCGTGTCAGTCAAGAGCAGTTACTGATGTTTAATGGCATGTTGATCAGCGTGTTTGACCTGCTTGATGATTTACGTTCATCAATGAATATGGAATCTAGCTATGTTGATTCTATAAAAGACTTTTGGATAGCCGATGCAAACTTGCAGCAGGCGTTGACAGGTTCAGGTATGCCGGGCATGAATTTTGAAGCAGCTTCAATGATGCCAGCCTCAGCAGCTGATGGGGGAGGACACTAATATGAACAGTAATTTAAATAAAGATGAGCAAGATAAAATGACCAATAGAAGACAGTTTTTAAAGGGTGCAGGGGCAGCGGCCTTAGGGGCAGGCATGATTTCACGGGTCTCTTTAGCAGCTTTACCTGAATCACCGAGCTCTATGAGTGCGACAATGGAGCCACCGCCTGAACCGACTAGTGGTCGTTGGTACAACCCCGTTGTAACACTTAACGGTTGGTCACTCCCATGGCGTATGAAAAACGGTTGGAAGGAGTTTCATCTTACTGCCGAAGCCGTAGAGCGAGAAATTGCGCCCGGTATGACTGCGCGCCTATGGGGCTATAACGGCCAGTCACCTGGACCGACCATTGAATGTGTGGAAGGTGACAAAGTGCGTATTTTTGTGACTAACCGTTTGCCAGAACACACCACAGTGCACTGGCACGGCATATTTTTAGCCGCAGGAATGGATGGTGTTGGCGGGTTGAGTCAGCCTCATATACCCCCAGGGAAAACTTTTGTCTACGAATTCGAACTCAAGCAATCGGGTACTTTTATGTACCATCCACATGCTGACGAAATGGTGCAGATGGCCATGGGCATGATGGGATCGTTGGTGGTTCACCCCAAAGATCCCGAGTTGCATAAGGTTGACCGCGATTTTTGTTTTTTGATGAGTGCTTATGATATTGATCCGGGTACGATGACGGCTAAGGTCAATACCATGCTCGACTTTAATCTGTGGACTTGGAATAGTCGCGTATTTCCGGGTATTGATCATCTAGTCTGTCGTGAAGGGGACAGGGTGCGTGTGCGTATGGGTAATTTGACAATGACCAATCACCCAATACACCTTCACGGATTAAACTTTGAGGTGGCGGGTACCGATGGTGGCTGGGTCAGACCAGAGGCGAGATGGCCCGAGGTAACCAGTGATGTTGCCATTGGCCAAATGCGGGCAATCGAGTTTGATGCTGACGCACCGGGCGACTGGGCAATGCACTGCCATAAGTCACACCATACAATGAACCCGATGGGGCATAGCGTGCCGAATATGATCGGTGTTGATCAACGTGAGGTGCAGCAGAGTATTGCTAAACTGCTGCCAGGATACATGGTGATGGGTGAGCGTGGCATGGCGGATATGGGTGAAATGACGATGCCACTCCCGGCCAACACTTTGCCGATGATGACGGGTGAAGGTCAGTTTGGCCCGATCGAAATGGGTGGCATGTTTACTGTGCTTAAAATTCGTGCTGATCAAAAGGCAAACGATTACACCGACCCTGGCTGGTATGACTTTCCTGCAGGCACTGTTGCCTATGAAGTCGATTTGTCGTAACACTTAGCTTTAAAATAATATCTAAATAAATCAACCACAAAGGAAAACGAAAGATGAAAAAAATAGAAAATACGCTTACCACTTCGCTATTGGCCATTGCTGTAGCCTTGTCATCAATAGCGGTTTATGCCGGTGCTGGGCATGATGATGAATTGATGGTATTTGATCCAACAGAGACTGAGTTTGGTCGTTATAAACCTAAAATGCACGTTACTAAAACGATTGAAATCGTAATGAGTGATGAAATGCGTTTTAACCCCAGTGTTATTCAAGTGGAAAAAGGCGATGTGATTAAATTTGTTCATGAAAATACGGGGCAAATGATGCACGAGTTTGTATTAGGCACTTCAGATTCATTGGTTATGCATGCCGACATGATGAAGAAGTACCCTGGTATGGAGCACTCTGAGCCCTACATGGCGCACGTCGCACCGGGTAAAAAGGGTGAAGTCATTTGGCAGTTTTCAGAGGCAGGGGAATTCTCCTTCGGTTGTCTTATTCCTGGTCATTTTGATGCTGGTATGAAAGGTAAGGTATTAGTCGGTTCTTAAGGCTGACTTGTAATCTTCTCCTTTACTTTTTAAGGTGTTAATGGGGTTTAAATTGTTCTAGATAGCAAGGCATCCATTTTGGTTCCATGCTATCTGGGACTTTCTATACCATTAATTCATTAGGGTGTAATAAAAAATATTACAAACAGTTTCAATCCTTTGTCGCTCCTCTAAAAAGCTTCTGATATTTAGGCCGAATGAATATAGTGACTGAAAAAACGCCTATCGAATAGGATTCTTAATTGACAGTGCAACGATTATTTTGGCGCAGGATTACCTGTTGTCCATTTTTTGAAGCGAGATTCGCAATGTTCTAGAAGCTCATTGTAAGTTTGAAAGTAGAGTTCGAAGCCATCTTCAGCGGGTGCATCGTATTCGCAAAAGTCATTATCGTGGGTTCGACAAATAGTCGGACGGTCATTATATATGCCACATCGTCCATCCATTTCAAGATGGGAGCAAGTTGAGTTGATCATTAAAAACCAGTCGTCTGAATCTTTATAAATGGCGATATTTTTATGTGATACTTGCCAGAGTAGAATTTCAAAATCGTATTTTGAGCGAGGCGTGTCGATTTGCTGGGTGATGTAGGTGCAGCAGGTCGAATTAGTGCAAAGGTCGCATTTCGATGTTGTTGACGTAGCGTTAGCCACTTCAATGAGAGGAAAGTCAAGGCTGCTCATTTTAAAAGATTAATCCAGTCGCGTGGTTTTAGATAGTAGTCAGTGAGTAATGCTTCGTCACTGCCTGGTTCTGCCTGGTAATTATACTGCCAGTTAACAACAGGAGGTAATGACATTAAGATTGATTCGGTTCGACCGCCGGACTGTAATCCGAATAAAGTACCTCGGTCATACACTAAATTAAACTCGACATAACGACCACGGCGATAAAGTTGAAATTGTTTTTGTTGATCACTGAAAGTCGTATCTTTTCGTTTCTCAACAATGGGTAAATAAGCATCGAGAAAATGATCCCCTACACTTTGCATAAAAGCAAACGACTGTTCGAAATCCGGTTGATTGAGGTCATCAAAAAATAGGCCACCAATACCGCGAGCTTCGTTGCGATGTTTGAGGTAAAAATAATCATCGCACCATTGTTTATATTTGCTATAAATATCTGAATCTGTGGTTAAACTAAAGTCTGTGCATGCTTGCTTAGCTACTTGATGCCAATGCACACAATCTTCAATGTAAGCATAGTACGGCGTTAGATCGAAGCCACCACCTACCCACCAAATAGCCGGTTCATCTACTTTTTCTGCGATAAAAAACCGCACATTTGCATGGGAAGTTGGTACATGTGGATTGTTTGGATGGACAACCAACGAAAGACCCATTGCATGGAAATTACGTCCCGCTAATTCGGGTCGGTGTGCAGTGGCTGATGCCGGTAGACTGTCACCAGTTACCTCAGAGAAATTGACCCCTGCTTGTTCAAAAACATCACCACCTGTCAATACCATGGTTTTACCACCTCCCTGGCCAGACTCACGCGTCCAGTTATCTATCTGAAATTTAGCTTTACCATCAGCTAAGGTAATGGCGTCAGTAATGGTGATTTGAAGCGTCTGTAGGTATTGTCTTATTTGATCTGTATTCGGTGTCATGGTGTTAAGGCCTAATAATGTCACCAGATTTTAGTGATTGAATCTCACTGGGTCGACCAGTGCCGGGTTGGTAGCCATTGATAATATAATCTAGTTTGTTCGCAAATAATCGACGCGCTTGTATTGAATTACGAATAGTCGTTTTACCACTTAGGTTAGCGCTGGTTGATACAATAGGAGACTCTAGCTCTGTACAAAGGGCTTTAATAAATGGGTGCGAAGTGATTCTGATGGCTATAGTTGAAAATCCACCGCGAAGCCAGCTCGGGCAGTTATGGCTGGCAGGGATAAGCCAAGTTGTTGGTTGGGTGGTTGTTTTTTTTAAACGAGTAACCTCGTTTTTTGATAAATCGCTACTGATGTAAGGCAAACAAAATTCCAGCTCGGACGATAGCAGAATTAAACCTTTGCTGGCTGAACGCTGCTTAATTTGTAAAATTCGATCAACACTTACTTTCAGTAGTGGATGACAACCAAAGCCCCAGATAGTGTCGCCGGGATAGGCAATAACTGCACCAAGCTCAATTTGATGGCTCAGCCGATTGATAGCCCACGGTGACATTGTGGTCGGCTAAGGTGAGGTTTTTTTAACAGCTACTTTCTTTTTAGCGGTAGTTTTTTTCGAAACCGCTTTTTTAGCTATGGTTTTCTTCTTGGGTGCCACTTTCTTTTTAGTCGCCGCTTTTTTCTTCACTGCTTTCTTTTTCGGAGCTGCCTTCTTTTTAACAGCGACTTTTTTCTTTGTCGCTGCTTTCTTTCGTTTTGACTTTGGAAAAGGCGCTTTCTCAATCAGCTCTCGACAGGTTTCTAATGTGAGTGTTTCTGGATCTTCGATATCTTTAGGTATGCGAGCATTTTTAATGCCATCGGTAATATAAGGTCCATATCGACCCCGTAATATTTTGACATCGGTGCCTTCGAACAGTTTGATTTCTCGGGTAGCATCGAATTCTTTTTTCTCTACAACCAGCTCAAGTGCACGCTCTAAGGTAACGGTGAAAGGATCATCACCCTCTTTGACCTTAAGCGATACATATTTGGCATCATATTTTATGTAGGGCCCAAATCGTCCAACATTGGCAGATATTTCTTCACCTTCTGGTGACAACCCAAGTGCTCTTGGCAGTTTGAATAGTTTTAACGCTTCTTCAAGCGTAACTTTATCCATCTTTTGTCCAGGTTGAAGACCCGCAAACTTTGGTTTGTCTTCATCTTCACGGGTGCCAATTTGTACAAAAGGACCATAGCGCCCCATTCTTACAGATATGGGTTTGCCTGATTTTTCACAAATTCCGAGTTGACGTGATTGAATGGCTTCGTCTCGACTAACGGTTTCCATTTTATCATCAACTAACGCTTTAAAAGTTGACCAAAACTTTTCCATTAAGGGCAGCCAGTCTGCTTCGCCACGTGAAATTTCGTCTAGCGTGTCTTCCAGTTGAGCCGTGAAATCATAGTCAACATATTGAGTGAAATGCTGAGTTAAAAACTGTGCAACGACGCGACCAATATCCGTTGGGTGGAATCGTTTGTTCTCTATCTCGGCATACTCTCTATCCTGCAACGTGGTGATGATAGAGGCGTAGGTTGAGGGTCGCCCGATGCCATATTCTTCTAAAGTTTTAACCAGAGTTGCTTCACTAAATCGAGGTGGTGGCTCGGTAAAGTGTTGCTCAAGGCGAATTTCTTTTAGCGTAATTTTATCACCCACTTCCAACGGCGGAAGTATCTTTTCTTTTGTATCATCTTTCTTATTGTCATCAAGTCCTTCAGTATAAACCTGCATGAATCCAGGATCACGAATTGTAGAACCGCTCGAACGAAACACGTTGTTAGTACCGCATGAAAGGTCGACTGAGACAGTATCAATTGTGGCGTGAATCATTTGGCAAGAGATAGTTCTCTTCCAAATAAGGCTGTACAAACGGTACTCATCAGTTCCCAAATATTGTTTGACCATTTCTGGTTCGTTCATCGCACTACTGGGACGTATCGCTTCGTGTGCTTCCTGTGCATTCTTTGCTTTGGTCTTATAAACGGGTGGAATGTCAGGTAGGTTTTTGGCGCCATAGCGTTTGCTAATAAGCGTTCGGATATCAGTGATAGTGTCATTTGATAAGTTGACTGAGTCGGTTCTCATATAAGTTATAAGACCAACCTGACCGGCACCAATATCAATACCCTCATACAGTTTTTGAGCTGTACGCATAGTTTTCTGTGCACCAAAGCCAAGTTTACGCGATGCTTCTTGTTGTAAAGTTGACGTTGTAAAAGGGGGGGATGGGTTGCGTTTACGTTGTTTCTTTTCGACTTTTTTAACAATTAATTGGCCTTTTGCTGCTTGCGTTAATTGCTGGTGTGCAGTTTGTGCGTCGGCTTCGTTGGTAATCGTAAATTGCTTAACTTTTTCTCCGCATAAAATATTTAGTTTAGATCCAAAGGCGGTACTTTTAAATTCGTTATCTGATTCAATACTCCAATATTCCTTTGGATCAAAGGCTTCAATTTCTAATTCACGTTCAACTATCATTCTTAACGCAGGACTTTGTACTCTTCCGGCAGAAAGGCCGCGTCGAATTTTACGCCATAATAGGGGGGAAAGATTAAATCCGACCAGATAGTCTAGAGCGCGTCTGGCTTGTTGTGCATTCACCATATCCATACCAATTTCTCGTGGATTGGCTACTGCATCGGTAACAGCCTGTTTGGTGATTTCGTTAAAGGCAACTCGATAAGCAACCTTGTTCTTCATTAAATTCTTTTCCTTTAGCAACTCATAAAGATGCCAAGAAATCGCTTCACCCTCACGGTCTGGATCCTGTCTCTTATACACATCTGACGCTGCCGACGACTCCTTACGTG
>CAJXUC010000076.1 GCA_913061315.1 uncultured Gammaproteobacteria bacterium | reverse complement strand
ATTACAGTAAATAACCTGGAAAAGGATAGGGTCTAGATTGGATTGCGCAGATTGAGATTGGCGGATAGGCCTTTTATGCTACTTATACTTTTGCTAAATTTTGATCAAACAACGATAGAAGAATTGGGCAGTGATCGGCACTTTCATTAGCACCGTCGCACTGATGTGAAATTTGGCTCAGTGTCGTTTCTATTTTTTTAAGATCACTAATTCTCTGACGGACCTGCTCTAAGTGGCTTTCAGTTAAGGCCTTTGCTTCAGCCCTAGTATGCTGACCAATACCACGAGATATTTCTAATAACTCTCGAATTTTGTCATTACTAAAGCCCAGTGACTTCGATTTCATGATAAACCCTAATCGCTGCAAATGATCATTATTATAGTAACGATAGCCATTACTACCTCGAGTTGGCTCGGGTAAAAGGTTTATCTTTTCATAGTAACGTATCGTCTCACTATTGCAGCTTGTGAGTTTTGCTAGCTGACCACGTTTATAGACTGTTAGTGACACGCTTTTCCCCACTTCTTAAGCCGCCAGTAATTATAGGGCCATGGTGTGAGAAAACCCATAATTAACATTAGCGGCACGGCCCACCAAGTAAGCAAGGCACCACCCGTCAGATACCAGTCGGTTAAATTCATCGAAGTCTCCATCGCAATCATCGAAATCATGCTCATACCAATGGCTGTTTTAAACGCCAGTTTCAAGCTCATTCCAGCTCGCTTCATGATGATTGTTTCAAGCAATATACTGGTAGCGAGACCGTTCACAATAGCCAGTATCATAATGGCAAGCGTTGGCCAGGGTATTTGTGTGTATTGAAAGAATCCGATAGTGGCAAAGTCGCCAATCGCACAACCGATTAAGCACCATTTAGTGTTATGCGCACTTTTTAGCCAAGTATGTTTGCACTGCCAGAAAGAGCCGTTCATTTTAATGGATAAAATTGTCATTGAATTAAAATTGGAAAATAATTGGAAAGCATAAACTCTGTAGATAGTACAGAGTCAAGCATAAGCCTACTACTGACTTTGAATTATCTCAATTGATAAATAAACCCGTCTGACTAAGTTCAGCACAACCGGTAAACAGGCTTTTGGGTCAAGCCAATTCAACTTGATAAATGACAACCCTCCAAATAACTGGGCCGATTTAAGCGCTTCGAAGAATCTAACTAATAGCCTCATTCGTTATAACGTGCCTTTTACTGTAATGTAGAACGACGCGTAACGGGTCCATCCTCACTCAGGTGGGTTTCAGTTAACCCACGATCAGTATGATTCATTCTCCATGACAGCATTTTTTGCGCATATTCTAATACCAATGATTGGTATTCCACATTGTCAGCCAAATTAACAAACTCATCAGGATCATTTTTCAAGTCAAAAAATAATGGTGGTAAGGCTGTAAAGTGAACATATTTATAGCGCCTGTCGCGAATCACACTGAGGCTGCATTGATGGGCTGTCAGTCCAAGAGAACGCTCAACCGAATCATCTAACACGGATCGAAAGTCATATTCCCAGTGCACCTGTTTACGCCATGATGCGGGCTCAACACCACTTTGCAATATTGGTAGTAATGAATGCCCGTCACATTGCGATGGAATGTCGCAACCCAGCCAATCCAGCATCGTGGGCATGATATCGACATTTTCGGTGAATGCGTCGATCTGCTGGCCCCGACTCACATCTGCATTCGCTCTAGGATCACGAATAATAAGGGGAATATGATACGACTGATCAAAATATCCCAACTTGCTGGTTAACCAATGATCTCCCATTTGCTCACCATGATCAGAGGTTAAAATAATCAGTGTTGATTCCCATTCACCCGTTTCTTTCAATTGTTCAATGAGCCGCCCCAAGTTATCGTCAACCTCGTTCATCAAGCCATAGTAATGGGCTTTAGCTTGCTGTATTTCTTTAACCGATTCAGGTGCACCATAAACCGTTTTTTCAATATAGTATTTAAGAAACGGGTGTTGCCCTCCTTCCTTGTCAGCACTCTCACATCGAACTGGGTGAGCTTGCTCTTCAGGATCGCAAAACTGGTGGTAAGGCGCTGGTGCAACAAATGGTGGGTGGGGACGTAACAGCGATAAGTGAGTGACCCAAGGCTGTCGTTGTCCACTGATCCATTCGATACATTTGTTTACCATAAAATGGGTTTCATGGTCTTCTGTTTTAATATTCAAAGGCAATAAACTGCTCCCCCCATCTTTCCAGTCTAATCCAGCTTCTTTATTGCCATAGAGACTCCACAACCGTTCAGGTATTTCATAACCTTTACTAATTAATGATTGAACCCAATCCATCGAAACTTCCTCTTTATAAGGGGTATAACTTCCAATGCCAGGTAATGGCTCACAATACTGAGTCAGTTGAGGATCTTTTAGATCGAGTCCACGAGGATCAGGAGCCGTATCGGTATAACCAAATAATGACGGTGAGTACCCCATCTTACGCATCTCCAGCGCCCAGTTATTGAATCGACTATCGACCGGCGTACCGTTGTTAACACATCGGTGGTTATGCAAATACATACCGGTATGTATTGATGTGCGGCTAGGCGCACACGGCGTCGCCTGAGCAAAATGCTGTTTGAATAAAACACCTTCTTTAGCAAGCGCATCCAAATTGGGCGTTTTCACAACGGGATGATCTAAGGCGGACAAACATTCACCACGCCATTGGTCGACTGTAATAAAAAGAATATTCATAAGGGCACTATAATTTTAAGATGGGCACTGAAATTTAGGAATATAGAGGTATTCGTTTATTAAGATCAAACAAAAAATAGTGATCGTTGTAATCGAACTAATCAATCTAAGGCGCATACAAGGTCTAATATTTGTTGAGCATGACCCTTCGCTTTAACCTTGTAATTAGCTTCAACCAAGACACCTTTTTTATTAATCACAAACGTCGACCGTGCAATGCCCATATATTTTTTACCCATAAACTGACGCTCACCCCAAACACAATATTTTTCACACACCTCACCAGACGTATCAGCTAATAATTCAACTTTAAGGCCATGCTTAGCAATAAATTTCAAATGCTTTTCGCAGGTGTCTTTGCTGACGCCTAAGACAACAGTATCGGCAGCAGCAAATTCAGTAACAAGCGCCGTGAATTCATTAGCCTCGACCGTGCAGCCAGGCGTGTCATCCTTTGGATAAAAGTAAAGTACGACATGTTGAGCTTCCTTGAACTGAGACAAGCTTACTAACTTGTCATCTTGATTAGTCGTCGTAAAGTCTGGTGCTAGTTGGTTAATTTCTAACATAGGAAATCCTTCATTAAAGTTAAGAGTCACTCACTTTTTTCTGTTTTAAGTGAGGCTGCAATATTAGGAGGCCATCATATCGTTTGAGTTGATTCAAGGCTAGTAATTGACTCGCCTAAGTAACTCAGTAATATGATCCAATTTTAACGCTGATGGTAACGATCATGTCGAATAATAAAGTGCTCATACCACTCACTCAATCGCTACTGAGTCAGGAAATTTTTCCTCATATCGAAAAGTTCTTAACCGCCAGTAATAATAATTTGACGCTATTTTTTATTACTAAACCGCCGACTGGTGCTGGCTTTGGTAAGATTGATGGCGGTACTGACTATGTTCATATGCCGGGAGATGGCTCAGCAAGACCGTCACTCCATCCCATCTATGCAACCCAGCAACAAGACAGCATCAAGGCTCATGTTGAAGCTGAATTAATACCGGTCACTAACAGGCTAAGAGATCTTGGCTATAATGTTTCTCTGGTTGTTAGCTTTGATAAAAATCCCTTAGATGCCATATTGAAAGTAATTAAACAAAAAAAAATTGACCTTGTTGCAATGTCCACCAAGGCTCGCGTCGGAATGACTCGATTCTTTTTTAACGATATAGCCAATCAATTATCTCAAAAATCAGATGTTCCAGTGTTAATAACCCATCCGGCTGGTGAATAAAAAATTTTGGGGCGAAATAAAGCGAGCAAACCTTTTTTTGAAATGAGTATTGCCAAATTACATTTTTAATAATTATTGAATATGCTTTTTGAAGCACTTTCAATTCGGCATTCATCCGCTGAACGATAATGGTAATTTTCAGACAAATAAAGAATATTGATTTTGCAAAAGAGACTGAATGAAAAAAAGTAACTATCTGGTTATATCACTACTGGTCATTTTTAGCATACAAAATGTGTTAGCCGGAAAAGCGATTCTTGCCGGTGGGTGCTTTTGGTGCATGGAATCTGACTTTGAAAAACTCGATGGTGTGACCTCCGTTGTGTCCGGCTTTACGGGTGGCAAAATACCGGACCCAACCTATCTTGGAGACCACAAAGGTCACTACGAAGCGGTTGAGATCACTTATGACGATGATGTAATTAATTATCAAGACATCCTCAAACATTTCTGGGTCAATGTTGATCCTTTTGACGCCAAGGGTCAATTTTGTGATAAAGGCAGTAGTTACTTGAGCGCAGTATTTGTATCAACCGAAGAAGAAAGGTTTCTAGCTGAACAGTCGAAACAAAAAGTGATTGAAATGTTCCCTACAGAGACTGTCGTTACTCCAATATTCGATGCTTCAGTCTTTTACCCCATTAAAGGTTCAGAAAGTCATCATCAAGACTTTTATAAAAACAACCCAATTCGTTATAATGCGTATCGCTGGCATTGCGGCCGTGATAAGCGATTAAAGACTATATGGGGTAACCTAGTCACCATTCCCTAACATTTTTATTATTGTCTTTTTAACGTGACTACAGATTCTCTAGACTGATCTAATTTGCACAGTAATTTTTTCTTCTTCTAATTGTACAATAAAACTAAAACACGTCATTGAATGTAGAATGGCGACAGAAAATTCAGTGCGTCTCTTAAGTGTATACTGAATAATATAATGAAACAGTTGAAAAAATAAGTGAAAACTACCCTAATTAAACATAGAGACTCGATATTAATCAAACGGCTCTCATTTGAGGGACTATCACAATAATTTAATCTTAATAATTAAGATTCAATATAGCGATGAAATAATTCTGTGCTCTCACCTTTTACTGGCTTAGAATAAGATATGACCAGCAGATGCTCCCTTTTCAAGTTTTGACAGAAACACTCTCTGCTATGAATATAATTCCCCGCTGCCAATTAATCGGAACGGGTACTGCTGGACTTTGCTTTGTTATTGCGCTGGTCAATAAAGTCAAACAAGCACAAGGGCCTGACAAAATAAAATACCAGACCCTACTAGATACACTAATAGCCATTGAGGGTAATCGCCAATCTGGTGGTGTATTGGATAGCTATCAGATCAATGCCAATACTGACGCTGACGAAATTGTTAGTTGCTTACTTGATGAAACGCCATTCAGCGATTTACGTGATCATTATTTACAACAGCCTGAAGTACATCAACCATTGATACCTTTGCCCAAAGTGGGAAAGTTAATGCTTCAACCTATTGCTAATATAATTACCTCATTGTTAGGCGATAATTTGCTGCTCAATACAAAGGTTACACGTGTTGAAATCAGTAAAAATGAGTGCAAAAGCTTTGGCAGTAACAACCAGTTATTAGCACGCAGTCAAAAAATGGTTCTTTGCTGTGGGGGCAGAGAAGATTTATTAAAAGAGCTTTTGCCTTGGCGCCAAAAAACAGTTTTAACGGGGCCATTGTTGCAGATGAAAAATGCCAGGTCACTGCCTTATCAACAGGGTAGTATATTAATTATTGGCTCTTCACATAGTAGCTTCTCAGTGGCTTGGCGCTTTCTTAATGATCCAGCGTTATCATCATATGCTAAAGGTCGAGACATAATCATGCTGCAGAGGAACCCACTGGTTAAACTTCGCTGTACTCCAGCGTTTGCTCATCAAAATCAAATGCCTTTTGATGCCATCGATGATGTCTGCCCTGTCAACGGACTGGTTTATCGCAATGCAGGGTTACGCAAAGACGCCAAGGCTCTATATCTCGAAATAAAAAAAGGGACAGAAAATCGAGTGCGCCTCGAACCCATGGCGTCACTCTCTAATGCCGAACATCTATTGGATGATGCCGCACTGATTGTCCAATGCACGGGGTTCCGAGCAAACTTACCTGAAATTAGTCTAAACGGCATTACCCAAAAAGTAAGGCGACGTTCAAGTGTTGGAGAATTAAGTGACATTAAAACTGGAAAAGAAATACCTAACCTGTTTGGCTTTGGCTTGGGTATTCAAATTATTCCTGAAGGTGATTACCGCGGCGAAAAAAGCTTTACCGGCAGTTCTGATGGTGTTTTACCATACCCAAATGCTGTCGCACCGGTTATTATTGACCAATTAATACAAGATTAATCTAGTTTAATCATCCTATTTGAAAATACCTGATATTTAAGGTTAACCCACTACCAAAAGAAGCTGTCGAATAATTAAGCGAGTAAAAACGTTGAGCTGTGTTAATTTAGGCATTGCCACCTCTGAATGTACGCATTATTATTTATAGTTGGAGACCGTTGTATGACCTTGTTGACAAACTAATTCAATTATAAAAATTAAACTAACATTTTCTAAACAATTGAGGTTATTTAACATCCCCATTTTTATGATGCCCAATCCATGATTAAAATATGGTTCACCGCGGTGACTTGCATCAATGAAAAATATGAAGAGCAAGTTCAATCGCAGTTATCAATCAGTGAACTTAGTCGATTAGCTGGCATTACCAGCGATTTTAAAAAACATGAGTATTTATTAAGCAGAGCACTCATGCGTCATGCTTTTAGCTTTCAATTTAAACGACCGTCATCTGAATGGCAGTTTGTTGAAAGGTCTAATTTAGCACCAAAGATTATTAATTTACCTGATGACTATTATTTCAGCCTGAGTCATTCACACGGGAAGATAGGTCTTGCCATATCAAATAAACCCGTGGGCATTGATATCGAGCAAGTAAAAATACGTCCAAATTTTTCATCGTTAGCCAAGAAATTTATGAATCATGAGGAAATTCAGCTTCTTAATGAAGGCAATCAACCAGTGATAGATACCTTTTATAAAATTTGGTGCGCTAAAGAAGCAGCCTACAAAGTGACACCTAGGGCTGCCCAAAAGAATTTATTTTTAAAAAACATTAACTATTTTCATTTAATCGAAGGTTTTCGTGAACAAAATCTGAGCCAGGGTTTGATTGAACAGTGCCATATTGCGTTAATGACGCAGTTTAAACCAAAGAATATTGAGCAATTAGATGCCAGCACTTTTAATGAGGCCATTAAAATTCAATGGAATTAATTATAAACGACGGCAACATTGCACCTACTTTTAACTAAAAAAGTTAAACACAGCCATAATAAAGCGAAATAGCGTCATATAGAGCACTTGTTTGTACGATTAGCCTTGTACTGTTTGGCTTGCAGGTTATAATCTCGCGCCTTATCCACACTCGATATAAATAATGACTTCCAGTAGCCGCGCGTACCTTCGCAATATTGCCATCATCGCCCATGTTGATCATGGTAAAACCACTCTTGTTGACCAATTGCTGAGACAATCTGGCACCTTAGATGCGCGTGCCGAGTTACAGGAACGCATGATGGATTCTAACGATCTTGAAAAAGAACGTGGTATTACTATCTTATCGAAATGTACTGCTATCAATTGGATGCACATCAAAGAAAATCAAGATTATCGAATTAACATCGTCGACACACCAGGTCACGCCGACTTTGGTGGTGAAGTTGAGCGTGTATTGTCAATGGTCGACTCTGTTTTACTTTTAGTTGACGCTGTCGATGGCCCAATGCCACAAACTCGCTTCGTCACTCAGAAAGCATTTGCAATGGGTTTCACTCCAATCGTCGTTGTCAATAAAATTGACCGTCCTGGCTCACGTCCTGACTGGGTTGTTGACCAAGTGTTTGATTTATTTGATCAACTCGGCGCGAATGATAAACAACTAGATTTCCCTATTATTTATGCCTCAGCCCTTAACGGTTACGCATCGACCAATCACGAGGATCGTGACGGCGATATGACACCACTATTTGAATCGGTTATTGCCAATGTCGCTCCGCCTCAAGTAGAAGTAGACGGGCCGTTTCAAATGCAAGTTTCAAGCCTCGACTACGATAGTTACAAAGGAGTACTGGGCATAGGAAGAATCAGTCGCGGTACGATTAACCGCAATACACCAGTCAAGATCATTGGCGCTGATGATAAAATTCGTGATGCAAGAATGATGCAGATTTTTGGTTTCAAGGGCCTCGAACGTATCGAAACAGAAACAGCCACAGCAGGCGACATTATTGTATTCTCTGGTATCGAAGAACTTTATATTTCCGATACTCTATGTGACCGCAATACGGTTGAGTCCATGCCTCCTCTAACTGTCGATGAACCGACGGTCAACATGACTTTTAGTATCAACAGCTCACCCTTTTCAGGACAAGACGGAAAGTACCTAACCTCTCGTCAAATTGACGAACGTCTTCAACGAGAATGCTTACATAATGTAGCATTACGAGTTGAACAACTGCCTGATTCAGACAAGTTCCGCGTATCAGGTCGTGGTGAATTACACCTTGGTATTTTAATAGAAACTATGCGACGAGAAGGTTTTGAGCTTTCAGTGTCACGTGCTGAAGTTATTATCAAAGAAATTGACGGCGTTCTTTGCGAACCTTTTGAACAACTAACAGTAGATACCGAAGATCAGTATCAGGGTGCTATTATGGAGGCGCTAGGTAGTCGTAAGGGTGAACTGAAGAACATGATGCCTGACGGAAAAGGTCGCGTCCGTCTTGACTATGTCATTCCATCACGTGGCTTAATTGGATTTCAGGCCGAATTCATGACCTTGAGTTCAGGTACCGGTTTGCTATATCACGTATTTGATGAATATGCTCCACGGGTTTCTGGAGAAATCGCACAGCGTAAAAATGGTGTTTTAATAGCGACCGCTACCGGAAAGGCTCTAGCTTACGCACTATTCAACTTGCAAGAACGCGGCAAGTTGATGATAGGTCACGCCGAAGCAGTCTACGAAGGCATGGTTATTGGTATTCATGCACGTGCAAACGATCTGGGTGTTAACCCATTAAAGGGTAAGCAACTCAATAATATTCGTGCAGCGGGTACTGATGAAAACTTAATCCTTGTCAAGCCTATTCGATATACTTTAGAACAAGCTCTTGAATTTATTGACGATGATGAATTGGTTGAGGTTACGCCAAAGAATATTCGTATTCGTAAGAAGCACCTGCACGAAAACGAAAGAAAGCGAGCTTCTAGAAGTTAAGCTTAACGGTCCACTTTTATTTAGCTGTATAGCGATCCGATTGCATCTCGTGCATTCGGATCGTTCATCACTAGCGCTATTATTGTAAAAATATCTATCCTCACTCTCGATTGAACCTTATCCAGTTAGTTCACGTTTCGGTATCAGTCATTTAAATATAATCCAATGATTGAACTCTTAGACCCAATCCCGAATTTAAATATTAGGATAATACGTTTGAAGCCTCCATTGGTTGATGAACATTTATTCAAATAGTAGAGGAAGTTAAGCCTAATTACTCTCAATTCAAAGCCTGACTACAAACCATAAATTCTCTTTTCTTGGGATTGATTAATTAGATAAGAGATTAAGTCGATAAAGCATTGGCTCTGCGATTTCTTATTTAGCTAATGACGAGACATGCAATTTGAGCGGGGTTTAAATCGTGGCGGTAGGATTGAATAATATTTAAAACCTTGGGCAGTGGTTTTATAAACCACTGCCCAAAACGACTGGTATTACTAAAGATTAGTACTTTAGTAGTACCCAAAGGTCCTAGAACAAGCCTTCAACCTGACCTTTGTCATTGAGACAAATACTGTCAGCTGAGG
>CAJXUC010000075.1 GCA_913061315.1 uncultured Gammaproteobacteria bacterium | reverse complement strand
CGAGATAGCGTAGCGTCTCGTGGGCTCGGAGATGTGTATAAGAGACAGGGTCAATACCGCCCCTTAACAGACACTGATATTACTGCAATTAATGATACGGTTTTTAAGATATTAGAAGAAGTTGGCTTTGCTGATGCAACACCCCATTGTATTGAACTTTGCGTTTCGATCGGCGCTAAGTATAGTGAAGATGATGGCCGTTTGCGTTTTCCAAAAGCAGTCGTAGAAGATGCAATGGATAAATGCTGTCGTAACTTGACCTTATATGGCCAAGACCCAAAACACGACATGCATTTGACCGGTCAAAAAGTACATTTTTCAACAGCTGGAGCCGCTGTATTAATAGCTGATACAGTTAAAAATGAATACCGTGAATCGACGGCTCAAGATTTATACGACATGGCTCGTATCGTTGATAAGTGTGACAACATACACATGTTTCAGCGTACCTGCGTTTTAAGAGACATCCTTGATAACCGAGCGATGGACATTAATACCACCTATAACGCTGTGAGTGGCACGACTAAACACGTGGGTGCAAGCTGGACTGAAGTACCTCATCTTGAAGACACCCTAAAGATGTTACATATCATCGCTGGTGGTGAAGACAAATGGCGTGAACGACCTTTCGTGAGTATCTCTTGTTGTCATGTCGTACCGCCTATGAAATTTACCGAAGAAGCATTGGGTTGTGTTAGAACCGCTGTCGAAGGTGGAATGCCAGTCTTACTACTCTCAGCAGGTCAGTCGGGTGCAACTTCCCCAGCTTGCCTTGCGGGTGCAGTTGCTCAAGCTTGGGCTGAGTGCCTGGGTGGCCTAGTTTATGTCAATGCCATTAAACCTGGAGCGCCAGCCATTCTGGGCACCTGGCCATTTGTATCAGACCTTCGCACAGGAGCGATGAGCGGAGGCTCACCAGAACAAGCCATACTGTCCTCTGCCTGCGCACAAATGGGAAATCATTTCGACTTACCAACCGGCACAGCCTGCGGTATGTCTGATTCTAAGTTTCCTGATTTTCAAGGCGGTGCCGAACGCGCTTACACAACAACCTGTGCTGCAACATCAGGCGCTAACATCGTCTATGAAGCTGCCGGCATGTACGCTAGCTTACTCAGTGCCTGCCCTGAATCCTTATTAATAGATAACGATGTACTAGGTGCTGCCTTACGAATAACCCGTGGTATTGAAGTCAACGAACAATCACTCAGCTTCGAGGTCTTAAAAGATGTTTGCATGGGCCAGAAGGGGCACTACTTAGGTGCGGATCAAACCATAGAAGTCATGCAGACTGAATATATATACCCAGATTTTGGAGATAGATTAAGCCCAAATCAATGGGATGAGCAAGGCAAACCTGTTTTACTGGATAGGGCCATTGCTAACAAAAATGAAATTTTAAACAATTATCATCCAACGCATATTAGTGATGAGGTTGACCGCCAAGTCCGTGAGCAATTCCCCATCTTTTTGCCAAGAGAGGCTTTTGGTCGAGACAAGTTAGACGAGTAATTAGAGACTGTATTATAATTGCACTGCCTTTGATTTTATTGATTGGTAGTGCTAATAATAACAAGTTTGAATAGGCATATTTGGAATACACAGTTTTAGAAGGTATCAAAATGAAAAGTCATGCAAGAGTAGTCATCATTGGCGGCGGTTCCTTAGGAGTAAACCTACTATACCATCTGACCAAGGAAGGCTGGACAGACATAGCATTAGTAGAAAAAGGTGAACTCACCAGTGGTTCCACTTGGCATGCAGCAGGCCTTTGCTCCAACTTCATTGGCAATATGACCGTGTCACAGATTCATGACTACACCATAAAGCTATATAACGAGATATTGCCAGAAGAAACGGGGCTCGATTCTACCTTCCATCAAACTGGCAGTATTCGGGTTGGCTTTACTAAGACAGAAGAAGAATGGTTCCGTAATTTAGAAAGTCGTTCTAAAAATGTAGGCTTTGAATTCAACATTATCACCAAAGAAGAGGCAAAAAAACTTAACCCTTTTATGAACTTCGACAAGGCTCGTATAATTGTCAGTACACCAAATGATGGTCACGTAGACCCGACATCAGTCGTCATGCCCTTAGCGAAATTGGCACGTGAAAATGGCGCTGAAATCAACCGATTTACACAAGTAACAAAAATCAACTCATTGCCATCGGGCGAATGGGAAGTGATCACCAACAAAGGCACTATTATTGCTGAGCATGTTGTTAATGCCGGTGGTTGCTTCGCCCGCGAAGTGGGCGCTATGGTAGGCGTTAACGTGCCGTTAACGAACTTAGAGCATCAATACCTAGTAACCGAAAGTCACCCAGCAATTGAAGCACTTGCTTGGGAACTTCCGGTTTGTCGTGATTCTTACAGTTCAGCCTATATCCGACAGGAAGCCAATGGCTTTTTAGTTGGTCCCTATGAAATGTGGGGCTCAAAACCTTGGGCGCTGAAGGGCATGGACTGGGGTTTTGATCGTGAATTATTTGAACCTGATCTGGATCGACTGATGCCATTCCTTGAACGCTGTTTCGAGTTAACACCTGAATTTGAAAACGTTGGAGTCAAAACCGTCATCAATGGTCCTATAACTCACACCCCAGATGATAATATTTTAGCTGGACCGCAGGCTGGTTTGCAAAACTTCTGGAACCTTTGCGGTGCCAGCATCGGTATCGCACAGGGTGGCGTAGGTAAATTTTTAGCACAATGGATGGTACATGGTCAAACCGAGATCAATATGGCACCACTTGATAGCCGCCGTTTTGGTGACTGGGCAGATAAAAAATACTGCACCATAAAAGCCATTGAATCTTATGAAGAAATGTATGCCGTGGGAGCACCAAATATTAATCGTCCACATGGTCGGCCTAGCCGGACTAGCCCCCTGTATGTGCGATTGCTTGAAAAAGGCTGCATTCATGGCGCCTCTCAAGGCTACGAAAAGGCCCTTTGGTTTCAAACCGACTCAGTCCGCAGTGAGGGTCTGTCTTGGTCTCACACTGAAGCACACGCAGTTGTTGCCCAAGAATGTAAGGCCGTTCAAGAAAATGCGGGCATTATTGACCTGTCAGGTTCGTCTAAATATGAAGTATCTGGACCCGACGCCTATCGATTCCTCGACCACCTATCTTGTAACAAACTGCCCGCAAAAAATGGCCGCATCAGTCTGACACTATTTCATGCTAGGCAAGGTGGCATTATGTGCGAATTTTCGATCACTCGCTTGGAAGAAGACCGCTACTATTTGGTCTCAGCCATAGGTTCGGAGCACAAAGATTTACATTGGATGCAATCAAACGCTGATAACTTCGACGTGAAAATCGAAAACTTAACCGATGAATTCAGTTCTATGCTCATCACGGGCCCGCGATCTCGTGATATTTTGCAGTTGATGACTGAAGATAACTTATCAAACGAAAACTTTCGTTGGCTCTGTGCTCAATACATTCAACTGGATAGCGCACAAGTGCTTGCCATTCGAGTGTCTTATGCGGGAGAGCTTGGCTATGAGCTGCACATGCCCTCTTATCAATTACTCTCTATTTACGATTCAATTGATCGTGTTGGTAAAGACTTTGGGCTAAAAGATTTTGGTGGTTATGCATTTAATTCAATGCGAATGGAAAAAATGTATCGCGCTTATGGTAATGAGTTCACTGAAGAAATCAGTGGACTAGAAGCAGGCATGAGTCGTTTTATTGATACCACAAGAGACTTTATTGGTTGTGAGAATATTAAACAACGCGCCGCCGCTAAGTTTGACATCGAGTTAGCTTATCTTGTGTTCGATGATGATATGCCCTGTGAATGTTTTGGCAATGAAGCCGTTTATTATAACGGCGAGTTAATTGGACTCACGACTGGCGGCGCTTTTGGTCATCGCATTGGCAGAAGTTTGGCATTTGCTTACTTAAAACCTGAAGTCATTGCACAGAGCTTAGAAGTCACCGTCGATACTTCAATCGGTACTCGTAAAGCTCATATTGAAATGGATGCTGCTTATGACCCTACTAACGAATTATTATGTGCTTAATTAAACACTGAGTATCAAGAAATGTCAGAAGTAAAACTCCCTCAATCGACTGAAGTTGTCATTATCGGTGGTGGTATAGAAGGCTGTTCGATTGCGTATCATCTCGCTAAACGCGGCATCACTGATGTCGTCGTACTTGAGCGAAAGCAACTCACCTGCGGTACTACTTGGCATGCGGCAGGGCTAGTCAGTATGCTATGGCCCACACCAACCCTCACTAAGCTGGCCAAATACAGTCATGAACTTTATGCTTCGTTAGAAGCGGAAACGGGACAAGCCACCGGCTATCGTAGAATTGGCAGCATTTCTTTGGCTCGTACAGAAGAACGTCTAGAAGAACTGCAGCGCACGTCATCTATGGCAGCAGTGTTTGGTGTCGAATCAGAGTTCATTGACAATACAAAACTTCTTGAGATGTACCCAGGCATTAATACTGAAGGTGTCATTGGCGCGTTATATATCGAGAAGGATGGTCAAACTAATCCGATTGATACCACTATGGCCCTCGCTAAAGGTGCTCGTAGTCATGGCGTTAAGATTTTTGAAGATTGCAAGGTTAATCATATTATTACCGAACAAGGCACTGCGGTTGGGGTGAGCTCTGATCAGGGTGAAATCAGGGCCAAAACTGTTGTGCTGGCAGCTGGACTTTGGTCTCGTAATCTGGCGGCCGAAATCGGAATCGACTTACCACTATATGCCTGCGAACACTTCTATGTGGTCACTGATGAAATGGAGGGGCTAACCAAACGGCCGGTTCTTCGCGATTTTGATAAGGGCCTCTACTTTAAAGAAGATGCGGGAAAAATGCTCGTAGGTTGGTTTGAAAAAGATGCCATTGGCTGCTCGATGGATAAGATTAGTGAAGACTTTTGTTTTGATCAATTTGAAGTCGATATGGACCATATCGAACCCAACTTAATTGGCGGTATGGAGACATTTCCTGAATTTGGCGAAGCGGGAATTCGTACCTTTTTCAATGGCCCTGAAAGCTTTACCAATGACAACTTACACCTGCTAGGCCCTACCCCAGAAGTTAATAACTTTTATGTTGCTTGTGGGATGAACTCAAAAGGTATCGGTGCAGCCGGTGGGCTAGGTAAATTGATGGCTGACTGGATAATTGACGGTCATCCATCAGGTGATGTGTGGGAGTGTGATGTTCGTCGCTCCCACCCAATACAACGCACTCAGGTTTACGTCGAGTCAAGAATTCCAGAAGCACTTGGCCATACCTATGACATGCACTGGCCTTTTTATCAGTACCAATCTGCTCGTAATCTTATGCTATCGCCGCTTCACCAAACATTACTTGATCAGGGAGCTTGCTATGGTGAGGTTGGTGGGTATGAGAGACCCAACTGGTTTGCTCGAAATGGTGCACCCGCCCAATATCAATACAGCTATAAACGTCAAAACTGGTTTGAGTTTTATGCTGAAGAACATCGGGCTGTTCGCTCGTCGCTTGGTGTATTTGACATGTCCTCTTTTGGCAAATTTGAGGTTGCAGGTCCCGATGCCCAATCGTCTTTACAGTATATTTCAGCTGCCGATATGAATGTTGTCGTTGGCAAGGTGGTTTATACCCAATGGCTAGATGAACGTGGTGGTATTAATGCCGACTTGTCGATTGTGAAAGTCAGTGAGCAATGTTTTTGGGTAGTCACTGGCATTGGCTCGTTTAATCGCGATTGGTGGCATTTAAAACAACATTTGAAAGGTAATGTCACATTGACTGATATCAGCCAGCATTACGCCTGCCTTTCAGTTCAAGGGCCAAACTCAAGAAATGCTTTGCAGAAAATATCAGACCTTGACCTTTCAGCCCAATCATTTGAATTTAGTGTGGGTTGCTTTGGCCTAATAGCTGGGGCAAAAGTCTGGATGCAACGGCTATCTTATGTGGGTGAATTAGGTTGGGAATTGTTTGTACCGGCGGAACAGGCCGTCAAAGTTTTTGAGGCTATTCAACAAGCTGGTGCCGAATTTGACATTTGCAACGCTGGACTTCATGCACTAAATAGCCTGCGTCTCGAAAAGGGATTTCGACATTGGGGCCATGATGTTGGTGCCGAAGACAATTTACTTCAGGCAGGACTTGGTTTTGTTGCAAAACCGGATGCTGGTGACTTTATCGGCCGTCATGCCTTTATTGCGCAAAAATCAGCTGGATTACCAGATCGTCGACTGGTGCAATTTTTGCTCAATGATCCAGAGCCATTGCTATATCACAATGAGACCATTGTAATGGACGGCAACATCGTTGGATACCTAACCTCGGGTATGTATTCCCATAGCTTGGGGGGAGCCATTGGCATGGGTTATATCAACCGGGCTGGTATTAATGCTAACACCCTTGCAACTGCTCATTTTGAAATCGAAATTGCGCGTACTCGGTTTCCAGCTACCGCCTCATTGAAAGCATTCTATGATCCCAAAGGTGATCGAATGAAGATTTAGTTAATTGGTGGGGATGGTTTCCTAAATAGTCAAAAAGTCATTTAAATCGAAGTGACAGTCTTAAAGTTACAATAAGTCACACCTTTTTAGAAATATTCTACAGTCAAAGAATGCGAAGTAGTACTATACCTCTCTATTCAAAATGAATCGAATTAGCATGTATCAAATTAAAAAGTTCGGTGAGCGTAATTTATATTGGGTTACCCTCATTTTGATCGGATTAACAATGGAGGCAGTTGGGCTTTATTACCAATATGTGCTTGACGAATGGCCTTGCGTATTGTGCATTCATATTCGTATCTGGATACTAGGTTTTATTGCAGTAGCATTTTTAGCCTTGCTGCTCAATCGTTTCAAACCCATTATTTTTGCCCTACACGTTTTGAACAGCGTAATGATGATTGGTTTTGTGGAGCGAAGTTGGCAAACTCTTGCGATTGAGCGTGGCTGGATATTTGGTGATTGCAATATGGATGCAGGCCTACCTCACTGGTTTCAATTAGACCAATGGTTTCCCTTAGTGTTCGAAGTTAAAGTGGCTTGCGGCTATACGCCGTTTATGCTGTTTAACATTTCAATGGCTGAGATACTGATGGTGATATCAGCTCTGTTACTTGGTTTAAGCTTAACGTGTTTAGCGGCTTGCTTCCAACGATCGCATCAGCCTTAAATTAACCGCTCTGTCATTTCTATTATTATTTTAACAAACTTCCTCCAAACTCAGCCCCATTACTTTTACTGAGCCCCAAAGTGCCCGCACTAGACGTTATCATTGCATTATTACTACTCGGCTCAATTGTTGGCTTTACAGCGGGGCTATTGGGTATTGGGGGTGGCGCTATGTTAGTCCCTAGTTTAACGGCTATTTTTCTACATCAAGGCGTACCTTTAGATAACCTAATCCATCTGGCTCTAGGGACCTCTATGGCCTCGATCATCTTTACATCAATTTCTAGCTTGCGGGCCCATCATGCAAGGGAATGCGTTGAATGGCCCATCGTTAGGCAGATGATCATCGGAATTTTAATTGGCTCGTTTTCAGCCACCTTTATCGCCACCTTAATGAGCTCCTTGTTTCTGGCCATTTTCTTTTCAGCGTTTATGGCTTATGCGTCGTTACACATGTTTTTAGGCCAAAAAGCAGTACAGCCTATGGCCAGTTCTCGCGAATTCTTTATTGTAGGTACTGGCATTGGTGCACTATCATCATTGGTATCGATTGGCGGTGCCTCCTTGACCGTGCCCTACCTTGTCAGATGCCAAATCGACATCAAGAAAGCGATCGGAACCTCTGCAGCCATAGGTTTGCCTATCTCACTGGCAGGCACCTTGGGTTATACGATCAACGGTTTGTGGCATACATCAAACGACAACTTCACTTTTGGTTTTGTTTATTGGCCTGGCGCAATTTTAATATCGATGGCTGGATCGATATGCGCACCTATTGGAGTATCAATAGCGCATCGTTTACCCGTGCAACGACTCAAAAAAATATTTGGAGTATTCCTCATCTTGCTCAGCATCAAAATGTTAATTTCCGTCATTCAAGGCCATTAACCCACTTAATTATTTGACTTTACCGTTACTGACTCGATGAATGCGAGAATTGGCGCAACACCCTTAACGATTATATTGGCTTTAACTTTCAGTCATAGTCAATGGCATTTCCTGTAAAGCCGACAATAATTCTTTTAATTCAAGAACGTGCTCTGACCAATACCTTGGTGTATTAAACCAAGGAAAACTTTGGGGAAAAGCAGGATCATCCCACCGTTTAGCCAGCCAAGCACTATAGTTTAAAACCCGCATCGCACGCAGCGGCTCTATCAACTTTAGTTCACGAACATCAAAAGAATGAAACATATCATACCCTTCGATTATTTCAGATAATTGCTTTTGTTTATTGACTCTGTCGCCGGAAAGCAGCATCCACAGGTCCTGAATTGCTGGACCTGTCATCGCATCGTCAAAATCAACAAAATGTGGGCTGTCATTTCGCCACAAAACATTTCCAGGATGACAGTCCCCATGCAGACTAATTTGTTGATATTGTTTTGATTCAGGGTGATTGCGTTCTATTTCAGCCAAAACCTCGCTCGCTATTGATTGATAAGCAGGCACTAGATCCATCGGAATAAATTGGTTGTCTAAAAGGTATGCCACATTAGCATGGCCGAAGGCTTGTACTGTAAATGGCACTCGATGTTTAAATGGAAAAGCAGCACCGGCTGCATGAATCCGGCCAATGGCCTGCCCTAATCGATATAAGTGATCCAGATTATCAAGTTCAGGCGCACGCCCACCCTGACGCGGATAAATCGCAAAGTGAAAGTCATTAAAACGCGCTAGTGTTGGGGTATCTGAATGTTCATCGATAACCAGTGGCGGCACGACCGGAATTTCAAGATCATATAACTGTTGAGTAAAGTCATGTTCTTCCAGTATTTGTTCAACACGCCAGCGATTGGGTCGATAAAACTTAACTATGACAGGCTCACTCTCTTCAACACCGACTTGATACACCCTATTTTCATAGGAATTCAAGGCTAAGATGCAAGCATCCGAAAGTCTTCCGGTAGATTCAACCGCATCAATGACGACATCGGGCGTGAGTACTTGGTAAGGATGATCAATAAGACTATTCGTTGTTAGTAAACTATCGACTTTATCAACTTCTGCCCTGTTGCCTCGATTATCGTCCTCAATATCCCCAGTATTAGTGTCATTAGCTATCACATTAGGCATATCTTTAGGTTCAATATTTGTGGGCATTGTCCATCCTTTGTTATCTTCGAATTTACACCTAGTATATAGGCCCTATTGATTATCGGTTGAAACAATTCAGGATGATTATTGTAAATCATCACATCAATTAACACTCGAACAAACAAGTTTAGTCACCTCGGTTGTTATTTAAATAATGACCAACTCATAGAAAGCATTGCTTCCAACCTTAACCTTTTAGGAGTCCCTCCTAAAAGTATCGATAGGACCATTGTGATAAAAACTTTTATGCCACAGACAAATGCGCTATGAATATTTACCCTGGTATAAAGTTAAAATAAATATTAAAAATATCATTCCATTTTAGTTCTGCAACTTTAATGTCCAAATCCTTATAACAGCCCAATCAAAAAAATTCACAAACGCACACAAAACAGCACCAAACAAAACAACCTGCGCATATTGAGAGCACATACCGAAGATACAATAATATTCTAATAATATTGGACATTAGGCTCTTGAGATTGAACAAAACTACGGCCTGTTTTACTGTACTATTCACACTGTTGCTCAATTCAATGATTGCGTTCTCGCAAGACTCTATTTGGCAGAACGTCAATCTGCAGGCTCAATCAAAGGGACAAGCGAGTTTAA
>CAJXUC010000074.1 GCA_913061315.1 uncultured Gammaproteobacteria bacterium | reverse complement strand
GATCTACACGTAAGGAGTCGTCGGCAGCGTCAGATGTGTATAAGAGACAGCATATTAACAGTCACTATTAATAGACCTGAGGCAAGAAATGCCTTGCATCCGCCCGCCAACCAGGAGTTGGAAAACGTCTTCAATGCCTTCGAAAAAGACAAGGATCTTTGGGTCGCTATTATAACGGGAGCAGGAGATGCCTCTTTCTCTGCGGGTAATGACTTAAAGTATATGGCCTTAGGCGGGGAAGTGTGGATCCCTAAAACAGGCTTTGCAGGTATTACATCCCGCACCGATAGAACCAAGCCTATTATTGCCGCCGTTAACGGTGTGGCGCTGGGAGGTGGGTTAGAGATCGCCATGGCAGCTGACATTATTGTGGCGGTCGATCATGCCCGTTTTGGTTTACCTGAAGTGAAAATGGGCCTTTTTGCGGGAGCGGGTGGTGTGCAACGGTTAACCCGGCATATCGGACGCAAGAAAGCGGTTGAAATGATTATTACGGGCGAGCCCATTACGCCGCAAGAGGCTTTGGATGCAGGCCTGATCAATTACGTGGTTCCAGCTGATCAGCTTATGAAGCAGGCCGAGGCAATTGCATTAAAGATCACAGAAGCATCTCCAACGGCGGTCTCCAGCAGTCTTCAACTGCTTAACGAAAGTTCTCGTTTTGCCAGTACGGATGACGCGGTCACCTTTTCTCATACGGTGTTCGATAATCTTTTCAATAGTGACGACTTCTTTGAAGGCTCGACGGCCTTTGCGCAGAAGCGTAAACCTCGCTGGATCGGAAAATAGGAAATTTATTATGAGCTATTTATTACCACTTCAGCAGTTTTCTCAACGAGTGAAACTGAATCCTGATCAACCCTATTTGCATCAGCCTGTCGACAGTCTATGGACTACCTATTCCTTTAAAGACGTTGATACCATGGCGAGAAAGATTGCCTCAGGCCTGTTGGATCAAGGCTACCAAAAGGGTGATCGAATCGCCATTCTGGCGAAAAACTGTGCTGAGTGGGTCGTGGCAGATCTGGCAATCATGATGGCCGGAATGATCAGTATCCCCATTTACACGACGGCCAATGTGGATACGATTAAATACGCTATCAGTCACAGTGGCGCAACAGCCATCTTCATGGGTAAGCTTGACGATACCCGTGCGGCGGAGGAGGCTTGTCGGGACCTGAAGAAGATTGCCTTTCCCTATCCAACGGTTGAGTCCGAGTTTAACTGGAATCATTGGCTGGAAAACTATGCTCCACTTATAAAGATTGATAACCCTGCCAGTGATAACACTTTAACGATTGTCTATACATCGGGCAGTACCGGAGACCCTAAAGGTGTTGTGCTTGAACACGGCCACCTTGCCGTCGGAGTTAAGGGGGTCGATGACTTCTACTCTGCCCCACACAATCGGGTGCTCTCCTATCTGCCCATGGCACATATAGCAGAGCGAGCTTTGGTGATCATGGGGTCAATATACTATTCCGTGGAAATTTTCTTTAATGAAAGTCTGAATACCTTTGCGCAAGATCTACACCATGCACAGGTCACCATTTTCTTGGCGGTTCCAAGAATATGGACAAAGTTACAGTTCCAGGTGTTGGCAACCCTAAAAGATGCTGAACTACAGCCGTTATTGGTATCGAATCAGGGCGCTATGATTGCAGCACAAATCCGTGAAAAACTAGGGTTCAAACACTGTAAGCGATTTGCATCTGGCGCCGCACCCATTGCACCCAGTCTTCTGGAATGGTATGGCCGAATTGGCATAGATATCTCCGAGGGATATGGGATGACTGAGACCGGAGGGCTGGTATGTAGCAATACGCCATTTTCTAAAGAGCGACTGGGAGGTATTGGCATACCGGTCAAAGGTCTTGAAGTGAAGCTCTCTGACCAAGGAGAGATTCTTGTTCGTGGAGCCTCTGTGTTTAATGAGTATTATAAAAATCCAAAAGCGACTCAAGAAACCTTTGATCAGGGCTGGTTAAAAACCGGGGATCGAGGGATTGTGGATGAAAATGAAGGCTGGAGAATCACTGGCAGGCTTAAGGAACAATTCAAAACCGCTAAAGGTAAATATGTTGCTCCTGTGCCGATTGAATTGCTGGTGTCAGAAAATACCTCTATTGAGCAGGTTTGTGTAACGGGCTCTGGGATGCCTCAACCCGTGGCACTTGTGGTTTTGAATGTAGAGAATGGCCATAAAAACCAGGAAGTTGTCGATAGTCTTAATTGCTCCCTCGATAAGTTGAATGGCGAGCTCGAATCGCACGAAAGATTGGCAGCGTTGTTTGTCGTTGACACCCCTTGGACGATCGAAAATGAACTGCTGACGCCAACAATGAAACTAAAAAGACACAATATCGAGAGACGATATCGGGAAGTGTTGATGGCGACAAATCCAAACGGGGTCGTATGGGAGACTGATATCTAACTGGCCATAGTCGTCTTTAGATAAAAGCCGATAATCATTTTAGAACCTAAGTTAATATTTTGGAGTTAATATGAACAGTAACGAGACAATAGTTGCACAAACTACGAACCTGCAGCGTTTGCTTGATAGTCAACGGGCGGCCCAATTAAAGGACCCTTATCCTACCTTTGAGCTTCGTAAAGATCGTATCAACCGCATGATCGATATGGTAGTTCGTCATGAGCACCGCCTGTTAGAGGCGGTAAAGGAAGATTTTGAAAATCGTTCTCATCTGATGACGCGTGTGTCTGATATCGTGTCGACATTAGAGAACCTCAAACATGTTCGTAAACATCTCAAGCGGTGGATGAGGCCGGAGAAGCGTAAGAGTAAATTTCCCCTAGGGTTACTGGGAGCTAAATCCAAGGTAGAATATGTGCCGCTCGGCATCGTGGGCAATATCTCACCCTGGAATTTCCCGATAAACCTCGCTCTTGCACCGAGTGCTGACATTTTTGGCGCGGGCAATCGAGTCATGTTGAAACCTTCTGAGCTTAGCCCCCAGACCTCCCAGGCGATGGCAGAGATCATTGCTGGCAGTTTTGATGAAACAGAGTTCGGAGTGGTGTTGGGTGGGCCAGAGATATCGGCAGAATTTTCCAAGTTGAAATTTGATCATCTATTGTTTACCGGATCAACCAACATCGCGCGCCTGGTTGCTCAGTCCGCAGCACCGAATTTAGTGCCAGTAACGTTGGAACTGGGGGGAAAGAATCCTGTGGTTATTTCCTCTACTGCAGACATTAAGGTGGCGGCAGACAAAGTGATGTGGGCACAAACCTTTAATGGCGGTCAAATTTGCCTGTGTCCTGATACGGTGTTTGTACCTGAGCACTTGGTGGAAGAGTTTGTGACGGCATGCCAGGCGAGTGTAAAGAAAATGTATCCTGATATTGCCAATGATGAAAACTATACCCATATCATTACCCAGAGGCATGCTGACCGCCTCAGGGATATGGTTGCCGAGGCCAAAACTACCGGTGCTCGGGTAGTCCCATTGTACGATACTCAAAACAGTGGGCGTCGGGTATTACCGTCTTTGATTTTGAATGCCGATACGAACAGCCGGGTCATGCAAGAGGAAATCTTCGGAGCTCTTTTACCGATAGTTGGGTACACACAGATGCAGGAAGTGGTTGACTATATCAACGAACGACCAAGACCGCTTGCCTTGTACTATTTTGGACGCAATAAGCAAGAGATAGAAAAGCTTACGTTTCAGACTACGTCCGGCGGCATGGTGGTGAATGATATGATGGCGCATATCTTCCAGTCAGACCTACCATTTGGTGGTGTGGGGGAAAGTGGTATGGGGAGCTATCACGGCTTTGATGGCTTTAAAAACTTTAGTCATGCTAAAGCCGTTTATGTCCAGTCGAAGCTGGATCCTCTCAGGCTGCTTCGCCCGCCTTATGGAAAGTTTTTTGATTCCTCCATTCGCAGTCAGACAAAACCATAAAAATGATGTTCCTCAGGTATACGACACTACGTTGATCTGAATCTTCCAAACCTAAATAAAGATAAAAAGGAAAAGTTATGAACACAAAAATCACACTAGATTACCAAATTAACCGGTTGGGCTTTTGGTCCGCCATCCTAGTGATCGTCTCGGGGGTGGTCTCCATGTATTTGCCACTGGATATCGCCGCAGGTTCCACAGCGGAACACGCAGACCGTGTGGCCTGGCTGATTACCAACCGAGGTGCATTTATCGCCGGCTGGGTAAACCAGATTGTCGCTATGCTCCTTGCGACCTGCATTTTATTTGGGATTACCTGGCAGATTAGGGGGGGGAATCCGCTGCGCGCGATACTCGCGGCGATGGTGGTTCTGGTGTCCGTTGTTGGCTATATTATCCCGAAGTTTATGGCGGTGTGGACCATACCTCAGTTAGCAGAGGTCCTTTCAAGCGGTGTGACGGGTGCTGGTGCTGAGTTGGCTGATCCACTACTTCGCATATTGAATGGGGGCGTCGCGTTTTCGCTATACGAGTCTCTCGAGAATCTTGGTTTCTGGATGTGGGCGGTTTTTGCTCTGCTGGTGGCGGTTCCACTGTACGGCGATTCAGTGGCTTCAAAAATTGCGGCGCTTACTCTGGGATATATTGGTATCTCCTATCACGTTCTCTTGGCAGCGTTGCTGGTCGGTATTGTAGATCTGCCCGCGATTGACGGCTACTTCGAATTCTCGTTCAATATCATAGTAATCGTATTTATCGCAATGGGCTTTGAGTTCAAAGCAGCAATGGCTGCTGCTCGATAGATGGCTGGGCTTGTGATCATTAAATTGGCTGCTTACTTTTTCAGTACACCGACCCCCTGCTGGTAATCAGCAGGGCTCGGTGAAGAACTGTTGATCTTTACGAGTCGTCATCGCTTGCCTCCGCGTAGTCTGTATTGATGATGATAAGCTCACGATATTTTTCACGCATTTCCCAATAACCTTTAAAGCCTTGAGGTACCATTAAAGAATCACCCGCTTTGAACTCGTAGCTTTTCCCGTCATCGGTGGTGAGGATAAGACGGCCTTCTAAAATTCATACAAATTCGTCAAAGGGCATGCCATCAATTCGAGCTTTGTCCGGCTCGGATTCGTAAATCGACACCGTGATTTTGCCGATGTGAAACTCATGTAAACTAAATGGCACAGGGGCTGTAATTCTAGAAAGACCTTCGCCCTCAAACACTGCGTGGTCGCCTTTGGTCAGGCCTTTACCCTCAAAAAAACTTTTCTCTAAGGCAAAAGGTTTAACGATTGGCTGTGCTGATGAAGTTTCATCGCTGATGGCATTGCCTGCTAAAAATAATAATGACGACGATAGCAGCAGCGCTTTTGTTGTATTTTGCATAGAAGTAACCTGTAAATGAGTGCAAGAGAGTTTAAAAACGTAGCCCGCATTAAGTCCTCTGTTTGCGCGTTGCCGTGCACGGAGGTCAGTTGTTCATTTACCGCCCGCAACGCAGCATCGATGACAGCGTCCATATGCCATTCAGAAAATCCCGTCGTGCGATGTTGTATTTCATCGCATTAAAACTCTTTTTATACCTTGGAAGCAGCAGAGTCTAACAGCTTGGCAGGACAAATATTATTCAGCCGCAATAGCGCTGTAATGCAGGCTAATGATCTTCCATTGGCCGTCGATTTTTTGCCACACATCAGTCTCGAACGCCTTCGAAGTACTCTTCGTTCCATCAGGCGAGCGCGTGCGGTTGTCGACGAAGCTTGTTGCTACAGCGGTTTCACCGCCAGGCATTATTTGAACTTGAAGATCTGACATGGTGTTTATTTCAACGCCACCACCGGCGGCCATCAATGCAATCCACATGGTGTGATAGGCGGCAATGTCGACTCTGCCGTCGCCAAAATAGGCCGTCGCATCGTCGGCATAGAGGCTGAAGTATTTTTCTACTTCGTTAGTCGCATAGGCGTGATCGAATGCTTTTATTGCAGCATAAAGGTCAGCGTTCTTTTCACTAGCCTGTTCAGCTGTAGCTGAGAACGATAAGAATAAAATGAAAAAGCCGTTTAATAATTTTTGCATGGTATCAGTCCTATTTGTGTGTCTAATGTTATGTTTATGTCGTTTGTTCTTCTACGGTTCGCCATCACGCATCGATGGCAGCGTCCATATAGGCGCGCGCTTCAGAGTCGGAGTGCGAATTACCGAAATCTGGCAATCATCATATCCATTAACTCCGCGGAAGTTTCCCAGCCGTGAGTCTCACCATTTCCATCCGCACGTGGCCATGTCGAATACATAGTGATGACGAGGCCGGCCTCGGGTACGACACGGACAAACTGGCCGTGTATGCCATAACCACTTATGTCACCTCCAGGGTTGCCCTCGCCCCACCAAAATGAACGATAATATGGCTTGTATCCGCCTAACCCCGGATATGGCCACTTGGGGTCACCTTGTTGGCCCCTAATATCTTGGATAAATTTAGACGGAATTACCTCATTCCCAAAGGCTTTGCCATCGTTCAGTACCAGTAATCCCATGCGCCCAAGGTCACGCAGGGTGGCGCTGATACCATGGTCGGCTAAAACAAAGCCTCCTTCATCCACTGTGATATTGGCATCAAACTCTGCACCCATAGGTTGCCAGATATGTTCTGAGATCAGTTCTGCGAGAGGCTGTTTTGTTACTGCTTCGAGTACCCAGCCGATGACGTTAGTGGAACCAGATCGATAGCTAAATGTTCCAAGTTTTGATTTTTCTCGCCCGACCGTCGGAAGAAATTCATAGAGCCCGATGGGTCCATTTTTCGGGCAATAGTCAGCATCTGTCCAACCAATGGCGCAGTCTTGGAGGCGAAACGTCGTCGTGAAGTCCGCATAGGTTTCCGTGTAGTCAGAGCCATCGCGCATGTCGAGAAGGGTTTGCAGTGAGTCCGGGCCATAGCCACTCTTGGCAAGCGCGGCCACATAGTGGGACACCGGTTTCTCGAGATCAATAACACCCTGTGCGGCAAGCTTTCCGGCAACCAACCCAACAATGGACTTAGATACTGAATTCATCAAATGTGGGCGGTCTTGCGTGAGGTGGCCGTAATAGTTTTCAACAACAATTTCACCGTCCTTGATGATCAATAAGCCATCGATAAATTGGTGTACAGCGATTTCATCGATCGATTGTTTGCGACCCTGAAACTCGACAGAGAAATCAGCGACGAGATCATCGCTATTATTGAGCACCAGGAATCGATTAGTATCCCGCGGGATATTAACCGTTGGGATTATTTCTCTCATATGACTGAATGTCCAGCGATTGACGGGCCCGAACTGGAACGATTTGAGCGTCAAATTTGTCGGCCGGCCACTCTCCTCAGCACTTGAAATCGATGGGCCGATGACGCCGGTTATCAAGATAGTCAGGACAATGACTGTCTTGTAAATAATATTTTGCATCTAACGCTCCTTAAATTACGACAAAGCATGTCAATTGACATGCTCTACAATAGCATAGCCTAAACTTATTGGTCGAGCGGTGTTCAATGCGAAGTATTCTTTCACTGCATAGGTGCTACTTTCTCATCCTTCGTGATGATTGTTTCGACTTTGCCTTTTCGGTTCGACGTTATTACGCGCGACTTAAAATTCGCGGCGAGGCGCAAGATAAGTGCTAGTAAACCTAAAAAGGTAAAGGCAATATCCGCTACCTTAGAATTCTGACTCAGTGCTTGTGCAACGTAAGTTCCCCAGATCGCCGCCCAAAAGTACCAAATACCTATCCAATGTAGCCAATGCCATTGAGCGGGGCTTAATCTTTGACGTACAGGAAAAAATGAAGTGAGTGTAAGTGTAAACAAAAATAAGTAGCTGGCACTGCGCCCCAAAAAGTCACTGGTCTTGTGTAATTCATCCCAGTAATAGGCAGGGTATAACGCAAACAATACCGCAATGAATACTGCCTGCCAGGCGAACCCAGCGGCAAAGGACAAACCGGTATAACGGCGGTTACGCAACAGCCATTTTGAAAAACTGCCAGGGTAAAGCACTACCAGAGCTGACGTAGAAAATGCGATAAATATCCAGGGGGATGCAAATCGTACAGACAAGCGTATCAACTGCACGATTGATTCAGGCGTCGAGAACCCAATCATAATCACCCCTGTGATCATTCCACCTAGAGTCAAGCCCGTGATCATAAAAAATAGCGGCCAACCGTTGATTAGTCTGTGACGCAGCAATCTCAATCTTTTATCTCCCATTTTACTAATTCCTACTTATTCGTCATCACAAGAAATTATGCGCTACTGCTTAATACCTCGTGGGGGCTAATAGCGCTCGCTAGACTAATCAGATGAACTATTGTCTTCAGTATTGGTGACGGTGTTCATAATCCTGTTAGCTCAAAAAGTTATTTTGGATTATAAGATGCATCTCAGGCATCCATCACTTAACTCTATAATTACTGAAATCGACAATCGTGCTAATATCCCCAAATAAAAGGACCAAATATCCGGTAAACTAGAAAGCATGTCGAATGACATGTTCTCGTATGTCTATTGACATGTCAATACTTAGGGAAATCTCTATGAGTGAGCGTAAGCTTCAAATACTGCAGACAGCGATCAAAATTATCGCTAATTCTGGCTATGGTAGTTTAACTATGCGCGCTCTGGCTCGTGAAAGTGGTATCAAACTAGGCGCACTGCAGTACCATTTTCGAACACGGGAGGTCATGCTGCGCGCTTTAGTTGATTATATCTCCGCTGAGTATAAAAAGAACTTTGAACTAGTGACCCGAGATGCCGACTCCCTAGACATTGATGAGCTGTTGACGTTTCTGCAGACTGATCCTGTCGAGGGTCTATTTCAGGAGGATAGGCTGTGGCCGCAACTTTGGGGAATGATGTTGGTTGAGCCGTTAGTGGCAGACTTGGTTGATGACATCTACAGAGACTATATTCAAGTATTCGAGAAAAGTCTGGAGCGTAGTGGAAGCACCGCACCTCGTGCAGAGGCAGTCTTGATAATGTCTATGGTAGAAGGGACAACATTGTTTGTTGGTAAAGGTAGACCTTGGTCGGATGAAAATACGACTGTCTTTGAGCTCGTTAGGGAGTTTATCCAGGACAAGTATAAAAAATGAATATAAAGTCGGTCTTGCCATAGCGGCTCGCCTAGAGGCTCTGCTTCCTTGCCTTAATTTACCTGTCGCAGCGACAAGAATGAAGTAGGAAAAATCCGATTAAATTGCGCAACACTTTACATGTCATATGACATGGTTTAATGTAATGCTTATTCGAGTTTGCTGTCTTAAGTACAAAGACTAGTAGTCGTGCTCTAGTGATGCAGGCTTACTCAAAGGTTTTTTTATTACATTTAGGAGATGATGATGAGCACAACTGTTTCACTAGATCACCAAATCAACAAGCTAGGCTTTTGGTCAGTTATCACTACCGTTATAGTAGCTGTGGTATCTGGGTTTTTACCACTAGATGCCCCAGGCGGATTTGGGGCAGACCATGCGAATCGAGTTGCTTGGTTGACGGCGAATAGAGGCGCTTTTATTTTGGGCTGGGCCAATCAGATCGTCTTTATGCTTAGCTCGTCAGGCGTCTTTTTTTGTATTGCATGGCAAGTTTCCCGCAATAACCCATTGCGAGGCATAATCGCCGCAGTCGTAGTGGCGATGTCGGTTATGGCCTTCATTATTCCTAAGTTTATTGCGGTTTGGACTATACCGATGCTGGCGGATACCGTTTCTGCAGGAGGCACCGGTGCTCAAATGGCGGATGTATTACTTCTCATATTAAATGTCTCCGTACCTTATTCGTTGTACACGTCTCTTGATTATCTAGGATTCTGGTTGTACGCGGTCTTTGCTTTGCTGGCAGCAGGCCCCCTTTACGGACCTACCTTGAGCGCTAAAATTTCGGCTGTGTGCCTTGGTGCCTTTGGCATTATCTACCATGGTATTTTTCTGGCATTGTTGCTTGGAAATATCGATCCAGTAGATATTGAATATAGCGTTAGCGCCCCGTCCGTGTTGTTGATAATTGCTATCGTTGCGATGTCATTTAATTTCAAAAGCGCCATGGAATCACGTGGCTAAGCCCATGATGTAGGCTGTGTGTTAATGCGGAACTGCAGAAGCACACAGCTTAAGCTGACAAAAATTTTATATTTTATCGATACC
>CAJXUC010000073.1 GCA_913061315.1 uncultured Gammaproteobacteria bacterium | reverse complement strand
GTGTTTCTCCCAGTCTTTCGTACTCGGCATGTCGAGTAATCCAACTGTCATCGCCTCAGGCATTGCTAGTATAACTTGACCATTGGTGTTCTTCTGCTACCCCTACCATGCCCGATCTAACCGGATTTAATTCAATATCTGTCAGGTATATCCTTGCATGTCTCGGCATAGCAATTCCCTTGCTTTTTTAGTGGCTGGTGAAACCAGATTAGCAACCCTTTCGCAACGGGTCAATTTAAAACCCCTCCGTCCCCTTTTGCTTCTTTTACTTCTCATGATTTTCAAGGACAGGAATTTAAAAGTATTAAGTCAAGATTTACCCCCTTACATTTCACCACCATCCGTGCGACTAGCAGCAGAAATTGTGCAGGGCTGATAATTCACCATTTTTTTCAGCGCATTTAAGATCGTACCTTCAACGGTCTGTCTTTCTTCATGAAGGGTATTTAGAGACTGCGCTTGCCAGCCAAAGTAGAGCGTGCCTTTATAAGCGAGCGTAACGCGAAAATAGTACATGCTAATGGTTATCCCCGAAAGCCAACGTGAATGTCTCTACAGGGAAGGCCTGACAGCAACGCCTTCCCGTTGCTTGGTTTCCCAATCTGGAGCAACATATGCCTTTGCATTTGATGGTGGCAATGGGTCTTTCCCTCTGATGATGTCCGCGGCTTTCTCGCCGACCATGATGGTCGCTGCGTTGGTGTTTCCATTAGGAACTGTCGGAAAGATCGATGAATCAACTATTCTTAAACTTTCAATTCCCATGACCTTGCACGCCACATCAACAACAGCCATAGGGTCATCGTCTGCACCAATCTTGCAAGTACAGGTTGGGTGGTATGCCGTTTCCACGTTCTCGCGGACCCAGGCATCAATTTCGTCATCTGACTTCACTTGCTCACCAGGGTCGACCTCTTTTTTTCGATAAGCATCGAATGCCGGTTGCATTCCGATTTCTCTCGTCAGGCGGAAGGCCATTCGGTAGTCCTCTATGTCACTTTGATCCTGAAAATGATTCATAACAATGGTTGGTTTCTCCAAAGGGTTACTGGAGTTGGCCCGAACCCAGCCACGGCTTTTTAGCTTGTTAATCCCAAAATGTATCTGGTAGCCGTGGGGCCCAGTGTTAGCTTTTCCGTCATAGCGCACGACTGCAGGTAAAAAGTGAAACTGAACGTTTGGCCACTTCAGGCCGGCACGGGTGCGGATGAAGCCTGTCGATTCAAAATGATTGGTTGCGCCCAGGCCGGACTTGAACAATAACCAGCGTGCTCCGATGAGAAACTTGCCAAATAGATCCATGTGTCGATTCAATGAGACGGGAAGCTTTGTTTCATACTGGATAACGGATTCCAGGTGGTCGTGGAGGTTTTCACCCACACCGGGCAATTCATGCAGTACTTCGATGCCAGCTTGTTTCAGCACATCAACAGGACCAATACCTGACATTTGCATTATGTGCGGCGAACCAATCGCCCCTGCCGACAGGATGACTTCTTTATTTGCTCTGACTTGTTGCGTATTACCCTTGTGTTCAAACTCAACGCCAACTGCTTTCTTGCCCTCCAGAATGACGCGCTTTGTCAGCGCATGCGTAATGACGGTTAAATTACGCCGATGCAACACCGGCTTCAGATATGCATTGGCCGTACTACAGCGAACGCCACCCTTAACCGTCATATCCATCTTTGACATGCCTTCCTGTCGATATCCATTGTAGTCGTCAGTAACGCCGTATCCGGCCTCATCACCGGCATCGATAAACGCCTGGTAGAGCGGATTTATCATGCCGTTCCCATTGCAGGTGTGTAACGGCCCATTTCCGCCACGGTACTCATCCTCTCCGTAGGCACAATTCTCTGCCTTCTTGTAGTAAGGCAGGCAATCTCGATAAGCCCAGCCTTTAGCACCCAGTTCTTCCCATTGATCCAGGTCACAGGCATTGCCACGAACATAAATCATGCCATTGATCGAAGAGGAGCCACCAAGACCCTTGCCTCTCGATACGTCAACCAGGCGGTCGTTGAGATTCATTTCCGGTTTGGAAAAAAAGCCCCAGTTAAACCGAGGCATGCTCATCGGGATTTGTAATGCAGTCGGCATTTGCACAAAGATGCTGTCATCCTTGCCGCCGTACTCCAATAGAAGAACAGAAGTACCTGAATCTTCTGTCAGGCGATTAGCCAGGACACATCCAGCTGATCCTGCACCGACAATGATGTAATCGTATGCTTTGGCGTTTTTAATAGAGTTCATATTTCCCCTTCAGGTGGCAAGTCCAAACAGTCGTTATTCAGATAAAAAATGACGAAGTGTTTCAATGTATTTCTCACGGCTGTCAACGAATGTGAGGTGCGAAGCGTCTTCGAATTCGACATAGCGTGCATTTGCTATCAATTGGGTAAATTTTTTGCAGCTTGCAGGTGCTGCCTCGTCAAATTCACCACAGGTTATGAGCGTGGGTGCCTGGATGGATTCCAGTTCAGCCAATCCATCATAGTCACGAAGTAATCCGTTGCAGGTGAACTCGTTGGGCCCCCACATGCCCGCATAACAGGTTTCGTTCAGGGCATTCATAGTTTCCATAACGGTGTCTGGCCAAGGATTGGCTCTGCAGAAATGTCGGTTATAAAAAACCGCTACCGCATCCTGATATTCCTGAGACGATTCCTGGCCATTTTTTTCACATCGATCCATCACAGAAAGCACATTTGATGGTAGGTTTTCACGATGAACTTGATTGTCCGACAGCCATTGCTCTGTGTTTATCAAGGGGCTAGAGAGGATCAGCTTCTCTATTCCGGCCGGATTATTTGCAGCATAAGACGCCGCAATAGTAGCGCCCCAGGAGTTTCCGAAAATGGCTGGTTTGCGTAGATCTAATGATTCACGAAGGTCATCTATTTCACCAACAAATCTTGCCAGATTCCAGTTTCCAGGATCATTCGGGTGCTCCGAGAGACCGGCATCCAGTTGGTCATAAAATATGACTTGTCGCTCATCAGCGAGATCGGTTAATGGGTGAAGATAGTGATGCGTCATTCCGGGTCCGCCGTGAATGACAATCAGCGGTGTAGCAGAAGATTCGCTGTTTCCAGTCAGGCCATACCAGATTTTCCCACCGTGACTATCGATAGTTCCCTGGTTACTAAAGTTCCAATCTGTCGTCATCAGCATAAGGCTCAGGTAATTAGTCGGTCAGGAAAAACATCTTAAACAACTCCGGCCAACACCCGCACAAACTTATCACGGTCAACATAGCCTAGCGTGACACCCTTATCGTCTTGTATAGCAATGGATTGAGTGCTTCCACCAATTTTGGGCGCAACATCGGCCAGTCGATCATTGGCCTTGACGACTATATCTCCCACCGAATCAGAGCTAGTTGCATCGCGCAAAATGCTTGAAACTCGCACTACTTTTGAGCGGGGTACGTTTTTAACGAATCGTTTAACATAATCACTGCCTGGATTCAGCACCAGGTCTTCTGGGCTACCGATTTGCACGATTCTCCCCTGATCCATAATGGCGATACGATCCGCGATTTTTATGGCTTCATCGAGGTCATGAGTAATAAAAACCGTTGTCTTGTGTAGCTGCTTCTGAAGGCGCAACAGCTCGTCTTGAAGGTCTGCCCTGATCAGCGGGTCGAGCGCTGAAAAAGGTTCATCAAGAAACCAGATCGCCGGGTTACTGGCAAGTGAACGCGCAATACCTACTCTTTGTTGTTGTCCGCCGGAGAGTTCATCTGGGAAAAACTTTTCTCGTCCCTCGAGACCGACTAGCGATATCATTTCTCGCGCGCGTTCTTCTCGTTTGCTGCGTTCGATATTTTGTACCTGCAGTGGAAAGGCAACGTTACCGAGCACATCACGATTTGGCAATAGTGCAAAGTGCTGGAATACCATGCCCATTTTTCGACGGCGTATATCGAGCAATTGTGCTTCGTTGGCCGCCAGCAGATCTTCTCCTTCCACCAAAATATTACCATTGGTGGGTTCGATCAGCCGCGACAGGCAGCGAACAACCGTTGATTTCCCCGAGCCCGATAAACCCATAATGACGAACACTTCTCCGCGCGCCACGTCAAAAGAAGCGTCACGTACGGCCACTGTCCAACCTCGACGAGCTAACTCTTGATCTCTCATATCGGGGCCGCCGGACCGTTCAAATTCCGATTTATTGGTGCCAAATACTTTCCATATTCCCTGACAACTCAGCATGGGTACGTCGTTGGAATCCTGCGAAGCCGGGATGTCATTCGCCATATAGTTAATCCTCTTTTTTGTGACGATGTGTCACCGCGCGAGCTGCGCCAGCTTTGAGTAATGCATCTGCAATGAGTGCGAGACAAGCGACACAAAGGCCCGCCACAATGCCCTGACCAACCAAAGATCGATTGAGTGCGATGAGTATTTCCTGACCCAGGTCTTTGGTTCCGACCAGGGCGGCAATTATCAGCATAGAAAATGCCATCATGATGGTTTGGTTGACTCCGACCAATAAGGTTGGAAGTGCTGCTGGGAAACGGATCCAGCGCAAAGTTTGCCAACGGGTGCAGCCAGAAATCTGAGCGGCCTCTAGTCGTGCCACTGGAACCTGGCTCATGCCGATCATCGCATAGCGAATGGCTGGTGCGGTGGCATAAAGGGTTACGGCTATAACCGCTGAAACATCACCGATCCTGAACAGCATCACTGCGGGTAACAGGTATACCAACGTAGGCAAGGTTTGCAGCGTATCGAGTGTCAGATTGGCGGCGGTTTGTAATTGGGGGCGTGAAGCCAACCAGAACCCCACGGGGAAACCCATGATGACCGCAAGCGTTACAGATATCAAAATCAAGTAAAGCGAGTTCATTGCAGGCCCCCAGTAACCAGTCATTACGATGGCCAGCGCCAGCGCCACACAATAAATGGCGAGTCGCGCACCGCCCAGCGCATAGGCACCAATGGCGAGCAGGCCTATCATCATGCTCCACGGAGCCGCTGCTAGCGCATCTCGAAAGGGGCGCATGACTTCGAGCAGCGCGAAGGTTCGAAATGCGTCTAATACATCAAACCATTCAATATTTATCCAGGTGACAAGATCGTTCCAGAACACGGCGGTTGAGATGACATAATCTTTAGGCCAGGCCTGTGCAGGCTCAAAAATGTAAGCAATACCTGTGGCGATCACTAGCCACAAGCCAACCACCTTCCAGATCGGCCATTGTCCAGGCTCACGATGTTTGCCATGCGCCGCTCTTTTCGCAATTGCCTGACTGGTTCGATCGAGAATAATCGCGAGCGCGACTATGCCCATACCCGCTTCAAGACCACCACCGATATCGAGCTTGCGCAAGGCTTTTAAAACATCAAAACCGAGGCCACCGGCACCAATCATGGAGGCAATGATGACCATATTAAGTGTCATCATAATAGACTGGTTTAGCCCTACCGCAATCTTGCCCAATGCAGTTGGTAGCTGTACCTGCCACAGCAACTGACGTTGGGTGCAACCAGTCATACGACCGCATTCGATGGTTTCGGCCGGAACAGACTTTAACGCGAGCACCGTGTTGTGAACCATCGGTGGAAGCGCATAGGCAACAGTCGCTACCAGCGCGGCACTGGGGCCATACCCAAACAGCAGCAATGTTGGTATCAGGTAAGCGAAAATGGGGACAGTTTGCATCACGTTCATGATACCGCGAGTGACGTTCTCTACATGTGTGCTGCGGAAAGACCAGATTCCAAGTACCAGACCAAGCAGCGTCGCGAGGATGACACTCACCAAAACATTCGACAAGGTGATCATGGCATTTTGCCAGAGACCGAAAGACACCAGAAATGCGACGCAAATGGACGTCGTCAGCGCCAGTGCAGAACCACCAAACCGATGAGCCACAATGATGGCAGCCCCGCCGAGTGCCAACCACGAAAGCGGAGGTACTGATTGAGTGACGTCGAGACCGCGTCCTTTAAACAAGCCATCGGCAAGCACAACAACCGCGGCTTCAATTGGTTTATCAATTAATCCGGCAAAGCCCCGTGTAATCTCCTGGACCGCAATACCACCGATGGTAGCTTCTCGGGCGAACCAGGTGAGCGAGTCCCCTACAATGTCAGAAACTGGAAACATCAGCCAGTCAGGGATAGTCGATAGCCAACCAGGGCCCAGATTAGTAATCAGGGCCATGGCTACCACTGCCACTACACATTTGACTGATGACCTTGCGATATGCGGTAGGTTGTCAATACGGAGAGCCAAGCTCATAGAATACTCGAATACCTGTTAGATATTACAAATGGATCGCTCTAAAAATAGTGATTTTCAGCGACAGTTTTTTGCGCGGGCACCAACAGTAAGCACCCTGAGGCGAAAACAACCTACACGCCATCCTGATGATAAGTGCATTTTTAAGGAGCCCAAAATAAAGTAACGGACGACAGCATAACTCTCGTCCGTTACATAACACAACCGATAAACTATCCGGCGCAGGTAGTCCAGGGCTTCCAGATGTCTTTGTTATTTTTCAACCATTCGGTTGCGACTTCTTCATTTGAGCGACCATTCAGATCAACTTCAATCAACATTTTATTGATCTGAGCATTGCTCATGTCGTATTTGCGAATCATTTCATAAGCACAGGGCCAGACTTTTTCTCCGCCAGCCCACGCCATTTTTTTGATCCAGCCGTAAGGCTTGCCGCAGTCACCAGTCATGTTGGGATTAGGGCCCCAGGAAGCATCGTCGAAACATCCAGCTTCAAATTTTGGGAATTTGACAAACTCGCCATCATAGACTGAACCAACCCAATGCGGCTCCCAAACCCAAAGAATGACGGGTGCCTTACGATCGTATGCCGCCTTTAATTCTGCAAACATGGCTGCATCCGTACCCGGATGGATAACCTCAAAGGGTAAATCAAGTGCCTTGATCAGGTTCTCATCGTGATCACCCCAGGAGACAGGTCCACCAACATAACGGCCTTTCGGGGCAGTATCAGCAGTGGCAAACAACTCACCACATTTCTTTAACGCTTTCCAATCGGGTAAACCGGGGCATCTTTCTTTCATGTACATCGGATACCACCAGTCTTCAACGCCTTTCAGTCCGGTTTCACCCATGTCTAAAACTTTTCCGGTGGCGACTGATTTTTTGAGATTATTTAACTGTGTGGTCTGCCAGGTTTCCATGGATACATGAAGGTCGCCAGCTTCGAAACCGGGGTAACGGCCCGAATCATCCGCAACCACGAGCTTGGTGTTATAGCCGGAAGTTCTCAGTATCAGAGACATGATTTCGGCCTGCAATCCGATACTTGTCCAATCGGCAGTCATAAATTTAATCGGCTTATCCGATTCGGGCACACCTGCCGCCATGGATGTTGCAGGTGCAACCAGGCCGATACTCATGGCAATAGCGATAAAGCTATTTAATATTTTTTTAACATTCATTAATTTACGCTCCAGTAGTTATATAGATAGTCACTCCGGTCAAACCGGCTTTCCTATCCTTTTACGAACCAACCGTTGTCGACATACAAAGCCGTACCGTTGATAAAATTTGATTCCTCTGACGCCAGGAACAAAACAGCAGACGCGACCTCTTCGGGTTCACATATCCTGCCTTGCGTTGCTTCAAGATCAGCCTCTTGCCATTGCTGACCGAGGCCATCCAGCTCGTCGATTTCTCGCAGTCCATGGGCCGTTTTGACAAAACCAGGGCAAACCGCATTGCATCGAATTCCGTGGTCACGATATTCGACCGCAATCGAGTTCGATAACATCAGTACCGCTGCCTTGGTAATGCAGTAGAGCGACTCGTAAACAAAAGCTTTCCCGCTACCGATGGAGCCGGTAATGACAATTGAGCCTCCACCATTGTCTTTCATGTGCTGCACGACTTTACGAGTTACCATAAACGCAGAGCGCAGGTTAATATCCATTAGACGGTCATAGTCTTCGTCTGTCGTTTCGTGAAATGGCTTAACAATAATCGTGCCGGCATGATTAAACAGGGTATCGATAGTGCCCATTTGCTTGATCACCGCCTCTATCGCCTGATTGGTTTGATCCGCATTGGCAAGATTAGCTTCATGGAAAAAAGCCTGACCACCCGCACTTTCGATTTCGTCGACAAACGCCTGACCGGCTTCTTGCTGGATATCGATAACAGCTACCTGGGCACCTTCGGCAGCGAACATACGTGCCGCTGCAAGACCCATACCGGCTGCCCCACCCGTAACCAGAACAGACTTACCCTCGAAACGCTTTCGACCATCGAGGTTTACCGGTGAGATTGGATTCATACGTGCGTGCATCTCCTTAATTAACTATTATTTATTTTGGTATAATTATTAGACCTTTGGGTGATCGAGTCAAGCTAATACTGAGACCGCTACCTTTTGGCTGCATTTAAAGATTGGGTTACAAATTAAATCTCAGGCGACGTTACGTTCAGGCAATCGAGATTGATCCACCTCTACCAGAATTTTCATACGCTGCTCCGCTTCAGTTTCGAGTCGATCTCGAATGGCCTCAAACACTCTTTCCCGCAGCATTAAGCTTTTGGCTCGTTCAGGCGAAAGCTCACCATTGGGTAGCGGCAAAAAGAGTGAGGCAAGCGCCTCTTCTAGTGAATTGAGCAAAAAACGATTGGCAGAAGCTTGTACGATCGATAAGTGAAATGTGGTTTCTCCTCTGCGGAGCTCTCCTGACGAAGATGCCTTACCTATCTCAAGCAGCGTATTTTCCAATCTTTTTAGATCTGCCGGTGTTCTTCGAATGGCAGCTAACTTCGCTGCCAGAGGCTCTGCAACAATTCGGTACTCGAAAACTCTCATGGCTGCTGCCGGATCCCCTGAGATGCGACATTTTGCCATTTCACGTAGTTGCACTTCCTCAACGACAAACGCCCCACCCGCAGCTCCCCGCCGAATGGTGACATAGCCCTCTGATTCTAATATGCGCAAGGCTTCGCGCAGCGTGACACGCGAAATGCTGATTTGTTCGGCGAGTTTGCGCTCAGCTGGCATCCGTTCGCCGGATAGCAGTAAACCCAGATGAATCATTTGTTTAATCTTATCTACCGCCAGACCGTAAGCGGCTTGCTGCTCAACTGGCTTCATTCCCCAGAGCATAATTAAACCGCCGTAAAGGTGTTGTCGACGAAGATTTCGGCGCCGTTAACAAAGCTTGATTCATCCGACGCTAAAAACAGGGCGACAGTAGCGACTTCCTCCGGTTCACATATTCGACCCTGCAGCGTATTAACATCATCTTCAGAGGCTAAAACGCCAAAAGCACGCAATTGAGCCATTTCTTCCAGTCCGTGTTTGGTTCGAACAAAATTAGGACAAATATTATTACATCGGACGCCACTGTCCCGGAACTCGACTGCAATTGCCCGAGCTAATTGATGCATTGCCGATTTTGATGCAATGTACACAGACTCCATTTTAGAACAAACGGTTATTGCAGTGGATGAGGTATTGATGATTGAACCGTAACCTCTTTCGAGCATGCCGGGAAGAACGGCTCGAGTGACCAGGAAAGCACTTTTGGCATTACTGTTCATCATTTCATCCCAGTCTTCGATAGTGTAATCAAGAAAAGGCTTAACAATGATAGAGCCAGCATGATTAAACAGAATGTCGATATGATCGTGCTGAGTTATCACTAAATCTATGGCTGTAGCGACATCTTCTGGCTTTGAGACATCGGCGTATATAAACCGAACATCAGCACCAGTATCAGCTAATTCTACCTGTAAAGCCTCGCCGCTGGCACGATCCCAATCCAGTATCACTACCGCCGCGCCCTCATTGGAAAACAACCGACTTGCGGCAGCACCTACGCCATTTGCACCGCCAGAAATGACCGCTATACGGCCTTCGAGACGATTAAGTGCGGGCTTTAGTTTCATCGAACGATTAATTTGACTGATATTCATAGGCTAAAAAATATACCAATTGTCGATGAATTAACAGATATTTAGGAAATAACATGCCTGGCTTGCACCTAAGAAGCACAGGTGAGAAAAAAATCTCGGGGGTTTGCGCGGCACCACTCCAACGAGAGACTTTGTCTACGTAAAAAGGAGACGGAGGGATTAAAGTTACACCATTCCAACTTTAGTCTTCTTTAGTCTGCCTCGTTTAGCTTGACCTATTTTGATATTATATTTCTTTTCGATCTCTTG
>CAJXUC010000072.1 GCA_913061315.1 uncultured Gammaproteobacteria bacterium | reverse complement strand
CCAAGCTACCCTCTTCAAAATAACAAGAGAGTCTGATCTCCGGTTAGTCACTGACTGTAATGTTTGGAAAAACGTTTATTTAAATAATTGACCAATTAATTAATATATGAGATATTTAAAAGGGAAGTTAACGTTAGATATAGATTTTTTGCAGTCCACTTTATTAAGTTCAAAAACCAACTGTGTGAAATACTTACAGTATCTATCGCTTGGATGATGATACTGATAGAGGCAACAGCCTCTTGATGGTCTGAAAATGAGTTTGTTGCTAGCCTTCACTCTTCACTTTTAATTATTTGGGTAAAATTGTTTGTCAAATTCAAACACACTAAAAATAATGTGCTGGGAAGGATATGAATCCCCGCATATTAAAGTACCATTTGAACAGCGGCATCAGATTAAAATCGATGCAAAAACACTGTTGTCAGATCAGTTAGCTGCTGCAAGTTTAATCAGTGATAAAAATTTAGATATAGATGTCATTAATATCAATAATGCTTATGTTAAAGACTCATTAAACCTACATGGGTTAATTAAAACTCTCAATAAAGACCGGTTTGAAAACTATGTTCAAAGTATTCACCCGACTTATTCATCTTTATTACCTTGGAGCTTCAATCACAATGACGAGTTGATCGGTATTGGACAACGGTTTGGGCCATTCAATCTTGTTGTAAATACACATTCGATTAGTGTATCAGTTGCCAGAGACCAAGGATTTAACTTAGCTAATGATCCCGCTTATAGCAAACGATTTGGCTTTCTCGACTACCCCGACTTTAATATATTTCATATCTGCATTGGTGCTGAACTAAATCCATTTAGCGAATTAGATCAAACCCAAATAGAAGCTTTTGACCGAACGGCTAACGATTGGTGTCAACGCGCACAAATGATTACAAGTGACCATCATGTCTTGAACGCTGCTCTGATCAGTGGCGAAATTGATTTCTATATTAGCGGTGGTATTTATACCGCTTCACCTGCTCGTCTGGCGGGTTATGACAATATTACTGCAATAGTACCTGAACAAGGGCCAATAAACGGAAAGGGTGGTATTGTTTTTTCGGAAATTACTTCTGTTATAGACCGTATTGACGGGTCCCAACAGGCAGAGTCATTTCTAGCCTATCTGCTAGAACCTGAGACAGCAGTTAGGACTGCATTTACTAAAGGCACTTGCAACCCAATAGCTCAAATGGGAGATCCCCGCGTATTTAACGCCTTTTCAAAAGCACAATTGAAAGCGATTCAGTGGGATGACCTTGAGACCGATTTAGATAGATGTAGCCATTACCAGATACCGCCTAATAACTTACAATTGCTTGGTTTGTTGTCAGAGGCCAAGCGACGAGTTAGTTTAGGGGCACAGAGATAATTTTAATCAAAAAAGAGGTTTTAAAAAAATGAGTAACCAACTCAAAAGTAACGATGAGATTCGAAAACACCTCGAATCCAAAAACATCAAATATTTGATACCCAGTTTTGTTGATATGCACGGTGTGCCAAAAACAAAAATGGTGCCGATTGCTCATCTGGACAAAATGATGGGGGGGTCTGAATTTTTTACTGGTGCAGCGTTGGATGGCGTTCCACAGGATGTATCGGATGAAGAGGTTTGTGCGCATCCAGATCCTGACTCTTGCATGATCGTGCCATGGCGAGAAGACTGTGCTTGGTTTGCTAGCGACCTTTGGACGGAAGGAAGTCCTTTTCCTGCTTGCAACCGTGGTATTTTAAAGCGTGTGTTAGCCGATGCTAAAAGTATGGGATACACCGTAAATTGTGGTATTGAAGCTGAGTTCTATGCCTTCAATGATGACGATAATCAACTTGACCCTATGAGTTCATTACCCAATTTGAAAAAACCTGCTTATGACGGTGTTCGACTAATGGACAATTTAGACTTGTGGCTTAGTGAGACAGTCGATTCAATGAATGAATTGGGCTGGGACGTTTATTCGTTTGATCACGAAGACGGTATCGGTCAATTTGAGATTGATTTCGATTATACCAACGCACTCACAATGGCAGACCGCTTTGTATTTTTAAGAGTTCTAACCAATGAAATGGCTCGTAAACACGGGGGCTATACTAGTTACATGCCAAAACCTTATGGTGATAAAGCGGGTAGTGGTGCGCACTACAATATGTCTCTCGCTTCTGCAGACGGCCAGAATTTATTTGACGTTGGCTCAGGTGAGGATCCACGAGGTTGTGGATTGACAGAAATTGGCTACCACTTCATTGGCGGCGTATTGCGTCACCTTCCTGCCATTCAGGCGGTATCTGCTCCTATGGTCAATAGTTATAAACGCTTAATTGTTAAGGGCAGTACTTCGGGTTATACCTGGGCTCCATGTTTCGTCTCTTATGGTAATAATAACCGCACCAATACCATACGAATTCCGGGTGGTGGTGGTCGTGTCGAACTGCGTTCAGCAGACAGTGCTTGCAACCCCTATCTCGGTATGGCAATGATGATTGCAGCAGGTCTTGAAGGTGTTAAAGAAAAAATTGATCCTGGTGAACCACACACAGCCAATCTCTATTATAAAACCGATGAGGAACGAGCAGCACTGGGCATTACTTGGTTACCACGTACTTTGGCAGAGGCAATCGATGCGTTTGAAGCAGATCCACTTAGCCGCCAAGTTTTTGGTGATTTAATGTATGACTCCTGGGTCGAATCAAAACGAGAAGAATGGATGAGTTATCAAAACCATGTTTCAGATTGGGAGCGTGAACGTTATTTAAAGTTTTTTTAATTTTTCAAACTGTCATAAAGCCAAGTGGTATAGGACACAGGCATAATTTATTCACCTCTATGTAAATTGCAATTAGAGGTGGATAAATAGTGGGTCTCTCACTTCCCTTAATGTTTATTAACGGGCGAATATGTATAAAGAACAAAATAGATACATCAGGGGTGAAGGGCTAATACGTAACGAGTCAGTTTTTACTTCTAAAGAAATATTAACGCCTAACGTTATTAATCAAGAAATACTGAGTTTATTCTAATATGCATTAGGCCTCGACACTAATAATAGAGATTCCAGCGACTATAATGAAGATCGCAAGCCATTGAAGTCTCGAAACAGGTTCCTTTATAAAGATACTGGCAAGCAGTACGGTGACGACAGCAAAGGTGGAAGATAATACTGCAACGATCACACGGTCTTGTCCTAGACTCCCCAGCGTGAGGGATAGCACACCTATGACATCTAGAAACCCTTGAGCGAAGATCACCAGCCACCAACAGGGTGAAATCGACGGTACCTCACCCTGGCGAAGCAGTAAAAAGCAGACCGCAATCATCCCAAAAAAACGGGTTCCCCAGGCGGCCTGGTAGGGCCCAAATACGAGTGCCGCTTCCTGACTGACCACCACCTGTAACGCATAAGCAATCGAACTCGCCGCGGCAATTAATGCGGTTTTATAAATATACGATTGATCTATTTTTGGATCGTGACCACGGGTCAGATGTGCAGTTTGTAGGGAAAGAAATACCACTCCACAAATGATCGTCAATAAGCCAATGACTTCGAGCAAGCTGGGAATAACACCCATAAACGCTAAAATTATCAGCACCAGTCCCGGATGGCTAGCTACAATGGGTGCGGCTATTCCAATGGGCCCTCGCGCTAGCGATAAATAAAGCAGTACCAACATTGCCATGTTGGCGATGCCCGCCAACGGCAGTAACAAAAAACCCTTAGTTGACAAATTGAAACCTGGACCCATCCATAAGATGTACCCAGTCAGTAGAACAGTACCCGTCAGAAAGACACCAAAAACGACGCTAGTTGCGCCGATTTTACGACTAGAAAAACGGGCAATAAAATCAGCAGTACCGTAGCCCAGTGAAGACAACAGTCCCCAAAATATTCCACTCATTGCAATCCTTGGCGGGAGGGGATAGACCTGACTAGTAATTCTAGCTTAACGTACCTTGATTGGGGTTGAAAAAATAAAATATATGGCACAGATAAAAGGGTCCTTTAGGTTGCAGAAATAGGATTGGATCAAACTGGTTATTTGAAGTCACTTCAGTGTCTAGTTTATTCAATAGAATAATTATAGACAAATGACACTCGAACGTTTCATTACCCGACCGTTAACCGACCAGTACACCATTACTAAAACCAATATCATAGATCGTATAAACACCCAGTAAAAGTGTCGATATACCGATAATCACACTCAGTTTGTTACGCAGCTGCCCTGTTTTGAGAAGGGGGTGCTTCATTGGAACCGCAATACAAAGGGATAGTAACGCCATTCCAGCAATCGACCCTAGGCCAAAAATTATCAGATAGAAGATCCCCATCAATGTTGATTCGACGGCCTGCAGAGCCAGTAACACCAACGCCGCCGATCCAGCAAGACCATGCATCATACCAACCAACAGTGCACGCATCGGCAAGACCCGAGGATGAAAATGATCATGCCATGTCGTTTCACTGTCAACCTTCACCGCGTGTGAATGAAAATGATTATGCCTAAGTCCATTGACATGCTTATGGACATGGATATGCCAACGGTTCTTGATGACTTTACGAATTAAATCAGCACCAAGTGCCAACAGCATGATCCCAACAACCAGTTCAAGTACATTGGCAACCTCTTGAGGTATCAAGCTATCAGCATATATAACTATTCCGCCCACTAGCAGCAAGGTTAAGGTATGACCCAGCCCCCAGGCAACCCCTTGCCAAACGACACGTTTTGGATTTTTATCACTGACTAGAGACGCGACCGCCATAACATGATCGGCTTCAATCGCATGTCTTAGCCCAATCAAAAATCCGTATAAAAGGATACTAAACATCGCGTCAGGTCGTGTTAGGTCCTAACCCTATTACGGTGTCCAAGATGGCCTTCTGTGGTGAGTACGCCTAAAACGTCAAGCACTATGCGACAGGCTAGTTGCGATGTATTTTGGTTAACGTCATAGGGTGGCGACACTTCGACAACCTCCATTCCACACAAACCCTCTTTTGCAATCAAACGCACCAGTTCTAAGGCTTCCCTTGGCATTAGGCCACCGGGCTCTGGAGAGCCAGTGCCGGGTGCAAATCCTGGGTCGATCGAATCAATATCGAACGAAAGATAAACCGCCTTGGCATCCTTCCACGCCAGCTCTAAAGCCATTGCAGCCGCTTTTTTGATGCCCATTTCCTCAATGTCTGTCATTGTCATCACACTGGAGCCACGTTCGCGTGCTATCGCGCTACCTGGGCGCGAGCCGTACCACCCACCTATGCCCATCTGCACCAAATTTTTAGCTGGACAGTTTGATAGGCCTACATCGTGCATGTGACTGTGTGAGTGATGTGATGTAGCAACATCTTTGCCTTCTTTCTGGTTTTCGTGACCGTTAGAAGTCCAAAACCAGGGGGTGGTATGCATGCGTTCGTCCATATCCATTTCCTGCATATCGATATGTCGGTCAATATGAATAATACCAACATTCCCATCAATATGGGGTGCGATTCCACGCACGTTGGGATAACCCAAAGAGTGATCTCCTCCCATTAAGATTGGAAAGACGCCTGAGGTGTATATGTGTGATACCGCTTTACTGACTTGGTCGAAGGTTTTCTCAATATTACCAGGAATAACGAAAATGTCGCCGGCATCACACAGGTCAAGCTCTTCCTGAATATCGACTGCACCATCAATCGAATAACCGTCATAAAGAGCTGAGATCTGACGAACTGCCTGTGGCCCAAAGCGAGCACCTGGTCGATATGTGGTGCCAGTATCGAAGGGAATTCCAACAAAAGCCGCTTCATAATCGCCAACATTACGAATGTCCTCACAATACGGCGCTTTCATAAATGTGTTAATACCAGCAAAGGCTGGCTGGTGACCACGGCTGAACAACGAAATGTTGCGATCATTGATCGAATCAGCCGCCTCTAGCCCAAAGGTTAATCCACGTTCAATTTCTTGCTGCTGTTTTGTCTGGGTGATACCTTCTAGTCGCTTTAAATTGCGATTCCCTCTCAGTTCACCTGTTTTTGGATCGGGCATTGTTATTCTCCGCTCAAATTTAAAATTAGGGTAAAAAATTCACAACTTTTTCTGTCAATTCATACCTCACTGATGCTTCAAACAGTTGTGTTAAATAGGTTTCTTATTCTAAAAAAGAGGTGAAGTCAGATGACAACTGAGATTGACTGTTCACTTTTGACAACTGATCACTCTGTGCTACCTTTTAAAGATAATCCTATCTAAGCATAAGAGATTTGAGTAAACCACACCCAAATCAAATAGCTTTATATCGATTAAATCGATGCTTTTATAAGGATTAGTAGTTATGGCTTTCAATGTTATTACGCGAAAAATCTTGGATATTCTTTCGCCATTTCTTTTATTTACATCATTAGACCTAAAATAGGTCAATACATTTTGAATTAGACTAAGGTTAAAATGATGACAAATTCTTTTCCATCAATTAAGAGACCCTTTGATTTTTTCTCGTATCTATTTATATTGGTTTAATCTATGCTTTTTATATTCTTTTGGCAGACTGTTTTATATGAAAAGATGCCAAAGCACGATTTTGAAATTATTTTGAATTTTTAATATGACACCTATTTATTATGTTTAACTTAGTCTCGCAAAGAATTTTGCGTTTACTTAATTTTAGTTATTTCTTTCAATGAGTCACTGATCATCTTATGACATTGAGACGTAAAGGGTTCGCAACATCCCTTAATTGGAACCTGTTAAAAGTTTTCCATCAAATCGTTTTAGCTAACGGTATTACTGCGGCTTCAGTGTTACTGTCGCGCAAACAATCAACCATCAGTCACCAACTAAAACAGCTCGAAGACGAGCTCGGTGCACGCTTATGCTTGCGTGGCCCATCGGGATTCAAATTAACTGATGAGGGACAGGCTCTTTTTGAATATTGTGAATGTATACAAACAAAAATTGACGAAGTGCCAAACAAACTCAACAATTTAGCTGAAGAGATTCATGGTCAATTAAAATTACAAACGATTAGCAATCTAGTGATACAACGATTCGATCAAATACTTCTCAGTTACAATCGACAGTATCCCTTCGTCGAACTTGATATCAGCATAGTCCCATGGGAAGGTATTTCAAAGGCCGTGTTGAGAAACCAGACTGACATTGGGATTGCACCTGTTAGTGTTCAGTTTTCTGATCTCCGATATGATTTTTTATTTTCCGAAGTACATCGCCTATACTGCAGTAAGGAACACCATTTATTTGGCCAGGTCATCACTGATTTCACCCAAATAACCAACGAGCCATTTGTGATCACTGGTAATGACGAGCCAGAACAAATAACCAAGTTCCGATTAAAGCATGGCCTCGGTCACCGACTTGCAGGAATATCATCACATTTGGAAGAAGCTAAGCGTTTGACTCTTATTGGTGCTGGTATTTGTTTTCTTCCAGAAGGCTTCACGGTTAACGAAGTCAAAGATGGATTGTTATGGCCATTGACTGAAGTAATCAAGGACTTAACTTTGGATATTTTCATTATTTCGCATCCACAAACACCAGAAAGTCTGATTCGACAGTACTTCATAAAAGAGGTTATTCGAACGAGTACTGAATAAGCATTATGTTAAAAAACTCAATAAAAATCGATGCAAATAATTAAAACGAAGAATATTATAAAGTTAATTTTTTCTCTTATCTCCCCATTAATTTCTTAAAAATCTCTGTGGGGTCTTTATCTCCAGCACCATAATCGAACCAAGTTTTTTTTATCACTCTCAGCATTTCAGTGTCAGGGTCACTTATCCAAGCTTGGCATTCCTCGGCATAATCGTTAAATAAAATAAACATATTGGTAAGATCGTGACCTATTTTAGCAGACATTGTTTTATGGATTTTAGTCATTCTTGTCTTTAAAATTTTCGCCTTAATTTCCTCACTTTGATCAGTTGCATCAATGGCTTGTGAAGATAATCTTAAAGCCCTAGCTGAGGCATTCTTGTACTTATCAATAATCTGTTGATTGATCTTTGGCATTCTCTGAATAGCCTTCTCAACATAGGTTAAATAAACGGAACAAACGAGCGTGTCCTGAGATACATTATCCATTGCTTGGTTAAATAGTTCTTTGTCAGATAACTGTGCAAAAGCATTTGCATTGAGTGTTAAAGCAAAAAAAAGTAACAATGTCCTCATAATATAAGATTGTGTTGATCAATTCAGAACATATAATACCAAAAAATTTTTTTTTGTGCAGGTAAGTCAATTTTAAACATAGTGCCTTTCTTAAAGTTACCTAATTACGAATCTGATGTTTCAAACGCAAATATTCTACTGAAAGAAAATTTAAGCTGACTCAAACAATCGAACTAATCGTTTTTTTTAAATCGTTAGTTATAAGTAATGCAGCTGTGGTACGAACCGAAGTTATCAGGGCCAGTGTTGACTCAAAATAGGACAGTGTCGGGTGAGCCAGTACCGTCCAATTTAAAACTCGATAAACCTTAAGAAAAGCCAATCAAGTTAGTGTCTTTGTATCTATGGAATATAGTTTCGGTCTGTAAAAAGCTGAATGACAATTTTCGCCATTTGACGCGAATCAAGTTGAACCATTAAGACGACTTCTTCAAGTAAGCAGGGAAACGGGAATAGAAAAGGATGCAAAGGCTAACGGGTTCGGTTAAAAAATCCTAACAGGTCTTCCTCTGAAAAAATGACCGGGTTGATCTTAATAAGGGTAAACGGTTACGATTCTCTTCTTATTACCTTTAATCGGAGTCACACGGTGAGCTGTATTTTTGCCTTGACAAACAGTCAAGGTGCTCGGACAAGCCTGAATCCTTTTGCGTTCTATATCATGATTATTGAGTAATTGAGCAACGCCATCATAGTTGGGATTTAAGCCTGATGTTAGGTCACTATGATATTCAAACAGCCCAATTGCCTCTGGGTTAGCAGGAGTAAGGTAGTCATGAACTCAGACCGACCAAAGCGCCAGTTTAATGCCTCACTGTTGCGGTAAGCCATTACATTCACTCGAGCAAGTGAATTGGACATGGTGACTAATGTGGGCTTTTGCATAATATCTGCAATGAATCGAATAAGTGATTCACATCTGTAAACTTTTACCCTAAAACTGTTAAGAATTTAATCGTCGCAGACGATATGGTTGATGGTTTCGACTTTTCGAAGTGCTGGGTGGTCATGATCGAGCTCAGGAATATTTTTGAGGCAATAGATATTGCGTTCACGACGATGAAAAAATGAGGCTGTTTTAGAACTTGCCATCATAGTGTCCTATATTGAACAATTAATTTTAAATCGTTATATTTCAATAATTTATATGAATTATTAAGTCATTTTTTATACTTAATATTGGACAGGTTAATGCCGGGTTAAGGTATAATTATTAGTCTATGTTCATCTAATAACCTAATACCTCTACATCAATCTTTTGGACTACAAACAGCGATTACTACACTATTCAGTTTCTTAAGCAATAATCTCATGGTTATTAAAACTCTCCTAATATTCATATATAGGCAACCCGCGTCGACTGATATCGCAACGAACTACAAGAATTAATGGACTGAAACAGTCCACTAAATAATCTAAATTCTCATCAACGCTTACTGAAACGTTTGCTCCGTTTGCAACCTCAAATAAATACCACAGGTTGGTTTTCACTTTAGACCGCTTCAGGCGTCGAAAGTCGCATAACTGAATCCAAGGGTCGGCGTGCCTTAGAGGCAACTGTGGTGTCTAAAGAAGTTTCTGATACAAATTAAGGGTCAAAACTTTGACTATATATAACCATTAATACACTATGTAGGTAAAAATAGACAATTACTTGAGCATAACCATGAACCTCTTATTTAAGCGCACCCCTTTAGCGGCAGGCATCCTGCTAGCACTGAGCAGTCCTGTCTTCAGCCCAAAGGTCATTGCGGCCCAAGGTGATCCTGTTTTAGATGAATTTCCGGTAAATTCAACGACTCTTAATAGTCAACAAGACTCCAGCATAGCCATGGACGCCGATGGTGATTTTGTCATTGCTTGGACGAGTAACCTTCAAGATGGTGATGGTTACGGCATCTACGCCCAGCGTTATACGGCCGATGGCAGCCCAGCGGGTATTGAGTTTCCGGTGAATTCATATACTACCAATGATCAAAGAAACTCCAGCATAGCCATGGACGCCGATGGTGACTTTGTCATTGCTTGGGAGAGTTATGATAATACAATGCTTATGCAAAAATATGGCGTCTACGCCCAGCTTTACTC
>CAJXUC010000071.1 GCA_913061315.1 uncultured Gammaproteobacteria bacterium | reverse complement strand
TGATTAGTCGCAAAAAGAACCGACAATGCCTATCGGTCCAGTCGAGCATGGGTGCTATACAAAATTTCCTGTTAATTTTCAATCACTTAGCTCCATATAGGTATATTTTCATCCACTTTTGATAATGATGTAAGTCGTTGATATTCAACGATTTATCATCTTTCTCCACTTTTGTTTATTTTCGTACTGTCCCGCGAGCTCCCCCAAAAGAGAGCGTGAAACCGTTTGGTTACACGGATGTCGAAGCATACAACAACATTCCGGACAGTGGTTCAAATAAGTATAAAAACACGTTGCTTTTATTATTAGTCTGGCTAATAATACCAGGAGTACTAATTTGCGCTTATGCATAAGTGACTATTAAGTGTATATGTTTTTTTGCAAAAGTCGCGAGTTTTAACGATACACCTTCGTCGAAAGTCAAATTGGGTTTTTATGTATAAGTTTGATATTCGTTACATCTCCAGTAGTGCCTTCTTGAGGAATCGATACAGTGAATAAAGTGTTTATATCGGGGCGGTTGTTCAATCGCCTTTATAAAGGTTTATGTCTTGTCAGTTTTAGTATCGCTGGGTTTGTCTTGCCGCCGAGCATTGCATTTGCGGCACTACCTGATAGCACTGTACCCGGTGTGGACATCAGCAGTGAAATCAGTGGGACGAGTTCAGTGGCACTGGGTGATTGGAATAAAGATGGTCACATGGATGTAGTTGTGGGTAATGGCGCTTTTGGTGCTCCTCAAACCAACAAGCTGTACTTGAGCAACGGCACTGGTGGATTTGACTCTGGCACGGTAATCGACGGTGACGGTGATGCCGATTCTACTACCGGAGTGGTGGTGGCTGATCTAAATGGTGATACCTGGCTTGACCTGGTAGTGGGTAATTTTAGCGCAAGTGAACCCAATAAACTTTACATGGGTGATGGCGACGGTGGATTTTGCGATAGCGTTGCTATCGGCCCTGTTACTGACAACACTAAATCCGTAGCACTGGGTGATGTAGATGGTGATGGTGACATGGACCTAGTAGTCGGTAATACGGGTGCTCTTGGAACTGATCAACCCAACAGGCTCTACCTTTTCGATGTAGGCATCGGTTCCCCCTGCAATGCAGGGTTTGATGGCGGGACGGCCATCGGCAGTGATACCGATATGACTGACTCATTGGCACTGGGTGATGTAGATGGTGATGGCTACCTTGATCTAGTAGCGGGTAATTATTCTTCTCCTGCTGATTTTGTTCACAACAAACTGTACCTAAACGATGGTTCTGGTGTTTTTGCCTCCGGCACGGGCATTGGCACATTCGGTAATGATATTAATCAGACTAAGTCAGTAGTACTGTGGGATATCAATAATGATAACCATCTTGACATAGTTGAAGGTAATGTTGGAACTAACAAACTATACCTAAATAACGGCAGTGGCGTGTTTGCCTCTGGTACTGCCATCGGCAGCGATTCTGATGTGACTTACTCAGTGGCACTGGGTGATGTAGATGGTGATGGTGACATGGACCTAGTGGCGGCTACGGGAACTTCTCAACGCAACAAACTGTACCTAAACGATGGTTCTGGTGGTTTTGCCTCCGGCACGGGCATTGGCAGTGATATCGGATTCACTAACTCAGTTGCACTGGGTGATGTAAGTGGTGATGGCTACCTTGATCTAGTGGTGGGTAATCGCATAACAACCAATAAACTGTATGCTACCGATCACACGATCCCCGTGATTACTCGTGTCGGTGATACCACTGTGAGCCTAGAGTTAGGCTCGACTTATACTGATGCAGGTGCAACGGCTGTTGATAACATCGACGGTACGATCACCAGTAGCATTGTTGCTGATACAAGTGCAGTCAATGTAAATGCTGTTGGAACTTATACCGTTACCTACAACGTGAGTGATGCAGCAGGTAATGCGGCAACGCAAGTTACACGTACAGTTAATATAACTGCAGACGTTACAGTTCCGGTGATAACTCGTGTCGGTGATGCCACTGTGAGCCTAGAGTTAGGCTCGACTTATACTGATGCAGGTGCAACGGCTGTTGATAACATCGACGGTACGATCACCAGTAGCATTGTTGCTGATACAAGTGCAGTCAATGTAAATGCTGTTGGAACTTATACCGTTACCTACAACGTGAGTGATGCAGCAGGTAATGCGGCAACGCAAGTTACACGTACAGTGCAGGTGGTTCTAATAGCAATCACGCTGACAAGCCCTGATGATATTAGCGTTAATGCAGTGGGTTACTTAACTAATGTTGATATTGGCACTGCTACAGCCGGGGGCGGGGATGGTGATATTACTGTTACCGCCAGTCGAGTGGGTCCGTTCCAGTCAGGTTCTCACGAGATTGTTTGGACGGCTACTGATAGTGTTGGCAGCATCGAAACAGCAACGCAGATGATTAAGGTTCATCCGTTAGCTAATTTTTGTACCAACATGCTGACAACTGAGGGTAGTAAACCTGAGGCCCATATTTGGCTAAGTGGGCATGCTGCGGTCTACCCTGTGATGATACCATTTGAAGTATCTGGCACTGCAACTGAGGGCGATGACTACGCCGTGACTCAGTCCGGAACTATTACCATCGAAGAGGGTACCTTTGGCACCATTAATCTGAACATTGTTGCTGATGGTGATGCTGAGTCTGAGGAGACGGTGCAGATTATTCTTGGCGATCTTGTAAATGCCGCACGTGGCGTGGCCAGTGCGCAGACCTGGTCAATTGTTGAAGGAAACCTTCCTCCTAACGCGATGCTGATGATGTCGCAGGATGGCGTTATTGGTAACACACTTGTTGCAGATGGTGGCACGGTGACTGTTTCTGTAATTATCACGGACGCAAATGGTGGAGATCAGCATACGGTTGATTGGATGGACGCTCTTGGGCTGCCAAATGCAGTGGTTGATACATCGGGGCAGGCGCTAAGCTTTAGTGCTGCTGAACAGGGTGCCATAACGATCTTTGTTGATGTCAGTGATGGTATGGATAGCATTACGGTCTCTTCATCAGCGGTAGTGCTTGTAACAGCACCTACCTTAGCCTTTGATGCAGATACCGATGGCGATGGGATTTCAGATGCCGCGGAGGGCTATGGCGATAGTGATGGGGATGGTATGCCTGACTATCAAGATAACATTGCAGCCTCTAATGTGGTGCCAATGGACAATGGCTTCATGCAAACCGAGGCGTGCACGTTGGTGTCTCTCGGCGCTGCCTCTTTAGTGATGGGCGATAACAACGTTACGGTTTCGGAGAGCGAGCTGGTTGCTCTTGGTATGGTGGTTGATGCAGGTTATGACTACCCATCACACTTGGTAGACTTTGCTGTCACGGGTGCTGATTTGGGGCATACCTACAAAGTTGTTATGCCTCTATCCCAGCCACTGCCAAATGGAGCGGTGTATCGTAAGTATCTTGGTGAGAACATCGGTTGGCAGATGTTTGTTGAAAATGCAGACAACGCTGTAGCAACCGCATCTGCACTGAAAGGGGCGTGCCCACATACAGGTAGTGAGGCATATACACCAGGCCTGACAGCCGGTGATAACTGCCTTCAGTTGCTCATTCAGGATGGCGGCCCTAATGATAGTGATGGTGCAGTTAATGGTACCACTACTGATACAGGCGGTATAACTGTGAAGTTTATTGGCACGCCTAGTAAAAACAGTGAAGTGATACTGCGGCAAACTGTCATTACTGCTAATGCTGTTGACAGTACTGTGGTGACAGTGACCGCCTATGATGACCAAGGTGTTGGCCTTGAGCATATGAGCGTTACTGGTAGTATGCCGTTAATGGGTGTTGTGGTCAGTGATTTTGTCGAACAGGGCAGCGGCGTTTATACCGCCACAGTGACGGGAGGCATGACAGCGGGTAGTGGACCGGTGACCGTGGTAATTGATAACGGTGAGATGAGTGTTATGTTGCTGTCAGCACGGCTGCGGCTTGCCTCAGTTAGTGTGTCTAAGTCAGGCGGTGGTGGTTGCACCGTCGCCTCTGATGGTTCGGCTGATGCCTCTTTGTTATTACTGTTAATTATAGCGGGGCTGTTACTGGCTCGCAGGCGTTACCAATTTAACTAATATTATTATATTCATAGCCCCTTAACGGGGGCTATTTAATAGGATAGTACTCGGAGATAGCGTAGGGTAATCAATATCGGCATTGTTTTAGGGGTAAATGAAAACTAACTTATTTAGTTAGATTAGAGTTAGATCCAGGTACTTTAACACTATAGAGATGCCTATCATTTCACATAGTTGCCACGTATAAATCTGTAAGCATCTGATTTATTGCGATAATTAATGGGGTGGATGGCGGGGGTTGGACCCGTAGCGTTGACGATGAGTATCGGCCAGTGCTGGCTACAAACCTCATAAATACTGACTTCCTATTTTTCATGACCGGCACTGCGCGATAAACCGCCGGTCAAAACAACGGTCACAGATGGGGTTGATTTGCAGTTTCAGGCAATGGCTCAAGTTGAGAGGCAACTTGCAGTCAGGCACCCCATAACATGGGTTTAAAGTCATTCAGGAGCTTGAAGGGCGGTAGAGCACCCAGTTGGTATCAGTTGTCTAAATTATAGCTTTGATTTTGCCCTAGTAATTCCAACATAGAGCATCTCCTATACCTCGTCATTAGGTAAAATATTTAATCCCCACAAAAAACTATGGATGCTTTCAGATCCCTAATTTTTTAGCAGCTCTAAAGCTAATGGAGCGGCTAACAGGGGACTCAGATAGTTTAAAATCTAGTGGCGCTCTTAATTTTTTTAATTCTTCAAACTTCGAAAATTAGCTCTGGGAATTAACCACTAATATGTGAATACTTGCTGGGCCGGTTTTCTATTCTTTTATAAGGTATATTAGCTTTTTCGGAAGATATTCGAGCTTGGATGTCAGAGACTTGTCTTCATATACCTCAATATCGATAACCTTTAACAAAAATGGAATTATATCCGGCCCCACGCAATTCTTATATGTTTCTCCTCTTTCCTGTGAGTAATTGCTTTTGTGTGATCGGTTAAATTCCAAGAATCACCTAACTATTACTTGGACGACTCTCGCTGGAACAGCGTTATGGTAATGCCACTTTCATACATTAATTACACAAATTATTTATTTAGGTTGAGTGTTTGATTGCCAACCATTTTGGTATAAAAAAATGAGCTAAAACATTTATAATATTTTAAAAATTAAGTAACTATTTACACCAAAATGAGAGATGAGGAATAGAGTCCAAACCGAAACCATTAAATTCCGATGGATTGCTACTTTGTTGCTCTTGATAATGACATCAGATGCAATTGAACTTAACACCGCAAAAACTATGCCCGCAAAAGTTGTAATTTCCAGCGAATCTGAGAAGGTAAAGTTAGTGCCAAAGGGAACGTGAGAGTCTAGACCGTAAATAGCACCGACCGCAGCAAACAGTGAGCCGGAGCAAAGAGTAATTCGAGCTTGTAATGGAATGATTGCCAAGAGTTTACCTGACGTATTTACCGTCAATACAGTTATTATCAAAAATGTGGCGACAAACAGACCTAAAAATGCCGTCACAAAAGTACGTAAACCACTGCGCTTCAGTGTTATTGTCGCTTGAACTTCGTTAAAGGTGCGTCCCATGCTTTCAGGTACATTTGGCTCGCCAACGTTGGCAGGATAGTATGTGCTGATTGGTATCAGATCAAAACTTTCTAAAGACCAACCCTTAGGAATAATTTTATTATCGATACTGCTGCTTTTATCTAAAGAGTAAGTCACCTCTTCTAATGGAGCCGCCAAGGAAATTATAAGTTTTTGGGTATCGAATGGATAACTGCCGGCATCCCAGTTTTGCTTAATTGTTCCCTGAAAAGTTTGAGAATACAAATATTGGCCGTTAATGGTCTTGGTGCTTATATTTCTTACTGAAAATTCTTTAGCATTGGTAATTTCTGTTGTTTTCAAAAGGTTGTAATCGGGATCATCAGTTAAAAACCAAGTGATAAATTCGACCTTATATTCATGTTTGGAAAAATCAAGATCATGTAGATCAGTTATAAATACACCAAATTCGCCTTTAGGGGGCAGAGAATTTTCAGTCGCCATTACATTAGATATTAAGACGAGACTACTAAGTATTAGAGCTAGCGGTTTAAGCATAAGACATCCGGTTAATTGTGATAGATTAAGTTGTTAGATTAATTGTTGGCTCTGTAAAGCGGCCATTTTCGTTGGTTTCGGAGCCAGATATATCAAGTTCTCTTTCCCAAAAGTATTGCAAAAATCGAGCATTGTTGTGTACCGGAATAACCTGTTTTAATTGCCAGCCTCTTCCCTCGGGCTGAGGCAGGTCATAACTTCCAAAGTCATTTGCTAAACTATCAAGATCATTGCTTCGATTATTAACGAATCCGGCTGCTATGGTCATCTTCGTTTCGAAATTTTTAGTCATAACGTTCTAGTTCAATTCTTGTAAGTGAGGTAGCCAGCATAGTTATTAGCTGGACTAATAAAGATAACATACATTATAATTAAAGAGTAAACAATAATTTAAATTTAAATGTGAATGTGTCCGTTCCCAATAAAGATACGGTTGTTATGAGTTCTTTACTGTCCCATCTCTAGTGCGACTGGTTAGACCACACCAAACAATCAAGATCCCTTGTGCCTATAATGGCTGTTATCGATTTTGATATGGTATTGGTCGGTGAGTATTTTAACTGATGTGCGTTTAGAGCTAAGATGTGCTAGCCTTTTAGCATGGTGGTAGAATTGTGGTGGTTAGTTTGCTGGCATTACATTGTAACGAGACTGAAACATGTTGAGTAGGAAAAAATGACTTCAACCAAACCCTTACCGGAGGCGGTCCAGAACCTTCGTAATCTCTGGAATATTAGAAAACTAGAGATGCAATTCACTCAAGTGGAGGCGGCTCAAACACTTGGCTGGTCGCAAGGTGCGATATCGCACTATCTCAATAATACGACTGAGCTTGGCCCAGCAGCGGTCATTAAGTTTGCAAACTTTTTGAGCGTGGATCCCTTAGATATTGATCCTAGCGTCGGAGGGTTCTTGCCAAGTATAAGAACCCGCATCATAAAATATGATGCATCAAACTTATCAACCCCTTTGAATGAAAAATTCTATAGTAAAAACCCTGAGAGTGCTTTTTGGGTTAGGATTGACGGTGAAACTTGGACCGATCTTACAGGAGACCAGGAAAAATCAATCGGAGGCGCTCCTTGGCATGTAAGAGTCTGTCCAGTTAAAGACTTCCCAGATGCCCGGCTTTTCTTGGTGCAACTCAAAGGACAAAAAGGAGCTAAACTTTTCAGAATGGACGTACTTCCAAAGCCCGAAAGCATAAGGAAAAAATACTCTATACTAGAGCTTGATATCAACCTTCAGCCTGCCCATTACTACTAAGAGCTAAAGCCAGCCTCTCAAACATTTGGTAAGAATGTGGGTTCAGTTTGTGCCATCCGCACTACTTCTTTCGTGCACTGCTAATCGCCGATTAGGATATAAAACATATCCAATAAAGTTGCTGCAATAAAGAAACTTCCTAAAATTAACTGCTGTAATAAATCCATTAGTTAATCCTCTATTAAATGGCCCAGTTGGTTGCGGCTGGGCCAAACCACCAGGGGCTAGTTTTAGAAAGGTATATCCTCGCTAAAAGGGCTTGATACCAACCTTTAGCGAACCTAATACCCATTTAGTAAATCTCGGTATTATCAGCACAACTAGTCATCGTACTTAAAAGTGTATAAATTATTTTAATATATTATGAGCTGAACTAATTATATGCAAATAAAAACCTTTATAAAATAATACTATAGCTAATGTAGTGTTATTTAGTTATACATTCATAAATGCTATTTAATATGGCTATAATCATGTTTATTATTAAAACTTTAATAATTATGCACTTATGGGTTGCAATTGTTATTACTCCAGCTAATAATAGCGAAAGTTTAAACAAGAAAAATAGTGTTTTTGTGAGTAACATCAAAAGCTAATCGCAACTTGTCTGAAAAAAATTTAATTGGTCTGGAGAATACTATGTCAAGTAAATCTAAAAGCGCAGGGTCTATCGCACCGAAGGAACGCATTAATATTTCTTATAAGCCTTCCGTAGGTAATGCCAAAGAGGGTGTGGAACTTCCGTTCAAGGTTTTGGTTTTAGGAGATTTTACCCTTCGAGGGGTTGATTCGCCCCTCGAAGAGAGAGCGTTAATCAACATCAATAGAAACAACTTTTCAAGCGTTATGGCGGACCTAGACCTGAAAGTAAATTTCAGTGTTGAAAACAAAATGTCCACTGCGGAAGGTGATGCCATTGAGGTCTCATTGGATATAAACAAGCTCAGTGATTTCGAGCCAGATAGTATTATTGAACAGGTCGATGAGTTAAAGAAAGTTCTTGAATTGCGGGATGCCTTAAAAGCGCTCAAGGGTCCTATCGGTAATTCTCCCCAGATGCGAAAACAGATAAGGCAAATATTGTCGGATGATAAATCGCGGACGGATTTGAGGCGCGAACTGGGCATGCCCGTTAGCAAATAATAAAATTAATAGACTAAAGGCAGAGTGTGTCTTAGGAGTAATATATGGCAGCTGTAAAACAACAACCATTGATCGCCTCTATACTGAATTTTAGTAAGCTTTCAAATGACGAAAACAACTATTCGATTGCTGCGCAGGGTATGCAATCATTACTCAGCCGCGTGATAGAAGATGATCAGGGCTTGGAGGATGTAAGAATCGACAAAAGATATGTTGAATCTTTAATCGATGAGCTTGATGAGAAACTAAGCAAGCAAATGGATGAGATCCTCCATAACGCTGAATTTCAGGCTTTAGAGTCCCCTTGGAGAAGCTTAAAGCTGCTTACGGATAGAACGGAATTCGGTGAAAACATTAAGATTGAGATTTTGTCTGTTTCGCAGGATGAGTTACTACAAGACTTTGAAGATACTACTGACATTACTGAAACTGGATTATATCGGAAGGTCTATACCGATGAATTCGGACAATTTGGTGGTGATCCTTATGGTGTGATACTCGGTAATTATTCCATCTCACCGTCTGCATCGGATATGAGTTTGCTTACTTATATGTCTAGCTTAAGTGCCATGACTCATGCGCCCTTTATTAGTAGTGCAAGCGAACGTTTTTTCGGTCTTGACGATTTTTCTGAGTTGCCAGATCTGAAGCAGCTAGAAGCCTTATTCGAGGGACCGCAGTACACCAAATGGCGCGCCTTCAGGCGCAGTGATGATTCAAGAAATGTGGGTTTGACTTTGCCGAAGTTTATGTTGAGGCCAACCTATGGTGAAAATATTCCAGTGACAGGGTTCAATTATCAAGAATCTATTAATGCTAAATCTGATCATTTGTGGGGCAATGCTGCTTTTGCGTATGCCACAAGACTGAATAGCAGCTTTGCTAACTACAGATGGTGCCCTAACATCATTGGTCCTCAATCAGGTGGTGAAGTAGCAGACTTGCCCATTAATATCGTTGAGGTTAGCGGTACTAGCCAAGTGGTAGGTCCTGTTGAAGTTAAAATCTCCGATCGAAAAGAATATGAATTATCAGAATTAGGTTTCATTCCGTTGACGCTACGAAAGGATTCTGACAGCGCGGTATTTTTCTCTTCGAACTCTGCGCAACAGCCGAAAAAGTTTAGCAATGATGAGGAAGGTAGGCAGGCCGAGGTTAATTTTAAGCTAGGTACGCAATTGCCTTATTTGTTCATAGTTAATCGTCTGGCTCACTACGTTAAAGTCCTGCAGCGAGAGAATCTGGGGAGCTGGAAAAGTCGTAGTGAACTGGAATCTGAATTGAACAAGTGGATTCGTCAATATGTTGCAGATCAAGATAACCCTTCTGCTGCAACAAGAAGTCAACGACCTTTAAGAAAGGCATTAATTACTGTATCTGAAATCGAAGGTGATGCAGGTTGGTATTCCGTTGGTTTGGAGGTGACTCCGCACTTTAAATTTATGGGAGCAAATTTCACACTTTCACTCACCAGTATTTTGGAGCGCGCGTAAGCGCGCGTCTTTTAATCTTTATGCAAGGAACAAGCAATGCCAACTGAAATTTACATGTCAATTAACGATCCTGAAGGTTGCCTGACGGAAGAATCCTGTTCAAAAGAAAGTATCGGTTCGTTCTTTAAGGCAGACCACGATGAAGAGTGTCTCATTCTTGCCTATGATCATAAGGTCAGTGTTCCGACTAACACTCTGACTGGTCAAGTTACGGGCACTCGGAAGCATGAATACTTAGAGGTGAGCAAGTTTATTGATAAGAGCTCGCCCCTATTATTGAACTCTGTGACCGCGCCATCCGAGCTAGAAATTATCCTAAGGTTCTTCAGGACGCCTGATGAAACCAGCGCAGGTGAACCCGTGGAGTATTACAATATTACTCTACAGCTGTCTCTTATACACATCTCCGAGCCCACGAGACGCTACGCTATCTCG
>CAJXUC010000070.1 GCA_913061315.1 uncultured Gammaproteobacteria bacterium | reverse complement strand
GAAAGAGCGTGATGTTCATGAAGTGATGCTTAAGAATATGGGCGTTATTAAGTAACAAATTAGCGTTTATAGTTAAAATCTTGATCGGGCACAAGGACGTGCTCTAATAGTTTAACTATGCATCCGCTCTATAAATAATAAAAAATATCTGTTTTTCTGATACTGTAAATTGGCAGTACTGGGAATTCTATAACTTAACAAATTCAATTTATTCCTATTGCATCGATAGGGGGGATATTTATCATGACGGTTCGTACTGCTGAATTGTTGATGGCCATAACGATGGCCGCTTTTTCCATCTACCTTATGGTCAAAAGTTACGAGCTTCCCATTGGTTGGGTTCAAGATGAAGGACCCGGTGGCGGTGCTTGGCCATTCTGGCTTTCTGCAATTTTGTTAATATCCTGTTTGGGTATCCTAGTTAATTGGCTTCGTAAGCATGGCCCAATTGCCAGTTCAACTAAAGTCTATATTGAAGCTCATGTTCTAATGGAAGTTCTTGCAGTAGCCATTGCTTTAATTGTCACCGTCGGTTTATTTTCATTCATTGGTATTTATGGCGCATTACCGTTATTTCTGATTTTTTACCTAAGATTCCTCGGTAAACATACTTGGAGATTAACCGCTACCTTGGCTGTATTAATACCCGTTGTTATTTTCTACTTTTTTGAAATAACCCTAAAAATCATTCTGCCTAAAGGGCTGACTGAGCCATTATTTATTCCGCTCTATAAGATCTTTTTTTAGACTTTAACTTCGACCCCGAATAGATAAGAGAGATAAGAAAATGTTAGAAACTCTAGAACTTCTTGGTAACGGTTTTTTAATCGTATTTGAACCATTAAATTTAGCGCTAATTATTGGTGGTTGTGCACTTGGCTTGTTCATAGGTGCAATGCCAGGATTGGGATCTGTTAATGGTGTTGCAATATTGTTGCCTTTGACGTTTCTGGTGCCGCCTGCTGGTGCAATAATATTTTTAGCCGCTATATATTACGGCGCTATGTATGGTGGTGCTATATCATCGATCATGCTGGGTATTCCGGGGGCTTCTACTGCGGTTGCAACCACTTTTGATGGTCGGCCCATGGCCAAATTAGGTTTAGCCGATAAAGCGCTCACTGGAGCAGCCGTTGCCTCATTTGTTGGTGGCACCATTTCAGTTGTGCTTTTCACTTTCTTTGCTCCACCACTGGCTCATATTGCACTTGTTTTTGGTTCGCCCGAAGAATTTGCCTTAATGATGCTTGCGTTTGCAACATTTGTCGGACTTGGCGGAGACGATCTCTTTAAAACTATTTTTTCTATTGCCATTGGCCTTGTTCTAAGCGCAATTGGTTTTGATATTATTTCTGGCGAACCGCGATTGGTTTTATGGGATATTACTGGCTTTATGCATGGCATAAACTTTTTAGTGCTGGCGATCGGCATTTATGGTATTGGTGAAATGCTTTGGACCGTTGAAGAAAATGCTCTTGGCGGCGGTAAGAGTATGCTTTCTGAGGCAACCGTTACCGTTGCTCGCACGTTTGCTAATTTGCGTGAACTTGTCTCAAGTTGGAAGACCATGGTAATGGGGTCTGTGTTGGGTTATTTTGTTGGTATATTGCCGGCCGCTGGAGCTACACCAGGCTCATTAATGTCTTATGGTATTGCTAAACAAATGTCGAAAGACCCGGATAGTTTTGGCAAGGGTAATCTCGAAGGTGTTGTAGCACCAGAAGCGGCTAACAATGCTGCGAGTACCGGTTCAATGCTGCCCATGTTAACGCTGGGCATTCCTGGGTCACCTACTACAGCCATATTACTTGGCGGAATGGTTATCTGGGGGCTAGAGCCGGGGCCAAGACTGTTTGTTGATCATAGTGAATTTGTATGGGGGCTTATTGCTTCGCTTTATGCGGCTAATTTGTTTGCGCTTATTATTAATATTGCCTTTATTCCGGTTTTTATTCAGATTCTTAAAACACCGTTTACTATTTTGGCACCGATTATTTTTATTCTTTGTTTAATCGGCGGTTATGCACCCACCCAAGATATGCATGATGTTTGGTTGATGATAGTTTTTGGTATCGTTGGTTACCTGATGCGTAAGCTTGATTATCCACTTGCCCCAGCGGTACTGGCGATCGTTTTAGGGCCATTAGCAGAACCCGCGTTGCGTCAATCGTTGATTATCAGTAACGGTTCTTTTGGTATTTTCTTCAGTCGTACTTATGCAGGGCCGATCATGATTGCAGCATTGCTCTTGTTGTTCCTGCCTTTATTTAAAATGGGTTATGACAAAATCCGCAATAGAAAGTCTTAAGTGCTGATTTAGGTAATCGCCAGCTTAAACGGCTGGTGGTTTCCTTTATAAGTAGATAATTCCTCAGTTGATTTGCGGTTTATGCAGTTCAGCTAGTCTTCACTCGTTAGTATCTTCTGTCCCCGTTTTGAAATAAAATTCATTTTTTTTAGTCGTTATTAAATAGCCGTTAGGTCGTCATTTTTTAGGTCTGATCTGGGCTTGATTAAAGCCGTTAATTGGTATATTGTATACCAAATCAATCGGCGCCATTTAACTGGAGATGAGAATGAAGTCGTTTGGAATAACAGCATTAGAGCCTACAAAAGCCCTGAAGACGCGTGTTTACGATGCGTTAAAAGAAATTATTTCAGGGATGGATATTTACACGGATGGTGAACCGCAAAGACTTGATGAACGGGCATTAGGAGAGCAATTAGGCGTTAGTCGGACTCCCGTAAGGGAGGCAATTTCAAGGCTTGAACAGGAGGGCTTAGTCAAGAACATTGCACGTAGGGGAACTTTTGTGGTGCAAAAAACGAAGGAAGAGATACTAGACATGATTGATGTCTGGGCCGCGCTTGAAAGTATGGCGGCGAGGATGGCAACGTCACGTTCAAGCGATGAAGAGATTGCACAGTTGAGAAAAATGCAGTCCAAATATGATAGTGCTGAAGAGAATAGGGCACATATAGATGAGTACTCTGAAGCAAATATTGAGTTTCATCAGATGATTATAAGGCTGGGGAAATCCCCATTGATCACGCAAATGGCAGATCAATTATTTTTCCACATGCGCGCCATACGTACGAGCACAATAAAAGAGCGGGATCGTTTATCTCGGTCCGCGGTAGACCATATTAGAATAATTGAGGCATTGGAGGAGCGGAATGCTCACCACGCCGAACAGCTAGTCCGAGAGCACGCAATGGAATTGGCGAGGCACGTTGAAAAATTTGTGAACATCTAGACTAGATGTTGAGATGAATCTCTTTTTGATCAACGTGTTTAAGTTAGCATTAACGCCAAAGCTGAACAGCTTGTAAATGAACAGGGTGTTTTTTTAGAAAATAAGAAACGTTAACTGAAACAAATGTTGCTAGAAATTTTTGTGGCATTAAGACAAAGACGGAGCAGTCACCTTAAGCTGCCGTCTGGTTGTAAAAGCATTAAATAAAGTCCAGCGTGAATAAAATTTTACGTATAGCTTTTAAAATCTGTGCTAACTAATTGTTAATCCAAGAAGAGACCAGTGATCATGACAACAGACACTTCCAATAACACCATTGATGGCTTTCAACTCGTTATTGACGCGCTAAAGCTCAACGATATCGATACTATTTTTGGTTTGCCAGGCATACCAATTACCGATTTGACCCGAAAAATGCAAGCAAATGGTATGCGAATGATTTCTTTTCGCCATGAACAGCATGCGGGTAATGCGGCAGCGGCAGCTGGTTTCATAACTCAAAAGCCTGGCATTTGCTTGACTGTCTCGGCCCCTGGGTTCTTGAATGGTTTGACGGCGCTATCCAACGCCACGACCAACTGCTTTCCAATGATATTGATTTCAGGTTCTTCCGAACGTGAGGTAGTCGACTTGCAGCAAGGCGACTATGAAGAGATGGATCAATTAGCGATTGCTAAGCCTTTGTGTAAGGCCGCTTTTCGCGTATTGCATGCAGAAGATATTGGTGTTGGTGTTGCTCGTGCTATTCGTTCTGCAGTATCTGGACGTCCTGGCGGTGTGTATTTGGACTTCCCTGCAAAGCTATTTTCACAAGTTATGGATGAAATGGAAGGTCAGCAATCTTTGATTAAAGTTGTGGATGCTGCTCCGCGCCAGTTACCGGCACCAGAATCGGTTCAGCGCGCGCTAGACTTGCTTAAAACGGCTAAAAAGCCGTTAATTCTATTAGGTAAAGGGGCTGCTTACGCACAAGTAGATAAAGATATTCAGACTTTTGTCGAGCAATCTGGTATTCCTTATCTCCCTATGTCTATGGCTAAAGGGTTGCTTCCCGACACTCATGAACAATGCGCATCAGCCGCTCGTTCTTTCGTTTTAGCTGAGGCTGATGTGGTCGTGTTGATTGGTGCTCGTTTGAACTGGCTACTGTCACACGGCAAGGGTAAAACGTGGGGTGGTGCCAATGCAGCCAGTCGGAAATTTATTCAGATCGATATTGCGCCCACTGAAATGGACAGTAACGTGCCCATCGCAGCACCATTGGTTGGTGACATTGGTTCATGCGTGCAGGCGCTGTCTGCAGGCATGGACGCAAGCTTTGCTAAACCTCCTGCAGAATGGATAACTGAGGTGTTTGCTCGCAGCAGTAAAAATATTACTAAGATGGCTGAAAAATTAAAACTCAATCCATCGCCTATGAATTTTCAAAGCGCCTTGAACGTTATCAAAAATCAAATTGAAGCTCGACCTGATGCCTATTTGGTCAATGAAGGGGCGAATACACTAGATTTTGCGCGCTCTATTGTCAATATGTTCGAGCCACGTAAAAGACTTGATGTCGGTACATGGGGTATTATGGGAATTGGCATGGGCTTTGCGGTTGCCGCCGCCGTGGTGACAGGTAAGCCAGTCATTGCAGTCGAGGGTGACAGTGCCTTTGGTTTTAGTGGGATGGAGGTTGAAACCATCTGTCGCTACAATCTACCAGTCTGTGTCGTTGTCTTCAATAATAATGGTATATATAAAGGCGTCGACAAGAATAACAATGGTAGCGATGATCCTGCCCCTACTGTATTTGTTAAAAACGCACGTTATGAAATGATGATGCAGGCCTTTGGTGGTGTTGGTGTTGTTGCCAATACACCCGCTGAGTTAGAAAAAGCACTAACAGAGGCCGTTGCCTCTGGAAGACCCACACTTATTAATGCCATCATTGACGAAACGGCTGGCACTGAAAGCGGGCGTATTACAAGTTTGAATCCTACTAGTGGCACAGTCAAAAAATAAAGTGGGTGTTTAATTTTCCAAATAAAATTCATCATGAGAGACACGACGTTTGTAAGAATCAACTTATTGAGCCATATCTACCTGCGTGCCGATTTGGTTTGTGAATGGGTTGCCATTACTCTGGACGTTTCTGTCACAATTGAAGAGTTATAATTAAAATTAATAATAATGCATTTCACACAATCAATTAACAATAGGGGTTACTAATGTCTAAAGCACTAGACGGAGTCAGAATACTCGATTTTACTCACGTACAATCTGGGCCAACATGCACGCAATTACTCGCCTGGATGGGTGCTGACGTAATTAAAGTCGAACGTCCTGGTGTTGGTGATGCAACCCGAAAGCAATTAGCCGATGTGGAAGGTGCAGACAGCTTGTACTTCACTATGCTCAATCACAATAAACGATCACTGACTCTAAATTCAAAGAATGAAACAGGCAAAGAAGTTTTAGAACGTTTGGTTAAAAAATGTGACGTGCTAGTTGAAAATTTTGCACCAGGTGCTCTGGATAGAATGGGATTCAGTTGGGAACGAATTCAAGAACTAAATCCGAAAATGATCATGGCTTCGGTAAAAGGTTTTGGACCAGGGCCTTACGAAGATTGTAAGGTTTATGAGAATGTAGCTCAATGTGCCGGTGGCTCCGCTTCAACAACGGGTTTTCGAGATGGCCCACCACTAGTAACGGGCGCTCAAATTGGCGATTCAGGTACTGGTTTGCATTTGGCATTAGGTATTACGGCCGCTTTGTTGCAGCGAGCTAATACTGGTAGGGGGCAGCTAGTGCAGGCACCAATGCAAGATTCGGTACTTAATTTATGCCGTGTAAAATTACGTGATCAACAACGCTTAGATACTGGACCACTGAAAGAGTACTCACAGTTCGGTGAAAATGTCGAGTTTGGGGATTCAACACCCAGAGCTGGCAACGATTCAGGGGGAGGGCAACCTGGTCGAATCCTTAAATGTAAAGGCTGGGAAATTGACCCAAACGCCTATACTTACTTTATTACTCAGGCAGCTGTCTGGCAGAAAATTTGCGACGTAATTGGGAAACCTGAATGGAAGGAAAGTCCTGATTATGCAACACCACCGGCCAGATTAAGCCGACTGAATGAGATTTTTAACGAGATTGAAAAATGGACTATGACTAAAACAAAATTTGAGGTTATGGAGCTGTGTAACCCTCATAATATTCCAGTAGGTCCAATTCTTTCTATGAAAGAAATCTCAGAAGATCTTTCACTTCGAGAATCAGGAACAATAGTTGAAGTGGATCACCCCGAACGAGGCAAGTACTTGACCGTGGGTTGTCCAATAAAGTTTTCTGACTCTGCTGTTGAAGTCACGCGTTCGCCGCTACTGGGTGAGCATACAGATGAAATTTTATCTGACGTTCTGGATTATGATGCTGACCAAATTGCTGCTATTAGAGCATCTGGCGCGGTTTAAACTGAAAAAACATAGGAGTTTATAATGCGAATTGTAGTTCATGGACAACAGGCTTTTGGCCGCGCAGTTTTAGAACAATTACTGGAACGAAATGAAGATATAGTTGCCGTCTGTACAGCGCCAGATAAAGAAGGCAAACCAATGGATCCTTTAAAAGAGCTTGCGCTCGAAAAAGGGTTAGCAGTACATCAACCCGTTTCTTGGAAATCACCCGAAGCGTTAGAATTGATGCAATCCTTTGATGCTGACATTTGTATCATGGCCTATGTTTTACTATTTGTCCCACAACCCGTACTGGATGCACCCAAGCAAGGATCATTTCAGTACCACCCGTCGTTACTCCCGATGCACAGAGGTCCATCTTCCATTAACTGGCCAATTGCAATGGGTGCCGAGCAAACCGGTTTAACTATTTTTTGGCCAAATGAAGGTCTCGATGAAGGACCCGTGCTGTTGCAAAAAACCTGTGATATCGGCCCCGACGAAACGTTAGGTGACATCTATTTTAAAAAGCTCTATCCAATGGGTGTCGATGCGATGATCGAGGCATTGGATATGGTTAAAGCAGGGCGTGCGCCTCGGATTAATCAAAACCTTGATGAAGGGAGTTATGAATCTTGGTTTGGAAAACCCCAAGCTGAAATTGACTGGAGGCTACCTTCAGATCAAATTTACAATACAATTCGCGCGTCTAATCCACAACCAGGCGCTTGGACCACTAATAGTGGCGTCAAAGTGCAAATCTTCAACAGTAAATTAGTTGAGTCTGCAGTTGGTAAAGCAGGGACAGTATTAAGGTTGGACGATGAAGGACTTATTATTGCAACCGGTGATGATAGAGGAATTCTGATATCTAGAGTTCGAGCTGAAGGCGGAGGGAAAATCAGTGCTTCTGACTATGCGTCTGATTGTCAGTTAAGTGTTGGCTCAATGTTTGGCTCTTTGACTTAATATACGTATTATCCTTATTGATAACTAGCTGCTGCCAAATAATGTAATATTAAGGTTCAGTTGTAAGTTGAAGCTTAATACTTAGGGTATCGGGTCAATCCGGTGTTATTTAAAATTGATTGATACGTTGGCAATTAGATCAGCGAAGTTGGAGAGTTTGGATGAAGGTATGTGTTGTTGGAGCCGGTGCAATCGGCGGCTATATGGGTGTTCAAATTGCTGCACAAGGACATGAGGTCTCTTTAATTGCTCGTGGACCTCATTTATCTGCGATAAAGGCCAACGGTTTAACACTGCGTAAGGATGGTCAGGAAACGAACGTCCGTAACGTTTTTGCAACGAGTGATATGACTGAATGTGGTCCACAGGACATTGTTTTACTCGCGCTAAAAGCGCATCAAATTGTTCCTGTGATGGATGATCTTAAAACCCTCTTTGGTCCAGATACAGTAATGGTTGCCTTACAAAATGGAATTCCTTGGTGGTACTTTCAAGGTAACGGTGGTGATTATGAAAACCGTATCGTAGAAACAGTTGACCCTGGTGGTTCTTTAGCAAAAGGCATTGATCCTAAAAGAATTATAGGTTGTATTGCCTATCCTGCCGCTTCAATATCAGAGCCGGGTGTCATTCAACACGTTGAAGGCGATAAGTTTCCTGTTGGAGAACTAGACGGTAGTGAATCTGAACGCTTACAGGCAGTTTCTAAATTATTTGAAGATTGTGGCTTTAAATCTCGAATACTAACGGATATTCGATCTGAAATTTGGTTGAAATTATGGGGTAACTTAACCTTTAATCCCATCAGTTCTTTAACACACTCGACGTTGGTTGATATATGTCAGGATCCCTTGACGCGTGAACTCGCGACAACAATGATGACTGAAGCTCAGAGAATTGCAGAAAAATTGGGGGCTTCATTTCGGGTCACGATCGAAAGACGTATTAATGGTGCCGAAAGTGTTGGCAAACATAAAACCTCGATGTTGCAGGATGTTGAAGCAGGCAAACCATTGGAAATCGATGGTATGTTGGGCGTCGTTATTGAATTGGGTGAAATGACGGATGTTGAGACACCTTCTTTAAAAGCTTTATATGCCTGTGTTAGTCTGTTAAATAAAAAAATTCAGGAAGATTCGGTCTATATTAAAGAGCGTCCTTTAGGAGAATAGTGAACCGCAGATGGTTGGTAATGCAATCAAAAGTCAATCATCTGTCTAAAACAATATTTGAATAAAACATTCAGTTCTGCCACTGGTTTAAAATATAGCGCATAAATTTGCGACTAATTCATAGAACCCTAAATGTTGAGTTATGACTTTATCGGCTTCAGATGTTAAAAAAATAGGTCCCTGGAACCCAGGTATAAAGTCGACGCTTCCTTCTAATTACCTCCCACTATCAACGATGTTCCGTTCTGAGAACGTCACCACTACTTTTGAAACAGCCACAGAATTGAGTGACTTCAGCGGTCTTCCTATCCAGCAATTGATTCGCTTTCGTGCAGAGAGACTTGTTGTACACGAATTGCTTATTCGAGTTTCTGCAGATATTTTTGTCTCTGATGGATCGAAGTATGAGGATCTGGGTGTCAACTTTCGAAAAGTTGTCTCAACCTTATTAGATACCTATATTCAGCCTTCTATGGCGGAAATAATTCACCGTTTTAACGACTTCGAGCAGCTTGTAAAATTAACAGTCGATCACGAACTATCGCTTGATTTATTTCCTGAACCCATTGAGGTAACCAGTGTAGAAAAAACATTTAATTTTAAAAACATGTTTAAAATACAAAAAAAGAAACAAAAAATACACAATTTTGAAACGATTGAAATACGTGACCAGCGATTAATTGCCTTGTGGCAACAAAAAGAAACAGTAACCTGCGATCCAATGCAGCAAAGTGTGCTTTGTGCTTTAGTTAAAATTGCCAATGCTATTGTGATAAAACACGGACGACTAATGGGAGAAAAATCGCTGTTATCATCGTTAATTACGGGGGAAGTCTGCAACGAACTGGGTAGCAAAATGATCGGTGAAATAATAACGCCATTGATCAACGATGCAGCAATAAAGGAGAACTTTTTGATACTACCGGCACAAAAAAAACCTGTCATTATTAATATTAAAGGTGCTTCAGCGTCGGGGAAAAGCACCATGCGGCCGTTACAAAAAAAACACACCGAGGCATTGGACATTAACTGGCATGACTTTGCCTTGATCAGTCCTGATATATGGCGTAAATACCTGTTGGATTATGAATCATTGGGAAAGGCCTATAAATATGCTGGCACATTGGCTGGTGATGAGTTGCCGATCATCGATCATAAGCTCGACCTTTATATCAGTCAAAAGGCGAAACAGGGGAAACTGTCTCACCTTCTAGTTGATCGTTTTCGTTTTGATAGTTTTGCAGCAAGATCTGATGCTAAGGAAGGCAGTAATTTAGTTACCCGTTTTGGTCATACCATTTATATGGTTTTCGTTGTAACGCCACCAGAAGAGACGGTAGAGCGATCATGGAAAAGAGGCCTTCGGGTAGGACGGTTCAAGGCAGTCGATGATCTACTGGATCACAATATAGAAGCGCTTAAAGGTATACCCGTATTGTATTTTACCTGGGCATTGCGAAAAGATAAATTAGTCTACTGTGAATTTTTGGACAATAGCGTAGATTTTGCAAAACAACCAAAGACAATCGCTTTTGGTGTTAATGATGAGTTATATATTCTGGATATCAAATGCATGATTGATATCAATCGATTTTCAAAATTAAACATCAACGCAGAAAGTTCAAGTCAAGTTTATCTCTCCGAAAGCGCAATAGCACCAGAGTTTAATACTGACTTTTTAGTTAAATGTGCTAAGAAAATACCAACCATTAACTTTGTTGATCGGGTCTCGTCAAAAATATATGCTTGCATGGAATCTGGCGAGATAAGCTGGGTGGATCCTGAAATACTGTCTCGGATTCTAGAGGATGAAAACAATAAAATCGGGTTTCTTTCTATTGCCCCATGTCTAATCGAAAATTTGTGCGAAATCATAAAGCAACCTGCCAGGCTTATTACTCCTGAAGCGATACGTCATACAATGGGTGACCTCAGTTAGCACCCATACAAGCAGCGAATAAAGCTGAACGGTATCGACGATCCCGAGAAGACGACTCACGATTATGAGTTTAAAAAAAGTCTGTCATAAAAATTTATTTTTCATGATGAAAACTTTAAAGATTGAATCAGTTGCTGAATCAAAGTGGATTTTTACTAAAGGTGCGGATGAGGCCTGTCTCTTATACACATCTCCGAGCCCACGAGACGCTACGCTATCTC
>CAJXUC010000069.1 GCA_913061315.1 uncultured Gammaproteobacteria bacterium | reverse complement strand
GGGTTAGGGCCAGGATGATAGTCCTTAACCATGGCCCAGCTAATAACGCTTTCTATGCGGCCACGGACACGAGTAGCAGTCTCTGTCTTTGTCTTCCAAATTGGCTCAATGATTTGCATCACCAGGCTTGTATCAACCTGATTTACTGGCAAAAAACCGATGATAGGTGAAGCGTACGTACCCAATGTGTTTTTCCACTGACTGCGATGTTTCGCGTTACGCCATGAGTCTTCGTGACTGTCTATATATGCCTCGGCGCATTGGTCAAAGGTAATAGAGTCAGCGCTAGGTTTCAACTTGTCGCGCTCTATTTTGGGATCAAAACCTTGGTTCTGTGCTTTACGTGCGTCTCCTGCCTTCTCACGGGCTTCCTTTAATGAAACCTGGATGCACGGGCCGAGACCCATCTCTCGACGCTTACCATTGATCTGATAACGATAGACCCATGACTTGCTCAATGAATTAGCAATACTTAAATACAGGCCGTTGGCATCAATGTATTTGCCAGGCTTTGTTAATGAATCTATTTTGACTTTAGTTAGCATCTCACCCACCATTTCACCCACCACATAGTCGTGGCTTGTATTGGATTGTAATAGACGCTATTGTACTACAGATGGTCTTAAAGCTATATATAATATGAATTTATTAGACTTCTGTGGATTGTAGTGGACCATTACTAGGCGGTTATGCTCTCCGCCATACATGTTGTTAAATCAACAACTTAGGGTTAATTAATTATCTAACCCAACATAAAGCCCCTCATCATTAAAATGGTGATGGGCTTTTTTTTTGCTCGAACGCATTTCTACTTGGCTTATCGTCTCTTGCATTTTTTTGTTCTCTTGCCATTACGGAACTTCCAAGTGCAAGACCTGCTGCTGTCGACAAACAAACTAACGCTGTTTAGCGTGCCAACAGGTACTATCGCTGAATACTTGCGATTATAAGTGATGCTATTTCCATCAAAACTTGCACCTGTGATAACCACTTCAGCCTCTTTAACATCCTCTGCCTCAACCCACGTTAAAACAGCATTGGGTGGGTCAGTCTTAAAGCTATCACTACCTGAATCAGCCCATAATGAGGCAAATTGTTCTCCTGTCATATAAGCATGCTTACGGTAAGGTCTATCGGTAAAGGCAAAGATGTCGCGTGTGACAGGCATCACGATTGTTGTGTTATTAGTTACCTGCGCTTCCTCCCCTGTGTGAACAAACAGCCATTCTTCTGCAGGCTTATCCTCTGCAAAGGGGAATGTACTAACGAATAGAGATAGAATGATAATACTGAGTTTTGATGTAATTGATTTCATAACATTGCCTCATTGAGTTGATTGCTTACTTTGATTTTTACCACTTATAATTTATTCCGAAATTTACTTTTCTATCTATCTGTTCGACACCTTCTTCTGCGATAAGCAGCCAATTATGGCAGGCTGAGACTCATTTACATAGTCATTCTCGAGGTCTCCAAAGGCCAACCTCTGTAGCATCCTCTGTAACATATCTGGCCTTATATAAAGTAGGCGGAACGTCTTTTGTGACAGTTGAGCACAATTGGGTACGGGGTAGTGGATATACCTGTAGCTACTCGCGTAGATCCCGCCGATATACAAAAAAGAGTAATAATCGAAGTCACTTTTGATTGATATGGCTTCTGTCTTAGGCTTGTATGTGAAACGTTAGCAACGACGGATTGCCGCAGGACTACTGTTATTAAGACCGATGGTGTATCCGAGCAAAGCCTATACGAACAAACTTAAATGTAGAAACTCTGATTTGGGTCATGACAATACACGCGAAAACCAAATAGGCATGATATAAAATAGGAAGCCAGAATACTACGAGTTTATACGTCGATACAAAGTACGGTCAAAGTAGTGATGACATTCAAAACCTCACCGTTGACTTCGGATTCATTAGTCGATTCTAGATTGCTCCGACCCTTTCACAAAAATGGGGATGCGTTTGTCCCCTGATAACGACTCCAACCTATTGTTTTAATGACACTTTAATCAACGGTCAATGTGTTAACAAGTGTATTTAAATGGGGGAATTTAAATCAAGATGGCGATGGTAGTGCCGTCTCCGCTCAACGTTACGAGGGCGTCAGTCAAACCGTTGATCTAAACCTAGTGCTGCAAAACGATGTTGACCCATCGTCTAGACCATAAGGAGGCACTAACTTTCGACGGCACAGCGGTGTTTGACGCTGCCAAAAGGCAAAGTCAAAGTTGTTTTCTTTAATCGCTAACTGGTTGGGTGAATTGTCTAGCATAATTTTCATAGGACCGATGTAATACTCACGCCCGAATGCTCACCCAATAATTGAACCTCGCCCCCAATTTTTTTTTGATCATTTCAGCTGATTGAATCATCAGGTTATCTGTAATTACCTTGCTATCATTCGGGCATTTGGCCAATAGAGAATCTCTGTTGATAGGGAAAACTGAGAACCCATTGGCATCGGTTCGTGGGGCAGGACGTCACCACCAACAAGGCTGAACACTCGGGCATGGGTCTGGCATCATAACTATAATTGATAGTTTTTATATATCAAAAAAAGTGTTAGATTAGAAGGGTCAGTACACGTCCATTAATTTGCAACCGTTGGAATCGTCCATGAAAGACACACAAGCAAGCTCGACAGCCTTTACCGTTCAACAAGGTATGATTTACGCTGGCAGATATTCACAAGAAAAAGATGCTATACCTAGCAATTTAGTTTCGCTAAGCGAACAAATAATGTCGGCCTTACCCGAAGGTAAGAAACGTATAGACCAGTTAAAAAATCCTTTACGTCGCGGGCTTTTAAAACTAATGGAATTTACTTTATTACCCGGTATCTCTTTACATTATGTGCTGAGAAAAATGAAAATAGAGCAATTGGCTCACCAGGCCGTTGATGACGGCGTTGAACAAATTGTTGTCCTTGGCGCTGGTTTTGACATGCTTGCGACACAACTAGCTATCGCACATAGCCACTTAACATGTATCGAAATTGACCACCCTGCGACCAGTATTGAAAAGCGCAAAGCGATTGATAATTGCGAATTAGGCCAAGAAAATTGTGAACTAATTGCAGAAGACTTAAGCAAACACAAATTAGAGGATGTTCTCAGAAACTCACCTAATTTTAAGAGCCAAGCAAAAACACTTTATATTTGTGAAGGCGTCTTAATGTATCTACTCGAAAAAGATGTCTGCAATATACTGACTGTTATTAAAGAATTAAGTCCGATGGGCTGTCAGTTTGTTTTTACTGCCTTAGAGCCACTGAAATCTGAAAAAAATGACGCTGGCCTTCTATTACAGATGCATCTTCGTAGCATGAGCGAGGGGTTAAACTGGATGCTTTCTAGCGATGACATTGAAGAATTTTTAAATAAAAATAATTTTTTGCTCGATGGCACATCCAATGATGCCATGATATGCAAGGAACTGTTGCCCTCAGTCAAACCTCGCCATCTTCATAATGGTGAATACGTTGTATCAGCACACGGGAGTGCCTCACGAGCATAAAACCCATCTATCAGAAACCAATAAATTTAACTAGCTCGTGAGAGTGTGGAAGTCGGTGGATTTAGATACGCTTATGGACTAATAAGACTGTGTCTAATAGGACAGACATTACCCGTCTTTTGAAACGTTAGAGGCTATAGCTGTGGCCAACCCATTTACGTATTCTTTTGAAAATAACGATCCGTGATTGCCCGGTATCGTTTGCTCAGTTAAGTGCTGTTTAAATAGTTTTTGCCAAGGCTTAAAAACAAAAAAATGCCATTTACTTAATCCTGAAGAGATAATTAACGTGGTCGATATATCCAACGGGTGCAGGCTACACTTATTAAGTGCTGCTACTTGTCGATTTAACCCCTGATCCGTTAATAGAGATCCGAGAGTACGCTGATTGATAGTTTTACTGTGTAAATTAAGTCGGTTAATCAACCCCGTGATAACATGCCAAATAGGCACTAATCCTGAACTGAAACGTGGGTGTGCTGAGTCGATTAAGATCAGCTTTTGTACATCAATACCTTGTTGTTTTAATTGCCTAGCTGTTTCTAACGCGGTTATTCCGCCAATTGAAAATCCGGCTATTATTGGTGGCTGGTTATAATTAGCCTGATGGCTCTTTATCTCAGCCACATAATCTTTGGCTAAGACCTCAAAGCGGTTTAATTCGCATTGATTACCACTGTAAACATCTTGTATTTTAGGCTGTAGCATATATACAGCATAACCATCACCCAGCGCTTGTGCGAGGTTCGATAGTCTTATTGCATCTCCGTGACCCGACGCAGCAACGAAGATAGCTTGCCTGCTTTCTTTGCTGCCATCGTGGTAAGTTTTATTTCTGACATTACTTAAATCAATAAGAATTGGCTGTTGTATTTGATTCAACGCAGTTGCTAAAGAGGTAACGGTTGGATTTTTTAGTAACAATGAAAAGGGTATTTTTTTATTTACTTGGCGGTTAATTTCAGTGATTAAAATAAGGCTTGATAAAGAATCACCACCTCGATTGAAAAAGTGATCGTCAATACTAATCTCTGTGTCTGATACGGGCAGAACCTGTTTAAATAATGACAGTAATAATACTTCTAGTGGGTTTTGTGGTTGCACAACTGATGACGCGAGAGACGTTTGAGTTACATCTTGTAGTTTATTATAAACCACCTCTAATGCTTGATAGTTAGTTTTCCCGCTGCTTTGCACAGGAATAACATCTAATTGATTAAAGTAACTAGGCACCATGTATTCAGGTAGTTTTTTTCGCATGGCTTCTTTTAATATTTGAGATAGACTGTTGTCTATAGCTGAGGCTTTTTTACCGTCTAATACCAACCATGCATGAAGTTCGTGCTTTACCACTTTTACTGCTGCCGATAAAACCATTGGCAGTTCCGTCAATAATACTTCTATTTCTTGCGGTTCAATGCGCTGGCCTCGTAATTTAAGCTGACTATCGGTTCGACCTACAAATTGTATTTGGCCAAAATCATTAATAAAACCGGTATCACCCGTGCAATACATTTTCTGCCCCAATAAAAATGGGTCGGCAATAAACCGTTGTTTAGTTAACGCATCATCATTGATATATCCACGAGCTAATCCATTACCTGCAATGTATATATTGCCGATAGTGCCAGTGGGCAGAGGCTGTAAGTTATCGTCTACAATATAAATAAAAGTGCCATCAACCGGTTTACCAATAGGCACAAGTTGCGCCGTTGAATCTGGCTCAAATAGATGCGTAGTAGCAAAAATACAAGCTTCTGTTGGCCCATAAAAATTGAAAAGTTTTGCATTCGTTTGACTCACAAAGGCATTGGCTAACTCTTTGTGCAATATTTCACCGCCGCTTATCGCTACTCTTAATGTCAGGTCAGGATACTGGCTAACTACTTGGTTAAAGTAACCTAATGTTGTAGGCACAAAAATGATACTGGTGGCGTTAAACTCTGTGATTAAGCGAGGTAAATCATAGGGGGAAACCTTGCCTTCAGCCGCTAAGGCAACACTGGCTCCAGAAATTAACGGCATGAAAATTTCAATTAATGCTGGGTCAAAAGTAAGTTGTATTGACTGCAGTGCAATATCTTCGGCCGTAAATTCCAACCTATTAGCGAGCCAAAGTAAACGTTTTGCTAATGACGCATGCTCTACCATGACTCCTTTAGGTTCACCGGTTGAACCTGAAGTAAATAATACATAAGCAAGATCATCACCTGCAGGCTCAATATCTAGGTTTCCACTTGACAGATTTTCATCGTATTGAGCTGCACCAGCGTGATCAATAGACAGCGTTGGAATGTTTGCATTGATTTTGCTTGTTTCATTATCGGTCAGGGCAAAGTTGGCACCGCTAATTTTAACCTGCTGATTTATTCTTTGTTGTGGTGAATCAGGAGCCAAAGGCAAAAATGCAGCACCTAACTTCGCAATGGCTAAAAACGCGACAATAGTTTCTGGTCGTCTAGGTAAAATAACGGCGATAACATCACCCCTTTTAAGACCCAGTGTGTGTAAATGATGGGCTAAACGATTTGCTTGTTTGTTGAGCTTTTCATAACTGAAACTTTCATGCTGATCATCAGTGTTTTTCCAACTTAAAGCGGTTGCTAAAGGTGTTTTTTCGACTTGCTGTTGAAATAAATGAATAAAAGTTGCTGGTGTTTGATAATGAGCGGTTTCAGAAAATAAGTCAGCTAAAGGTACCTTGTAATTAGCATCAGCAACCAAAGGCAGTTTTTGATAAGGTTTATTCTGCTCGGCCACCATTTGCGAAACTAAATATTGTAAGTGTTCACCTAGTTGTTTTGATTCAGCAAAACTAAAATAGTCTTCACTGGCAGATATAACAAGCTCTGTCGGCTCTGTATCGTGAAACTCACATATAGCAATAGACAGAGGGTAACGAGCATCATCTCCGAAGGTATGTATAGGCTCACTGGTAGGCGCACCACCATAATTTGCACTATAGCTGGTGGATGAAAATGAAAAGGTGATATCAAAAAAGCAATCCTTACCCTCCCGAACCATCTTTAAGTCTTGGCCTAAGGTGCTTGCAGGGTATCGAGCATGTCGATAGCTACTTCGCAGTTTGGCCACTATTTGGCTGACTATCGACGCTGCCGTTGAGCTTTTATCAAGTGAGACTTTCAGGGGCATCACCACGACAAACATACCAATTGTCGACTTATATCGTTTGCCTCCGCGGTTAAGTACCGGCACACCAAGAACAATTTCATTGGTATTGTATATACGAGCGAAATAAATACAGACCGCAGCTAAGAACAAATGATACGTGGTTGCAGCTAAGCTTTTTGAGAAGTCTCGTAATTGTTGATAAGCAACAGAGCTTATTTTATGATAATGATTATAGGAGGCGGGTAGATCTGAGCGGGCTGAATGAACATAGTCGTAACGTTTTTCAAGCAAGTTAGCGGGCAATGTTGGAAAAGTAGCTAGCCAATAGTCTTTATCTTTGTTGAAGGCTTTAGAGCTTAAATAATGATTAGATTCTGCAACGTATTGAAGATAACTTGTTTTTCCGTCGGGATACATTGAGGGGGCCTGAAATGTATCGGTTGAAATTTTTTGTTGCTGAATCACCAGTGCAGAATAAATAACACTCATGCCATTCATTCCCAAAGCCGTACTATAACCATCAATCACAATGTGATGATATTTCATAGCAATGCAATAACGTTCAGGTGTCGATTTCACTAAATAAATATGCCACGGTTTGTGTATGCCATCTAGCGTGATTATCGATGCATGAGTGCGTTGCCACCATTTAGCTATCGCAGTTTCACTGTCTTGGTGGTCACTAAAGTCAAAATATTCAAGTAGATCTTCTTGCCAATGCTGAACAAGCTTTTGGCTGCCATCCATCAGTGGTAATAATCGAAAAGCATCATTTTCTGCTACTAGTTGCTTTACCGTTTGCTCAAATAACGGTAGCTGCAACGCGCCATTAATAAAGCCCATACCGCCAGTGGTTAAATGTGCGCTATCTCGATGGAGCTGTTGATCCAGCCAGACTTGCTGCTGGCTTACTGATAGTGGAAAAACATGGCTATTAGTATCATTCATTGAAGGCCCGTCTTTATTAACCATATTATCTCTAGGCATTATTTACCTGCTAACGAGCGTTTTATTTCATTGATATGTTCCATGGTGTAAAAATAGCCAGTTTCAACAATTTCCTCACTCTTGCCATACGCCATCAAGCTAAATCCAGATACAGGTGGTTGAAGATAATGATCAGCCAGGGCAATAGACTCCTCTCTGTGAGCTAAACCACCTAAATGGCCAGAACGATGTAACAGGTCCATAATACTAGGCAAGCGAGGTTCACCTTTTTTAAATAGGCGCTGACGAATAACGTGCCAAGGTGAAAGAATTTTTATTGCTGGATCAATTTTAAGCTCTTCTTTCACATCTACATCAACAGCGATAAGTAAACCAATTCCATTCTGGGCGCGCATCGCTTTGACTGGCACATTATCTAATAACGCGGCATCGACTAAAAATTCGCCATTTAATATAACGGGAGGCAAAATACCTGCTGGAGAATTGCTTGCTAATACAGCCTGCCAAAGTGCCCCTGTTTTATGCACATGAATATTGGCGCGACTGAGGTTGCACGAAACTGCCAAAAAAGGACGCCAAAGTGTTTCAATGGTTGTGTTATTAAACAAACGTCTTAAACCTTTTTTAATTCTAAAACCAGCCAACAGTGAGAAAAACGGTAAGGTGGGACGATCGCCAGCTAAAATAAACTTTTTAGTGTTTTTGAGTAAAGATGTCACAGGTGTGCCATTAGCGTACTGAGCACCAATAAGCGCACCCATACTATTTCCACAAATAATATCAATAGGAACTTGAGCCTCTTCTAAGGCTTTTAATACGCCAACATGAGCTAGTCCCCTAGCACCACCACCACCCAATACGAGCCCGATAGCTTTACCCGTAATAAATCGAGTCAGTCTCTCAATCTCTGTTTGTTTATTTAACCTTAATGGATAAATTCTTTCTAAATTAAACGTTTCTCGCCAGCGACTATCCACTGTAGGGTTTTTAGTGTGATCTGGGTGAAGTAGAACCAAGCTCGCTTTTGCTTTGGATTTTTTCAAAGCCTGTCTAGTTTCGTCGTCCAATAGAAGGGTCGAAGGGTCGGTATCCGAATTGGCTACTAAAATTAACTGATCGGCCTGCCGAATTGCAAAGTGTGACCAAGCTGTTGCCATTAAAGGTGTTTCGAATAATAAATAATTATACTCTTGCTCTAAATCACTCAAACGATGACTAGATTCTACCAATGCACCCTTATCTGAATGCAGCTCATTGCCCGCTTCAGGCGTTAAGTGAAAAACATTGTTTTGGTGCGATAAAGTCATGCTCAAATCACTAGACAAGCGCTTCACATCAACACGGCCCTGTGTATTGCCACTCAAGGATAGTTTTTCACTCAAAGGGACGATGGCAAAATTAGTCGCACCGATATTGGCTGGTTGCTGGTTTTTATTTAAGCTAAACTCAAAAACTCTTCGGGTTATCGCTCGATTAAGTGGCAGTGCATGGCTTGTTAATAAACGCTCAAAACAAGCACGGCTGAGATAAGCAACACTGGAATCTCGAATCGCAATAACATCAACCACTCTAGGTTGTTGTAAAATCATCCCAAGCTCACCAATACAATTTCCAGGCGCCATTTCACCTAACAACTTTTTATTACCTGAGCCACTATCAAGTTGAGCGATAAATCGGCCACTGATGACAATAGCCAAGGAGTCTGATTCTTGCCCTTGAAGATATAAAGCGTTACCACCTGCGATGACACTTATTTCCATCACATCAACCAGATCAGTTAATAAGTCAGCGGGTAAGTCACCAAAAATCTGACTATTTTCGAGTGTATAACGTAAACGGATCTTTTCAGGTGATGATCGCAGATCAGACGTTTTTGATGAACTCATTTAAATGTGCAGTTTCCAACAATAAATAGGGTTAGGTAGCTGATAGTAAACGGTTTGAATAGTTATGCATATAATTTAATAATAATCGTCACTATTCCTATTCCCCAAAAGTCATAAAAAAAGGACAAGCACTGTTCAATCCTCAATATATCAATACCCACTTAGCATTAAATATCAAGAAAAAGGGGCGTACTTCAATCGCTAAAGTAAATTACGATGACCCTACCCAGAAAACAGCTCGTCGCAGTTGAAGATACTCCGTATTACCCTGTTGTTTCCTACGGTGTACGTCGCAGTTACCTGTGTGGTATTGATGCGCATTTCGGTATAGGCGATGAGCACCACCGACGGTGGATTGAGAACCGTATTCGTATTTTATCAACACTCTTTGACATAGAACTTGGTAGCTATTCTGCCAAGTGAATTGTCGTCTAATAATCTGACCTGAATATCGGCATTGCGAGTGTTTATCGCATTTTCGAGGAGGCTAAGACTGAACCGAATTAAGTTTCCGAAACCACATTTAAAATAAGAAATAGAATTAATGAGAGAATTTCACGGATTGTCGAGGCTATTACAGCATCTATAAATGAATCTATTAAAAAACGTCAAGTTAGCGAAAAGTTTGAAAACGGTGAATGGTGGCATGAAATACCCCAGAGAGGAGAAGAGCCTGTACACCGTCGGAGAGTACAAAAAGCTGAAAAGCTTAGAGAACGGCAAAGATTAGACGAAGTTACTATTAAACCACAGGACATAGTTGACATTGTTAGAGATGAAATTGATAGTGCTTTTGACTGCTATCCTGGAGACCCTTGTTATGACTGTCATGAACTGGCAGTATTTGTCACGCTTACAATACTAAAACATAAGGAAAAAAATCGGGGTCATTTGCCATGTCGCAGAGTGCTAGAGAGGTCTAGCATACCCAGGGCACTTGTGCCAATGGCAAAACACTTGAGGCTGTTCTGGTGGTAGATTCTTGGGATAGTTCTGCTGTTTTAGGTTGGGGATCAAATTTAAGTAAAATCGCATTCGAGATTCACCTAGAAGCTTATCTAATACCAGGCGGTGGTCTGAGTAGAGTTAATCTTTAGCCGCCTTAGTTTTTTCTGATACCCACAAACTATCATTCAAATCAAAGATAACCTACAAGCAACACATTTACCTTGGGCTAACAACAAAAGGGAAAGGGGGTTAAAGGGGGCTTTTTTAACTCAGATCAATTTAAATAATTAAATATCACTGCTGCCTTTGGGGAACTCAGAGTAGGTCTGACCGTAATGTCGGCATTTTTGCCGTCTGTTATCGTCACAAATTAGGGTAGATAGCCGTTGTGATTGAGTCCGACGTGGAGCTTTACAGCACCCTTTGTGGATCGAAACTTAGCCCAGGGGAAAACAGATAAACATCAATTTATCGTTGATGCATCCAACGAATAGAGTGGGTTTTTAAATCGAAAAGAGTGGGCAGGTGCTTTGCTTTGACAGCGTACTAGTAACCGGACGAACAATGCCAATGCCTCGTAAAATGCATGGAGTTTATCTTCATTCATTCGTGACAAATTAGATTTCGATAGCTTTGCACTGCCCAAATGGTAAGGCCTATTCGCTTGTGCTGTCATGTTCTCCACAATGTCACGCGAAGTTATCTGTATCAGCTCGTTCAGAAAGCAGCTTGAACCTAACCTATGCCCGATGATCGGGTGAAGGAATCACGTAGGTAGGCTGATAATGGTGTTCGTTCAGGCACTCACTACTGTGGAAGTCCCGAAAATGAAATTGCCCGTGCTGAAGACCAGAGGGTTATAGATGGTATTTTATCCGATCCGATGGGAAAAAGTCAGCATGCCACTACTTTCGAGTGTTA
>CAJXUC010000068.1 GCA_913061315.1 uncultured Gammaproteobacteria bacterium | reverse complement strand
TGATTGAGCCGTTATAAGGGTATGAGTACCATTTTTATTAAACCGTTTCCTCACAAGTCGATTCTGGGTCGAATATTAGTTCGGTTTTTAATCGATCAACCAGCGTGTCTAAAAACGTAGTGTCTGCCGTGGCCACTGAGGAGGTGAGGGTGGCCCGTCCTTTTATCCCAAGAAGGGACTAACTTTTGTCAATAACCGGTTCATCTTCAATACTGGCGGTGACCTTAACTGCACCACGACAGAGAACCAATTTCCACATCAAGGCTGCTTGCGATACTTGAAGTTTGCTCTTAATGCTCGCTATTGGCTTGAAAGGTTGGATGACTTTGTGCGCTAATTGGTCTTTCTTATGGCCCGGTGAACTTTGAATGGTAGCTTTGATTGGTTAAAGAATAACGATTTTGTTTATCTGTTTTAAGAGTAAGCGAACCGTCACTTAATGCGGTGATTTGCCTATTTAATAGTGAGCCGTAACGACTGCTTTGTAAAAGGCCCATTATAGGCTGAGTAGTTAATGTGCAGTGGGTGCCATGAACGATGATTACAGACCTCATTCGCAATTCAATTATTCTCAGTCCAGCTGACTAATAGGGTCTAATATCGCCAACGACATCAATATCCAACTTGGCCATCGGCATGAGGACCGTGACAATTTCCTGTTGCATTTCCACCAGCAGTTTTTTCGCACCGTGATCAGCGTCGAGTTGTTTAAGTTGCTCGAACACAGTCGAGGGGAATATCGCAGGGACGCCGATGCTATGAGCATAATGAGCCGCTACTATTCGATCACCATCGAAGCGCTCGATGAGCCGATTAAAATCGTCAGAGGTCAATCGAAATTGATCTGCGAGCGATATAAGTATACCGTCGTATCGTTGCCGAGCCTCGATAGTGTTGACGCCGTAGGCAATAGAAGACCCCAAACCTTTTTGCCAGTTTGAGTGATCGATCACCTGGGCAATATCCTCGACAATAGGCCGAATGTCGGCGCGATAGGCGCCAAGCACAATATAGGGTTGCTCGGCCAACACGGCAGCGAGCGCTTCGAGGGTGCATCTGACCAATGGCTTGTCGCCAATCAGGGCTAACTGCTTACGACCACCGAAGCGACGCCCGGCACCTGCGGCCAAAAGCAAGCCAGCAATTCGCATCAGATTGCCGTCAATCGTAACACGGGGAGGCTCTTACTCTGGTTGAGTACGCTGTGGCACTCAGCCAGAATGGACAAGGCAATGCTTTCCGGCAATTGCCCGCCTATATCTAGGCCTGCCGGTGCAAAAACAGGGCAAGTCAACTGTTGTTCAACCAGACCCGCTCGCTCCAGCACCTGTTGATATCGGTGTCTTGGTCCCAGCAGTGCAACATACTCAAGGCTGCTACCCTGGCAACTTCGCAGTCCCTCGGCATCGATATCAAGGTTATGCGACATGATTACCGCCGCATCAACCCTTTCCGTTTGAATGTATCGTGATAAATTTTCATCCAGTTGGTTGATGATTCTGTTGGCGTCGGGGAAGTAAGCAGCGCGGGCGTTAGATGGGCGCGGATCGACCAGCGTTATGAGCCAACCGAGTTCGGCGGCGATACGAACCACTGGGCGAGCATCAATGCCACCCCCGACGACAAGCAAATGGGGCTCCGGATTTATCGGCGTCACCAACCACTCACCATCGGCACGATGATCGATATAGCTATGCTCTGATTCACTGCTATCCCGACGTTCGAAATAAGCTGTGGCGGTACCGATGTGCTGATGATAAATACCGCTGTAACGCTTGCCAAGTCCAGCCGCCATATCGCCGAGGCTCAGATCATTTTCATCGCTAAGAGGCTGCAACATGATATAAACCTTGCCACCACAACCAATACCGAGCTGGAACGACCAGTCATCCTCGTCGCTGCCATCATATTCGAGCAATACTGCCAGCCTGTTTTGCATAACCTTATGCGCATTACGTAGGATATCGGCCTCGAGGCAGCCACCACTGAGCAGGCCAAATTGCTGGCCAAAGCCGTTGATCAGCATCATCGCGCCGGCCTTACGATAAGCCGAACCTTCGGTTTTGTAAACCGTACCGAGCACCCAGTCGGTGTCATTCTTGCCCTTTTGCCAAGCATTCAGCAGCGTAGTCAGTTGATTACTCATGTCTACGCTTAGACGAATTGTAATCCGGATTTTGACATCGGTAATTGCGTGATACGTTTACCTGTTTTGGCAAATATGGCATTGGCGACTGCCGGACCTGTCGGTGGGGTTGCAGGTTCGCCGACACCGCTCGGCGCTTCGGCGGACGCGACGATGACAACCTCAATCGCAGGCATGTCGGTAATGCGCAGTGGCTCGTAATCTGGAAAGTTCGACTGCTCGACCTCACCGTCGGTAAACGTAATTTCGTTGCGTAACACCGCACCAAGACCATAACCAGCCCCGCCTTCCATCTGCGCTTTGATGACGTCGGGGTTGACTGCAATGCCGCAGTCGACTGCGATATATAGTTTGTCGACGTGTACCTGATTACCGTTGACACTAACGTCAGCCACCACAGCGACCCAGGTGTTAAAAGAAAAATGGGCGGCAAATCCACGTCGGTCACCCTTTTTCCATTCGCTTAAATCACGCGCGGCTTCGATCACTCCGGCCATGCGGCGTTGCTTGTCGTCAATGGGGTCGAGCATACCAATCCGCATGTCAACTGGATCTTGTTGCGTCTCGTGGGCAATCATGTCAAGCAGGCTTTCCATCGCGTAGGCGGTATGTGAGTGACCCACCGAGCGCCACCACAAAACTGGAATCGTTGATTTAAAATCACCCAGACTAACGGCGAACTCGGGCACTTGGTAAAGCGTATCGGCGCAGCCTTCGACAGAAGTGCGATCGACACCATCTTTCACCGCGTAGCTTTCCCACGGACCACCTTTCATAATCGGCTTGGTCGCCACCCGATGATCCCACCCGAGAATCTTACCACTGTCATCAAGCCCAATTTTTGCGCTATGGACCGTCATCGGGCGGTAATATCCACCCCGTATATCGTCTTCGCGGCTCCACACCAGTTTAACCGGCGTCTTTTTACCCAGTAACGCAAACGCATGAGCGGCTTCCACCTGGTAGTCGGATGTTGTAGTTGAACGGCGACCGAACGAGCCACCGGCATAGACCGTATTGATCTCGACTTGCTCTGTTTGCAAACCGAGTACATGGGCCACGTTGCCCTGAACCGCCGATGGTGCCTGGCAGCCGTCGTGGAACCTGACTCCGTTCTCAGTTGGTTCGATCACGCAATTGAGCGGTTCCATTGGCGCATGCGCGAGAAACGGGAACACGAATTCTGCCTCGACCGTTTTAGCCGCTGCAGTGATCGAGGCCTGCGCCTGATCGCGCTTGACCGAGAGGGCCTCGTATTCAGGATTGGTCGTCAACTGGCGCAGGCTCTCTAACATGTCTGCGTTACTTCTCGATTCCGCGGTGGTGTTATCCCATTCGGTGCGAATCGCATCGCGCGCCTGAAATGCAGCCCAAGTATTTTTCGCGTAGACAACCACCCCGGCCTGATTGGGAAGCGCTTTAGCGTCAATAAACCCGCTGAGTTTTTCTGCCGCACTGCTATCGAATGATGTCACTTTGCCGCCAAAGCGTGGGCTACGTTGAATCGCAGCGTAGACCATACCGGGAATTGCCACATCAATTGCAAATATTGCGCTGCCGTCTGTTTTGGACTGGCTGTCCTTACGCGGTAAAGCCCGCTTACCGATTAGTTTAAACTGGTCTGGTGATTTCAGCACTGGATTATCAGATGGAATCAGCCGCGCCGCATCGGCGACAAATTCACCAAAATGACCCTGTTTTGAGCCAGCAGCGAGGATACCGTTGGACAGAGTAATATCGGCCGCATCCACGCCCCAGTGCTCGGCTGCAGCACGCACTAGCAATTCCCTTGCGGCGGCGCCCGCCGTCCGGTACTGCATGAAGGAGTTGGCGATTGCCGTGGATCCGCCAGTACCCTGCACACCCCAGAACAAATTTTTATATTTTGCCGCGTTGGCCGGCGCGAAATCGACCTTGACCGTCTGCCAGTCGGCGTCGAGCTCTTCGGCAACCAACGTGGTCAGTCCGGTTGTCGTGCCCTGGCCCATTTCAAAATGTTTGGCAATCACAGTAATGAAACCGTCCTGATCGATCCGAACAAATGGATTGATCACCGTGTCAGGCTGACCGGCGGCAAGCAGCCCTTTTGAATTAAGTCCTACCACCAGCACCACAGTGCTAGCAGCTGCTGATTTCAGAAAATCTCGTCGAGAGAGTTGAATTGTCATATCAAGCCTCCAGTTTTTGTGATGCTAGCTTAATCGCATCGCGGATTCGAACATAGGTAGCGCAACGGCAAGCATTACCAGACATCGCACTATCAATATCACTATCGCTGGGTGATGAGTTGCGTGTTAGTAGATCCACGGCAGACATAATCTGACCGGACTGGCAGTAACCGCATTGCACCACATCCTTCTCACGCCAGGCCAGCTGCACTGTTTCAGCGACCTCTCCTTGAAGACCTTCGATCGTAGTGATGTTGTTACCAGCAGCGCTGTCAATTGGAAACGAGCAAGAGAGAATAGGCGAACCATTTAAATGTACTGTACAGGCGCCACAGGATGCGACCCCGCAACCGAACTTGGTGCCAGTCAGCTTTAGTTCATCACGGATAACCCATAACAACGGTGTTCCGGCTTCTACTTCGACGCTGCGCGCCTGTCCATTTATATTGAGGTTAAATAGCATTATTTACTCCTGTAAATTCCTTGCATATGAATTGAGATTCCGTCGCCCTAGCAGGCAACTGCCGAGGGGTCGTCAATTGCCCCTCATGGCTATTTCTGGGAAGTTATTATTATTTTATAACAATTCCTTTGATCACCAAATGCTATGAAAGTTCATTTTGTCCTATATTAATGTCATGTTTTTATTTGATATTTCGCGGAGATACGTCAGGATCTGATTCCTTATAAAATCATCGGCAAACAATGATGGGTGAGGGCCCAATGGGAAGGCAGACGTGATACCGTATCAATTGGTTATAACTTATTCAGAACTAGTTTAGTGAACCAATGTCTACAAAGATTGGCGCTTATGACTCTTCATCCCTAGCAACCCATAGACGAAAGTAACCTCAATGACTAATGAAAATCCATCCGCTAAAACGGATAAGCAACACCCATCAAACGATTCGCTATCAACTCCTCCACCTAACCAGCCAGCGGCATCTAAACCAACAGCCAAGAAAGAAAATATGTTGCTGAATATCGCCATTAACATTGTGGTTCCCACCGTTATTCTCTCAAAATTTAGTGGCGAAAGTGCACTAGGTGTTGAGCTGGCCATTATTGTCGCCTTGGGATTCCCTTTAGCTTATGGCCTGCGAGAGTTTTTTCAGGTGGGTAAGTTCAACCTCTTTTCTGTCATCGGCATTGTTAGTATTATGCTGACCGGTGGTATGGCCTTATTGAAGCTTCCGCCTGAATATATTGCGATTAAAGAAGCCGGAATTCCTGCGTTGTTTGCTATTTTTACACTAATTTCTTTAAGAACACGTTTCCCATTAGTGAAGACATTTTTGTATAACGATAAAATTATGCAGGTAACAAAGGTGGATGACGCACTCCTTCGCTTAGGAACAAAGCCTGCGTTTGAACGCGCCTTAGTCAATGCTTCTTATCTTATTGCCTTATCGTTTATCATCTCGTCGATACTCAACTATATTTTGGCCGTGGTGATTTTAGTGAGCGAACCCGGCACTGAAGCTTTCAATGCTGAATTAGGTAAAATGAGTGCATTGAGTTTTCCTGTGATTGCAGTCCCTGCAACCATCGTAATGATGATTGCGTTATTCTATTTGTTTAAACAAATAAAAAAACTCACTCAATTGAATTTTGAGGACATACTGAATCAACCTTAACGGGAAAGGCTATTAAGTGGTTTGCCTTTATAGGTAACGACAAACCTAAGTCGTGAGCGTTATGCAAACAAACGCCTGATGCTCATCTCGTGCGTTTACATCGGCGCCAAGAAGAAGGGCGCTTATAAATGGCGGACCTTTGCCCTGCGATTGACAACGAATACCCTGTTGAAGATGGCTTTAAAGGAAGCATTATTATGGCTGAATTTGACTCTCTAGACGCCGCTCAAGTATGGGCATATAGACAAGTACAAAAAGGATAAAAGTCCTATCCACGGAGACCAATTTTCAGAATCATCTCTAATATACAATAAACCCTCGTCTTATTAGCTGGCTGAATAGTCTCAGGAGTACTCTAGCTAGATTAGGCGAAAAGCTATGCCAGACAGCAGAAGAATTTAAGGCATGGAGTTAGAAATTAGGCCATGAGCAAGTTCTGACTCCCATAACAGAAGACCAGAAACTGCGCCTGTTCCTCAATCCTGTGAGGAAATGGAGCGTCATATCGAAGTGGCTATCGGTTAAATTAATAACATGGCTTACTGCCGCGGTGACAGGCTTTCAGATTTCCCACGGTATGGGATGCTCGACGATGCCGATAATAGTGCATGGAGAGCATGGCTAAGCACACAAGAGGTGAATGACTTCCTGGATCGGATGATTATTCGATGCCAAACACAGGCGGTAATTAATCAAGAGTCTGTTGGTTATGTGGTCATGGTCGATATTAGGGAAAACGAGAAGGAGAACAAATTGGTAACCAATAGGTAGATAATCCTTTAAAGGATGCCAATTGATCTTGAACGCAAATGTTGAAATGTTATCGAGATATCAGGGTAGGGTTGGTTCAAAAGTCTTTAGCTTAACCAACCTGTGACTCGAGCATAGTCAATACTAGTGATGATAAGGGGGAGATCTTGTCTTTTACCATAAACGCACAAAACAAGACCTGACCCTCTTGGTTTGACCCTCTTGGTTTCATCGCGATTTCGAAAAGGCAGCTAAGCAATATCCGCTTATGGTGATGTACATCGGGATATACCCGATTGGTTTCAACATAGTTTATATCGGTAGTACGGCTATCATTATTTTTAACTGAATTCCTAAGCGCTATCTGTCTTAAGTGCCAATTGGAAGTTCAAAACCTATTTTGGTTCTCACGCTATCAGAGCCTTTAGACGAATCGTAATCAACTTCGGTTTCCAAGAATCCAACGACATCGCTAAACCCTAGGAAGCCCTCCATAAAACTATATTCCAAATGAATTCGAAATATAGTCCTATCGCTTGAGCCAGAAGGGTAGAGTTCGTTCTTGCCTTCTCCAAATTCAACAAAGGAGTTTTTGAATTTTTCATCGGTAATGACTATACCGAGAGCAATTTGATTGATCTCAGCAAGATCGTCTGTATCTGTAACTGAGGCAAAGCCCAATTGTTTGGATATATAAAATTGACCGGGAGCCTCTGTATTGTTGATTTTTCCAAACTCGTAACGGAGACCAACATGGGCTTCGAGACTTTCCGCATCCCGCAGGATCGAAAACGCGGTGTCTGCACTGGGTAGGTCAGGATCTGACGCGTCATCGTAACCATCGCAACCGATGAAGCTCGGGCTATCGTTGCATATAATCGCAGTGCTTCGAATGGTTCTTGCAGTATTACCGTAAAGCCAAAGGCTATCTCTGAGCTGGTAATTGACCCGAATATCCAGTAAAGCACTTTGACTGGTATCACCCGAATCTTCCGGATCCAATGCGTTAGACAGGTCGCTGGCAGTGAACCTGTCTAGTTGCCAGCCTAGGTTGAAATCGACATCAAATAAACTGCGCTGCTCTGCGCTAGCAAGCCCTACAAACAAAAATCCAATTAGTAATATGCTTATTCGAGTGGTTTTTTTTATATTCATCTTGTCATCCTTGAAGTTAAGTTGCTTCACATCTTAGGTTTCTGCTTTATCAAAATCCTACAGCATGGCGTCCATAATTTTCTTACGAAGTCTAAGGCTCCGCTGAGTCGTAATGCCTCTAAGTTTAGCTTTAATATACCAAAGTCCGAATGCTATAAAAGCGAGCAAAACGGCTACAACAGGATAAGTTACCCAAAACAACTCAATAAAACCTTCAAACATCTTGGGCGATAAATATTTGAGAATGTCCCCGTTTAATTCAATACCCAAAACATTAATAGGTGTTGTATCGAAGCTAAATCTCCACAGGTTACTCTCACCCAAATATTGACTCACTAGCGTTGTACAATCTATTTTGCAACCCCAGTTTGAATCATAAACCCAGAGCCAAACAGCTGTGATTAAAATGAGAAAAGTGAAATCGGCGAAGACTCGATAAAGCCGTCGTCTATGGGCCACTGAAGTTTCAACGGCATTGCTTTCTGTTGTCCAACATTCGGCTTTGTTTTTGGGGCTAACGACCGTTGCCTCATCGACGACATGTGGGTCGTTAGGTGAGGCATTATCTATTCCGTAATCTACAAGCTTAGAAGTATTCTTATTCGATATTGCTGTGTTGACTATATCGAATTCGGTTGGAAGAAGGCCAGGGGCATAGCCATCCGTGTCACGAAGCATTCGATCAATGACACTCCGGTGAATTTTAGGCCTGCCGATCAATTTTCTAGGATTTCCGGCTTCATTTTTACTACACAACTTCATTATGTTTCTTGGTGCGTAGCGGTAGTAGATTGCTAGACCATCACGGGAGTTATGAAGTAGTCCATGCACGTTGGATTTGTTCTGCGCATGCTGTAATGCGCCGGCTACAAAATCTAGGCCATGATGCTCGGCACGTTCCATCATCCAAACCATGGTTTCATAGGCCAATCCAGTCTGGTTGTAACTACCACCGACATCTGAATGCATGCCCGAAAACCAAACCTGTGTAATGTTGCCCTTTAGGCCGGGTTCTGTTTCGTCCCAGACTCTCGGTAAAAAGCTTTTTCTTTCGTCATCTATTGCTATGGCGTGGTATACATGGTCGACAATTTTGTTGGGGGTATAGTTATAAAATGTATGGGCAAGAGAGCCATAGTTAAAAAGTTTATCACAAACGCTGGCTAACCAAACGGGCAGGGGTCTTTCCAAAAAATCTTCTAGTAGTGAATCGCCTGTGCGGTGATAAGGGAACCCGAGTGCTGAAACCGTATCCCATATTCCCATAAATTTAATACGAACTTCTTTGATGACATAATTTTTATCTTTGAACTGATCGCCGCTATGAATTCGGTAATGTGAAAACGCCTCGTCTACTAAATGTTTGATACGCTCGTCACTGACTTCGCCATTAGCTTTGCATTGCTCATGGTTCCGGTCTATTAAGCCGCAATTCTGTAACATGCCTCCAAACGCCCGAACTGTCGCGGCCCCTCGACTGAAACCAAAGAGATAAACAATATCGCCATCAGAGTAATTTTTAACAAGAAATTCATAGAGTTGCCGTACGTTTGCTCCGAACCCAAAACCAAGACCGCCAGATATTCCTTGAATATACTTGTTAGTACTTGTTCCTACTCCATTGTCGTAATAGGTGATTTGTTCTCGATGTCTTGTTGGGTCATGAAGATCAACCGCGTGATACATTCTATACACATTGGTATCGGGCGTTTCGCCTCCTCTATTACCAGTGCCATCAGCGCACAAGATTATATTTTTGCCCATCTTCATACTCCTTTATGAATTTAAATTGGTTAATATTGCAGTAACCATCTATCTAAAAGTTAATATTTGAAGAAATATTAATGTCCTTAATTAAAGATACTAAACCGGTCCATCATCATTGGCAATATTTTCATGCCAGTGTGCAAATTTAGTTGTGAGAAAGTTTAGTCTCTACCGCATGACCATGAAAACTCGACCACTGGTAATGACTGATCAACCTTATTCGCTCGCACAGGGTTCATTTCAATAGACCGGTAACAGATTAACCAGTACTGCTCCGCATCATTAAACCAGCCCAATAACCAATCCGTTAACTTTGATTTAAATAAACTTGAGCGAACAGATAAAAACTGTCAGTTTTGTATCATGAGTAACAGTTTGAAAAAAAAAGGACTAACATTTGTTAATAGCTTTCCATTAATCTGGTGTCAGGCAGGGATTGTGGGGTTAGATTGACAGTAAATAAACAGTTAGGTTGGGAAAGCCATACGACAGGCAAGTATGCCATAGCCCACTGCTACCCCAATTGTTTACAAGTTGCCTTAACATGATAAATCGTGTCAACCAGTGTTTAAATTCACGCTCCTAATGTTGACTCAAATAACACCAGTGTTTCGGGCCTAGGTTTAATTGCACTAGTATGGGTGGCACTTTTTCAGGTATCGAACCGTGTTTGTTGTCTCTGAGTATACGTCCGGTCCAGTCAACCAACTTCAGATAATCGGTGAGCCGAAACGGTAAACCATTGGGCATGTGGACAAGGGGATTACCAACCAAAGGTAATAAGCGACTAGCTTGCTGGTTTTTGTGATTGGGTTGCTTTGCTTTGCTTGTTCTTCAACATTTGAGGTTAATATGTCAATTCAAATATATGGGTGTCTTAGACCTTGCTAATATATGGGTGTCTGGTATCTTAATTGAAATTTCAAATCACCATAAAATAATAAATAAATAAATTCAACCGGTTATGGAAGATGAATAAGGTTGAAAAATTACACAGTAAACTCGCTAATATGTATTCGAAGGTTTTACTTTTGAATGACGCTGTTATAACTTCAAAAAAAAGGGGCATAGTTACAAAAATTTCAAATTAAATAACGACGATTCTATTTTTTAAGGGTATCGTTCAATTAAAAGGCATTTTAGAAAACAGGGAGTTTCGAATTGGCAATACAGCAACAAAAAATATCAGCGCCGTTGGCAAGCAATGCCAGCACGATGGTATCCATTCAGAATAAAAGCAAAAACCCAGCTCCTCAGTGCTTCACCAACATCAATCATCACGGTTGTAACAAGCCGCTCGTATGGGATTGCTTCGCTCTTCACACAGCTGGGCGTTATGTGGAAAGAATCAAAGCCGTATCGCGATAACAATATTTACAGGGAAGGTTAATGAAAGTTTTAGTAGTGGGTGCAAGTGGAGCAACAGGAAGACTTTTGGTCGAACAATTGCTGGGTCGAGATGTTGAAGTAAAAGCAATAGTGCGTTCACTCGATGCATTGCCTGATAATCCTAGATTATTTAAAATCCAAGCTTCTGTTCATAGCCTTTCTAGCTCTGAAATGGCAGCTCATATAAAAGATTGCAGTGCTGTTGTTTCTTGCCTGGGCCATAACCTTACGTTTCAAGGTATGTTTGGTAATCCAAAATTACTCGTGACAGAGACTCTTCAATGTATGTGCAAGGCTATTGAGTCCTTAGGTTTGGATCACCCTCTAAAAGTAGTCCTTATGAATACAACAGGAAATAGTAATCGAGACATTCCAGAGACGCCTCCATTAAGTCAACGTATTGTTGTTTCAATAATAAGAACCTTGCTACCCGCACAGGTAGATAATGAAAAAGCAGCAGATTTTTTGCATACTCAAATCGGCCAAAATAATAATGCTATTGAGTGGGTCGCCGTTCGACCTGATGCTCTAATAAATAAAAAAGAAGTTACTGCATATAATATTCAGCCTTCTCCTATTAGAAATGTGATTTTTGATTCAGGCGCAACAAGTAGGATCAACGTAGGACATTTTATGGCTGAACTTATATTAAACGTGAGTACTTGGCAGAAATGGAAAGGTCACATGCCCGTCATTTATAATAATGCATAACAAAGTGCTTATAGTTAGCTCGTGAATGTGTCGGAACCAACTACACGGATTAACAGGCTGCAACAGTCCACTAAATAATCTAAATTGTCATCAACATTAACTGAAACGTCTGCTCCGTTAGCGTTCTAAATGAAATATCACAGGGTAGTGTATTTAGAGCGCTTCAGGCGTCGAAAGTCACATAACTGAATCCAAGGAGTGGAGTGCCTTAGAGGTCACTGTAATGTCTAAAGAAACCTCTGATATATCATTAATAGTCAATCCTTTGACTATAGATAATCATTAATACACTATGTAGGTAATAATAG
>CAJXUC010000067.1 GCA_913061315.1 uncultured Gammaproteobacteria bacterium | reverse complement strand
ACGAGATAGCGTAGCGTCTCGTGGGCTCGGAGATGTGTATAAGAGACAGAAGCTTCACAGGCTGGTTTCAATAGGTTTGAATCGGCTGCCTCTGCCAATTCTGCCGCAATGATATCTTTACACATCATTTCAATTTGACGCATTGTCAGCTGGTTGCCATAAAACAGACTGGCAATATCAGGCAGTTGATGAGCCTCGTCAAAAATAACGACCTGAGCCTCGGGTAAAATTTCACCAAAGCCGTCTTTCTTTAACGCCTGATCAGAAAAATAAAGGTGATGATTAATGACAACGACATCAGCTTCCATTGCTTTCTTTCGGGCCTTAACAACGAAACAATCATCTAAACTGGGACATTCGTTACCCAAACAATTATCCGCTGTTGATGTGGCAAAAAACCAGAGTGGATCATTTTCAGGAATGGCAGAAAACTCGCTAATATCCCCTGTTTTACTGGTTTCTGACCATTCTTGAAGTGCAGTGAACAACGAGGACATTTCTCGCGATTGGGATTGTTTTTGATGGCTAAATAATTCAACGCGATATGGACAACAATAGTTACTGCGACCTTTGAGCAGTGCTGTTTTTTTAGAATTGACGACGATTCGTTTGATTAAAGGAATATCTTTATAGAACAATTGATCTTGTAAATTTTTAGTCCCTGTCGATATAACGACTTTCTTTTTACTCAGAAATACGGGGACCAGATAAGCAAAGGTCTTACCAATACCGGTGCTTGCCTCAATCAAATGGCTTTCACCTTTTGCAATACCACTGTGGATCAATCGAGACATTTCAAGTTGACTTTGTCGTGGTCTGAAATCGACAATTTCCTGTTTAATGATGCCATCGGAACCTAATACGGCATCAACATCAAGTTCAGTAGATAATACGCCCATAATTAATCCGCCATACAATGAGTTCTAAGTGCATGGTTCGCACTATCTAAATCATCTACCACTCTGCTATAGCTATATGACCGTTGGATCATATCAAGACATTGAAGATAGCTTTGTTTGTACCAGTAGTTTTGTGCCAAGTAATGCCAACTATATGGATTGCGTGGTTCGAGTTTTATAGCACGCTGCAAAAAGCTAATAGATAGATCATATTGCTGCTGTTCTAAAGCATCGTTGGCCAAACGCTGCAACTCAACTACAGGACTATGACTAGCTTGGTCAGTGGTTATTTCACCTTGATACCGATCAGTATTAACATTTGGTGCTGTACAGGCTGAAATCAGTAGGCTTAATACCATTAACCTACATTTGGTGAATTTCATACTCATGGAATTAATCCTGGCAGAATGCATTAACTATGCTTTTCATGTTAAGAATCGTTTTTTTAAACATTTATTTGAATATGCTTGTTATAAATAAGCTCATAAAATACCCGTTATTCACAGACTGAACGCCTTGAAGGTACCTGAGATATAACAAAGGGTAACAATACACTATTAACACAATGTTGCTGTGTTAACAGGCCATTTTTACGATTAATATAATGCCACTCAAGTGTTGTGTTGCGACTAATTTTAAACGGTTTTAATTTTTGTTGGCCCATGATATCAGCCCATACTCGTAAAGCGCCTGATGAACCGGTTAATTGGGTAGGCCTGTTGTCATCATTCCCTAGCCAGACAACACCTAACAGTCGGTTGCTAAATCCTGAAAACCACGAATCCCGAGTATCGTTAGTCGTACCCGTTTTACCGGCTAATGACATCCCTTTAAAACGCCCATTGATATATTTTGCAGTGCCCTCTTCGACAACACCTAGCATGGCCCGTTGAACTTGAATCATTTGCGCTGGGTTAAATATTTTTTGTGACTTGATGGGAATTCGATTGAGCACTTTGTTATCTTTATCACTGACTTGTCGAATAGTAGTTAATGGTGAAAAATAGCCGTTATTAGCAATTACTTGATACATTTGAGCCACCTCTAAAGCCGACATAGCAGACGTACCTAATAAAATAGACGGATAAATAGTCTCATGTTTAAGTAAATCAATTCGCTCTAGGTTCTTTACCAGCGCCTCTAAACCACCTTGAACACCAAAATTAACAAAAGGTAGGTTGTAAGAATTTACAAAGGCTTCGTAAAGGCTCATTCTACCGTGGAATTTTCGGTCGTAATTTTTTGGTGTCCAGATATTTCCATCCGACTGCTTAATATTGATTGCTTTGTCATTGGCTGGAGTAGCCAATGATCGACCGCCCTCCAACAGGCCATAAAGTAGCAGTGGTTTTATCAATGAACCAATGGGGCGCTGTGCCATTACAGCCCGATTAAAACCTGGGTAATCGACTTGAGAATCTCCTGTTAAGGCTTGGATATCTCCATTTAAATAATCTGCTATAACAACGGCTGACTGTAAATTAGGTTGACCAAAGCGCAATAGCCCATTTTTCAATCCCCGATGTAATGAACGTTGAATGATAGGGTCGAACGGTGTAAATATGCGGAGTCCCCTAGCCGATAATTCACTAGACGAATAGTTACTTTTAAGCTGCCGTTTGACCAAGTCAACATAGGCTGGAAAAGGATTGATGCCCGGTAAACGTTTGACGGTCCCTAGAGGCTGTTGAATGAAATGATCATATTCTTTCTGATCAATTAACTGTTCTTTGTGGATTATTTTTAACACAAGATTACGCCGAGCTAGAGCTGCTTTGGGATGTAAAATAGGATTATAGCTCGACGGGCCCTTTACCATACCCACCAGCAAAGCCAATTGATCAGTACTGAGTTGGTCAATAGGCTTTTTGAAAAGTCGTTGACTTGCTAATCCAAATCCATGGATAGCTATTTTTTTTTGCTGCAATAAAAAGACTTCGTTAATATAGGCCGATAAGATAGTTTGTTTGTTAAATCGAAATTCTAATATCAAGGCTAGGAAGGCTTCATTGATTTTGCGCAATAATGATCTCTCAGAGCTCAAAAAAAGATTTTTGGCTAGTTGCTGCGTTATTGTACTGCCGCCCTGTGCTGTTTTCCCTGCACGGACATTAGCAATCAAAGCCCGTATTATTGATATTGGGTTAATACCCAAGTGATTGAAGAATTGCTTATCTTCAATCGTGATTAAAATTTCCTGAAGCTCCTTAGGAATATGATCTCTGTCAACAAGTAGACGATCTTCGCCATTTTTTGGATGATAACTGCCAATGATGGCCGGCGGTAACCGATATAATTTAAGCGGCTTTTCAGAGACTAGGTCAGTAATCTTAGTGACTTTATCTCCTCCAAATCTGATACCAACCAAGCGACCTGATTCAACAAAATTACTATATACGAAGTCTTGCGCATATAGCTCAACAGATTCGTTAAGTAACCTATATTGGCCCGGTTTAGGACTATGATTAACGCGTTGATAAGTAGACAGTTCTAACTCATATTTTAAAGACTCACGATTTAGAGACATCCCTTTATATAATTCGAGCGGTCGGGCATAAATGCGCGATGGTAATGCCCAGATATCATCATCAAAACGTTGATCGATTAGATGATTAAGGAAAAATAAATAGGCACTGAAAGCCATTATAAAAATGGCAATAAAACTAAGTAGATAGGATCTAAACCCATTACCTTTGTTTGAAGGTGTTTTTTTTGATTGAGAGTGGCCCGAGTTAGAGTTGGCCTGCGAGCGCTTAGGTTTGGTTTTTTTCTTGGGATTAGACAAGGAATTTAGTTTAGTAATGGGTTTAGACGCCCTTAAAATTTGATCACCTAGATACTGATGAAGTATCTGGGTGATCGACTCCAATTAAAGTGATATGTGAAGGCCAAATAAAGGACACTGTTCAAGATTGTGTTCAATCGACTTATTTAGATTGTGCTCTTCTTTCTCTAACGACCTGTGCTAAATCATGCAGCAAGGCAGCTGATGCATCCCAACCAATACAACCGTCTGTAATGCTTTGCCCATAGGTTAGTGTTTGACCAGCGACTTGATCTTGCCTACCTTCAACCAGGTGACTTTCAATCATTAAACCAAAGATATTATCTTGCCCTGTTTTGATCTGGTGAACGATATCGCGGCACACTTCGATTTGCTTCTCAAATTTCTTTTGGCTATTGGCGTGACTACAATCTACCATCATCCTTGGATTAAGACCCTTGCCAACCAATTGTTCTGCGGCTTCATTAACACTTTCACGATCATAATTAGGGCGACTACCACCACGCAGAATAACATGAGAATACTGATTACCTGTGGTACCAAAAATAGCAGTCTTTCCCTGAAGTGTCAGAGACAGAAAGTTATGAGGGTTCTGAGCAGCACCAATCGCATCAATAGCGATTTGCAAACGTCCATCGGTTCCATTTTTAAAACCTACAGGACAAGACAGTCCAGAGGCTAGCTCACGATGTCCCTGACTTTCTGTAGTACGCGCCCCTATTGCACCCCAAGAAACCAGATCTGAGATATATTGAGGGCTAATCAAATCCAAGTATTCATGACCTGCAGGGATGTCCATCTCAGACAGCTGCAACAGAAGTTCACGGGCCATACGTAAACCTTTATTGATATGAAAACTTTCATCCAGATCAGGGTCATTGATTAATCCCTTCCACCCAACCGTTGTACGGGGTTTTTCAAAATAAACGCGCATAATGATTAACAAATCACCTTTCAGTTCGTCTTTAACTTGCTTCAAGCGCACAGCATACTCTAAAGCGGCTTTAGTATCGTGAATTGAACAAGGGCCAATAATGACAACTAAGCGATCGTCTTTGCCATCTATAACGTCATAAATGCCCTGACGAGCATTATGCACCGTCTTTGACGCCTCTGGAGTCAGCGGCAAATCAGCCATGAGTTCTTCAGGGGAGAGAATTTCTTTCACATCTTTAATCCGTAGATCTTTGGTGTTGTGCATGGTCATCAGTACTTGGAATCCTGTCAGAAAAAAGGTATGAACGGGCCTGATCGAAGGCCTAAAAATCACAAAAAATATGTAGTTTAACTATTGGCTAATCAAATGCCAGCTCTAAATTCAGCCAGTATCGCTTTTGTTTCACTTGCGTTTAATCGAGGGCCGTATTGGGTCACAATTCTAGACGATGCTAATGATGCCAAATCGCCACATTGTTGAAAACTCATGCCTTCAGACAAACCAAATAGGAAAGCACCTGCAAACAGGTCACCAGCACCCAGAGTGTCTATTGCATTCACGGTATGGCCAGAAATTTCAATCAGGTTCTTACCATCAAATACAATGGCTCCTTGCTTCCCACGAGTAATAGCAAAGGTACGCGCATGCCCTTTAATAAATGATATTGCTTCTTGTAAATCTTGGGTTTGGGCAAGACCACAAGCCTCCTCTTCGTTGGCAAAGAGCAAGTCAACTCCCTCGCCAATCATTTCCAACATGCCGTCTCTAAAAAAAGTCACCATATTAGGATCAGACAAAGTAATTGCTATTTTCTTTTGATGACGCTTGCCCAATTGACTGGCTTTTATTGCTGCCTGCATGGTGCCTTCAGATGTTACTAAGTAACCCTCTAAATAAACGTAGTCGGCATTCTGTATGGCATTCTCGTCAACATTCGTACTATTTAATTCAATACTAGCCCCTAAAAATGTATTCATAGTACGATCAGCATCTGGTGTAACAAAAACTAAGCACTTACCTGTGACACCACTATAGCTATCATCCAGTTTAAGATTAGAATCGACCTTGCTGACATGTAAATCACGAGCGAAAAACTGACCACTCGTGTCATTAGCCACATGACAATCATAATGCACATTAGCCCCGAAATGAGCTAGTCCAATAATGGTATTAGCAGCAGAGCCACCGCAAGCCATACTCTCATGAGAATCACCTAATTGTTTCATTAAATCGTTTTGCTTTGGCTCGTCAATCAAAGTCATTACACCTTTTTCAATGGACAACTCCAATAGTTTTTCAGGGCTAGTATGATACTCAATATCAACCAATGCATTACCAATTGCGTAAACGGCATAATTTTTCATATATAATTTATTCTTTAAAGTCAGTTATTTAAGAGTTTTATGTAACACTTCACATTATATTTCATTTTTAATTTCACAATAGATAAAAATTATATCTAGTATACTTTTCAAATGCTCACAATTAGGAAACTAAGCGTTATTTAATCTACCAATTCATATAGGTTGGCTAGGTCATTATGACATATCAAATGTAATACTGGAAAATCATTAGATCAACTGATAGCCCTGCCTTTTATGATAAATGAAGCTAGCTGATTATCTACTTCGAAACTAAAGCAAATCGAAATAAATATCACCACGTCCTAACAGAGAATCAATCAGAGCACTTTGCATGGAAACAAGGCAGAATTTTTTATGCTCCAACCCACCCAAGGCTTTAGCCCCAACTAACATGGTTTTTATGGGCCCCCTAAGAATAATGCCCACTATCATGTCGATATTTCAATAGACCAGAACAAAAATCCAGTTATAGACATTAGCTATTAATCAGATAAACAAAATTTACTATATTTGTAGCTTTATTAATACATAATACGTTGGGGATAATAATTAATTTATTTCAATTAAGATAAACTTACTGGAGGCATCATGTCCTTAAAAGGATCTAAAACAGAACAAAACCTAAAAGACGCATTTGCAGGTGAATCACAAGCAAATCGTCGTTACCTTTATTTCGCTGCCAAAGCTGACGTTGAAGGTTTCAATGACGTATCGGCGGTATTTCGTTCAACAGCAGAAGGCGAAACTGGCCATGCACATGGGCATTTAGAGTACCTTGAAGAAGTCGGTGATCCTGCAACTGGACTTCCTATTGGTAGCACTGAAAACAACCTGAAATCAGCAATCGCTGGTGAGACTCATGAATATACTGATATGTATCCAGGAATGGCGAAATCAGCCCGTGAAGAAGGCTTTGATGAAATTGCTGACTGGTTTGAAACCTTAGCAAAAGCGGAGCGTTCACACGCCAACCGTTTCCAAAAGGCACTCGATACTCTCGACGCCTAGTTCTAGGCACATCAAAAGCTGTGGTGATATCAGTTATCACTGCAGCTTTTTCTTTCCATGAATTAGATTGGCTATAAATTGGATTAAATTATGTCATCTGTATCACGTGAAGGCAGTCTGCAAGCCCCGACTCGTCACCCTTTAGGTCAAAAAAATCCTGACTTTTACGATGAAACAAAAATTTTTGATGAAATGGAACGTGTGTTTGACATATGCCATGGTTGCCGTCGTTGTGTGAGTTTATGTCAGTCATTCCCAACACTATTTGATTTGGTTGACGAATCACCCACATTGGAAGTTGATGGTATTAAAAGGAAAGATTATTGGGAAGTAGTCGACCAATGCTACCTTTGTGATCTGTGCTATTTAACTAAATGCCCTTATGTTCCGCCACATGAATGGGATGTTGATTTCCCACATTTAATGCTGCGAGCTAAAGCTCTTGGCTTCAAAAAAGGTCGAACGAAACTTCGCGATAAAGTCATTACCTCTACCGATAAGATTGGTAAGTTGGCCAGTATTCCTATTGTTGTAAATATTGTTAACGCAGTGAATCGAAACGAGCAAACTCGAGCATTACTAGAAACTGCAATAGGCATACATGCAGACGCAAGATTGCCTGAATATCATAGCGATACTCTCAGTAAACGTACCCATCATCACAAAGCTGATCTGACTCAGGTGACTGCCACAAATAAGACTAATGGCAAAATTGCAATATTTGGCACTTGCTACGGTGAGTACAATGAGCCTCATTTAGGTGAAGATTTGATGGCTGTATTCGAACATAACAATATTCCAACCATGATAGTGCCTAACACTGTTTGTTGCGGTATGCCCAAATTAGAACTGGGTGATCTTGATTCTGTTGATGTTTTAAAAGAACATAATATTGAGATTATGGCTAAGTTAGTTGATGAAGGCTGGGACATTATATCTCCAGTACCTTCTTGCACATTACAGTTTAAACAAGAGTTACCTTTAATGTATCCAGAAGACGAAAGCGTCATTAAGGTGCAGCAAGCTTTCTTTGATCCTTTTGAATATTTAATGCTGCGTAATAAAGCAGGGTTACTCAACACTGATTTTAAAAACCACTTAGGAACCATCAGTTACCACGTTGCTTGCCATCAACGCGTCCAACGCATCGGCATGAAAACACGGGATGTTTTGTCATTGGTTCCCGGTACAGTCATCGATACAATTGAACGATGCTCTGGTCATGACGGCACCTATGCGATTAAAGAGGAGTTTCATCAAGATTCGATGAAAATATTAAAACCAGTCGTTAATCGAGTTAAAAAAGCCGCTGCAGAATTTTATACCAGCGACTGTCCCATGGCAGGACATCATATTTCTGCAGGACTCAATGATGGCAGTGAGACCGTCCACCCGATATCCCTGCTAAAACAAGCTTACGGAATTTAGATATGAACCAAGCAACTGAAATCACAAGAAAAGATTTAATGAGCCTTGAACAATATGCCGATGAGAGGCCTACTTTTCGCCAACAAGTGTTGCAACACAAAAAGAGTCGCCAGGTCGCACTGGGTCCCAATGCAACTTTGTACTTTGAAGATCGTCAAACTTTACTTTATCAAATTCAAGAAATCTTACGTATTGAAAAAGTTTTTGAAGCGGATGGTATTAACGATGAACTCGAGGCCTATAATCCGATGTTGCCATCTGGGCGGAATTTCAAAGCAACTTTTATGATCGAATATACTGATGCTGTTATACGAGCGGCACAATTAGAGAAAATGATAGGCATAGAAGATTTGGTTTGGATGAAAATTGAAGGCTTCGATAAAGTCTGGTCCATAGCTGATGAAGATCTTGAAAGATCTAATGCGACTAAAACCTCAGCAGTTCACTTTATGCGCTTTGAAATGAATGATGGGATGGCAGATTCTATTAAAGCGGGAGCTTCTTGGGTCATTGGCGTACAACATCCAGTTTACACTTACGAATATCAGGTTGAAGGTGATACCCGAAACTGCCTTAAAAATGATTTAGTTTAAGTCATTAAATTTTATTATGAACAATTTTGATTTTAAAAACGACCTTCCCGCCTGTTCATCAGGCGGGTAATTTTGGGCCTAATCAAACGGGTAATACAACATTTACCTTAGATTTAGTTTGAATAAACTTGTCGTTATCAATATTGATATGGTCTTTTTAGTACGCGGTTTTGATAGTCGGATTGTTAAATTTCTGCCTTTTAAAGGATTTTTTCACCCGTCTTAAACCAGTTCAACTGGTTGTGTAAACTGACGACTTCTCCAACAATTATCAAAGTTGGCGCTCGGACTTCATTATTTTTCACAAGCTCAGGAAGCGTATTTAAATCGCCAACCAACACGCGTTGATCTGGTGTTGTGCCTTTTTCTATTAAGGCTGCGGGCGTTCTGTCACACCTTCCATGAGCTTTTAACGCATCACAAATCCGTTGGACATTGTCTAACCCCATATAGAAAACTACCGTTTGATTGGCGTGGCTCAACATACCCCAATTTAAATCTTCACTGTTTTCTTTACGGTGACCCGTTACAAATATACACGCTTGAGAATGGTCTCTATGGGTAAGTGGTATGCCGGCATAGGTCGAACATCCAGAGGCGGCCGTTATACCTGGTACAACCTGAAATTCAATACCTTCACCAATGAGTTCGCCAATTTCTTCACCACCTCGACCAAAAACAAAAGGATCACCGCCTTTCAAGCGCAACACTCGTTTGCCCTGTTTCGCTAGTCTCACTAATAGTTGATTAATGTTTTCTTGAGAGATACTGTGATTCGAACTGGCCTTACCGGCATAAATTTTTTCGGCATCTCGCCTTACTAGTGCCATTATTGGCTCAGATACCAGTCGGTCATAAACCACAACATCACACTTTTGCATCAGCCTGAGAGCCTTAAAAGTCAACAAGTCTGGATCACCCGGACCGGCTCCAACCAGATAAACCTCACCTTTGTAGGCGGGATCAGGATCTGCTGTTTGAATTAACTTCTCCAGCATAGTTTCGGCATCATCCATTCTACCTGACAATGCAAATTCTGCTACGGGGCCTTCAAGTACCGACTCCCAAAAACGTCGGCGTAAGTCAACATTAGCGAACGCTTCTTTTACCTTCATTCGATAGTGGTCGACTAGATTAGCCAATTCGCCATAGGTAGATGGAATGCTTGCTTCAAGTTTTGAACGAATGAGACGGGCAAGAACCGGTGACGCTCCACCAGTAGAAATAGCAATCTGAATGGGGTTTCGATCAATGATTGATGGCATTAAAAAACTACATAATTCCGGATTGTCGACTACGTTCACTAGAATATTTTTAGATTGTGCCGTAACTGAAATGTCAGCATTTAGTTCTGCATTGTTGGTCGCAGCAATCACTAATTTAACGTCCCTCAAATCAATGGGATCATAATATTTGTGTAGGCAACGAATAGCACCCTGCTGTTCTAATTCAGATACTTCTAATCCTATCTCGTTAGCAACAACAGTAACGTCAGCACCCACCTTTAGTAGCAGACCTATTTTTCGTGTAGCGATGCTGCCGGCTCCAACTACAAGACATTTTTTATGGCGCAAGTTTAAAAAGATAGGTAGGAGTTTCATTGTTTATTAACAACTGTATCTAAGAATTAAATAGGACAATTATGCTCGGTTTCGATGCATGAAAGCTACTACTTTGAAATTGTTTTCCACATCAACAATATCAAATGTTGCAGCTTAAATACCTAGACCAGATAGTCTTACCTAAATGAGACAAAAGTCTAATATAATGCACTACTATCTGACTAAAAAAGTAACTTATGTCGAATAACCCACTTCACAATGCCATTAAAAAAGTTGCTACGGGACCCGAGTTCAGCAAAAATTTATCTTTTGAAGAAACTTTAGAGTCGATGACTTTCATTCTGGACGGTCACGCAGATCCTGTTCAAACAGCTATTTTCTTCATTGCCTTGCGAATGAAGCGTGAAACCAACGAGGAGAATAGAGGCGTACTCCAAGCGATAAGAAACTCCACGATACAAGCTAACCCCACCAGTCAACTGTTAGTAGACATCGACTATCTAATTGACCTTTCAGACCCTTATAATGGATATATTAGAGGGGTACCCTCCTCTCCTTTTTTACCCGCTATTTTTGCTGCTGCAGGTTACCCTTGTGTATCGCATGGCCTAGAGCACGTTGCGCCAAAGTATGGCGTAACATCACACCGGATATTAAAGGCAGCGGGAAAGTCAGTTTTATTACCAATCCATGATGTTAAGTTCAATTTAGAGAACAAAGATATCGGTTGGTCTTACCTTGATCAAGCCGTCTATTGTCCTGCCTTGCATAAGCTAACTTTATTACGTCAGCGCATGGTAAAACGCCAAGTTTTGACGACAGTTGAAGCACTGGCACAACCGCTTCGAGCCAGGGGCAAAACTCATATGATGAGTGGCTATGTGCATAAAGCTTACCCTGCAATTTATTCTGATTTGGCCCGGCATGCAGCGTTTGACAACATGCTTTTGATTCGAGGTGTCGAGGGTGGAGTTGTCCCATCACTAAAGCAGCAAGGGCGTTATTTTAGCTATGAAGACTTCAAAGAAGCTCATCAAAACTTATTAGATCCAGCTTCTATTGGTTTGTCACAACGTAATAGAAATGTGCCTTTACCTCCACATTTAGTGGATATCGAAAACTCTAATAATGAAAAAAAATTGGATCAACTAGCAAACTGCGCTGTAGATTTAGGCCTCAGAGCGCTCTCGGGTGAACCAGGAGAAACACGCGATAGTCTAATTTATAGTGGCGCTATTATGCTCAGTAATCTGAATCATAGTAGCCTAAGTGAGGCTGCGGATATCGTAAGAACATTGCTCGATTCTGGTGCTGCGTTATCGGTATTCAATCAGCATCCTTAGCGGAACAAAAAACCTTTAATCTAAGACATTCTGAATGAGATAGAAACTAAGTAACGGGCATCGAGTGGTTGATTGTACTTACATTATTGAATGACAACTGCTTGCTATTGAGCTATTCATACAAACAAAAAGTGTAACTTTCCTTCAACAAAATGAAGAGACAGCTTAAATCATCTCACGATGGCAAAACTCACGCTCACTTTAAAAAAATTAGTCTAATAATATCTGTCTCTTATACACATCTGACGCTGCCGACGACTCCTTAC
>CAJXUC010000066.1 GCA_913061315.1 uncultured Gammaproteobacteria bacterium | reverse complement strand
ACGAGATAGCGTAGCGTCTCGTGGGCTCGGAGATGTGTATAAGAGACAGCTTCCTTAACCATTTGTGCGCCCATGTTTTCGAACTTGTCTTCTAGTTCGATTTCTTTCGCTACTGAAACACCATCTTTTGTAACAGTTGGAGCACCAAAGCTCTTATCTAGTACAACGTTTCGGCCTTTAGGACCTAGTGTTACCTTTACTGCGTTAGCAAGAATGTTAACGCCGTTGACCATACGCGAACGCGCGTCATCGCCAAATTTTACTTCTTTTGCACTCATAGTGAATTAACCTCGTAGTGTATAAATTATTCAACAACCGCGATGATGTCATCTTCGCGCATGATTAGTAGTTCTTCGCCGTCTACTTTAAGTTCGGTACCGGAATACTTTCCGAAGTAAACAACATCACCAACTTTTACATCTAATGCGCGAACTTCGCCAGAATCTGTAATTTTGCCTTTACCGGCAGCAATTACTTCACCAGTGCTTGGCTTTTCTGTTGCTGAATCAGGAATGACGATACCACCAGCTGTAGTGCGTTCTTCTTCCTTACGTCTGACGACCAGACGATCATGCAAGGGACGAATATTCATATTGCTATTCTCCTAAATTATTTATGGTTTAAATTACCCGTCTAGCCAATCAGCCAGCCGGTTAGAATTTACTGTGAGTTAGCACTCTCAACAAACGGGTGCTAATAATATCCAACAGTCTTTCGTAGTCAAGCGATATGGGGGATAAAATGTCTAGTTTCAAGTAACTTATTAAAATATATATATTTAAGTCTTATTTAAAACGTATCAGCGGCCTCTGCCGGACAAAGTTGTAATCAACAAGCAAAAAGTTTCAATAAGAAGGTTTAAAAATAACTCCCCGTTTGTCGTATAAGCTTATTTTGGATCTGACAGGTAATTAATCTTCGCGAGTATAGTTCACACCATCTATGATATTGGCATCTTTGGTGGACTTTGGCGCGGCTGAATCAATCGGCGCGTTTAAGTCCGAGTTGAATGGCGTACTCGAACTAAACGACGTTGGTGCAAATCGTCCCGAAGCCATAAAGGACTTCACAAGTTTACTCACTAGCCAGGCTCTTGTGGGTGGCAGCAACAATAAAAAACCAACCGTGTCAGTAAAAAATCCGGGGGTAAGTAAAAAGGCACCCGCTACGACCAAGCCCATTCCTTCCAGCATTTCCTGGGCTGGCATTTGCCCTGTTTGCATTTTTTTCTGCGCCCGTGTCAAGGTCGACACGCCCTGCATTTTTAGTAGCTTGACACCAATAACAGCGGTGAGTACTACTAGTAAAATAGTCCAGGGGGCGCCAATCATGCCACCAACCTGAATAAGCAAAAATATCTCTACAATAGGAATCAGTAAAAATAATGCAGTGATCACGGGAAACATAAAATTCTCATCTCTCAGCTATCGGCCTATTACAGCCAGATTAAAGATTAGCAGTGGATAACAGGCGTTCAATGTAAATCGCTATACGTATAGAATGTACATCAATTAATATACACCCTATCGATCGATTGATAATGCATTTATAAACCATATGTATGATTGCTTTCAACCCTTTCAATAGTTTTTTAACTAACAACACCATTGGCTAAAGGCTTCAATGCTAATTAAACTGAAAATAAATCTAAACATTTTGACTTAAATGCACTCTATAACTATGTGGCTCAGGCATTGTTAGATCGGAACTGCTAATTGCATTCATGTTGAGCCTGCCTATTTCACTTAATACGTTTTAACTTAGACTAAAATATACGAATAAAATGACTGCTTTAAAGACCTTCAAACAAAGACCGATTATATTCGGCTTGGCGATCCTATTGATCACCTTGCCTTTTATCGCGTCAGCTATAGAAGTAGATGAACTGTTGCGACCTGAGCAGGCCTTTCAGTTAACGGCCAAGATAGAGGGCAACAGCCTGATTGCTGAATATGACATTGCGCCTGGATACTATATGTATCGCAAACGTTTTAAGTTCGACATTGAAACTGAGAGCGCTAACTTTGCTAATCCAATCATCCCCAACGGTAAAGTTAAACAAGATGAATTTTTTGGAGAAGTCGAAACCTATCGCGATAGCCTGAGGATCGAACTGCCCTTCCTTATTGACGGCCTCAGTGACGGTCTCGTCAATGATTTATCGCTTAACACGCTCAGAGTAAAAGCAACGGGACAGGGTTGCGCAGATATTGGCGTTTGCTATCCACCACTTGATCAACTTTTGGTTGTATCAATTGGCTCTAACCAAATCATCCAAGCTATGCCTTACTCGGTTGCATCGGTGAATGCCAAAACCAGTCAACCTGATATAGCCGAAAATACGTCAGCATTGCAAAGCTTGCTTTCAAGTGACATCCCTCAAGTACTACAACAAAGTAATACCTTTTCTTCCGGTTTAACGTCGAATAAAAACGCCTTATCAGGGCACCAATCATTGGATGGACTCAACAGTTTTAACAATGACGATGAAATTCCACATTTTGATCAAGCGTTCAATCTATCCGCAAAGCTAGCTTCGAATGGTCACATCGAAACCCTTATCACCATAATACCAACCGCCTACCTGTATCGAGACAGCGTTAATGTAAAGTGGGTCAGTGGCAATGGTCACTCGACCGGCCCCTTAACCAAGCCTGTTGGTGATCAAAAGAGTGATGAATTCTTCGGTTTAACCGAGGTCTATCACGATCGTTTAAAACTATCTGTTCCAATATCTTCCACAGCCAATGCCTCCGGAATTTACACCTTAGCTTATAGCTATCAGGGCTGCATTGAAGATCGTATTTGCTACCCCCCTATCACCAAATACCTCAAGGTCAATGGCAATGCGGTGACTATTTCAGACCAACCCCTCGAAGCACTGCAATTCAATGCCAACATTGCTTCAGTTCCACTGGTATCTCAGTCGGAGCAAGACCAATACGCGCAGCTATTGCTTCAAGATAAAAGCATTTTCATCGTAGTGTGGTTATTCTTTCTGGCCGGTATTGGACTGACTTTTACACCCTGTGTGTTTCCCATGATTCCAATTTTATCAAGCATTATTGCTGGTCAGGGTGACAAGGTCAGCACGCGAAGTGCCTTTACTCTATCTCTGGTTTATGTTCTCTCTATGGCCGCTACCTATGCTTTAGTTGGAGCCATTGTTGGCTTTTACGGGGCTGAGTATAGTATCCAAATTTGGTTTCAGGACCCCATTATTCTCAGTATTTTTGCTGCCATATTTGTATTGCTGGCGCTCTCTATGTTCGGCTTTTACGACCTTCAGATGCCCCATGCAATTCAGAGTCGCCTTACTTCGTTCAGTAGCAATCAAGCGGGTGGTTCATTAGTCAGTGTGGGGTTGATGGGCTTTTTTTCAGCCATTATTGTTGGCCCCTGCATTACCGCGCCGCTGGTTGGTGCGTTATTGTTTATATCCCAAACGCAAGATTGGCAGTTAGGAGGACTGGCTCTGTTTGCATTGGGTATTGGTATGGGTACACCTTTATTATTGATTGGCACTTCGGCCGGTAAAATCCTGCCCCGTGCCGGTGTTTGGATGAATACTGTTAAGTCAGTGTTTGGTGTTGTTATGTTGGGTATGGCAATTTGGTTACTTGAGAGAATCCTACCGACTTCAGCCACTATGGCGCTCATTGCCATTCTAACCATTAGTTCTGCCATCTACATGGGTGCACTGGAAAAGCTAACGCAGTCAGCCAGCGGCTGGCGCAAATTATGTAAAGCCTTTGGAATCATCTTATTGCTTTACGGCGCAGCTCATCTGATCGGCGCAGTCTCGGGTAGCAAAGACTTAGTACAACCTCTAAAGGGTATTGCCAACGGTATGATTTCGGGTAAATTATCTAATCAAACTAATCATATTAATTTTAAACTCATTAAAAGTTCAAAGGACTTAAAAAAAGCTTTAAGAGACTCGATGGCTGAAAACAAAAAGACCATGCTCGACTTTTATGCTGACTGGTGTGTCTCTTGCAAGGTAATGGAGAAAGATGCCTTTACACACCCTGATGTATTGACATCATTGAATCAAGTCAATGTACTTCAAGCCGATGTAACGGCCAACGATACAATCGATTCGGCCCTAATGAATTCACTCGGCATTTATGGTCCACCCGCCATACTGTTTTTTGATCAAAAGGGTCTTGAAATACGCAATCGCCGAGTGGTGGGTGAAATGTCTGGAGAAGACTTTGCTGCTCATGTAGAGTCAACTTTTGAATGAAAAGGCACTTGTCAGCTAGACCCCTAACATCCTAATACCTTGTGACTATTAACTATGAATAAAAATACAGTGATTTTAGTGTTTGTTAGCCTTGTGTCTTTATTAGCTGGCGTTAGTTTGTTTAATTTCTTCTCAGCGCCAGAAACTGCCATTACTGCGGTGCAATCAAGGTCTGATGTTAATCCCGCTAAATTGTCAATTAAAGCAATCCCCTTAACTGACTTAGACGGGAATCAAAAACTCATTGGAAACTGGCAGCAACCCATTTTGATTGTGAACTTCTGGGCACCGTGGTGCGCGCCCTGCCGTGACGAAATCCCAGCATTAATTGCATTGCAAAATGAATTTGAAGGTCAAGTTCAGGTTATGGGGCTAGCGCTAGATAGTGAGGAGAATGTTCGTAGCTTTGAGCTAGAATATGGCATGAACTACCCTTCCTTTTTGGCGGGCAACAAAATACCGATGTATAACGCAGCCTTTACTAATAAAACTGGCAGCTTGCCATTTACTGCCATTATTAATCAACAAAGGGAAATCCATTACACGCACACTGGCAAAATCACTTTAAATCAGTTGCGAACAGAACTATTGCCATTATTGAAAGCCGACGGCTGAAACAAGTCGCTGAAATAAACTCAGCCAACTCAAACATTGTCGACAACTTCGCTAAATAGGTAAATAACACACTATAACTGGACTCTATATACCGCCTATGTGAAAATCGCAACATCTTAACTAAAGTGAACGTTTCGGCGTGTATCAACTAAACTATGTTAAAAATATTGGTCATACATGGCCCAAATATAAATATGCTTGGCAGCCGAGAACCTGAGACTTACGGTTCCGACACCCTTGACAGTATTAATCAAACATTAACCAAATTAGCCAAAAAAAATAATGCCCAATTAGAATCGTTTCAATCTAACGTAGAAGGTGAGATTGTCAGTTGCATTCAGCAGGCTGTCAGCAGTCAAATTGATTTGATCATTATTAACCCTGCCGCTTACACGCACACTAGTATTGCTATTCGAGATGCTTTTTTAGCGACTCGAATTCCATTCATTGAAACACACCTGTCAAATGTTCATGCCCGTGAAGAATTTAGAGCTCACTCTTACTTGTCTGATATTGCGCTGGGTGTCATTTGCGGATTTGGTAAAAACAGTTATGTGCTAGCACTAGAAGCGGCAATTATTCATTGTGAACCGACAGTCACCAAATAAATCAATAAAAAAGACCAATAAAAGAAAACAATTAGGGAAATCAATCATGGATATTCGTAAAGTAAAAAAATTAATCGAACTGCTTGAGGAGTCTGGAATTGCAGAGCTTGAAATAAAAGAAGGCGAAGAATCAGTGCGCATTAGCCGCTATTCTGCTGCAGCGCCGGTTATGCAAATGGCCGCGCCAGCAATGGCAGCTGCGCCCGTCGCAGCACCAGCAGCATTAGTTGCAGCACCCGCAGCACCAGATATGAGCAGTCAACAGATTAAATCTCCAATGGTGGGGACTTTTTATGCGTCGGCATCGCCAACATCAGGTCCGTTTGTCAAAGAAGGTCAAACAGTCAAAGTGGGGGATACTCTTTGTATTATCGAAGCGATGAAAATGATGAATCAAATCGAGGCTGACAAGTCAGGCACTATCCGTTCAATTGTGGTTGAAAACGCAAGCCCAGTTGAGTTTGATCAAGTCTTATTCATCATTGAGTAACTGCTGACATGATAGAAAAAATCGTCATTGCCAATCGAGGTGAAATTGCACTTCGAATTCTTCGGGCCTGTCGTGAAATGGGTATTAAGACCGTTGCTGTTCACTCCACTGCTGACCGTGATCTTAAGCATGTTCGGCTGGCTGATGAATCAGTTTGCATTGGACCGCCATCGTCACTTCAGAGCTACCTTAATATTCCAGCTATCATTTGTGCCGCCGAGTTGACCAATGCTTCTGCCATTCATCCGGGTTATGGTTTTCTGTCCGAAAACGCAGAATTTGCAGAACAGGTTGAATCAAGTGGATTCAAATTTATTGGTCCAAGTTCAGCATCAATTCGTGTTATGGGTGACAAGGTTGCCGCTATTAAAGCGATGAAGGCAGCCGGTGTTCCTACTGTTCCAGGTTCAGATGGACCACTCACTGAAGATACCAGGGCAAGCCTTGAACATGGTCGAAGAATTGGTTACCCCGTTATTATTAAGGCAGCTGGCGGTGGTGGTGGTCGAGGCATGCGCGTTGTGCATGAAGAAGAAAGTCTGCTCAGTTCGATCGAATTAACTAAGTCAGAAGCGGGCGCCGCATTTAACAATGACATCGTTTATATGGAGAAGTTCTTAGGCTCTCCTAGACATGTTGAAATTCAAGTTATGGCTGACTCTCATGGTAACGCTATACATCTAGGTGAGCGTGATTGTTCGATGCAACGCAAACACCAAAAAGTAGTTGAAGAAGCACCCGCTCCGGGAATTACGCCAGAACAACGCAAGAGAATTGGTGAGCGTTGTGCCACAGCCTGTACCCAAATGGGCTACGAAGGTGCGGGCACTTTCGAGTTCCTTTACGAAAATGACGAGTTTTATTTTATAGAAATGAATACCCGTGTTCAAGTTGAGCATTGCGTGACTGAAATGATTACAGGCGTTGATATAATAAAAGAACAGATTTTAGTCGCCTCCGGCAAAACCTTACGTTACACCCAGGACGACATTCAGATTAAAGGTCATGCGATTGAATGTCGAATCAATGCTGAAGACTCTAAAACATTTCGTCCGTCCCCTGGCAAAATTACTTTGTATCATGCGCCTGGGGGTGCGGGGGTGCGCATGGATTCTCATATCTATAATGGTTATACCGTACCGCCTTATTACGATTCAATGATTGGCAAACTCATTACCTGGGGAAATACGCGTGAATCTGCTATTGCCCGCATGAATGGCGCACTGTCCGAAATTGTAATCGAAGGCATTAACACTAATATTGATTTACAAAAAGAAATCTTGAGTGATGCAAATTTTGCGGTTGGTGGTACCAACATTCATTATCTTGAAAAGAAATTAGGCTTAGATTAAACAGGACTTTTAATATGGCTTGGTGGCAACTTAGTGTTCAATCCAGCGCAGCCGAACTTGAGCAAACTGAAGATAGCTTGCTTGAGCTTGGTGCCGTTGCAATTACCCTCAGCGATGCAAAAGACGAGCCGCTATACGAACCGTTACCGGGTGATACGCCTATTTGGCAACATTCTATTGTTACCGGGTTGTTTACCCAAAAGCAATCACTCGAGGCGCTTTATGACGGTTTAATTGAACGCCTACCAGAACATCAAATTCATACCGCTAAAAAGACTGTTGTCGATGACCAAGATTGGAGCCGAGTACACTTAAAGTATTTTAAACCGATTCAATGCGCTGAAAAACTTTGGATTGTACCCAGTTGGCATGAACCACCCGATCCGTCAGCGGTTAATATCCAATTAGATCCGGGCCTGGCTTTTGGCACCGGTGGACATGCAACCACGGCTCTTTGTTTAAGCTGGCTGGGCGAGCATGACATTCAGAATCAATCCGTTATCGATTATGGATGTGGTTCTGGAATACTGGCTATTGCTGCCTTCAAATTAGGTGCAGGTGAATTACATTCAGTTGATATTGATCCACAAGCACTAGCCGCAAGCCGAGAAAATGCAAGCCGTAATAATATTGATCCTGCTTTACTCAATATTACCCTACCGGAAGACTTCAAATCAGAACCAGTTGACTTATTAATGGCCAACATTTTGTCTGGTCCTCTGGTGGGATTTGCCCCTAAGTTCGCTGAACTGGTTAAGTCAGAGGGCCAAATTCTATTGTCTGGCATCTTGCAAACTCAAGCGAATGATATCAAAAAGGCGTACCTCCCCTTTTTTGATCTCGATCCGATCTGTATAAAAGAGGATTGGATTCGAGTATCTGGCACTAGGAGATCGGACACAAATAGTAATGTTTAAGAGCGCTCAGTTTGGCGACATTATGGAAACCAGTTGCCAACGGTGCAATGCCCGTTATCACATCACTGATGAGCAACTTAACATGGCTGTTGGCAAAGTCAGATGTGGTGAGTGTGGTGAAGTATTTAATGCCCTTTCGTCCTTGAAGACTTGTGCTGATAGTACTACTGAAAAAAATCAATATCAGTCAACTTCTCCGCAAGAAGTTCTGTCACCGTCGAGTGAACTCAGCCTCCATGAAGCAATGTATGGAGAAGAAAAAAATTCTTTTGCATTCTTTTATCCGTTGCTATGGTTGATAGGGATTTTGTTATTGCTTGTGATGACAACGACTCAGGCCTTCTACTATCAACGTTACGAACTCATTGGGAGCGCTCAATACCAGCAAAAAATTTTAACCCTTTGCCGATTTGTACCCTGTGCCAATTCACTATTTTCAAGTAGTCATCAAATTAAATTACTCGACCGTAATGTTTTTACCCATCCTGTAAAACTTAATGCCCTGATGATGACGGGGTCTTTTGTAAATGAAGCGCCATTCCCTCAAAAACCACCCAAGCTTCTGGTCAGCCTTTTTGACATTCAGGGCAATTTAATTGCTAACCGACAGTTCGTGTCTGAGGAATACCTTCACTCTAACCGTCAGATATCTGCACTGAAAAGCAACGAACCAATTCAGTTTCGGCTCGAGGTCCTCGATCCGGGCACGGAAGCACTCACCTATGAATTTGAGTTTATATCAACTAAAACTCCCTTTTAGCATAAACCACATTAATACCTGTATTGAAATTAAGTGTTACATAGCAGCTTAACAACCGTTATATTAGCCCTCGTCCTGATCAGATGTTTATCTGTTTTGAAATCCAGCATTATCAGCCTCAGCAGTTGACTGCATTTAATGGACATTACACGCTCGACCAGCAGGTTCTGAGCAATAATTTTTTTTTGGTGATAAAAAGGCATGACATTCCAGAGGCGATTACATCGTATTTTTCCTTTTTTGCGCTGGGGTCGAAACCTTACCAAAGATACCGTAAAGTCTGATCTGATTGCTGGATTAACGGGGGCAGCCATTGTGCTTCCTCAAGGGGTCGCTTTCGCCGCTATTGCAGGTATGCCACCAGAGTATGGCCTCTATACAAGTATGGTGCCCGCCATTATTGCCGCACTTTTTGGCTCCTCTTGGCATCTAGTTTCAGGCCCTACTACCGCAGCTTCTATTGTAATGTTCTCGTCATTAAGCACGATAGCGTTACCCGGCAGTGCAGAATATATTTCACTCGCTATTACACTGGCCTTTATGGTCGGTATAATTCAATTGGCAATGGGATTCGTCCGACTTGGCGCTCTGGTTAACTTTATTTCACACTCAGTCATCGTCGGTTTCACGGCGGGTGCGGCCTGTTTAATAGCCGCCAAACAAGCGAAAACATTTCTTGGTATAGACATCCCAGAAAGTGATCATTTTTACCAAACGGTTAATTATCTTTGGGATAATTGGACATCTTTTCACCCGCTTGTCATGCTCGTGGCCTTGACAACATTAATTGTTGGCATGATTGCCCACAAAATCAACCCGAGGTTTCCGGGTATGATTTTGGCATTGCTAGTGGGGAGCGTTACAGCGGTATTGTTTAATACTTTTTTAAGCAATGAAATGACGGGTATTCAAATGGTAGGTGCCTTACCTCAACAACTTCCGCCGCTTTCAAGCCCTCGATTTTCATTCGATGTTTTAAGAGATCTGGCACCTCTTGCCATTGCTATGACCCTGTTTGCTTTAACTGAGGCCGTTTCAATTGCACGATCAATATCAATTAAATCAGGACAACCAATTGAAGGCAATCAGGAGTTTATTGGCCAAGGCTTATCTAATATATTTGGCAGCTTTTTCTCAGCTTATGTTGCCACTGGTTCGTTTAATCGAAGTGGTGCTAATTACGATGCGGGCGCACGTTCACCACTTGCTGCTGCGTCTGCAGGTGTTCTGTTAATCGGTTTGGTTCTTTTAGTAGCACCGCTAACTTCTTACTTACCCAAAGCAGCGGTTGCCGGTTTATTGTTTCTTGTCGCCTGGCGCTTAATTAACTTTTCACAAATTGGAAAAATATTACGAGCTGATAAAAATGAGGCACTGGTATTATGTGTAACCTTTTTTAGCACACTGTTCCTAGAACTAGAATTTGCCATTTTGTTGGGTGTCGTTTTATCACTAATGTTTTTCTTGCGTAAAACATCAAAACCCAAATTAGAACCAAGAGCACCTGACCCAGAAAACTTTAAACGTAAGTTTAAGGGTGGTAACAGCTTTCTTGAATGTCCTCAAATGAAAATACTGCAACTCGATGACTCTCTTTATTTTGGATCAGTGTCTCATGTAGGCGAATTATTCCGACGCTATCGAGAACATTATCCAGAACAAAAGCACCTGTTTCTCTTAACGCAAGGTGTCAATCAGGTGGATGTAGCAGGTGCGGAACTGCTTGTTAATGAAGCTAATGCTAGAAAAGACATTGGTGGTGATTTGTATATTTATCAACTGAAAGAAAGCGCAAAGAAAGTCATTAATCGGGGTGGTTATATTAATGAGCTTAATCCTGCCAATATTTTTGATTCTAAAGATGAAGCCATTACTTCTATATTTGCTCGGTTAGACAAGCGTATTTGTGATACTTGTGAAAATCGTATTTTTCTAGAATGTGGCCCATCTTCGTCAAAAAATTAAAAACAATGCCCAAGAATGCTTTAACTTGAATCAAATATTAAATGGCTATTATTTCAACCCTAATTTATCCTAAGGTTAAGTCACATCATTAGTTTTAAAAATTAACAGCATCTATGGAGTAGGATAAAAGTCTATTTCATTAACAGTATAAGAACCTGATAGCTGACTCTGTAGTTTCATTGATCATATGATCGTAACTCAGTAACCGAATGATCCGTAACAATATTTTTTTGTGCTGCTGGTTGAATTTACCATTGTCAGCTATAGTCTTTTCTCCATAAATCTCACTTAACTTTTATGCCATTTAGTATTGGACCCTATCAATTTACTAATCCTCTAGTGCTAGCACCCATGGCTGGCGTGACTGACAGACCCTTTCGACAGCTTTGTCGATCGTTGGGTGCAGGTATGACCGTATCCGAAATGATTACTAGTAGACCTGATTTAAGAGATAGCCGTAAAACGCAATTAAGAATGGATCACCAAGGAGAACCAGGACCCATCATCGTTCAAATTGCAGGCGGCATTCCTCAAATGATGGCAGATGCGGCTCAATACAATGTCGATCATGGCGCTCAAATTATTGATATCAATATGGGCTGTCCAGCTAAGAAAGTTTGCAAAGTCGATGCGGGTTCAGCCCTGCTTAAAGACTCAAAGTTGGTTCGTTCGATTCTTTCTGCAGTAGTTGACTCGGTATCGATTCCAGTAACATTAAAAATGCGTACGGGCTGGTCACGCGAAAGTAAAAATGCACTTGAAATAGCCAAAATTGCAGAAGACTGTGGCATTCAGGCTCTAACAATACATGGACGAACTAGAGAAGATAAGTACTTAGGGGAGGCAGAATACGACACTATTCGTATGGTAAAACAAAACATCCGTATTCCTGTTATTGCGAATGGCGATATAGATAGTGCACAAAAAGCAAAGAAGGTCATGGACTTCACAGGTGCTGATGCTATTATGATAGGACGTATCGCGCAGCAGCGTCCTTGGATTTTTCAGCATATCGCACATTTTTTAGAGGCTGGAGAATTGCGTCAGGAACCTGATAAGGAGCAAAAACAAAAGTGGCTAAGAGATCACTTAAAGAATTTATATGCGTTTTATGGTGAATATCATGGGGTTCAAATCGCACGTAAGCACATTAATTGGCAACTTAGTCAGAATTGTCATTATGGTGTAAATGTTAAAGCTGATTTAATGCAGTCAACGATTGCAGAAACCCAACTATCTTTAATTGATAAATATTTTGAGCAATGGAACGAGATAGAACCTGCCAAGATAAGTTAATTTAAACTAAGCGTGAAACAGGGCAAGTTCTTTAATTCGTGAAAATTGAAAGTCAAACAAGCGCACTACAACTTTCTGTTGAACAGGCAATACGTCAGTATTTAGCTGATCTTGATGGGGAGACCCCCTGTAATTTATTCGACACCGTTATCGCTGAAATAGAATACCCTTTAATACAAACCGTGCTTAAACACTACAACAATAATCAGTCGAAAACAGCAGACTGCCTTGGCATCAATCGAGGCACACTTCGCAAAAAATTAAAAAAATATCAATTAGACAATTAAGTCTAACCTTTATAAAAAACGGCATTAAGTATTAAGACTGTCTCTTATACACATCTCCGAGCCCACGAGACGCTACGCTATCTC
>CAJXUC010000065.1 GCA_913061315.1 uncultured Gammaproteobacteria bacterium | reverse complement strand
AGATAGCGTAGCGTCTCGTGGGCTCGGAGATGTGTATAAGAGACAGGTATTACAATATTACTCTACAGCGCGCTAAAATTGTTAGTATCAAAACTATTTCGCCAAATATCCTCGATGTTGAAAACGATGGTCTAATGCCCTACGAGATTGTCAGATTTACTTATGGGTTAATCCAAGCGGATCATATCGTATGTGGAACAACAGCTACAGATGATTGGTCAGGCGAGGGCGCTTAGGGGAAGTGGATGACTAATTTAGTTCAGCAACTGAAAGTGTGGGTGTGCATAGTATGTACATCCATTTTTTTATCGAGTTGCAGTTTGCTGCCAGCAGAATTATTGGCTGGGGGAAAACCGCCACCGACCAAGCTTGAGATTGATAATTGGAACGATAATACCGGCAACTGGCAAGCATGGGACGTCAATGATCCCTCAAATGAAGCGGTAACTTGGTCGCGAAGTGAAGACTCAATAATCGTTAAATTTGTAGCGAGTGTAGATCTAAATTCTTTTAATGGGCGCGCGCATACTTTGAGTATAAAGGTAATCCAGCTAACCAATCTAGCTGGATTTAACTCATTGGTACAGACTCCAGAAGGAATTGGCCAAGTATTATCTCAACAGCTTGAAATGATTCCTGATGCGGTAATTAGTCAGGCATACACAGTTGCGCCAAATAATATCTTGACCTTTAAGTTAGCTAGGGAAGAGGACGCTAAATATATTGCTGTGGTGACGGGGTTTGCTTTGCCTACTAAGAACCTTGCAGTGAAAATCATTCCCATTCCGGTCAAAGTCGTCCCGCAGGAATCTGTCGCTGAAGACAAAACGCTTTTTGACGTTGTCACATTCGGTTTGTTGATGAGTAAAGACGATCAGCCTAATGCCGTTACGCCATCAAATATTAAAATGAATATTCGCCTTGGTGAAACACGCATTGTGCAGTTTAGTGCTACCGCAAGCTAATTTGGAGATAACTTAATGGACTCAATCAAACCTATACGTTGGAGTCAGGGGCTTTTTTTGAAGCCGCAGCATTTTCAACAGTTAGACAGTTATACCGCAGCTTTGTCAAATATGTACTCTAAGGTACGGACGGGCTTAGGTTCGGGGATATCCGAGCTAAAGTTTGACGCGGCGGCTGTAACGTCGGGGTTATTGAGCGTTGAGAAACTGCAATGTATTTTAGAGGACGGAACATTGGTTTCGTTCCCGGGTAATTGCCAGATAGCGCACTTAAATCTTAAAAGTAGCGACGTTGATGATGCCGGTAAAGTAGATGTTTTTCTTGGATTGTCGCCTGTCCTAATAGAGCGTAACAATTTAATCAGCGACGCTAACCCCAAAGCCAGGTTCGCGGAGGCTGAGGACATTACCAAAAATGATCTTTTCGATGCTAATGAGCAGGCAACGTTATCAAGAGTTGAGCTGAATTGTCAGTTATTAACGAGCGCTCAGATTCAATCTTCTGATGGTTTACATTTAGTAAAGCTCGCTGAAGTAATTCCAAATGGCGACGAGTACCTACTATCAAGTACCTTTGTGCCGAATGTTATGTCACTAAGTGCGTGTGAATCTCTAATTTCCATGGTCGACGGTACAAAAACAGAGCTACTAGGGCGCTACAAGCAATTACTAAGCATGAGCTCTTTTGAGGCCGGGCTAACCAATAGCGCCAATAATGTCTCGGTAGGTTTAGCAATGCTGTCACTCAGCAACCATATTGCAGTATTTGAGCAATTGCAGGCGGACAGCAAATCAACGCCTTCTGCAGTTTATCTGGCTTATACGCAATTGATTTCGCAGCTAAGTATGTTTTCCAATGAAGTTTCAGTAACTGGCGAGTGCGACAATAGTGATCTTGCCTTAGTAGTATTCAGTGCCAATAACTTAACAGAGTGCTTTTCGAGGGTAACAAAACTTACCAAAAAACTTTTAAACGAGCTAACCATTGAGCCCGAATTACTGATCAAATTAGAGCATCAAGGTGCGTCTAAATTTGTTGCACCACTAACAGCTAAGTTTCTCGATATAAATACTCGCTTATATCTTCGTGTGCGGACTAAGGTAGACCTGACTCTCAACCTTAGTTCAGTGCTTAATTATATAAAAGTGGGCGCGGATGGGCAGGTTGATGCTTATCTTAAGAGAGCATTGCCAGGGGTAGAGCTAACACATATTAGTAAAAAGCCTCAAGGTGTCGCGACGATGGCTGATAGCTATTACTTTGCTCTAGACAAGCAATCGTTTCAATGGCAAAAAATTATTGAAATGAAGCGGATCGGACTCATTTGGACCGATTTTCCTGAAGATGTGAGCATCGAATTAATTGCTGTTTAAGGATAGAAAATGAACTTAATCGATAAATTTATTCCGCTATTTCAGACTATTGGAAGTGTAGAGATTCTCTTAGCAGAAGACTCCGACAAGAGTTTTTTGGATTTAGAGCAAGAAATGAATGCTCTATTATCCTCTGTTTCTGTTTCAGAGTATTCCGTGTCTCAAAATGCCGACGCAATGTTTGCTGCTTGCGCCTTGATTGATGAGTTGATTTTGGGATCGCAGTGGAAGTGCAAAGACGAGTGGGCGCGATCTCCGTTGCAGAAAAGACACTTCGATACTAACAATGCAGGGACAGAGTTTTATCAGAGGTTGGATCAACTAAATCCAAGCGACCCCAAAGATCAACATGTCAGAGAAGTATATCTCTATGCCTTGGTAGCAGGCTTTTCGGGCTGTTACTTTGAAGCGGGTGAGGAAAGTTTAAAGCAAGATATCATTCAATCGAACTATGCTCTTCTCTCCACAAGTGTCACTACGAGTCCATTTTCACCAGAAGTGCCTGAGCGCTTGAATAATGGCAGCAAGCAAGTCAATAGAAAAAGACAAAAAGAATTGGCCGTGATGGCGGGTCCCATTCTTTTTGTTGTAATAACCTATTTAGCGCTGAGAAACGATTTAATTAATACTGTTTCTCAAGTCTTAAACCAGCTGTAGGCATGTTTTAGCCGGACCATAAAAAATGAAAAAAATCTTTAAGTTTATATTAGTAGTCTTTATTTGGTTGTTAATACTCGGTGTCTGCGTTGTAGGTGCTTTATTATTAGGCAGCACCGAAAGCCTGGGTCTTCAAGTATTCGCAGGGCTGTTCGCTTTTTGGTATGGACTAAAATTGCTGGTCTACTTGTTTAGACGATTCCAAGCCAAACGGCGTGTTGAGAAGCTTATCAACATAGACACGTCTGTCGAGGAGAGTAAGACTAAGCTGTCATTTTTTGAGTATTTATTTTCTAAAGATATCGACAAACATATAAAAGGGGTGATTAAACGGCTAAATAGTAATGCACCTATTGGCGAAGAAACTCAAGACGCTAGTTTTGTAATGCATCTAAAAATGAAAAATAGTCATTCCAACTGGCTGCATACTAAGTCAGTTAATAAACCCAAAATACAGGACCCTATATTTAGCGAGTACAAAAATATTAACTGGATAGCCTACAATCATCTTGTGGTGTTAGATGTTGATTCTTACCTTGTTGAAAATGCCGATCCCTCGCCTAATCATGAATGGATTCAGTTACTCAGTGGTCTAGCATCCAGCACCAAGATGAATGCCTTGGATGGTTTACTCATAACTGTACATGTCGCAGATTTAGTTGATCCGGATACCAGAAATCTACTCGCAGATACCCTTAGAAATAAATATGAGCAGATTAAGGAATACTGCGGTGTGGAGGTGCCCATTAGTATCACGTTATTGGGGCTTGAGGAACTGGCAGGGGTTGACGACTGGCTAGCCCAACTAAGTAAAGACTTGAAAAGCCGGTCTTTAGGTGTAATTAACCGCCAGCACTTTTCAGCGAAAGATCTAGTAAGAAACTGTTTCGATCAAATAAATGATCTATTCAAACAAGGCTCTCTAAGCTATTTGGTCAATAAGGGGTTTGATAAAGATGTGGCCAATTTAACCCACAAAACTAATGACGTGCAGTTATGTGTGGAGGCATTTTGTTCACGATTATCTGCAAGTAATAGTTTTCAGGGTGGTGCAAGAACATCAGGATTTTTCATTGTAATGGCTGATGAGTCCGGAGTGTCTTTTGCCGATGAGTTACTCGAACAGTCCGCTTTGTGCTGGTCACCCGCAATAGCAACCAATAGAAACACCGCGCATGATCTGGTCCAAAGCAAGCGCACCGCGACCTATGTTACTGCCGCGGCAGTGCTAGTTATTGCGTTAGTGATGTTGCATAACTCTAACACTGACAGTATGCAGCGCATATTAGAAATCTATCAGATTAAAGAGTCTAAATCAGTTGAGCGCGACAAGCTTGTGGCTAACTACCAAAATAGATACCAACTTATCGATGGCCTAAGTGAAATAAGTATTGGTCATTGGCTTCCTATGTCTAAGGACGATTTCAAGATACCCCTACTTAAATCTAGGCTTGCTGCGGACATTCAAGATGTATTGATATTACCGATAGACACTATGTTCGCATCACAGATTACCGATCTCGATAAGGGTGATATGGATACAAAGGTCGACTACATTAACATCTTGATACGCAGGATTAACGTACTCAATGCTGCGACCAATGGCGCTTCGTTAGACGACCTCGCCGGCATGCCTCAACCGTTTGATAGTGCCTACATAGACAGTATGTCATCAACAGTTATTGAAGGCCTCAACGATCTTTATTTGAAAAGTTTGTTCATGCAAAAGAGTGTTAATGATGCTCAAGCATGGCAGGAACAGATGGTCAAAGATCGCTTAACAATGTCAAGTTTGATTCTTTCCTCTAACGGAGACATGGATTGGTTGGTTGATTGGGTATCTAATAATACAGCGGCCAAAGAAATCACAATCAAAGATTATTGGAAGGGCTCGTTGAATAGCACCACACCATTAACGATAAGGGGGGCTTATACCGTTGCTGGCAAAGCTGTTATTGATGATTTTGTTGAGCAAATCGTAGCCGCCCTAGGCGAAGACCATCCATTTCTTTCAAAATATCTATCGGTGTTTGAGCAACAATATCAAGACAACTATCTTGCCAGCTGGAACGCGTTTTTGAATGGTTTTAATGACGGAAAAGACACTCTCAATAGTCGGTCTGAATGGCTAAATGTACTAAACGATTTGACGACGGGTCGCAACATATTCTTTAAACTACTCAACGACGCTGACTTCCAATTATCGCCGTTCAAAGCGATGGAAAACCAACCTGATTGGATGGTATTTGTCTTTTATTACCAAGATATATTGGCCCTAGGCTCTGACAACAAACAGGGGAATCCAAAAAAGAACAAAGTCTTCACTAAACTGGGTCTTAAAGTGATCGGAGCCCTAGGCCCTGTCGGTAAAGCTTTATCGGGTTCAGCTAAAAGTACGCTAAAAACCAAAAAGAAGCTTGATAAGGCAGAAGGCTCTGGTCCCGGCGCTTCAGAACGCGAGCTTAACATGCAAGCTGCAGCAATTAATCTCGATGAATACAAGACTCTGATATCGACTATTGTGTTCAACATAGAGCAAAAAGATGATTCCTACAAAAGTATCAAGGCATTGTATGAGTTTGAAAACAATTCAATTGAGGAGGGCACTAGTTTAGCTAACGCAAAAATAAATATACGTGATTTACAGAGTTTAATCGGAAAATCCCGTTTGTCTAACCAGTCCTTTTGGAACGTCTATACCGGTGCGGTACTTCTGATGGAGGACTTTATGATGGCAGAAACTGCATGTGTCCTTGAAGATAAATGGAATACAGACTTCCTTTATGAGTTAGACGGTGTGCCTGATTATAAGTTAGAAGCCTTCGCCTACGGCGAATCTGGTGTTTTATGGGATTTCTTCGGAACCCGTTTGCAACCGTTTTTTAAAAATAAGCGTGGCAGTGGCTATGGTTTTAAGCAGGTAGCGGGTAAAAAAATAGCGCTAAAGTCCGATTTATTGCAATATTTAATTCGAGCTCGAGATCTAAGCCAGAGAGCTAAGTTTGAATCTTTTGATCTTTTAGTAACCGCGAAGCCAACTGATACTAACGGTAATGCCCTGATGTATGTGTCACAAACCGACGTTAGTTTAATGTGTGCAGCCGGCACACAAACACTGAGTAACAATAACTACATTGTTAAAAAAGCCTTTAAATGGGATGAAAGCTGTAATGCCGTCAGCATTAAGTTGCACGTTGGCAATAAAGTTCTTGAGAAAAGGTTTGATGGAGATAACGGAGTATTAGACTTTTTGACTGCCTTTAAAACCGGTAGAGCGCGATTTGAGTTAGACGTATTTCCTGATTTCTTTTTCCAATTAGTGGGCTACAAGATTGAGCACTTTGATGTCAACTTAGACATTGACGGTCGTGTTGATCTTGCGTCAGCCTTGTCGGTTAAGCCACCTCGGCCGCCAGAGACAATAGCGCAGTGCTGGATATAGAGCATGGCTGATGTAGCGAATGTTTCATTTCTGTCTACACAAGAGGGAACTGTACCCTTCAAGGCCTTGGTGTTGGCTCCCCTTGGCGGGCTAACTATTCCTGAAAAACTAGTCGATCCAGTCGAAATTAATTTACATAACTTCGATAAGGTCATTAAAACGTTTGCGCCTGTTATCGAGGTAGCCGTTGATAATAATGCTTTATGTGAGTTGCTAAACGTATCCAATCAAACCCTGACACTTCGTTATGCCATCGAGGCATATGCTGACTTTGAGCCTTCCGCTATCGTTCAAAAAGATCCAGCTCTATTTGAAATATCCAATACGATTAGCGCGCTTCACTCTCTGCTAGAGAAGAATGATGATCAGTTCATTACCAGCGATATTGTTTTAAAGTCTATAAGCATACCTAGTTGGGACCATCAAAGTGCTAGTCGACAGCAATTAGAGATACTAATTTGCGACCTCGAATCTGTACTTGGGGAAGTGTTAAATCAGATTCTTCACCAACACAACTGGCAACAACTGGAAGCTGCTTGGAGAGGGCTTTATTGGTTGTGTGACACGGCCAAAATTAGTGACGGCCTAACGATAGAATGTGGGACGGCTACGAAAGCGTTATTGTGGGATGATTTACTTAGCAGTGCCGACTTAGTAGATTCCAACTTATATCAGCACGTGTATGTCGACAGTATTGGTCAGTTTGGTGCGGTACCTTATGGTGTTTTGTTAATCGATGATTATTTTACAGGGACCGGATCAGATCTAAGCCTTTTGAAAGCGCTGACTAACGTCTGTAGCAGAGCTCACTTGCCGATTATTACGGCCGCTAGTAGCTCAATGTTTAACGCCGATGATTTTAATAGTCTTCAAAATTCGTCATTTATTTCGGATATACATAGCGGTGCTAGTTTCATTAAGTGGAGGAGTTTTATTGCCAGTGAGGATGCCAGTTATCTTACATTGACCTTACCTCGACTATTATTCAGGAAAGTGTATGACAAGGGTGGAACGTCATTAACTTGGTTTCAAGAGTATGTAGGTGGTCGTCATCAAGAGTGCCTTTGGGGTAACGCGAGCTATGGCTTTGTCGACAACTTATTTAAAAGTTTTGAAGACAGTAGTTTTTGTAGTGCTATATCTGGCAGCAACGGGGGTAAGATTGACATCTCTGCCCTGATATCTAGTCAGACCGGTTTGCCTGTAGAGGTAGCATTTTCCGGGGAGAAAGAAGCAGAACTAATCGGGTTAGGATTTAATCCGGTTTGCACACGAGCCTATCAAAACCAGTTGTTGTTTGAATCAGCGAATTCAGTTCGCTGGGGAAATATGAAACTCAATCACAAGACCCAAACGGTTGATAGTATTGCGAGCGCTCAATTACAGTATTTACTCGTGGTGGTGCGTATTATCCACTGTCTAAAGATTATCTTTAGAGAGAGCTTGGGAGCAACAACGCATGTATCTGAATTATCAAACATCTTAAATCGATGGGTTCGCCAGTTCGTCTCTGATGTTGAGGCGCCCTCGCTGACTGTGCGTTCCCAAAGACCGTTAAAAGACGCTCAGGTAACGGTATTGGAGGCGCTTGACGTCGGTTGGTTTGATATCGATATTTCGCTGACTCCGCATATGAAATATCTTGGCAATAGCGTCGCGATAAGTGCATCAGTGCCTATGAAAGAGGAGGTGGCCTAATGGAATTCTCCGGATACATGAAATTACAAGGTGATGTTCAAGGATCAATTGAGGGATCCTCAGTCAGAAAAGGAAGAGAAGGGAGTATTAATCTCTTTTCGTTTGAGCATGAACTTAGAGCAAACAGTAGTCTCCAATCAGGCATGGCAAATGGGCCGGTTTGCCACCAACCCATAAAACTGGTTAAGGAAATCGATAAAAGTACCCCTAAACTCTACCGCGCCTTGGTGGAAAAGGAGCGCTTAACATCAGTAACAATGGATTGGTTTAGGTACACGCCCCAAGGTGAAGAGGTCGTCTACTACCAAATAGAGTTAACCAACGCGAATATCTTGTCGGTTGCGCCGTGGACTCCGGAAGTGAACTCCTCCGACTCAGAGTATATGGGTTTTATGGAGAACATTATCCTGACCTATGAGGGCATCACCTGGAGCTGGGGCCCTGATGGCGATGTAACCTATCAAGCTAATTGGCGCGGAGACAGTAATGCTAAGGCTGTCTGAGAGATTAAATTTATTGGGCGCCGATGATGCCCATACCAAGCATGAGGAGTCGCTTAACATAGCGGCTTCATTACGCAATTATCTGCAAAAAGTACTTAATACAAAACAGGGCGGTGTTGTGTATGCACCTGATATGGGTTTATCGCCGATTAATATGTCTCAGGGTATTAATAGTGACGATGAAAAGCTGCATGTGCTAATGCAGATAGAAGCACTACTGCTCAAATTCGATGCTCGCATAGAGTCTATTTCTACTCAGTTAAAACGCAATCACAGTGTGACTATTATCTTGTCATTTCAAATGCTTGTTACTACTCAGTCAAAATATGTGGTCAGTTTGTTGGGCACATTACAATCGGACGGCACTTTTGAACTGGAATTACAATAATGGATTTATCCGAACTTTATCAACAAGAATTAAAACTACTAAAAGAGTCCTCAAAGGTCTTTAGTGCGGACTACCCTGCTATTACCGAGGCTATGAATCGCGATATTGTTGATCCTGATGTAGATATGATTTTACAAGGGGTGTCCTATTTAACGGCACAATTCAAGAAAGAGCTCGACGATCAGTTCCCAGTGGCGTTACAAGCATTATCGCAGGTGCTAACTCCGACGCTAATGCAGCCTATTCCATCGATTAGTATTCTGTCGTTTACGCCAAAAGCTAACCTCATTTCACCTGTGACTATTAACCAAGGTGCAAACTTTGATTCACTTCCGGTCAAGTTAGATGAGGACGGAGTAGATCAGCTATCTTGTCGTTTCCGCAGTGCCTGGCCGGTTGAGGTCCTTCCTGTGAACATTGCCAATATCAGCCAAGTGGTTGCTGAAAGGACGATTGCCAATGTGCCGTCAAAAGTGGTTGAGCTGACGATTGACCTGACCTCAGAAAAAAATGACCTAGCGAACTATGATTTCGAAAATTTACATTTTTATATTGATCAGCCTGCTAGTGATGCCAGTATTTGGTTACAAATGTTATCTCAAAATCTGACCTCTATTCAGGTAACTAATGGTACTGCCGTGCAGAACCTTCCAGCAACGAGTGTTAAATTGACCGGCCTTGCTTTAGATAAAACGGTATTTTCCTCAAGCGATGCGTCCAATCAACATAGTATCTTGCAAGAATATTTTACCATCCCAGAGAAACTGCAGTTTTTTGAAGTGGATCTTGCTCCATGGAAGCAGCGTAGTGGTGGTGCGTTCTCTATTATTCTGCAGTTTAAACAACCCACTTGGTATTTACCTGATCTTAGTACTAGACATTTAAAGTTGTATTGTACGCCGGTGGTCAATGAGTTCGAGCATTTTGCAGAACCGATGGTTATGGACGGTATCCAGTTGGAGTTTGGCTTAACTGCACAGCACCGTAACTCATCTACGCCAGTCTCATTACCCATAGTTGATGTGGTGGGTGTCGAAAGTGTCATGCGCGAGCGCGAGCGTAATACAACCTATCGTAATATTGTTAAGCCCAAAAGTACTAATGGGCAAAAATCAGGGTTTTATTTTTACAGAAAGCATGGCACACATGATGGTGACGTCAGTAATTGGTTGGCGTTGCAATTCACATCTGGGATCAGACCCCAAAGCTCAGAAGTTTTGCGGGTAAAGTTGAGTTGTTGCCATGGTAAGGTTGCCGCAAACATTCCACCCAATACTATTAATGTTCATACCAGTACTAGCTCGCAGCTAGTGTCGTTTACTAACTTAACCACCAGCAGTGACTATTTACCGGCACAAATCACGACTCATGAAGCCTGGAATGTTATGTCAGACCAAGCGATTAGCCTAAAAAGTATAGACAATGCAGAACAGCTTAAATTGATTTTACAGCACCACATACCTGCGCAACTAAAAGAGACGGCTAAACAGAAAACCTTGGAACACCGTATTCATGCTATTACTGAGCTGAACGTAAATGCGAAAGACCACTTTGACAATGGCTTGCTAATAAGAGGCACACAATACTTAGTGAGTATAAGCGCCGAAAATTTTGTCAATAGGGGCGAGAGCTTCCTATTTTGTTGTCTCATAGATCAGTTATTGGCATTACAAATACCGATCAACAGTTTCAGTCAGCTTATTGTTACCGACCCGCGTAGCGGCGAATCGCATACCTGGCCAATAAACTTTGGTGGTATGTCTAAATGATAGAGCAAGAACTATTGCGCGACGCTACTCGTTATAGTTTTTTGGAAGTCTACAAACAGCTGTGCGATATAGCGATAGAAAACAAGCTCAATCCAATACAGGTTATTCGTATCAGACCGGGATTAGGCCTTCAGCACGCCAGAACCCAGGTGATTTCTGTGACGAAGCAGGAGAACCCAGGGGTAGATGTTCTATATTTTTTAAATGTAAATTTACCGGGCTTGTACGGTAATAGCTCCCCATTACCTAAATTTTTTACAGAGGAGTTGGTGCAGGCCTCGCACAAAGATCAAAATCAGGCCCGTATGTTTTTGGATCTTATTCATCAGCGGCTCTACCAGCTGCTCTATGACGGCCGTACTCAACAGTTACCCTATCATGCCCCGACCGGAGAGAAGAACCTCTACGACTTTATGTTCAGTATGGTCGGTTTTAAAGACGAACTTTGGCTCAAAAGATTTCCGGATCGCGCCTTTATTTTACGCAACATAAATGTACTTCGACATCAAAAAGGCACCGTTGCGGGTCTTAAAAAATTAATGCAAAGTATTTTTTCCGCAGCAGATATTACCATTGAGCAATGCTGTAGTCGGCAAGTAAATATAGCTCGCTCACAACAGTTAGGCCTCAACGCTCAGGGCAACCAAGTGAGCACGAACGCAATATTGGGCAACAAAGCAACGGATATCCAGGCTAAAATAATTTTGTCGATTATGCCTATAAGTGTTGAGCAATACACAAAGTGGTGTTTGACACCGAACTATTGGCTAGCCTTGCAGAACCTTATTAAGTACTTTGTTGGACAAGCTTTATTGGTTGATCTGCGCATGTCGGTGATCGCAGATAAAACGCTGGCATTAAACTTAGCGCCGAAGAACCAGTTTGCTTTAGGTAAAAATACATGGCTGGCACATAGTCAGTCCAACGCGCATGTTGTTGCTCCACTAACATTGCTATAACTTATTTACCCCATAGTTGACGCGTAAGTTTCCGGTTAAGTCAGTTTATATTGGGACTGTCAGCTAGAGACCAACGTCGTAATTCCCTACTCCAAAGGATCACTTTCATGAGTCAATTTAATTTCAAGTTTTACTATGGCAATCAGGGATCTGAAGTCAGGGAATTAGAGTTGTTACGGTTTACAGGTCATGAAAATATATCCCAGTTATTTGATTTTGATCTTGAACTGAAATCAACAGACACTGACCTAGATGAGGACGGCGTTATTAACAAGCCCTGCTGTCTAGAAATATATTATGGACAGGGTTCTGAGCCTGTCCGGGTTATTCACGGCCTTATCAATGAGTTTGAAGACGTTAATTATTTGCCTGACTACACGCTTTACCGCGCCAAAATGGTGCCCAGAATTTGGCAGTTGGGACTTTTTGATACCAATGAAGTGTATCTTAACGAGACCATAGAACAGACTTTGACGGTTATGTTGCAGGAGGCTCACTTTGTTGCCGGCCAAGATTTTCGCTTCCAACTAAGCCGTAACTATCGAACGTGGCCGTTTCGTTTGCAATACAACGAAACACATTTTGATTTTCTCCAACGCATTATTGAGCGTGAAGGTATTTATTATTATTTTGAGCACAATAATGGCCGTGAAGTAATGGTTTTTTGTGATAACAACAATCAATTGTCCGCTATTGCGCAGTCTGACCAAGCTCAAACAGTTAGATTTCAGTCCAATAGCGGTATCAATGTGGCAACTGGTGCGAATACCGTGAATAGCATTATTTGCAAACGGCAGACGCTACCTAAAAAAATTACCTTGCGTGATTTTAATGATGAAAATCCCTCGTTAGATATTCGAGGCGAATCAGAGATAAATAGTGCTGGCGTAGGCGCAATAAACTTATATGGGCTAAACATTACGTCGCCCGAAGAGGGGCAAGCATTAGCCGAAATTCACGCTAATGCGTTTCTGTGTCGTCAAAAATCATACATTGGTCAGGGTGATGTGGCGACTATGTCAGCGGGCCATACCTTTGCATTGCACAATCATCCAAAGAACTCTTTTAATGAATTGGAGTATGTGATCGAGAGCATTGAACACGAGGGCGCTAACCCTAATCATTATGTGGGGTTAAATACCGAGGATGAGGCACCTGTAAATTACTCAAACAGTTTTACGGCCCTATCCACAGCAGTGCAATTTGCGCCAAAACGACAAACAGTTGCTCCTGAAATTAATGGCACATTAAATGCCGTAGTGGATGCTGAAGCGCAGTCTGGGTACGCTGAACTCGACCCATATGGGCGCTACAAAATTAAATTACCCTTCGACAGCAAAGATAGAGATGGCGGTAAAGCGTCCCATTGGGTGCGTATGATGCAGCCGTATGGAGGCGTAGGATCAGGCATGCATTTCCCGCTTCGCGCAGGCACGCGGGTGCTGCTGGCGTTTATTGGTGGCGATCCTGATCGACCATTTATCAGTGGCACCATTGATGACAGTGGTGATCAACAAAGCATTGTCACAGCAGACAATCAAACGAGCTCCATGATCAAAACTGCCTCTGGGAACAAGATTGAGATTGAGGATATGGAAGGCACCAACCGTATCAAACTACAAACGGGTGACAATAAAACCTATATGCATCTTGGCGCGCCTAACCATAAGGGGGATGGTTGGGTCGTTGTCACTGACGGCATGGAGCGTAAATTTATTCGAGGGGGGCAAAATATTGTAGTAGCCACCAAAAGCGATTTAGTCACTGGTGGCCCTGACCTGGAGGCAAATGATGATCACGGAGCTACAGGACCTACAGCCGCTGGAGTGTCGGACCTAGACTTCACCGACCACCAACAGTATAGATTTAGAAAAAGACATTCTAATGGGAGAAAACACGTTGATTTTTTTATCGCTTCTCAAGAATTAGATG
>CAJXUC010000064.1 GCA_913061315.1 uncultured Gammaproteobacteria bacterium | reverse complement strand
CGAGATAGCGTAGCGTCTCGTGGGCTCGGAGATGTGTATAAGAGACAGGCATTAGATTCTGTCAGACAATTAAACAGAGTCGACTTACCTGCATTGGTATAGCCCACTAAGGAAACCGTCGGTATGTCTGCTTTTTTACGGGCTTGCCGACTTTGGTCGCGTTGACGCGCTACTTTATCAAGTCGGCTATTTAAATATTTAATACGTTTGTTGAGAAGACGACGATCTGTCTCAAGTTGAGTCTCACCTGGCCCTCTCAACCCTATACCGCCTTTCTGTCTTTCTAAATGTGTCCAACCTCGAACTAAGCGAGTTGAAAGGTGCTTTAATTGAGCTAACTCAACTTGCAACTTACCTTCAAACGACTGAGCTCGTTGGGCAAAAATATCCAGTATTAGGCCAGTTCGATCGAGCACTCGACATTGCAAATGTGCTTCTAAATTTCTTTCTTGTGATGGACTTAATGCATGATTAAATAGGACAACTTCAATTTCTTGAGCTGCAACCTGACCTGCAATTTCTTCAAGTTTACCCTTACCAATGAAGGTTTTTGCTGATGGTTGCTGTCGACTTCCAACAATAACGTCAATATCCACAACATCTGCAGAACGAACAAGCTCTATAAACTCAGCCAAATCATCCTGATCAGACTGAGAGTTAAAATTAATATGGACCAGAAGTGCGCGCTCGCCACTGCGAGGTCTTTCAAATTCAAACAACGCCTGCTCCAGACAATAGGTTATTGATTACCACTTTCCTCATCTTCACCATCATGAGGTGTTTCAACTTGAACATTACGGGCCGGCACAATCGTTGATATTGCATGCTTGTAAACCATTTGGCTTACATTATTTTTTAGTAGCACAACAAACTGATCAAATGATTCAATTTGACCTTGCAACTTAATGCCATTTACAAGGAAAATTGAAACTGGTACATGCTCTTTTCGAAGCGCATTTAAGTAAGGTTCTTGTAACATTTGCCCTTTTGACATCATTGGTCTCCATTGTGTGGATTTTATTATTAATAGCTTCTTAGTTGGGGCATACAAGTGAATTTTCAATACCTAATTGGGAACAAATATGAGCTTTAGGCCAATTTAGAAGGTTTAAATTCATTCCGCCTAAAATGTATTTGAAAATCAAATAAATAATGAACCCAGCCTTGTATATATAGCATCTTTTATTTTATTGTGTTGTAAATTCAAACAATCATAATTATTTTTTTGGGGTTGTTTGCGTAACCAGGTCATTTGTCTTTTTGCCAGCTGCCGGGTAGCAACTATAGATTTAAAAATCATCTCATCATACTTCAACTGACCCTCCAAATATTGCCATACTTGTCGATAGCCAACACAGCGCATTGATGGCATATTCAGATGTAAATCAGGTCGACTTTTTAACGCCTCAACCTCTTCAATCAGACCATTTTGCAACATTAAATGAAAACGCTGTTCAATGCGTTTATGTAATTCTTGACGGTCCTGCACATTTAAAATAAATTTTGTAGGATCAATGTTGTTATTAATACTTTTAATTGCCTGCAAACTAGATAAGGTTTGGCCACTAATCTGAAAAACTTCTAAAGCTCGTTGAATTCGTTGTGAATCATTGCGTTTTATTTTTTCGGCGCTGACCGAATCTATGGCTTTTAGCTTTTGGTGCATGGCAGGCCACCCTAATACCTCAGCTTCATTATTTATTTGATTGCGAAGAGACTGATCGGCCATTGGCATTTGATTGAGTCCTTGCTCTAACGCGTGGAAATACATCATGGTGCCGCCCACAAAAAGTGGCAGATTACCTCTATTAACTATTTGTTCGATTAGTTTTTTTGTATCACTCACAAAGTCCCAAGCAGAGTAGTGCTGCGCTGGATCAATAATATCAACCAAAAAATGAGGGTTTGCCAATAGGACTTCAGCACTAGGTTTCGCTGTTCCTATATTCATATTTCGATAAATCAAAGCGGAATCGACACTGATTAACTCGACAGGGAATCTTTGGGCTATCTCAATAGCAAGATCTGTCTTACCTGTTGCGGTGGCGCCCATAATAAAGATAACACTGGATTTATCCAACTCATTGACCACGCTTGAAAAACTTGTCGAGCTGATCTAGGCTGAGCTGCTTCCAGGTAGGTCGTCCATGATTGCATTGTCCACTCCGTTCGGTTTGTTCAATGTCTCGAAGCAAGGCATTCATTTCGCTAATAGACAACAGACGATTCGCTCGTACTGAGGCATGACAAGCCATCGTTGAGAGCATTTCGTTTTCGTGTTCCTGAATTCGATCAGATTGTCCATATTCGAGCAAATCGGATAAAACATCTCTTATCAATTGGTCAGTATTGGCATTTTTCAATAAGGCCGGAATTGCCCGCACCCTAACCTGCTCTAGTCCAAGTCGCTCGAGACCAAACCCCAAATGTTCGAATAAGGCTTCACTCTCCTCAACCAAATCAGCTTCAGCCTGACTGATATTAAGTGAAAACGGGACTAAAAGGGGTTGTTTTATAACACCCTCTCCCGCTGCGTTCTGTTTCATTCGCTCATATACAATACGCTCATGAGCCGCATGCATATCAACCACGACAAGTCCTTCTAAATTCTCTGACAAAACGTAGATACCTTTAAGCTGTGCAATGGCAAAGCCCAGAGGTGGTATTTGCGCTTCTTGGGGTTGGGTCCGTATTGGATCAGCCTCATTGGTTTGTAGTAATGCTGCGTAAGCCTGAGATTGCTCACCCACGCGCCCAGGCGTTGTGGGATAACGGGTGAATTGATTAAATGATATGCCGGTTTGTTCACTAATACTGGGTAAAGCTGATGACTGCGGTTGTGAACCAGTTATAGCAAAAGCCGGTGACTCTATCTGCTGTGATGGCTGCACATCAGCCAATGCACGATGCAAGCCACTGTATAAAAAATTATGCACTTCACGAGAATTTCTAAACCTAACTTCATGTTTTTGTGGATGCACATTGACATCCAGTTGGCCGGCATCCATTTCTAATGAGAGAACAAAAGCGGGATGACGGCCATGAAACATGACGTCATGATAGGCTTTTCTAACCGCATGACTGACCAGCTTATCTTTAATAATCCGTTGATTAACAAAGAAATACTGCATGTCGGCTTGGCTACGATTAAATGTAGGTAAAGCAACCCATCCGTTGAGACGTAGATCTTCGATTTCAATATTAATTTCAATCAAACTGCCGGCAAAGTCTTTACCACAAAGTACCGCTAAGCGTTGACGCTGTTCTTCTAGATTATCTGCCGCTCTTAACTGATAAATGGTTTTTTGATTGTGAATCAAACGGAACGCAACGTTGGGATGGCTCAGCGCTAACGTCTTAAATAATAATTCGATATGTTTATATTCTGTTTGTTCGGTCCTCAAAAATTTCTTTCTGGCAGGAACGTTATAAAAAAGTTCCCTGACCTCAATGGTTGTTCCTGGAGGAGAAGCATCTGGCACTGCGATGTCGTCATCACGAGCATTTATTTTCCATCCATGAATTATTTCAGTGTCACTGGTACTGGCTTGGCGAGAGCGTATGTTCAATCGCGAAACTGAAGCAATGCTAGGCAAGGCTTCACCTCTAAACCCTAACGATCCTATTTTTTCTAGGTCTTCTAAATTACGAATTTTACTAGTAGCGTGGCGGGATATTGCTAATATTAATTCATCTTTAGCAATGCCACAGCCATCGTCAACAATCCGTATGAGCCGAGTACCACCGGCTTCAACTTCAACCGTAATAGATTTTGCTGCCGCGTCGAGGCTGTTTTCGACCAACTCCTTAATGACAGAAGAGGGTCGCTCTACTACTTCGCCAGCTGCAATCTGGTTGACTAAATGGGATGCTAAGGTTTGTATTTGAGGCAAAATTAAGGCTACCAAAGAATTAAAATGGACTATAGCGACTATCTAATTGAAATTATAGTAATGCGAGTTGTTTACGATAGCTATTGTGACAAATTGAATAATGATTACAATCGTGCTTGTTTTAAATTATAAGATTCTCAGATGTCCAATACAACATTATTAAAACGCATTCAAAGTAGCTTTATAGGACAACAGACACAATATCCTTTAGTCGATGGCAGCATCAGTCCAAGACGTTATTTTGATTCTGCGGCTTCTACCTTGATGATGCGTCCCGCATTTGAAGTGGCTCAGAATTTTTTAGAGCACTATTCTAGTACGCATAGCGAGCTCCACTTTTCTGCACGTGGTGCTAACCGGGCTTACGACTGGGCACACAAGCGGGTACTTGATTTTGTTGGAGCCAACTCTGATATCTATAGTTGTTATTTTGCTGGCAGCGGTGCAACAGCCGGGTTTAATCGGGTTGCTAGCGAATTAGCTATTCTTCGCCCTCAAAGAGACGTCGTTATCGTATCGGAAATGGAACATCATTCAAACGACTTGCCTCATCGTAAACACGCTTCAAAGGTTATTCATCTGCCCTTAGTCGGAGAAGGCGCTAATTGTGGTGGAATTGATATTGATGTTGCCCAAGAAACGATTAAAAAATACGGTAGCCGAATTAACTATATAGCCATTACTGCTGCCAGTAATGTTACCGGTGTAATGACACCCATACATGAGTTAGCCCAATTAGCCCACTCTGTGGGTGCTTATATTATTGTTGATGCCTCTCAAATGATTGCGCATGCCCCCATTTCAATGCAGTCTGAGGTACTGATAGAGGCCGATATTGACGTCCTCATTTTTTCAGGGCATAAAATTTATGCACCCGGTTCTCCCGGTGCAGTCATTGCAAGCAAAAGTTTGCTCAAACAAACTTCACCATCAGAAGTTGGTGGTGGCATGGTTAAAAACGTTTATATAGAACATTTCACACCATCAGATAATTTGCCTGAACGAGAAGAAGCGGGCACGCCAAATATTGTAGGCGCTATTACCCTTGCCTGTGCACTCGACGTCTTGCTTAATATTGGCATGCAATCAATTCTTCAGAAGGAACAGCACTTAATTAATCTGGCTTGGACAAAGCTCAGTGAAATTGAGGGCGTTAATTTATATGGTCCAGACCCTGATCAACTGCCCAGAACAGGTACAATTGCATTCAATATTGTCGGTTTTGACCATGGGTTAACCGCTGCCGCTTTAAATGATTATCATAATATTCAAGTCCGTAATGGGTGTTTCTGTGCTCATCCCTATGTACGTGAAATGTTAAAACGCGAGCTGTGGGAAATTAATCTAGATCCTGACACCCCTGACATTGAAGCTAAGGTAGAGCGAAAACGAGGCATGGCTCGAGCAAGCTTAGGTATTTATAATAGTGAGGAAGATGTCTTAGCGCTATGTCATGCCGTAGCTGATCTAGCGTCACGTCAACAAGAAATACTGTTGGCTTATCAACCTCAAGGTAAAAGTGGATATCGTCATCGTGAGTTTTTACCTGATCAAACGACGTTATTCGATCCAGTTACTGCTTTAGAGCAATCATTAAAAAAACTTTAAATTTAACGCTCACACTCAACCAGGGTTATTACTTTTACTATGTGAATTTCCCACTATAAAACTATGTAATGGTGATCATGTTTGCTTAAAAACTGAAAAATACTCGTTCACCACTATCAAAAATAGATCTAATTGACAGGAAACATCTCACTCAAAAAGCTTACACGTCGAAATAAATTTAAGTCCTTGATTGGAACTGTTTTTCTAACGTATCCTTGTGTCAGTTTGGGATTGTAGCAATGGATATTTAATCAAATAGAAATGGATCCGGACTATAGTTTCAAAGTTAACTTATATTAACGTATACCCAAGGAGAAATAATGACTGACATTAAAGCATTAGAACAAGTGGCAAAGAATGGATCACTCGATCGACGTGAATTTGTTAAGCGGGCCGGAGCATTAGGTTTAGCTGCACCATTTGCAACTTCTTTTTTATCCCAATCAGTGCACGCTGCATCACCCAAAAAAGGTGGTAAATTTATTGTAGGCATGGCACATGGCTCAACGACAGATACACTTGACCCAGCTACTCATGAAAATGGTTTCAGCCAGAATATGGTTTATACTTACGCCAATCACTTGTTTGAAATCGATAGCAGTGGTCAATTAATTCCAGAGTTAGTTGAAAGTTTCGACAATGCCGATGGTGCAACCAAGTGGATTTTCAAGATCCGAAAAGATGTTACCTTTCATAACGGTAAAGCATTAACTGCCGATGACGTTATCGCGTCTATTAATCATCACCGCGGCGAGGATTCAAAGTCAGCCGCTAAAGGTATTGTTGAAGATATCGTTGATATCAAGAAAACAGGCAGCCATGAAGTTACGGCAACACTAAAAGCAGGTAACGCTGATTTTCCCACTATTATGACTGATTACCACCTAGTTATTCTGCCTTCGAAAGACGGTAAAATTGACTGGCAGTCTGGTATTGGAACAGGCGGCTATATTATTGACAAATTAGAGCCTGGCGTTCGTGTGACATATAAACGAAACCCTAACTACTTTAAGTCAGATCGCGCTCATTTTGATGAAGTTGAGGTAATTGCTCTGATTGATACCACTGCGCGTCAAAATGCGATTATGAATGGTGAAGTTCATGCCATTAACCGAGTTGATCCTAAGACTGTTCACTTGCTTCAGCGCGTACCCACTTTAGATATTTTGGAAACAACAGGTACCTTGCATTACACCTTCCCAATGCGAGTGGACGCTAAACCATTCGACAACTATGATCTTCGTATGGCAGTTAAACTGTCTGTTGATCGTGAAGAGTTAGTGAAGAAAGTATTGTTAGGTCATGGTGCCCTGGGTAATGACCATCCTATCTCAACAGCCAATCCTTATCACAATGGAGATTTAGCTCAACGGTCATACGATCCTGAAAAAGCTCGATTCCATTTGAAGAAAGCAGGTATGGAAGGTGTTAAAATAGACCTTAGCACTTCGGATGCGGCCTTTGCTGGAGCGGTAGACGCTGCTTTGTTAATTAAAGATAGTGCCGCCAAATCAGGTATTAATGTTAATGTTATCCGTGAGCCTAAAGACGGTTACTGGTCAAATGTTTGGAATAAGAAAGCATGGAGCGCCTGTTACTGGGGTGGTCGGCCAACCGAAGACTGGATGTTTAAGTCGGCTTATATTGCTGGCAGTAAATGGAATGATACTGCTTGGAGAACAGGACCGGCAGCAGATCGTTTCAACTCTATTGTTGAGCAAGCACGTTCTGAAACAGATACGACTAAACGCCGTACCATGTATTATGAAGCACAAACCATTATCAATGACGATGGTGGGGCATTAATCCCAATGTTTGCTAACCATATTCATGGTGTAAGTAAGAAAGTTGGTCATGAAGACAAGGTCGCAGGTAACTGGGAGTTAGACGGTAATAAATCATCTGAACGTTGGTGGTTTGTTTAAGCACTGCATTTAATTCAGTGTGACTGAAAAGGGGTGAGATTTTCACCCCTTTTTTATGTGCAGGATGAAGAGAATCTTAATTGCTCCACGACAATGGCTCTTGCATTATTCTATTTGATCACATTTATGTAACGATGAAATAAAAAAGTTACGCTATCCAGGGCGTTCGCATGTCACAGTAAAATCGATATTTACTAACAACAATCTCTAACTAAGCATTGGCAATCCTGTCTTTGGCCCATTCCAGGTAATCGTTTTCAGGCCCTTGAAAAATAATTTCGACCGCTTTGGTGGACAGTTGATAACGATACATTGGATCGTAATAGCACACTAATAACGTATGGATTCCCTCGTTAAATCCGCTCGCATCTTGATTAATATAAAACTGAGTCAGAGCCACTTCAAAACACTGTCTCACTTGCTTATATTTATCACCCCCCAGACGTTTTTGAATCCGGGCTAAATTATCTAGAATATAACGACTAAATTCTATTTCAGCCAAATCACCATAGAGAGCCTGATATTGAGGCCAAGCACTTTCTATGTAATCATCAGTAATTAATTTGATTCTCAGATCAATATCGACTTCAAGAATTGCTCGAGGTGCTTTTTGCATTTTTTGGTGAAGATACTCCGACATATTAACCTTCCCAATACAGCGACCCTCATCCTCCAAAAACATGGGTTTGCCCACAAAACGATGACGATGCTTGAGAAGCTCAATTGAAACCTGATTTTCCCAGTCAATACTGGTTGGTTGAGTATCACTGGCATTTCGGCCAAAAGCTGAGCCACGGTGATTTGCAATACCCTCTAGATCAACGTGGTGCGGTATCTTTTTTAAAACTCGGGTTTTACCTGAACCAGTTAATCCGCTGACAATGACCAATGGCACTTCATCAACACTCGTTTCTAGTTCATCGATTAAAAAACGACGCATGGCTTTATAGCCGCCTTTTATTAACGGAAAATCAACACCCTGCTCCTTGAGCCAGGTTTGCGTTGTACGTGAGCGCAGTCCACCTCGAAAGCAATAGAGATAACCTTGTTCATGGCGTCGACAAAAATCTAACCATTGTTCGAGACGCCGTGCTCGAATGTCCGGCGTTGCGAGTTTAAGGCCTAATTCGATTGCCTCTTCTTCGCCTGCATTTTTGTATTGAATACCAATTTGTTCACGCTGTTGATCGTCTAATAATGGAATATTGACCGAACAAGGAAAAGTGCCCTTAACAAACTCAATAGGAGCACGAACATCCATCATTGGAACATCATCTAGAAACAACTCGAGGTAATTATCGCTATCATTTCTACCTTTTGCAGTAATGATGTTAATTTTAGAGGTACTCATTTTAATGTCTTATTTCCCAGCATTTGTGAATACCCGGTCGACGTTTAAAATCTTCCGAGATAGTTTCCCTTGTTATTTCTTTTACGTTGTACTTTTCAGAAATGATGGGAGATATTTTGAAACTCTTTTTACTAGTGAAAAATATAAGCAGGCCATCCTTCTCCAATAGAGTCATTGACTTACCAATCAAATCCTCTTGGTCTCGCAGGATATCAAGGGTCTCAATCATTTTGCTCGAATTTGAAAATGAAGGGGGATCAAGCAATATTAAATCGAAGGTTTGATTAATGTCATATCGGACTGGATTATTCAATAATTCAACAACATCGGCCCGCAAAAACTGATACTGAGAGTCATCTGCCAATTGATTAATGGCGAAATTTTCTTCAGCCCATTTTAAATAAGTTGTGGACATATCCACATTCACTATGAGCTTAGCGCCACCCAGTCCCGCTTGTACTCCCGAAGAACCAGTGTAGCAAAAAAGGTTTAAGACTGATTTGTTGTAGGCATAATTGGAAATCAGCTGACGCGTTAGGCGGTGATCAAGAAACAAACCAGAATCTAAATAATCACTCAAGTTGATAAGCAAAGAAGCGCTGCCTTCGCGCACCTGAAACAATTCACCTTGGCTATCTTGCTTTTGGTGCTGCTGTTTGCCACGCTGGCGCTTTTTAGTTTTACAAAATAAATACTGCTCTTCAATTTCAAATACCTGTTTGACTGCTTGCTTTGCTAGCTCTATTCGTGACTCAGCTATCTTTTCCTCAATTGTTTTGGGGGCCTGATACTCTTGTAGGTGATACCAGTGAATAGCCGGATTGACTTCACTTTGATAAACATCTAACGCGAATGAAAACTCGGGTAAATCAGCATCATACACACGATAACAGTTAACTTCGTTACGCTTAGCCCAGCGTCTCAAATGTTTTGAGTTTTTTTGCAAACGGTTCAACAAGGGTGTAATTGCTTCTATTTGATAATCTTTCAGGTCAGTGCTTTCCAGATTAGCAGGCTGACGAGCAATAGTTTCAGTCGGCTTAACCTCCGTTAGTTGCCCTTCTTTATCTTTACTTTCCGTGACACGGTCATCGTCAACTTTGTTTTGCATTTCAGCGGTTTGAAAACTAGCAAGCAGACAATCGATGGGGCCGTTGCGCAGTGTTTTTTTGTAATGACGACTGAGACGGAGTCGATGTAATAGGTCTGGATTTGCGGAAATAATGTGCACTTCAGCCGGGGATAAACGCTTCAGACTGTTACCAATTTCACCATACAAGGAGGCCAAACCTTGCTCACTTTGTAACCGTTCCCCATAGGGTGGATTACAAACAATAATATTAGGCCGTATACTTTCATCAATAGAAAGTGACGCTATTTCCTGGTGTGAGAAATTAATTAATTCTTCAACACCGGCTCGCTCCGCGTTTTCTTTAGCAATCCGAATCGCATTAGCATCATAATCGCTGGCATAAATTTGAGTATCAACGGCACTTTCGACCTGCTCTTCTGCCTGCTCTAAACAGGTTGCCCACAGAGCTGAGTCGTGTTGATTCCAATTTAAAAAACCAAAGTATTCTCGATCGAGTCCTGGTGCAATATTAGCCGCTATCATAGCGGCTTCAATGGCAAAGGTTCCTGATCCACACATTGGGTCGATAAACCGATGTGTTTTCGCCCGCTCAAAGTGCCAACCCGCATGTGCAATCATTGAAGCAGCTAAGTGCTCTTTTAGCGGCGCACCTGAGTGTTCACTCCGATAACCGCGCTTATGCAAACTTTCCCCTGAAAGATCGAGGCTTAGCTTCGCTTGGTTTTTGTGAATGTTAATATGAATGTGAACATCTGGCTGGTTTCGCTCAACGGTTGGACGAACATCCATTCGTTCGCGGAACTGATCGACAATTGCATCCTTTATTTTGAGCGATGCGTAATGAGTATGATCAAGATTGGAACGAGACAACGTTGCAGACACAGCAAAAGTATTTTCGGCTCCAAAATGATCGTTCCAATCAACATCCAGAATGCCTTGATACAATTCCTCTTCATCTTCAACTTTAAATGTCTTTAGTTGACAAAAAACACGGTTAGCTAAACGCGAATGAAGACAAACCCTGTAGGCATTTTCGATATCGCCAATGACTTCAATACCACCATATTGCTTCGTTATTTGCGAATCAACTGAATCTAAGATTTGACGCACTTCATGAAATAAAAGCGTTTCAAAACCTTTATGTCCGGTTATAAATAAAGTCAAAGAATTCAACAACCTAATACTTTCTCCAAATCGCCTTTAAATTAACGGCGCATTCTAGTTTATGTCTTCAAGATTAGCCAATAGGATTCGGGCCCGTCATATCATTCGACCTGATATGTAGGTCTGTTTGTGGGAATGGAATAATAATTCCAGCCTGATCGAAGGCTTCGGAGATCGAGTAATTGATGTCACTTAGAACGACCATTTTACAATCAATATCGGTAATAAATACGCGCAGTTCAAACATTAAGGCGCTCTCGCCAAATGACTGGAAAAGAACCCAAGGCGAATCAATATTGAGGCTTCGGGTAATCACCATCGGATGTGCACAAGCAATATCGATTAAAATTTTTTCAACGTGTCGAGGGTCAGTGCCGTAGGCTGCTCTGATAGGCACCTTTACTCGACCAATAGAATCACTCAACATCAAATTAGTGACTTGACTGGCGATAATTTCGGCATTGGGCACAATGACGTCAGCACGATCAAAGGTCTGAATTAAAGTTGAGCGTAGCTTAATCTGTTTTACATAACCTTCGGTACCACCAACAACAATCCAATCACCCGTCTTTACTGGACGTTCAAATAATAAAACAATGCCAGATACAAAGTTATTAACCACATTTTGCAGTCCAAAACCAATACCAACTGACAGCGCACCCGCTATAATGGCCAGATTGGCTAGTTCAACACCTGCAACCGACAGCCCCACTAAAAGTGCGACCACAAGACCTAGGTAACCTGTTAGAGCAATTAATGATTCCTTACTACCACGATCCATTCTCGATCGATTTAACCAACTTTTTCCAAGACCTCGTTTTATCCATCCAACCACTGATAGAAATACGGCGAAAACCAACACAGCAATAATTAATTTAGACGGTACTATGTGAATAGGACCAGCGTCAAATCCGTCGGTCACATAAGACTGAATAGTTAATAAGCTTTGATCAGACAAGCCCCAAATTTTAAGCACTGCAATTGCGAACAATGACCAGGCGACAATACCAAAGGTCAATCTGAACCACATAGATCCAGGCAGGTAATCACCAGGTTTTGCACCTATTTTACGTCGAATGAATTGTTGCCAGGCAAACTCGCCATCATCGAGGCTATCTAAAAAATCAGTCCACAAAATGACAATGATTTGGGTTAAGAACCAGGCAGATATTGAACCTACAACGCCAATCAGAATAAAACTCGATAAATTATTATACCCAGCCCAATCTGCCAGCATACTTAACAATAAAATCAAAATAATTATAGACCGTAGCAAATGAGTGTTGGCCAAACCTTTGATGTAACCAAGCAACCAGAATGCCCAACACAAATTGACTACCACCATTGCTATATAAATATTTCTTAGTAATCCAGTCACTGCTTCTGAAAACTCGTACAAATTACTTGCTGAAAATATTAAAAAACCTGCAAACAATAATTTAGCAAGAAGCAGTAAGCGCCTAGTCAAATTAAGGGCAACTTGTTTAGGTAAAGACGTTAATGGCTCGGCAGGTGCAATTGGATTAAGCGTAATGCGGAGAATAAGAGTTAAGAATACATATAAAAATAAGCCTATTGACACCCAAGCAATAAACGGAAAGTGCCCAATAGATAGGCTAATGTATAAAAAATAAGTAGCAAAAACACACGTTAACATCAATGGAACTATGTAGTGTTTGAGTCCCACTAATAATGATATTTGAAGCAATCGTGCAAAGCTACGTTGAGATTTTTTGTTGTAATGCCGGACACTTCTAACTAATAGTTGCCTCAGTAAGACAATACCGACAATCGAAATGAGGGTTATTACCATCAATAAATAACGGTGTTGATAAATAATATCAAAACCCGCGGTAGAAATGGCAAAGTCCATAAGTGAACCAATACCTTCCGTAGGATTTTCTAAATTGCCTCGGATGTGATCCAACAATGAACTATTTCGCGTCAACAATTGCAAAGAAATAAGCGCTTGTTGCCGCTCAGTGGTCACTTCAATAATTTGATTACTGCGCAAGATGAGTAATCGGCAAGTCGATAACTGACCCTCATGCCGTTGTTGCAGTTTAATTAAACTTTTGCGCTTTTCATTAACTTCGCGACTTTCGGGTCCAGATATTTCTCCCAATAACTCGAGGTCTTCAGTTATTTTGATAACACTGTTTTGATTAGATTGGATGCATAAATCAATTTCAGACTTAATGGTCGCAACTGATTGTTGTAGCTTTTTAAGTTCATTGATTAATAGCGGTGGACTTTGTTTAAGTTGACTTTCACTTTCGGTCAATTGTTTATTCGACTCAGCCACTAGCTTGCTGATTTCAAGATTAATATCCGCTGTTAACGTTGCAGAAAAAAACAACAGAAATATCGGCACAAAAGTAGAACGTAGCAAGATCATGTGTGCATAGTAAGTATCGTAGTGAGATATGAGATTGAATATAACATTTTAGATAAGAGTTTTTCTTTTATATGGGAAATTCTTGAAAAAAATCAGTTAAAACTTCATTATGCTCTTCGAGAAGTGATAATCTTAATTAGTTGATACAAATCAAAATTAATTTAATTTGTAAGTGTATTCCATCATTTTACTCAACTATTTACTTATTAAAATTTGTACAATTTGTTAGATTGTTTACTAATAAAAGAACCGTTTAATTCGATTACTGTCTCTTATACACATCTGACGCTGCCGACGACTCCTTACGTGT
>CAJXUC010000063.1 GCA_913061315.1 uncultured Gammaproteobacteria bacterium | reverse complement strand
ACGAGATAGCGTAGCGTCTCGTGGGCTCGGAGATGTGTATAAGAGACAGTTGTTATGTGGGTCATTTCTTACTGACGCAGCTCTTAATAGACACCCTTGTTTCGAGTGCGCCAGCACGCATTATTAATCTTGCAAGCAAGGTCCATAGGGATGTTAAGCGTTTCGATTTTGATTCTGTGCACCGTTCGAATTGGTCGCCCGTTGGGTTCAAGCAATATCGGTTTGCAAAATTAGCGAATATTTTACACATCCGTGAATTAACTCGGCGGCTTGAGGGCACTGGAGTGACCGCCTGCGCTGTTCATCCAGGCACCGTTGCCACTCGCATTTGGCAAAATTTTCCAGCGCCCATAGTGAATTTCATCAAGCCCAATATGCTGACGCCTGAACAAGGAGCCGCCACTACTTTATTTTGTGCAACTGCAGACGATACAGAAGTACCACCGGGAAGCTATTTTGAGAAGTGTCGACTTAAAACTCCAAGTGCCCTCGCCCTGGATCCTGATCTGGCTAGAGAATTGTGGAGTCGCACTGAAACTTGGTTAGCAGAATGTTCCATGGATCCCTAGTGCCGTTAGAGGGTGTCAGGTTTCTGCTCTTTTACTAATCACGAACTAACCATCACCAAAAGCAGCTTGACCAGAGCCCAAAGTATCGCAGATAGGCTTGATAACAGGCTTCCAATTAAGCTGTTTTTCAAACATAACCTAAATTAGCCCGTGGTTTTTTCAATCATTCGACTATTAATTGCAAAGGTGAAATACTTGGAGTTGCTGGGCTTAGAATGTTTTTTAAATAAAACCAATAGGCTTAATGATAAATAGTGAGACACTTCAAAAGAGGTGCTTTTTCTTCATTGCGTATTGGCTTTACCTTTGAATTCAAATAATCATGCCAACACTTTATTATTAAAATAACATGTCGTTGGATTAAAGGCCTCTTAAGTTAAATCCGTTTTGTACTAGTAGATAGGTTTACCCAGATTTCGATGAATTCGCACAGAAAATTAGGTATAGTTGATTAAATTTTGTCACAACACACTCTGAAGTTCAATTTGAGTCTTTCTAGTTAACTGAACTAGAACCCTTCTAATAATAAAAAAACCCCATTTAATATGTTAATGCCATGACAAATTTAATAATGATCTCCCTAGTCGTTTTCTGCGTTGGCTCAATAACTTACGCCTATTCAGTACGCGGCAATTCACGCTGGGCTAGTTTTGGCGAGTATATCCGCAAGGGTTGGCCAATATTTACACCCTTTAACTGTCTCCTGTATTTGTTTACCAAACCTCGGGCGCGTCCTGCGATTATGGATATCAACGACTTTCCTGAATTAGCAGAAATACAGGATAACTGGGAGGTTATTCGCGAAGAAGCCATGACTTTAATGGCTGACGGTGGTTTTGATACCATTAGTGACCCAGACTCGGCTTCATTCTATGACGTTGGATTTCGAACCTTCTACAAGTACGGCTGGACCAAATTTTATGTCAACTGGTATGGTTACACGCACGAATCAGCTAAAAGAACCTGTCCAAAAACAGTGGCGCTATTGAGCAAAATTAAATCGGTGAATGGCGCCATGTTTTCAGTACTGCCACCCGGCGGTCAATTGACTCGACATCTCGACCCGGTAGCATGTTCATTGCGTTACCACTTAGGCTTGGATACACCGAACCATGACGATTGTTATATCAGTGTCGACGATCAGACTTATTCTTGGCGTGACGGTGAACCCGTACTTTTCGATGTAACTTTTTTGCACTACGCCCATAACGATGCAGATAAATCGCGTTTAATATTAATGTGCGACATCGAACGCCCAATGTCTTGGTTTGGCCATATTCTGAACTTGCCCTATAAATGGTTAATGAGTGCTACCGTGGTGCCCAATACAGACGAGGATAAAAAAGGGTTCGCTAATCGCGTATTCAGCAGCACAGCGCCACTTTTAGAAAAGACTAAACGTCTCAAAGAAACCAATTTATTGGCGTATAAAATTATCAAATATACGGTTAACACCACCATTCTTCTCATGATTGCAGGGTTTATCTGGCTAATAATCAAATTTATAATCTGGCTTATTTAAGGGTTACGGTACTTCAGGCCTCTCATTGTTTTAAATACGATCGCGCTGTTTAAAGAAAACCATCTGTTACTGGCGTTCAATGATACTTTAACAAAGCCACTTGCTCAGAGGAAACACACAAGTGTCGAGTTAGCGGTAAGCTAAAGGAGACGGAGGGATTTTAAATTGACCCGTTGCGAAAGGGTTGCTAATCTGGTTTTAGTAGAACTAAAAAAGCAAGGGAATTGCTATGCCGAGACGTGCAAGAATATACCTGCCAGAGCTACCCTACCCTATTGTTCAAAGAGGCAATAACAGAGAAGCCTGCTTCATAGAGCCGGAAAACTATCAATTTTACCTGGAGCTTTGGAAAGAAATATCAAAGCGATACGGGGTATGGGTACATAGCTATTGTTTGATGACAAATCATATTCATTTCCTCGTAACGCCAACAACTGATACATCGATATCGAATACCATGAAAGTAGTGGGTAGCCGATACGCCCAATACATCAATAAAAAATAGGGAAGAACAGGTACGTTATGGGAAGGCAGGCATCGATCGAGTTTAGTGCAATCAGAAAAATACTTTCTTGTCTGTTGTCGATATATTGAATTAAATCCGGTTAGATCGGGCATGGTTGGGGTACCAGAAGAATACCAATGGTCGAGTTATACTAGCAATGCCTGGGGCGATGACAGTTGGATTACTCGACATGCCGAGTACGAAAGACTGGGAGAAACACGAGACAAGCAATGCCATAGCTATCGTGAATTATTTAAGGGCCATATCGAGGTAAGAGATAGGCATTTAATACGTCAAGCCACGCACTATTGTCAGCCGGTTGGGGATGACCGATTCAGACAAGAGATCGAAAAGAAATATAATATCAAAATAGGTCAAGCTAAACGAGGCAGACCAAAGAAGACTAAAGTTGGAATGGTTAAACTTTAATCCCTCCGTCCCCTTTTTATTATGTGCTTACTACAATGAAAGGACTTTCGTTCTAAATGGAAACATATAAAGGCTCATGTCACTGTCAAGCAGTGCAATTCGAAATTGAAACTGACTTCCCAGAACTCACTACGTGTGATTGTTCAATTTGTATTCGTAAAAATGCATTGATGGTGAAAGTTCATGAAAGCAAAATGAAAATCTTGAGTGGAGAGGAGTCGTTAACTACCTATACTTTTCACACTCACACCGCTCAACATTATTTTTGCCGCGTCTGTGGCATTTATCCATTTCATCGTAAGCGAGTCGCTCCCGATTATTTTGGAGTAAATGTACATTGCCTTGATGGTTTTGATCCAGGCAATATTCCAATCAGGGCTACAGATGGAAAAGGTATGGATTAATGGTCTGTTTAAAATACACTGCACATAACAAAGCAATGTTACTGAAAGTCAAATGCTGGGCCAAAACCCGCCCATCATTTGCCTTCAGCAAATTGCGGCGTTATGTTTTTTGGATAATGAATTGGAATTCTTAGAGTATGGAAATCCTGAAGGCAAAACCGTTATTTATTTTCACGGTGCGCCAGGCTCACCTGAAGAGAGTTCTATTTTTGACGAACACGCCAAAAAGCACAATTTACATATTATTTGTTACGATCGTTTTTCTATAGACTCATCATTACAGAATGAAGCCTACTATAAATATTTAGCTAGCGTTATTATCGATAAAGCGAATGGAGGGATGGTTGATATAATTGGTTTTTCAATCGGTTGCCATGCAGCCATTGAAACTAGCCTTTACTTAGACGGAACTGTTCGCGAACTACACCTTATCTCCTCCGCTGCACCACTGGACGCTGCTGACTTTCTAAATGGTATGGGAGGGGAAATGGTATTTTCTATAGCAATGAAGCACCCAGCTATTTTCACTATATTATCGTATTGGCAAGCTCTTTTAGCCAAGGTAGCTCCCAGCGTTTTATTCAAAATGTTATTTGCCAGTGCTATGGGTGAAGACAAGCCACTGTCAAAAACTGCTGACTTCAAAAGTCATATTAGCCCAATTTTAATACATTGCTTTAACGCTAACGTTAAAGGTTATATGAGAGAAATTAATCAATATGTGAGCCCTTGGAAAGAGTCCGTCCTCAAATGCAACGTTAATACCCATATTTGGCATGGTACTAGTGATAATTGGTCTCCTCTCGATATGGCAAATTATCTTAAAGATAATATTTCAGGGCCGACAACCCTTGAGACTATGCAAGGCTTGTCGCACTATACGTGTCTATACGCAGCGGCCCCTAAAATATGCAATCAACTAGCCAAAGCATAACAAGTTGCTGCATCGGACTCTGCAAACCGTCTCAATTCTTGCTGAGCAAAAATACGCGACAGTTGACTACGCTGGTGAGCAAGGCGTTACGTGTACATAGGAGGATTGATATGAGATTTGATGAGAATACATCACATAAATGGCATCGTTTCGCGCTCGACACAGCTGGATATTATGCGTTAACCTCTCTATCATCAATCCACGGCAACCACGACTATTTGAATTGTCTAAAATGAAATTACCTGAGGGTTACCACACCATTACGCCGTATTTTACGGTTTCCGATGCGGACCGATTAATTGAGTTTATTGTCGAGGTGTTTGGTGGGGTTATAGTCGTCACAAACCGATACCCGACAGGCAGAATTCAGCATGCCCGTATCCGAGTCGGTGACTCGGTAATAATGCTTAACGAAAGCAATGAGCAATATCCAGTCAACCTGTCGCAGATGCACCTTTATGTCGACGATGTAGATGTAGTGTTTTCTAAAGCACTTTCTGCAGGTGCAATTTCTATCATGGAGTCTAATGAACGACCACATGGAGATCGTATGGCAGGCTTCAAAGACCCGTGTGGGAATATATGGTGGATAGCATCACATGCGAGTCTGTAAAATGATCAGTTAGAAGTACCGAAGTAGGGTACGATATCATGACGCACAAAAAGTGCATTAAATCTGACTCTGCAAGTCAGCCGTTCTATTGAAAAATGCGAAAGGCGCAATAATATAGACACCCACGTATTTTAAAAAATAAACCAGTCAAATAACTTCCTCCGCAGCTATGGTTTAAAAAAACGGGGAATAAAAGGGGCACCCACCCTTTTGATATGCACCATGGTTTACTAGTCAAAGCTGAGCGCTTTAAATTGAAAAAAATGCATGAGGTTCTATAAATTAAACGACCAGAGTAGATTCAACTCCTGGTTTACGGGAGCACTCTTTCCAATATACTGACAAAAATAGGTAACAAACTAACTTCGGTACATCACCGAGTGATCGCCTGCAGCAACGGTTCTTCTTCATCATCAAAAGGCTTACCCGCAACACGAGCAAACAATCTCAGAAAAAAGCTGACGTCTTTGGGTTGTAATTTCTGGTGCCCTAACAAAAACTTTCTCACATCTTTGCCACTTTCCCGTCCCGTGACTTCATTGCCTCTAACCCAGATTGATTTTTTGACAAATTCGGTAATTCCGCCATGGCAAACACCACATTCATCTTTAAACTGCAATGAGGAATTGGCCTTTTCTAAAAGCATTTCACGAATCGTTTCGATCTCATGATTAGGGATATAATGCTGGCGCATGAACAGACTTAAATTGTCCACGTGGTGCTGAGCCTGTAATTCTCCACCTATATTCCAGAGATACTTACGCGCAAACTTGGTGTTATTTCCATGACAGTCTTCACATCGACTGTCCCAAATAGCTTCAGCATTACGTCCCTCTGTTTTGAGTGGCATTAGTAATATAAAGAGGATGGCTATACTCAATTTGAGTGCGGGCATTGGTCTTCGTTTCTCAGGAATTTAGCATTCACAAAGTACCACAATAAGTGTTGAGTTAACAAATGTGGGACAACGGGTGAAATATGACTCAGTCTATTTAAGGCTCCTGCCCTTTCAGTTCATAGCAAGTCCCCTACGAATATAATATAAAGCGTCATTATCAACAGTCAAAAAAAACAAGAATAATAACTGGGGCTTCAAGAAGGACGGTAATTTGTCAGAATGAGGCAGCTGTGATTCTCAAAAATCACCTTACTTTCTCAATTTGTGCTGTTTTCTTTTTCAGTTTAGTGTGCCTTTTTCGCTTTAGCTCTTAGCGGGCAAACAAACCCAATACTAACTATTTATTGGCGGCATCAATTATGCTAAGGGTTCTGGTTCAACCCGCTGCACGAATAAAAAAGTACCCTTATCCGATGCAGCTAACTTCATTATAATCGTGCGCGTAAAATCAGCGCTTCTAACAAACAGTTCGTATAAAGATGTATCAAAGCTTGGATTCACAACCTATTAAACTGATAACAAGAACCTCAAACGGGAACAACAGTTGGCTTTTTTCCACTCCAGCTGAACCATTTAGCCAACGGTTATTTTCCACTTAAGTAGGCATAAACTGCAAGAAAAGGCCTGGTTTCTCAATTGATTGACGCGAAGTAGGCTGAAGCAGTCTACCCGCAAGCCAATGCAAAGGGCCAAACAGCCGCTTAGTCGTTGGCTTCGCTGATGCTCGTGAAATAATGAATCAACGTGCATGTCCAAAAAGTTACTCAGACCGTTAATCAAAAATCTTCAGGTTATGTTTTTAACTAAAGTTAATAGCCCTTACTTGAATTTAAAGGGTCATCTAGTTGAAACTATTCCAATTAATGTGCCATACTGAAATCATTGTCAAACCATTCATCTCACAAACAGTTTCAATCTGGCTCTGTAAGCTGTCGTTTTTTTCCAAAAAACCACCAGTTCTCTGCGCAGTTGAGCTGTGCGTTAGGCGTTGCAATCATCAACTTACACATTGGAATTTTTAAAAGTATTTCGCATTATCTAAATTAAGCGCTAGTTTTAAAAATCTTTTGTATTAAAGGATTATTGTTGAGAGTTTCATGCTAGGGTATTGTATTGACAAGATCAAAGATCAAGCCAAAATTAGGCAAATAATAAAAACAACTCGCACCAATATTCAGATTAACAAATAATATCTATAAAAAAGGAGATACATCTATGTTGCGTTCACCATCTTTCGGTCTAAAACTAGTAGCGACCGTTTTTACACTCGCTTTTTCATTTTCAAGTCAGGCCGCAGACTGTCCTCGTGGAACACTTGATGCTCGTTATTGCGATCGAGATAACGATTTAACCGCTGACTTACCTTTAGATCAAAGTAAATGGTCGGACCCAAGCACCTTAATATTTGCTTATACGCCAGTTGAAGATCCTGCGGTCTATGCCAAGGTGTGGGATGGCTTCATTGATCATCTGGCTGAAACAACGGGTAAAAAAGTTATGTTTTTCCCAGTCCAGTCAAATGCCGCTCAGATCGAAGCAATGCGTTCTGGACGCCTACATGTTGCTGGTTTTAACACTGGATCAAACCCATTAGCCGTTAGCTGTGCTGGTCTTGTACCATTCGCTATGATGGCATCTGAAAATGGTTCGTTTGGTTACGAGATGGAAATTATTGTTCCAGCAGGGAGTTCTATCAACAGCCCAAGTGATGTAAAAGGCAAGACAATGGCATTTACTTCACCTACTTCTAACTCAGGTAATAAGGCGCCATCAGCGTTAATGAAATCTGAATTTGGTCTGGTTAAAGATGTCGACTTTAAGACTACTTTCTCGGGCAAGCATGACAATTCGGTACTGGGTATAGCTAACAACGACTATGAAGTTGCAGCGGTTGCAAACTCGGTATTAAACCGAATGATTAAACGTGATGTAATTAAGGCCGAGCAAATTCGTTCGATCTACAAGTCACAAACCTTCCCCACTACGGGCTATGGTCACGCTCATAACTTAGATCCAAAACTAACCGCTAAAATCAAGCAAGCATTTTTTACTTTTGAATGGGAAGGCTCTGATTTGAAAAAAGAATTTAAGAAAGAAGGTCAGTTTATTTCGATACGTCACAAGAATGATTGGGATGTAATTCGTAAAATTGATGCTGCCAATGGTATTAATTACGCTTGTAAATAAGCTTTAATATTCATAATAGTGACTACCCAAAGGAGGCCAACATTGGCCTCCTTTATTTTTTTTAATACTAAAAAAGGAGTTTGGCGATGCTACGCATCGAAAACTTAACCAAGCGTTACAAAACTGGTGATACCGCACTAAAATCGGTTAATCTGGAAGTTCCCAAAGGACAAGTACTCGCTTTGATAGGTCCCTCAGGTGCGGGTAAGAGCACCCTGATTCGTTGCGTCAATCGATTGGTCGAACCGACCGAAGGCCGCATATTATTGGGCGATAAAGAATTGACTACCCTTGGAAGTGGGCAACTGCGTAAAGCGCGACGCAGCATGGCGATGATTTTTCAGGAGTATGCACTTGTTGAGCGTCTTTCGGTAATGGAAAACGTCTTGTCTGGTCGACTTGGTTACGTCAGTTTTTGGCGTAGCTTTACACGACGCTTTCCACAATCAGACGTCACCGAAGCCTATCGGTTGCTTGAGCGCGTAGGTCTTGACCATATGGCAGATAAGCGGGCCGATGAATTGTCTGGTGGACAACGTCAACGTGTGGGTATCTGTCGAGCATTAATTCAAAATCCTGCGCTATTGTTGGTTGATGAGCCAACCGCTAGTCTGGACCCAAAAACATCTAGACAAATAATGCGACTTATTTGTGAGCTATGTGAAGAGCGAGGTCTAGCCGCAATTATTAATATCCATGATGTGTTATTGGCACAAATGTTTGCAAAGCGCATTGTTGGTTTGCAACTTGGCGAAATTGTCTACGACGGCGTACCCGATGGATTAACTCCTGATCAACTCACCTTAATTTATGGAGAAGAAGACTGGGAGGCGACTATTGATAAAGTGAAAGATGAGAGTGATGAAATAGAATCAATAGAGATCGTTCAGTGATTAGTAAAGCCCCAGCCCAGCGTGTATGGAAGCGTAAACCGATGATTACCAACCCTAAACTGCGTTGGGGTTTAATCGGCGGTGTCGTAGTTTATTTAATAATTGCGTTTTATACGATGGAAGTCGACTGGGGTCGTGTCGCTGCTGGCATGCCACGGGCAGAGCGTTTCCTTGGGTCTTTTTTCCCACCCGATTTTACATCCCGCTGGGAAGATATTTACGTTGGTATTGTTGAGAGTCTATGGATGACGGTAGTATCAACCGTCGTTGGGATAGCCATTTCAATCCCTGTCGGTCTTGGTGCTGCTCGTAACTTATCATCACGTCCAGTCTATTTGTTTTGTCGGGGTGTGCTGGCTGTCTCGCGTACCTTTCCTGAAATCATCCTCGCGTTATTTGCAGTTAAACTGTTTGGGTTTGGACCTTTTGCAGGTATCGTCGCGCTGTCAATTGCAACTATTGGTTTTTATGGCAAATTACTTGCGGAAGATATTGAAGATATGGACCCCGTTCAAGCGGAAGCAATTAAGTCAACGGGAGCAGGTTGGTTTCAATGGTTAAACTATGCTGTGCAACCACAAGTCATGCCTCGCATGATTGGCTTAGGTATGTATCGGTTTGACATTAACTTTCGCGAATCTGCGGTCGTGGGCATCGTTGGTGGTGGTGGTATTGGTGCAACCCTATTAACATCTTTTGACCGTTACGAATTCGACACGTCTGCAGCGATCCTTCTGGTCATTATCACGATTGTAATGTTTGTTGAATATAGCTCTGGTTTTATCAGAAAATGGGTGCAATAAAATGCCGTTAAAAATGAATAACGGCAATAAAGTTTGGCAACGCCGTACAAGCAAGCAACAATTACTCAACTGGTTCGCATGGCTAATAGCCGTTGCGATTTTCGTTTATTGCTGGCAACTTGTTTCAGAAAAAACGATGTGGATTTTTGTGCTTGATTCCCCAGCTCAGGCTAGCGATATGGCAGAGCGCATGGTACCGCCCAAATGGGGCTATTTAAGTACTCTTTGGGGTCCCATTTGGGACACTATTAATATAGCGACACTCGGCACTCTGATTGCTATTGTTCTTGCTTTCCCCGTGGCTTTTTTAGCAGCGCGAAACACCACGCCAAGCGTTCGTTTCGTTCGTCCAGTAGCGTTATTTATTATTGTTTCATCGCGTTCTATCAACTCATTACTTTGGGCCTTAATGCTGGTGACCATCATAGGCCCTGGTGTGCTGGCAGGCGTAATTGCGATCGGTTTACGTTCGATTGGTTTCTGCGCCAAACTGCTCTATGAAGCAATCGAAGAAATAAACGAAACCCAAGTAGAGGCCATCACTGCAACAGGCGCCAGCGGTCCACAGATATTAAATTTTGGTATCGTTCCACAGATATTACCGGCTTTCGCTGGCATTAGTGTTTTTCGTTGGGATATTAATATTCGCGAATCGACCGTGCTTGGGTTAGTTGGTGCTGGAGGCATAGGTCTAGAGTTAAACGCATCGATTAATACCGTTAGCTGGACTCAAGTTTCGGTAATATTGCTGGTCATTTTATCAACAGTCGTTGTCAGTGAATGGGTTTCAGCCAAAGTCAGGCATGCCATTATCTAACGTTTAATTCTATTCAAGCGTTATGAGTTTTTACGCAACAATATAGACACCTACTTATTTAAAAAATCAACCACCTCCTAAGCTATGGTTTTAAAAAAACTGTGAGAGCAGGCAACTATCGTGAGTTCACTATAGTCTCTCGGCTCGTCAATATCGCCAACCCAATCCAAAGGGAAAAAGTGGATAGCTTGATCTACCTCCTTATGAAGACAGCAGACCGCAACCTGAATTGACCAGTCGTGTTTCACTCGATTCCAGTGGGTATAAACCTGATGGCAGGTAGTTTTTTCTGTTCTTGGACTAAATGTTTCAGCAAATTTATTTGTTTGCTTTGCTCTCAAAAACTCGGCTGAAATGAACGTTATAACTTCAAAGGATTAAAGGCATAGCAACAAAAGTTTCAAATTAAATAACGAAGGTGTTATTATTTAACCTATTCGTTCAATCAAATGGTACTTTAGGAAACAGGGAGTTTCGAATTGGCAATACAGCAACAAACATTATCAGTGCTGTTGGCAAGTAATGTCAGCACGGTGGTATCCAGTCAAAATAAAAGTAAAATCCTAGTCTTCCAGTGCCTCGCCAATATTGATCATTACCGTTATAACATGCCGCTCGTGTGGAATCACTTCGCTTCGCTCTCCACACGGCTGGACGTTATGTAATTAAAGAAGTTATTACTAGCTTTAAAATTTTTGAGTTCAAATCTAAAAAGAGCACCTATTTGAAGATTTGCTACGGATTAGCTTTAGGTTGTGCATTCAATGTATCTTTTCATAATATATTTTTAGGGTTAGGTTTAGCGACTGTTGGGGCTCCCGTAACATGCTCAGCGTTAAGCAAAAAAGACGGTTGGTTTTTTTAATTATAATTAAATGCCTTCAGATGTGATCATTACATAACAAGTCATTCAAAAGGACAACAAGCAGTTGGTACGAACAGTGCTTCGCTGATTTAGGTCAACAATTTTGTCCGCTTAAACGGACGTTAGGTCTCAAAGAGAATACACATGTTCTTTGTTAAATTCGCATTGATATCAATAATTATCCTATTGGAGATGATTACAATAAGAGCGCATGCACAACCCGAAAATTCGTCTCAGATGGGTTCCAATTGGTACTGTAATGATGGTTATAAAAGCACTGGGGACCAGTGCGTTAAATTCAAAGTGCCAGCGAACGCAAGGGTCCAAGGCTCGAATTGGTATTGTAATGATGGTTATAACCGTTCTGGAGACCAGTGCGTTAAATTCAAAGTGCCAGCGAACGCATTACCCCAAGGCTCGAATTGGTATTGTAATAATGGCTATAAACGCTCTGGAGACCAGTGCGTTAAACTCAAAGTACCAGAGAACGCCTGGGTCCAAGACTCGAAGTGGTACTGTAATGATGGTTACAACCGTTCTGGAGACCAGTGCGTTAAATTCAAAGTGCCAGGGAACGCATTGGTCCAAGGCTCGAAGTGGAAATGTAATAACGGCTATAAGCGCTCTGGAGAGCAGTGTATTAAATTCAAAGTGCCAGCGAACGCATGGGTCAAAGGCGCAAAGTGGTACTGTAATAATGGCTATGAGCCCTCTGAAGACCAGTGCGTTAAGATCAAAGTACTAGAGAACGCATGGATACACGTTTCCAAGTCGTATTGTAACAATGGTTACAAACGTTCGGGAGACCAGTGCGTTAAATTTAAAGTACCAGCGAACGCATTGGCACAAGGCTCGAAGTGGAAATGTAATAATGGCTATAAGCGCTCTGGAGACCAATGCGTTATATTCGAAGTACCAGCGAACGCATTGGCCCAAGGCTTGAACTGGAGTTGTAATAATGGCTATAAGCGCTCTGGAGACCAGTGCGTTAAATCCGAAGTGCCAAAGAACGCATGGGTCCAAGACTCGAAGTGGTATTGTAATGATGGTTACAAACGTTCGGGAGAGCAGTGCGTTAAATTCAAAGTGCCAGAGAACGCATTAGCCCAAGGTTCGAAGTGGAAATGTAATAATGGCTATAAGCTCTCTGGAGAGCAGTGCGTTAAATTCGAAGTGCCAGAGAACGCATGGGTCCAAGGTTCCAAGTGGTATTGTAATAATGGCTATAAGCGCTCTGAAGATCAGTGTGTTAAATTCAAAGAGCAGTTAATGTTTTTGCACAAGGTTTACAACGGTATTGCAACATAGGCTTTAAAAAGGTTTAAAAATTATTGGTAAAGCGATGATTCTTTCTGAAAAAAAGCAATTAAGGATCATCACTCCAAAGAGCGCTGTGTGAAATGTCAAACAGAGTCGGATCATGAAATTTCTATTTATAATCTAAGTTTTATCCCCAAATATGCTGTTAGCTTTAAAATTCAGACTGTTGGAACTCGATTAAAACTACGAATTTGTTCAAAGGTGTGGCAACAACTGCGTGCCATTTTCAATGATCTTGATCAAAAAATATTTTGAATGCAGTATCCAGTCAGCGGTTGAGAGGCTGGGTTAGTGCCTTTGCCAGTTATAGATTTATTCAGGCCTACTTTTAAGCGTGCAGACATTGCATTGTCATGTTTCTATTTTTATGTGCATTCTGTCGCAGGATTATCGTCTAGAAGCCGTTTCTGATGATATGATAACTGAATATTGTTCAAGTCCACCGCCCTCTAAAAATGCATCTTTCGACATGGGGTTTTGATGGGCCAATTTGAAATCTTCACTTTTAACCCATTCAGTGAATGCCTGTTTGTCTGTCCAATAAGTCATGATGACATAAGGCGTGGTTTCAGACTGCGGCTTTAATACATCCATTAATACGAATCCAGGCTGTTGTTCTAACTGTCCGACACGATTTCTAAACCTTTCTTCAAATTCTTCAGTATATTCTGGTTTGACGTAAATTCTATTCGCAACAGCGTAACGCATGTTTGATCACCTAAAATTAAATGTAAATAAAAGATTAGAAAATTAGTTTGTTCTAACAGACTTCAATTAGTTGGATTGTATTGTTTTTAGTTCAAGTTACTTTTGATTAATTATGCATTAGAGCCAATGTCTATTTTCAACTCATTTAATAAGTTTATCTGCTTAAAATATTAAAGCCAGAATTTGATAGATTAGATTTAGCGCTGAATTATTAAAATTGCTTAAATAGACCCATGAGATAAATGAAGCTAATAACTCGATCTAAAAGTTTTCAATTCTCACTGATTAATAAGAAATTGGCTTTACAATAATTCCTGTTGTTCAGAAAATAAATTAGTGCTATTCACAATTGCGTCTAAACTTTCATATTGCGCATTAGTGAATGTGTAGTTTATTGATTGATGTCTCTACTACCTAAAAATCCAAACTTAGCCTTAGGCTTTTTAAGCTAAACAACAGTATAACAAGCTTAAGTTGCTGGAACCACGCTTTGATTGGTACCGCTTATTTTTGGGTCAACTTGCGGCTGGTTTCAAGTCTTGCCTTAGAGATTGCAGTATGTCTTCAGTGGTGTATTTTGGCTTCCAGCCGAGTAGTTCTTTAGCTTTTAAGCTGGATAGCGTTTGCACTGTTGGCGCATGCTCACCAGCCATTGCCTTGTTATGGGTGTTGCTATCATGGGTGTTACTAACACGTTTGGCTATGCCGAGTAAGTTTTTATAGCTCACTCCGCCATTGCTGCCGAGATTTAATTTTTGTGCGCCCTGCTCACCCTGCTGCAGGTATAACATTGCTTTGATGAAGGCATCGCAAACGTTAAGCACATGGATATAATCTCTGACTGGACTGGTGCCTAGTTTGGAGTTTTTGTCACCGGGGACTTCGAAGGTGCGGGCGTTGTTGGGTAAAAATGCTTTTAATAGCTTGACCAGCTCGGGGGGGGGCTTCGTGCCATTGATAATGGTGGCATTGCTCGGCCACGCCCGATGCAGTATTAAAACGTAGGCTGACGGAGCTCAGGCCGTTGGCTTCATTGAGGTCTGCCAACATGCTTTCGATGGTGACGTTGGCTGTTGCAAAGGGTGTTTCGGGTGCGGTCGGTACGGTGACGCCGAGCTTTGCTCTGGTTGGCGAGCCATAGACTAAACCCGACGAGGCAAAGATTATATTATTGACGTTGGTTGTGTACATTTGGCTGAGTAGGCTGCCTTCGACAAACTTTATCCGTGGGTGTATAGCATTGTCACGCAGGCCCACTCGTAGGTTATCGAACACCACCACCACTTCATGGCCTTGTTCAACTAACATTTTTGCTTGAAAGCCGTCAAAGTAACTAGCGCCTTCTCAGATTAGTCAATCCATAACCCTTCCTTATAGTTTTCTACATTTTAATGGTTATTTTTTAACCATGGGTGAAGACTAGCCAAAATGTTTAAAATTGGCTGGTGCAATATCTGTCTCTTATACACATCTCCGAGCCCACGAGACGCTACGCTATCT
>CAJXUC010000062.1 GCA_913061315.1 uncultured Gammaproteobacteria bacterium | reverse complement strand
ATATTTGATAGTTTTAACAGGGGGGGGGGGGCTTTTGCCATTCTGCAATTTAAATGTTGGTTTCAATAAAAACTAATAATTTATAATAATTCAGGTTTAAGCTGAAGGAATTTGGGGTTAGTCTGAGCCGATCATGCCGAGTATCTAGCCAGTTTGTTTGGTTTGATTATTAAGATGGCTTTCCTGTCATTATATTGACCGACTTGCTATTATCAATTTTAGTTCAGATCTTATTTTATCAGGCTAAAAGATACAGTGCTTGTTAGGTCAATACTCTTTGGTATTTGTCGACAGTTAAACCTGCGCCATATCCATAATTATAGGCCTTATGAGTTTTGGGGTTACATTAAGTTTCTTATTATTCTGGTTTTACGGCATAATTTGGTTATTACTCGACCAACTCCTGCCACGGCAATTTATCTTATGAAAAATAAACTTGAAATCATGCTAGATATGCAGGAGGCTATGAATTCTCGAGTGAATGCCGATTGGCGTGAAGCAAAGAATGAATGGTATCGTGCTATCTGGACTGAATGTGCCGAAATGTTGGAACATTATGGCTGGAAATGGTGGAAGCATCAACAACCTGACCTAGATCAGGTCAGATTAGAACTGGTTGATATCTTTCATTTTGCGATGAGTGATTATTTGTTGCGTGAAGTCGATCAACAGGCCGTGGTTGAAAGAATCATGAGCGAACTCTTGAGTCCAGCGAGTGAAACTGATATTCCCTGTGCGATAGAAGCGATGGCTCAGTCGACGATAGCCAATCAAATGATGGATTTCTCAGACTTTGCGAACGTCATGCAGCTCATTGATATGGACTTCGATCAACTCTACCGGCTCTATGTCGGTAAAAATGTGCTCAACTTTTTCCGTCAAGATCATGGTTATAAAGATGGCAGTTATATTAAGGTCTGGAATGGCCTTGAAGACAACGAACACCTCACTGATTTACTAAATGGCCTTAATAGTGACAGTGTTGATTTTAAAGACCAAGTTTATCAAGGATTGCAATCTCGATATCCAAGATAAATAAACGATCCTTATTTTTGAGAAAATAATAATGAAAATACTTTTGGAGGTAGCTAAATGAAAAAAATAGTAATTGGTGTCGTTGTAACAGCGGCTATAGTCGCCAGTGTCGCTGCCTTAGTGATGAAAGGTGGTGGCTACAAACTGACAGATGTTTTAAATGAATCACCAACTAAAATTGGTATGATTACTACCTTATCTGGAGGTGGGTCACATCTTGGTATTGATGTTCGTGATGGATTTATGCTAGCAACAGAAATGGCAAATGCTAATCTAGAAGTCATTATTCGTGATGATGCACGCAAGCCTGATATTGCAAAATCGTTGGCAAATGAGCTTATTCAAAAAGATAAAGTTGATATTTTAACCGGTATTATTTGGTCTAATCTGGCGATGGCTGTGGTGCCGCCTACGGTTCGAGGTGGCACTTTTTATCTTTCCCCAAATGCGGGTCCCTCAGCACTGGCAGGTAAAGCATGTCATGAAAATTACTTTAATGTTGCTTGGCAAAACAATAACCTGCATGAAGCGATGGGTCACTTTATGAAAGCTGAAGGTTTACAAAAACCATTTATTTTAGCGCCAAATTATCCTGCAGGCACCGACGCTTTGACTGGATTTAAATCACGTTTTGGTAAAGCTGAAGGTGAAATTTTCACCAAGTTAGGGCAAAAAGATTATGCGGCAGAAATAGCACAAATTCGGGCTTCTAATGCCGATAGTGTATTTTTCTTCTTGCCGGGTGGGATGGGTATTGCGTTCATGAAGCAATATGCCAGCTCTGGAATTGAATTGCCGGTTTTTGGCCCAGCTTTTTCTTTTGATGAAATAATTCTGGGTGCCGTTGGTAATTCCGCCATTGGTGTGAAGAATACGTCTCAATGGGCCTATGACCTTGATAACCCCGCTAACGAGAAGTTTGTCAAAGCTTTTCGTGCCAAATATGACCGTACCCCGACTTTGTATGCTTCTCAGGGCTATGACACCGCTAATCTGATTTTATCAGCGATTAAAAAAGCGAGTCCTTCTGATAAAGATGCCTTTCGTTCAGCTTTAGAATCTGCAGACTTTGACTCGGTTCGTGGTAGCTTTAAGTTTGGTTCCAACCATCATCCAATCCAGAACATTTATGTTCGAGAAGTGGTCGCAGGTAATGGTAAGAAGCCGACCAATAAGCTTGTTGGTGTTGCCATTTCAGACCTTCAGGATGCTTACGTCAGTCAATGTGCTCTTTGATTACTGCTTAGCTTAAACGCTCATTAGCCTCTTCCACTTATACTGCTGGTAGAGGCTAATGGTAAGTTTTTTATGACCCTAGCACTCACATTAGAACAGCTCCTGAACGGTATCCAATTTGGCGTCATGCTGTTTTTGATGGCCTCTGGCCTCACGCTTATTTTTGGTGTAATGGGGCTTATCAATTTAGCGCATGGCTCCCTTTATATGGTTGGTGCTTTTGTTTGTGCCTATGTTACAGGTATCACGGGTTCTTTCTGGCTGGGGCTTCTGGCCGGGGCTTTAGGAGCCGCCATAATGGGTGTCATCGTTGAGGTGCTGGTCATCCGCCGACTTTATCAACGTGACCATCTTGATCAGGTTTTAGCTACTTTCGCATTGATTCTTATTTTATCTGAAGGTACTGCTTTGGTTTTTGGTTCACAACCGTTATGGCTTGACATCCCCTCAGTATTGAAAGGTTCAATTGAGTTAGGCAGCGTTGTTTATCCTGTCTATCGGATTCTAATCATTATTGTTGGTGTTTTGGTTGCGTTGGGGTTGTACCTACTTATTTCTCGAACGCGTATTGGGATGAAGATTCGTGCAGGTGAAAACGATCGAGAAATGATTGGTGCGTTAGGGGTTAATATTTCAGTACTTTATACCTTTGTTTTTGCAGTGGGTGCTGCACTAGCAGGTCTAGCAGGTTCTTTAGTAGGTGCTTTGCAATCGGTAGAAGTTGGCATGGGTGAGCCCGTACTAATTCTTGCGTTTGTGGTGATTGTTATTGGTGGCATCGGTTCGATTAAAGGGGCGCTGATTGGAGCGATGCTGGTTGGCATTGTCGATACGCTAGGTCGTGTCTTACTGCCCAGTTTTTTTCAGTGGTTTATGGAGCCATCAGCAGCAGCCAGTGTGGGCTCGGCACTGGCATCTATGCTGATCTATTTATTGATGGCGATTATTTTGGCAATAAAACCCAAAGGGCTTTTTCCTGCCAATGATTAATTCAATCACCAGTCTTAACTTTACTAAAAATATGAGTCGTGAATCCTGGGTCAACTTATTGTTACTTGTTGTAATAGTGTCTGTTCCCATTATTGCCACTCTAATGGATGAAGTTTATTACGTTAACTTATCGACCCGAATTATTATCATTGCAATGGCGGCTGTTGGGTTGAATTTTGCGCTTGGTTTTGGCGGCATGGTCAGTTTTGGCCATGCTGCATTTTTTGGTTTAGGTGGTTATGTTGCTGGCATCGCTGCTTTTCATTCGTTTGAGGGCACGCTATTTTTAGGGCTAATACCCGCCTCTGATCAAATGCTATTGATTTGGCCTGTCGCATTACTCGGTGCGGCTATGATTGCACTGCTAATAGGCGCTATCAGCCTGAGGACTCAGGGCGTCTATTTTATTATGATTACGCTCGCCTTCGCACAAATGATCTATTATTTTTCTATATCACTAACAACCTATGGTGGCGAAGATGGCTTATCAATTATATTAAGGAATAACTTTGCTATCGGTAATTCAAACAATCCCCTTCACTTTTTTGCTCTGTGTTTTTTCGCTTTACTCATGTCGCTTTGGTTGAGTCATCGTATGGTGGGGTCACGGTTTGGGGCAGCATTAACCATGGCAAAATTAAATGAAACACGTCTTGCAACGGCCGGCATTGAGCCTTATTCAATTCGATTAGTCGCATTTGTGGTATCAGCCATGATAACCGCTTTTGCTGGAGCCCTGTTCGCTGATCTGAACGGTTTCGTTGATCCCAGCATGTTGAGCTGGCATCGTTCAGGTGAAATTATTGTAATCGTTGTGCTTGGGGGCGTTGGGCGTTTGTTTGGACCGATAGCGGGTGCCATTGCTTTCGTTTTATTAGAAACTTTCCTGGGTGGTTTTACCGACCGATGGCAACTTTTTTTGGGGCTTGTTTTGTTGGGTGTTGTGCTATTTGCTCGTGGTGGATTAATTGGGTTGATGACAGGCAATGCACGACATGGTTGATTCAATAATGCGCATTCAAAAGCTCTATAAAAGTTTTGGTGCGCTAAAAGCCACTGACGATGTTTCTCTAGACTTACGTAAGGGAGAAATTCATGCGTTAATAGGTCCTAATGGGGCGGGTAAATCGACATTGATTTCTCAGATAGCAGGTTCACTTAAGCCTGATTCGGGACAAATTTTTCTCGATGGTGAGGATATTACCCAGCTCAGTGTTGCGGCAAGGGCAGTAAAAGGTTTAGGTCGATGTTTTCAAGTGTCTTCATTAGCAATGCCATTAAGTGTGCGACGGAACGTAATGATCGCTAGTCAGGCCATAACAGGTTCAAGTTTTCGCTTTTGGAAAGCGGTGGAAAGCGACAAGGCGCTCATTGCCGCAGCCGATGAAGCGATTGATATGGTTGGTCTTTTAGATCGTGCAGATGAGCCTGCTTCTTACCTGTCACATGGCGAACGCCGACAACTTGAAGTGGGTTGTGCGCTGGCTTTAAAACCTAAACTGTTGCTACTCGATGAACCTATGGCAGGCCTGGGTGCTGGTGGCTCAGAGCGTCTTACGGGACTACTGGAATCACTAAAACTTGACATTCCTATTCTACTCATAGAACACGATATGGACGCTGTTTTTCGATTAGCTGATCGAATTTCTGTATTAGTTTATGGTCAAATAGTGGCACAGGGCACGTCTCATAAGATACGTCATGACCCACTTGTCCGCGAGGCTTATCTTGGCTCATCAGACCTAGACGTAACGGGAGAGGTTTATGATTAATGTTAGAAGTTAATCAAATTGAAACGTTTTATGGTGAATCACAGGCTCTATTTGGTATCGACCTAACGGTTGCTGCTGGTGAGTTGGTCGCCTTGATGGGCCGAAACGGTATGGGAAAATCAACTACCATTCGGTCAGTATGCCAATTGAATCAAGTGAGTTCGGGGAGCGTCATTTTTGATGGCCATGATTTAACAAAGCTAAAACCGTATCAGGTGGCTCGGTTAGGTATCGGTTTAGTGCCTGAAGGGCGACGTTGTTTTAGCAATTTAACGGTCCAAGAAAATATGATTGTGACCGCTAGCCAGGGTGCTTGGGATTACCAAAAGGCAGTGGCTCTGTTTCCACGTTTAGGCGAACGGTCGGGGCAGTTAGCCAATACATTATCGGGTGGCGAACAACAAATGCTGGCGATTGCGAGAGCTTTAATGACAAATCCAAAGCTATTGATTCTTGATGAAGCAACCGAAGGACTCGCGCCGTTAATTCGGCAGGAAATTTGGGCTGCTATCGAAGTATTAATGCGGGAAGGGCTTTCTATATTACTCGTTGATAAATCGCTCAAAGAGTTACTTAGAGTGGCAAGTCAGTGTGTGGTTCTAGAAAAAGGAGCGACTTGTTGGCAGGGTAACCCAGCTGATCTGACACCGGAGTTGGCTGATCGTTACCTAGGTGTTTAATTTTTAATATTGGGTTAGCTCAGCCATCTAGAGTGTGCAAGAAGGGGAAACTCAAAAAACGTCTAGGTATCGCGTTAGTATGCTCTCTCAATCTTGTTCTGGTTAACTAAACACACCTTTAAAAAAGAAAAAGAAGAAAATAGAGAGGAGTGCACCTGCGGGTAGGGTGATCATCCATGACATAAAAATAGTACCTACCACGCTTAAATTAAGCGCGCCAATGCCACGTGCTAAACCAACACCGAGTACTGCTCCAACCAAAGTATGAGTTGTCGAGATAGGTAGTCCAGTGCCGGAAGCGATGACAACAGTGGTAGATGCTGCCAGCTGGCAAGCGAATCCTCTGCTGGGGGTTAATTCGGTAATTTTACTACCGATGGTGGCGATTACTTTCTTACCATACATTGCTAGCCCGAGCACGATACCAACGCCACCGATGAGTAGCACCCAAACGGGCATTGCTGACTGTTGGTTGACGACGCCATCATTTGCGATACTGATGACTGCTGCCATAGGGCCTACCGCATTTGCAACGTCATTTGAACCATGTGCAAAAGCAATGGCACAGGCTGTTACGACCATCAATACGCTAAATATTTTTTCAACATTCGCAAAGTGAAAATCTTTGTCGTCTGACGGATCAAACTTTAATCGAGATATATATAGCATGCCAATACCGGTGACGATCAGTCCAATAATCACCGCTATGATGTAGTTCTGTGAAGTACTAAATTCAAGGCCAATATGCTTTAAACCTTTGAACAAGGTCACCAATGCAATCATAAATCCAGTAAGAAATATGTATATAGGCACATAACGTTTGGCCATAGCTAGTGGGTTGTCGGCATTTAAAATAAGTCGTTGCACACTACGGAATAAAAAAAATGCTAGCGCTCCAGACAAAACCGGTGACACCACCCAGCTCATTACAATACTGCCAACCTTGTTCCAATGGACAGCCTCAGTACCAATACCTACAATTGCAAAACCAACAATAGCACCAACAATAGTATGCGTGGTCGATACAGGCCAGCCTGCACGCGAAGCAATGAGTAGCCAAGTGCCAGCAGCCATTAGAGAAGCGAGCATGCCGTATATCAGTAGCTCTGGAGAATCCGCTATTGAAGCGTTATCTATAATACCTTTACGGATAGTCGATGTAACTTGTCCACCAGCTAAGAATGCACCGGCAAATTCAAATATAGCGGCAATAATAACGGCTTGTTTAATCGTGAGTGCTTTAGCGCCAATCGATGTTCCCATCGCATTTGCAACGTCGTTAGCACCGATGCCCCACGCCATGAAAAGGCCAAGCGCACCGGCGAGTATGATATAAATAGTGACGTGATCCATAAGGAACTACCTAAAAGATAATGTTACAGTGACGTGGTATAGGGGGTGCAAAAATTTATGTGACAAGTGCTACTTTGCCAACAAGAGCTCAACACGACTTCCGATACGTTGCGCGATATCAGCAACTTCACCAATACCTTCAATAATCTTGTAATAAAACATCACGTCGACGGGTGGTAAGTCTTTTTCGATCTTTAACAACGCGGCCCGAATTTTGATTTGCATCTTATCGGTATCTTTTTCTATGTCATCGAGTTCGTTGATGATGGATGCAACGATTTCAATTTCCTTTCCTGCAAAACCTGTTTCAACTAGTTCGTCCAGTTCATCGATGACTTTTTTGGCTTGTTTACAGGCATCGACGCAGCGTTTGATATAATCAGGAATGAGTTCAGCCACTTTTGGGGGGAACACCATTTTACGTCCAACGATTATGCCAGCAATGTCTTTGGCTTGATTTGCAGCCTTGTCCTGAACTTGTAGTAATTCGAGTAAATCTCTTCGAGCGACCGGCATAAAGAGGCCTTTAGGCATGTGCAAACGGAGTTTTTTCTTGAGGCTATCAGCCTTGTTTTCGAGTTTACTAATTTCTTTGTAGGCTTCCTTGGCCTTGGAATGATCCTCTCTTAAAACGGATTTAAAAAAAGGTAAAAGCTGGCCTACACATTGGTCTGCTATTTCCATGTGGTCTTGCATTGCAGTGAATGGAGATTGGCTAAAAATTTTTGAAAAGTAATGACTTGCCATGCCGCCTGACCTCAAATCTAATTGAGGGTATTGTGCTCAGCTTAATTTAAATATCAATATTTATTTTCAGTCTAATAGAAATTAAGCTGTTCAGCTATAGAAATAAGCCAAGTAATTGAAAACATTGGGTTATTTTTGGTTTTTTGATATTATATGATGAGCGGCTTGCTGCTCTTCTGAAAGGTTAAAGCGTTATGGCCATTATTCAACTCGGCTTAATTCAGTGTGATTTGGTGTTTTTCAATTGTTATTAACTTATTTTTATACAACAGACCTAATGCTTTCTTGTAGGTTTTTTTGCTGACACCAAAGGCATTTGAAATGTCACTTGGTAAACTTTTATCCGTTAAGTTTGAAATCCCATCGTTATCTTTTAAGTGTTGAAGTATTTTTTCAGATAACTCATCTCGCGCGATATGTGCGGATAACTGGAGTGCGAGATCAATTCTACCGTCATCTCGTATTTGTTTAATGTATCCGGTTAGCTTTTCACCATAATGTAGAGGACAGAAAACTTCATTGTTATAAAGTTGACCCAAGTGGGTTCCATTGATGACTGCTTTAAACCCAAGATCACTTTTTGAATAAATCATGAGCTCAACCGATTGTCCAGGCTCGAACTCATTCGATGTGGACGGTAAATGTTCGTCGAGTCGAGTCGTTGCAGCAATACGTTCTGAGGCATCGTCAATAAACAAATAAACCGTATAAGAGTAGCCTTCTTGCATTGGTTTTAATTGCTCATTAAAGGGTACAAGCAAATCTTTGGGAAGACCCCAATCTAGAAAAGCACCGACTCGATTGGTTTCAATCACCTTAAGATAGGCGCATTCACCCACTAAAGCCTTGGGTTTTATTGTGGTAGATACGATTCGGTCTTCAGAGTCAGTATACAAAAACACAGAAATATCTTGATCCACTTCAATGTTTTCAGGAGCTTGTTTCTTAGGTAAAAGAACCTGACCAAATTGTTCTCCATCAACGTAATAACCAAAATCAACGTGTTTGATGACACGGAGTAAATTATATTGACCAAGTTGGGCCATAGTTGGAGCCATATTGAGTTAAGAAGAGAGATTGAATTATGCCTGTCGTCAGCTGTTAAGGCGATGTTCTTTTTATTTTGAGTTGAGTTGACTGAGACTTCAATCTTCTTTTTGGTTGAGGGACGCGATATCAATCTCATTAAGACTGAGGTCAACTGATAAGCCTGATTTTAGGTTATTGTGGTTAATTAAGACTTATCTTGATGGTGAATTTAGTCAAAATTTGACATCGTCGAAGGAAAATTGGTAAAAATACCCATGACGCCTAAATCTCTTAATTGTTTGGCTCGATCCTTGCTGTTAACGGTAAATACCATAGTGGGTATATTGAGACCATTCATTTGGTGAATGAAATCAATATCAATATATTCATCATCCATATGCCACGAATAGGGCTTTATTGCATCGGCCATAGATTCTACTTGGATAGGGAAACCTGTAGAGAGAGGTGAAATAGGCCAAGGGCTATTCATTTGGCGAAGTTCGAGTATCTGACGATGGTCGAATGATGAGATCAATATCCAAGGAAAATGAGGGTTAGGTTCTAGAACAGGGTAATGACTTAACACTTCCAATAAAAGTGCTGCAGTATTAAATGATTTTATTTCAATATTGATAGGCATTTTTCCCCAGAATAAGTCCAACACTTGCTTCAATGTGGGTACTGGTTCGTCATTCAATAATCGAATGTTTGATGGCTGTTTAACGTCTGTGAAGAGTCCAGGTTTACCGGTTAGACGCTCTAAGTCGTGATCATGTATTACCCATAATTCACCATTATGTTGATGAATATCTAATTCTACCGCGTCAATATCGAGTGATAATGCCAGTTTGAAGCCACTCATGCTATTTTCGAATTTCTCTCCAGCTGCGCCTCGATGTCCTATAATAAAAAAATCTTTCATGCACATTTCTCGCTACTTGTTCTTGTGTGTCTATTGTTTAGAATTTTGTGACTATACTTTTGATAAAAATAGTTTAAAAGTTTTAAGTCAACGTCAAATATCTAAAATATTGTACACAATAAGAATTTATTCAAAGCACAATATTTTATGTTTATAAAATAAATTTAAATGAACAGAGATCAACGCTATCTGGATTTAAAAAATAAATATTGACTATGGTTTTGGAGCTTGGCATGTCGTTGGATGAAAAGTCCTTGTGAAAATAATATTTGATTTCTTGGATTCCACTGAGAGACGTCTTCCGCTAACTTTCAGGTGAGGGCTATCGTACTCTCGTGAGCAACAAAGGTGCCTAAGTATCATCGATGAAGCATAAGATGATGCGAGATTTTGTATTACTACACTTATGACATAGGCCTCTGTTGGCAGACTGGCAGCTGAAAACAAGAAGCTAGACCAGATTCAAACAATGAGAACTTTTAATGATCATTTTAGTCAGCCGGTTAATAACAACCCGTTTGAGGTCAATTATTGGAATGTTCAGTTTCACACTATCATAGGCGCTATGGATCATAATACTGACCTAAAGCCAAGCTACGATAGGCTTCTCATTGACCATGTAAGGTTTAACTAAACCTCCTATCACCGAAGTGATCCAGACATTCAACAGCGCATGAAAACGGCAAACGGTCATCATCAAGAAACGACTGTTGCGACTGAAAATAGTAACTGTAAAGTTTTAGTTGAATTGATTCTGGCATAGTGGCAGTTATTACAAGGCTTAATTGTTTTGTAAAACTCGATCCATTGCCACGTAACCATTAATTCGGTTTTGAATTGAGACCCGAACAAACAACATTAACGCCAAGAGATTCAAATGAAATTTGAAGATATTTTTAAATACCGATAATAACGCCTTACCATAACGACTTTAGTATCGATTTTGATCGCCTAAGAAAAGTAACCGAGTTTTTAATTAAAGCCGATGTTCACGGTATTATTTGTGCTGGCACAACGGGCGAATATTATGCCCAAACCAAACAAGAACGATTTGATCTGATGCATTCTAAACAAAAGCAAGTTGCTGGTCGTGTTACCCATATCGTTGACACAGGTGACATACACACGAAAGAGGCAATCTGGCTTGTGAATCAAACATGGGCCTGAGTTATATTTTACTGATTATGCTAGACAAGTGTTCCTGACTAATTTAACGTCTTCCAAAGTAGCGCTTAACTGAAGTTTGTTTGCTGCGTCAAGTTTACCTCTTTGTATTAATTCCTTAGTAAAAAAAATTAAAAATAGTCCTCAATGAAGCCATCCGATAAATATCAGTCAATTTTAAATTCAGGAGAGTTTCACTCTGATGATTCGCAACGGCATGCCATCGAACAGCTCGATGAGCTACAGGCCCTACTCATTAGCCGTACTGTCCAAAAAAACCGCTGGTGGCAAAAGCTGGTAAGGACTAGAACCACGGCAACCGCGCCTTTAGGTTTATATTTTTGGGGTGGGGTTGGACGAGGCAAAACTTTTTTAATGGATATTTTCTATCAGTGCCTGCCATTTGAAGCAAAGCGTCGCCTTCACTTTCACGCTTTTATGAATCAAATTCACTGTTCTTTGAAACAGTTGTCAGATACCTCCAATCCTTTAGAGGCGGTTGCGAAAGAACTGGCTGGTGATATGAGAGTGCTGTGTTTGGATGAGTTTGTGATTACCGATATAGCCGATGCAATGATTTTGACTGGTTTGCTGAAGGCGCTTTTTGAAGAAGGTGTTGTCCTTGTGACAACGTCAAATTGCCAACCCAATGATTTGTATCGTAATGGGTTACAGCGCGCCAGATTTCTGCCGGCCATTGATTTAATTTCAAAGCGTTGTCATGTGATTAACTTGGATGGCGGAAAGGATTACCGTTTATTGGGCCTACGCCAGACGCATTTATATACGGTGCCACATTCACAGGCTGTGGTTGATGAGGTGAACCTTTATTTGTTGGAACATGTGCAACCAATACAGTTAAATATGGAGCATTTGAATCTTAATGGGCGTGAGCTTAATTTTCAGTTTTGTTCGGAAGATACGATTTGGTTTAGTTTCAATGAACTGTGTAAAACTAGTCGAAGCCAGAATGATTACTTAGAAATATCACGCTTATTTAGAACGTTAATTTTAACTGATATTGAACAAATGAACGATTTAACGGATGACACTGCTAAACGATTTATTTTACTCATCGATGTTTTATACGACCATCGTGTTATCTTAATCTGCAGTGCCTCAGTCATTGTTGACCAACTGTATCAGGGGAAAAAACTTGCTTTCGAATTTGAACGAACAGTTAGTCGCCTAATAGAAATGCAGTCAGAACAGTATTTGACGCAGTTACATATGACTCAATAGCATTGTTTAAAAAGCGCTAATACTATAATCCTCTAGAAGACTTATTAATCTATTAGATACCTTAGGTTTACCAAGAAAAGTCGGCAATAAGGCCAGCATGATCAGAAAAACTATAGTCGATTTCACTAAACCATATACGCTCTAACTTGGGTTTAAACTGTTGATTAATAATCATATAGTCTAGAATTTGTTTCTTCTTTTTGTGAATATAGGAATAGCGTTTAGGGTGCGATACGCGTTGGGTTAGATCGGTAAGATCTTGCTTGATAAAGTCTTGGCTCCAGAGTTTGGTGTTTTTGTTATCGGGCTTTCCTATTATTGTACCAACCACGTCAATGTATTGATCGGATGGAGACAATGCATTCAAATCACCCAACACCATAAGGGGCTGACCAAGCCGAACGCTTTGAAACTGATTAATCCACTTTGCAATCTTGGTTGCTTGCTCTAACCGTTTAGTGCGGACTCGATGACCTTTGGTTTTCGATCGTATACCAATCATTGAGCGCAAATGAAGGTTGAGTAAAGAAAGGCAGTTGGATTGTTTGCAAACTTCAATCAATAACGGTGGGCGTGAAAAGAGGGGACTATTAACGAGTGTCAATTTGGTTTGTTTAAATAACTGATTGACCGATATAACCTGATAATTTGATTGAATCAAGAAACCGACATTTATGCCGGATATGTCATTGCCTTCTCTTAGAACTGCCCTGTAATGCACGCCACTAGCGAGTTGAATCTGATGGATTATTTGATTCAGTGTATTGATGTTCTCAACTTCTTGTAGCGCTATGATATCCGGTAGCCCAAAAGTGGTAATGATTTTCTGTGCGGCTGCCTTCACGTTTTGATGGAATCTTTGAGTACTTATAACGGTCTCGTATTTTTTGCCACTATCAATGTCGTCAAATAATCGATACATATTTTGACTCACTACTCGAAATGAATTATCAGCCAAGGCTTGCCCGGGGAGTAATGTCCATAACAAGAACCATAAAAACGCATTGAGATATGTCTTTACATGAACTGATAGGTAATTCAAATATTCTGACCGTAATCTTTGTTAAGTAAGGGTAACAATAGGGGGGTTAACTGGACATTGTTTTTTGAATGCAGTCTGTCCATTGCTCAAATAACGCAACTGTGCTGGCAGCAACGACTGATCGAGAATCTAATGATTGGTTAAATACTGGCTCTGCTTCTAAAGTTTGACTTTTGCCACCGGCTTCTTCATTTAGCAAAACACCTGCGGCGTAATCCCAGTACTTTTCTTTACCGTGTAATAATAGTTGCACTCTGCCTGCCGCTAACCAAGCCCACTCGAGCGCGCAGCTACCAACATTACGTTGTGATTTATAAGGCCCTTGTTGAACCAGTGTTAACTTAATTGGGTTTGAGAGTCGTTTAAAATCAACGAATGCTATCGATTGCTTGAGCGTGGTGGGTTGCTCGGGTCGAATTATTTTTTGACCATTAATCCACAGTCCCTGTCCCTTCACGGCAGAGAAAAACTCATCACGCATAGGATCATAAATAATGGCCAAAACAATTTGATTCTGGCTAATGAGGGCTAACGAAACTGAAAATAGCGGCAGGGTGCAATGATAGTTGTTAGTACCATCAACAGGGTCTAGGCACCAATAGTCTTGATTTGAATTGAGAACGCTTATTTGCTCTGGTTCCGTTAACTCTTCGCTCAGTAATAAAATATTAGGGTAGTGTTTTTTTAATGCCACATCCATTACTTTTTGCATTTCAATATCAGCCTCAGTAACAATCGAGCCATCCATTTTAAAGCTAGCGGTTGATTTGGCGTAGTATTTAAGGAGCGTCAATTGTGACGACTGCTTAATAATATTTTGAATAATGGTGATATCTTTAAAACTATAGTGGGGCTTGAACACTGGTATATTCCGCTTCTATTTCAACGAGGTTATTATTCATTTTAACTTGAAATGCTCGAATAAACATCAACAAGTTGCATTGAGATGTACTATATCTGATACGCAGTATTGCTGTTACCGTAAATCACTCTTTTATCGTGAAATAAATGTCTCAAATCCAATCAACAGATATGCCCTATTTTCTGACAAAGCAAACCGCAAACTTGCAAGAAGACTTTAACCGTGAAATTAAAGACAGTGCGTCATTGTTTTTACTCTATGGGGAAGTGGGTGTCGGTAAAACTCGACTCTTAAAAGAGTTGGTATCAACTAGGTTCAATCAGCTTCGAGTGCATTGGGTTGACTGCGATCAGGCTGAAAACAAGTCTGGCTCAACAACCGAGTTAGATTCTGTTTTAGAGCGGGCACTAAAAAAAGCTAATAGTGGAGATGTAATTGTTGCTGATCATTTTGAATTAGCGACCAACAAGATGAAACATCACTTATTACAAACTTGGGCAACTGATGGCATCGATAAAAAATTCAGTCTGATTATAGCCACTGGCCCAACAGGCATTGAAGAGATTCGCAATTTGGCTGATCGATACAGTTTAGATGTAAAGGGCTTTCAGTTACTACCCTTAACGCGAAAGGAGGTTGATGGTTATTGTGCGAGTGTATTATTTCCGTTATTGGTGCCTAGTCCCTTGTGGATGCCACGACAGACGCGTCGAGCACTGAACGAAGCCCGAGGTTTAATTGGTAATTTACGAGATGTTGTTGCGCTTTATAGTCATCATATCGTCATGCAAGGTACTCCCAGTTTACCATCTATTGTTAAACCGCTATGGGTTGTTTCTGGATTGGCTATTATCTTGCTTCTTGCTGGCCTCACTTATCGCTTTATACCGATTGACCCACTTAATTCTATTTTATTCAATCCGATGAAAGAAAATAAAGTTGAACTCAATCAACCAGAGGGTCTGGCTTTAAGCAAATCTGACTTGAAGATGGAAAAATCTCAAGCTTTAATGAAACCCGCATCAACCCAAACGATTTTGCTTCCACAGATAGAAATGCCTACCTTACCCAAATCTTCAGCTGAACTCACGCTCATTGAAAGTTCCATCATTAAGCGGGAGAAATCCCGCGAAATAAAAATAGCTCAAGCCGAGAAAGCTCAAGCTGAGAAAGCGAAAGCTGAGAAAGCGAAAGCTGAGAAAGCGAAAGCTGAGAA
>CAJXUC010000061.1 GCA_913061315.1 uncultured Gammaproteobacteria bacterium | reverse complement strand
TATAAGAGACAGATTTAAAGTTACGATAAATTAACTAAAAATTCATATTAAAAAATAATAATCAAAATACGAATAACGATGTCATATCTTTTTGTTCGTTAACTATTATGTTTTAGTATATTAAATACAAATGACTTTAACTTTTAAATATTACTATATGATTATTAGTGGTTATTTTAACTTAATTTTAACTTAAAAGTTGCTTAGGCGTTCCTCCATCGTCGTTTTCTCAATGTGTTTTAACGGCACTTTTTTAAACTTTAGCGCAACAGTAAACATATTTCACAGTGCAAGATAATTTTCTTAATATAAAAATTAGATAAACAACTGTTTGCAATAGGAATAGTCTCAATGAAGATTATTGTCACAATATGAAAACGTTTTCATATTGAAAATATTGATCATATTTTAACCTTACTAGATAATAAATATTAATCATTAAATTAAAATTTCAAATTGGAACTCAATAATGTTTGATCTAAACCCTGTTTTTATACCAGGTCCTACCAATATCCCTGATCGACTTCGCAATGCGATGCATATTCAAACTCGGGACCACCGAGCCCCCGATTTTGTCAAGACGCTGGCACCCGTTTTGAATGACTGCAAAAAAGTATTTAAAACTACTGAGGGTGAAGTCATTATCTTTCCAGCCACTGGTACTGGGGGCTGGGAAGCTGCGATTACGAATACACTTTCACCGGGTGACAAGGTCTTGATTGCTCGCTACGGTATGTTCTCTCATCGTTGGATTGACCTGTGCCAACGTCATGGTTTAGATGTTCAAATCATCGAATGTGCCTGGGGTAGTGGTGCACCGGAAGATTTGTTTGCTGAGGCACTCGCGCAAGACCAAAATTATGACATTAAAGCCGTGCTGGTGACGCACAATGAAACAGCGACTGGTGTCCGCAGTGACATTGCTGGTGTCCGTCGCGCTATCAACGCGAGCTCACATCCCGCTTTATTTTTAGTGGACTGCGTAAGCTCGCTAGGATCAATGCCTTTCGAAATGGATGAATGGGAGGTTGATATTGCAGTCGCTGGTTCTCAAAAAGGTTTTATGCTTACGACAGGTATGGCGATTCTGGGTGTCAGTCAAAAGGCTTTGTCATTAATGAAGTATGCGAAGCTTCCAAGAACTTTTTTTGATTTTGGCGACATGATGAGAGCCAACGCCAGTAGTGGCTACCCCTACACGCCACCGTTACAGCTTATTTATGGGTTGCGTGAAAGCCTCAATATGATTTTTGAGGAGGGGTTAGACAATGTTTTTTCCCGCCACCATCGTTTAGCTGAGGGCGTACGTCACGCGGTCAGTGGATGGGGTTTAAACCTATGCGCACAATCCCCTGACTTATATTCCGATACGGTGAGTGCCATCTACGTGCCTGAGGGATTCGATAGTAACGAATTAACAGAGCACGCTTTCAATACTTACAGCGTTTCATTCGGAACGGGGCTGGGTGAAATGAATGCAAAAGCATTTCGCATTGGTCACCTTGGCGCACTCACCGACGTGATGGTACTGTCGGGGCTTGCCACCATTGAAATGGCGATGGTCGACCTCAATTATCCAATAAAGTTGGGTAGTGGTGTTGTTGCTGCTCAGGAATACTTCAGAACAACCGCCCATACAAAGCGCGGCTGAGTTAAGTGAGAAAATATACGGATAGAAAACCAAGGATTCCTCACTGTCTCAATGTTTATACCGTTGTTTCTGCTCTACTACCAAAAGGCAAGATATTGATGTTATGTTGGAAATGACCTTTCGTTAATATAACTAGAGCTATATCGAGAGAAATTATCTCGTGTAAAATTTTACTCAGTCGCGGCTATTGTTAACTATTGGAATGGAACTCTCTGACATCAGCCATTAATCATAATTAAAAAATACACGATCGAAATACATTCCAGTAGTCGATTTTTGGGTTTCAAAATTTTGCTTTACATCCTATCTTGATGCTGAAAACACTTACATTTTTTGTTTTGCGATTTTGGTAATGCGTGATTTGAAGTCTATAACCAGACTTGTGTCTTGGGCCATTATACAAATATTGGTATGTTTAAAACAACAACGCTTTATGTTGAATATTAAACTATTTTTTGGGGTGCCGTTTTATAGCGTTGATATCATTTTAGGGTAAAATAATGTGATAGTACAATTTGAGTTGACACTATAAGTGAGTAATTAATTAGGTTTCAACATGGCGAAAAACGATGAACATTGGATGCGTCAGGCATTGCAGGAAGCTGAACAAGGAGCTAAGTGTAACGAAGTACCAGTGGGCGCGGTATTAGTTAGCCCGTCAGGTGAGCTTATTGCCAAGGGTCATAACCAGCCTATTTCAACGGTTGACCCAACAGCCCATGCTGAAATTGTCGTAATACGATCTGCAGCAAGAGAATTGAATAATTACCGTCTGCCCGATACCACTTTATACGTTACCTTAGAGCCCTGTACTATGTGTGTCGGTGCCATAGTTCAAGCACGAATAGGGCGAGTAGTTTACGCCGCGGCTGAACCTAAATCTGGAGCGATCGAAAGTGCTCAGCAGCTATTTAAAAACCCTCATTTTAATCATTACCCAGAAATACTAGCAGGCGTGTTAGAAGAGGAATGTGCCAACTGTTTAACTAACTTTTTCTCAAATAAAAGAAAGATCAAGAAGGACAGCAAACAAGGCCTAAAGCATGACTAAAGGCTAGGGGCTAATGGCAATGTTTCGCCATCTTTTAATAGCTTGGGTAGACTGCTCTCTTTGTTTAATTTGAGATCTAAGCCGATTAGATAGTCATAATACTTGCGTATGTTACCTACATATTTCACGGGTTCGGATCCCCGTGCATAGCCATACTTGGTTTGTTTATACCACTTTTTTCGTGCAAGCAATGGTAGAGACTTTTTAACGTCGATCCATCGGTTAGGATTGCCACCATTTTTCTCCGTAATTTTACGAGCATCCTGCACATGCCCAAAGCCAACATTATAAGATGCTAGTGCAAACCAAGTACGATCAGGCTCGATTATTTTAGATGAAGTCCTCTCCAATACTCGTGCAAAATACCGGGCACCGCCTCGAATACTTTCCGCTGGGTCAAGCCTGTTAGTGACTTTCATTTGTTTTGCTGTTGGCCGTGTGAGCATCATTAACCCTCGAACACCCGTTGGAGACTTTGCACGCGGATTCCAAAGTGACTCTTGGTAGCCGATAGCAGCAATTAAACGCCAATCAACGCCAACTGCTTTCGCTTCTTTGCGAAATAGTGTTTCATACTTTGGTAGACGTTTTTCTATATGTCCGGTAAAAGTTTGTATGTCAGAGTAATTGAAGTCAGCCACGTGGCTATAGTGCCGATGAATAAGTTGTTCTAAGCGACCATCTTTATCTATTTGCTTAAAGAACCTTTCAAGCGCAATGTCCAGACTGGTATCTAAAGAACGATTATAAGCCCATCGTAATTGTCGAGGTTCTCCCAGCTCAAACGCGATACGTAACTCCGGGAAAAAACGCCGGTGCAGCGCAATCTGATGTGAGTCAGCCAGTAAATAAGGTACCTCACCAGAATCTACCCGTTCGATTAATTCTTCACTAGCAGCATCATCGACTTCTCGCCAAATCAGCCTGGGGTATTGCTCTCTTAGTTTGACTAGTAACTTAGTTTGACTGGTGCCGCTAACAACGTGCAGCAATCCTTCAGTCAAATCCTCCATTTTCCTGGGTCGAGTGACATGTTTTTTATGATAAAGCACTTGATTGCTTGATTCGAAATAACGAGGACCATAAGCCACGGCAGAACTAAATTCAGACTCATTTTTTGAAAGACCTGATGCAATAATATCCCCAGAACCAAAGAGTAGTTCTGGATATAAATCAGCAAACTGTGAAATGATTATAAACTCTGCCTTGACTCCAATGTAATCACTAAATAGTGTTGATAGTTCGTACTCTAATCCATTGGAACCATTGTTATCTTGATAATAGGTGGAGGCGCTGTTAAGGGTTAGGACTCGAAGGGTTCCACTGTGTTGAATTTTTTCTAACCCCGTCTTAGAGTCCCTTTCGATACTGGGTTGAACTATTAAAATTAATACAATCAGGCACACCGATATTAATCCAAAGACTATCTGGATAGTATGAGCACGAGAGGATAGATCAGGCATACTTAACAGTGAAGGAATGTTGGTTTTTATTGTTGTCGCGTAAAAACCCATTCTTTATCATTAGATAATGATGAATCATAGATATAGCCTTCAGAATCAAAGTGTTTAATTTGATCAACGTCATTGATTTGTTTGTCAATTATATACCGAGCCATTAAACCGCGTGCTTTTTTGGCGTAAAAACTAATAATTTTGAGTGTACCATTGTGATATTCCTTAAACACAGGGGTTACAACACGTCCCTTAAAAAACTGGAGTTTAACGGCTTTAAAATACTCGTTAGACGCCAGATTAACCAGGGTATCGCCCTCAATTTCAGCCAATTCATCATTTAATCGATCAGTAATACGAGTATCCCAAAATTGATACAAGTTAGTCCCTGCATCCGTTGCTAGGCGAGTGCCCATTTCTAATCGATATGCTTGCATTAAATCGAGTGGGCGCAAAACGCCATAAAGACCAGATAGCATACGCAAATGGCCCTGAGCAAAAAGCAGGTCTTCAGAACTCATCGTGTTAGCATCTAATCCAATATAAACGTCACCCTTAAATGCAAACATAGCTTGCTTGGCGTTATGGAGAGTAAAAGGTGTCTCCCAACGCTGGTTACGATCCGCATTCAAATCACCAATATTAGCACTCACGGTCATTAATTTTGATAAATCTTCGCTAGACAGGTGTCGAAGGTACTGATTCAGTTCACTAGAATAGTCTAACAGGGCTGGCTGGCTGAACTCTTTGGTAATCGCTGGCGTTTCAAAATCTAGAGTTTTAGCCGGTGAGATAACGGTAAGCATGTCGAACAACCTGAAAAAAACTCTATATTATCAAAGTTGACACCGCTTTCCCTAAAAACATTTTTATTAGTTCGATAGCCTATTTAAATAAAGCCAAAAATACATAAAAGATTGATAGCAAAAGCCGTATCCTGTAATCTCCGGCCGAATTCAAGTACTGTAAAGTTATCGACTGACGATAAATCAAAACCTACTAAAATCCTATGTAGTCTGGATTTAAATATCATCAAATACGGAGAGTTGTCTGAGTGGTCTAAAGAGCACGCCTGGAAAGTGTGTGTACCGCAAGGTACCGAGGGTTCGAATCCCTCATTCTCCGCCATATATAAGCCTTAAGTATCTAATACTTAGGGCTTTTTTTATATTTTAAATTTTTTTACGGATTGGTGTACGGAATTGTTTTAATTTACTGTTTAATTTATCCATGGACGATAATGAAAAATATACTCCTACTATCGATTCTGTTCTTGCTTATGCAACCTGCCTTCGCTGATTTCGCAAAGGGTTTGGATGCTGCTCAAAAAGAAGACTACGCAACCGCATTATAAAGAATGGCAGCCACTTGCAGAACAAGGCGATTCCAGCGCTCAATATAGTTTGCCCTGCTAATTGCTCACTAAGTGGCGGCGCTGGCCTCGATGGCGTTATAAGGTCGAAGCTAAATGACGATTCAGCGTTGTAAATCAATGGTTTAACACTACAAATAACTTGGGCAACCATGATATTTTTTAGCCATATAAATTAACAACTTAGCCTCTTAAAACTCAGGCTTTAAAATTGAGTCAATGGGTTTCAATATCAGCATTGAAAACGTTCCTGAACTGAATTATCCCAACAATTGCCTCGGCGACTCATACTGATATTAATAAGCATTAAAAATATCCCAAGCAATGGTTTGAAGTAGTTCTGCTTCTTCATCATTTAATGACAGGGACGATAGAAATAGGGTCGAATCACCCGTCAAAGATGAGTATAAAACGTAGGCAATCAAACTTTGGCCATAGGTATTTGCATGCACATCATCTGAAAAAAGACTAAACGGAGGATCTTCACTGTTACTCGTGTAGAAAAAATCCCACGCTCTGCCAATATGAAAAACAGGCACATCAAAATAATCCCCCATTATTTCGTAATGAGAGAGTATGTCTTCTGTCGTAACAGGGTCGCGGGAGCTAAAGGCCCAAGTTTGATAAAGTGCCATCTGGCTTCCTGCCGCCTCAATTTTGGTTTTCAAGGATTTTATAGTCGCATAAGGCGCTTCATGGCTTCCTATACCTCCACTTTGCTCTTGCAAAAGAACGAGATCAAAGCCCTGAGAAATAAGGTTTAAGGTTTTAGCGTTTTCGTCATGTTGATACAGCCAAAACCCTCCTGGATTTGAAATATCAATATTGGGAGTGTATCCACCACACGTTAGCAGCGTTTCTAGTTTATATTTCACTCCGCCCATTAGGCTATTGCCAATGAGTAAAACACTGACGATTTCATTGGCAGATCCCTCAATGACGCAGCCTGTTTCAGCCTCTGGAGGATTGCTGGCAGATGAATCATTGCCACCGTCACCCCCTCCGCATGCGGCTAAAAAAATAACTAACAAAATAGAAATGCAGTGCTTGGATAATTCAGTTAAGTTCACTTTCAGTTTCCGGTGTTAATTTTATTGTCAATTGAATCTATATATAAAACGCTCAAAATTGATAAGAGCTAACGCCCTGTTAAGGGGCAAATTGTAGTTGGCTAAAATGTGAAGCCGAGTGGAATCAGCCAACTGTAATTCCCCCCACTTGAACCGCTTTTTATGTAACCCATGTCGCTGCATTTCAGCGGATTTTATAAAAATATTAGCGTCAACACCCGATTACACAGACACATACTCGAACCCTCTAAAATTAAGCTTACTATCATTAGCAGTCATTTAAATGGCTGAATAAAACACTCGGACAGTTGGATATATAGCACCAGCACTTAAAAGACAAATATTACTCAACGTGGCTTAGAGTCCTTTCAGGATTACTTGATCATTACACCACTATGAAATTAGTCTGCTAGGGCCTAATCTAGAGTCTTACGAACCGTTATTTACTTTTTCTTCAATAGGTGACCTTTTATAACCCCTAGTGCGTTCTGGTCGGATTCTATATACTCACGCTCTTAGTACGGAATTCCTATGCCAAACAATTCAAAATCAACCATCGAAGATCCTAATTTGCCCATCGAAAAAATTCAATACGACAATCCTGTTGCGAGTCGAGACGACTTATTGCAACTAATCAATGAAGAGAAAGTGCCTGTTTCGCATGAGCACATAGCAGAAAGACTGCAGTACAAAGATGAAGATAGCATTGAAGCCGTCCGCCGACGCTTGCGAGCCATGGCACGTGATGGTCAGATATTTCGCAATCGGCGCGGTGGTTATTTAAGTTTTGACCATATGGACCTTGAGAAAGGTTTTGTTCAGACACATCCAGATGGTTTTGGCTTTTTAAAGCCCGAATCGGGCGGCAAAGACATTTTTCTTGCTGAACGCCAAATGCGTCAGTTGATGAATGGTGACAAAGCTGCGGTAAAAGTGGCGAGTTACGACAAACGTCGTGAACGGTCCGAGGGAGAATTAATCGCTGTACTAGAGCGAGCGCATCAGAGTGTTGTTGGTCGTTACCATCAAGAGGGTGGTATTGATTTTTTGATTCCTGATGACAAGCGCCTAACCCGTGATATTCTTTTGAGTCGTGATGTTGGACATACCGCAAAACTGGGTGATATTGTGGTTGTCCGTATCACCGATTACCCCACGCAGCATAACCAACCGATCGGCATTATAGAATCGGTGTTGGGGCAGGACAATGCACCTGGAATGGAAGTGACCATTGCTTTAAATACTCACTCCATACCCCATCATTGGAACGAGGCTGTACAGTCTGAAATTAAGGGTTTCACCCACCAAGTAGAAGAAGCCGATAAACAAAATAGAAAAGATTTTCGTCACTTACCTTTTGTGACGATTGACGGATCAGACGCGCGTGATTTTGACGATGCTGTTTTTTGTGAACTAGTCGATAAGGGATTTCGCCTATATGTAGCCATCGCTGACGTTGCACACTATGTTAAAATTGGCACAGCGCTAAATCAAGAGGCAATTGATCGAGGTACTTCGGTATATTTTCCCGGTGAAGTAGTCCCCATGTTACCGGAAGTTCTCTCCAACGGCTTGTGTTCTCTTAACCCCGATGTTGATCGCTTGTGTATGGTTTGCTGTATGGATATCAGCCAAAACGGCGTTATTAAGCAGCATGATTTCTTTGAAGCGATTATTCATTCTCATGCACGACTGATTTATGATGACGTAGCAGCCGTTATATTTGAAAAAAAGGAAGAGGGTGCGCCGGCTCTTCAGCGAGTAATAGGGGATCTTGAAAATCTTAAAATGGTCTACCAAGCCCTGGCTAAAGCTCGTAAAAAGCGACATGCGATTGAATTTGACACCAATGAAGTGATCTTCAAGTACAACGAGGAACGCAAGATAGAAGGCATCGAACCTGTCGTGCGTAACCAAGCTCATTTGCTTATTGAAGAGTGCATGATTGCGGCCAACATCAGCGCGGCTAGACTACTGAAGAAAAACAAAATTCCCACGCTTTACCGAAACCACGAAGGCCCCAATGCGGATAAACTCCCCAATTTGGCTGAATTTTTACTTGGTTTTGGTATTGTTTTCACCGCTGAAAAGCCAACACCGACAGACTATGCCCATATTATTGAGCAAATTAAACCGTTACCCGAATTCTCGATGATTCAGACAGTGGTATTGCGATCAATGTTGCAAGCTAATTACAGTCCAGACATTAAGGTTGGCCATTTTGGTTTAGCACTGAAAGATTATGCTCATTTTACTTCTCCCATAAGACGTTATCCTGATCTGTTAGTACACCGAGGTATCAAGCAATGGATTCGTCATGGCAGTAATGAAGGTTTTGAATACGACCTTGCCGCTATTACTAGCTTGGGTGAAAGTTGTTCACGTTATGAACGACGAGCGGACGATGCAACACGCGATGCATCAGACTGGCTAAAATGCGAATTCTTGCAAAAGCGAATTGGCCAACAGTTTAGCGGCATTGTTTCAGGTGTGACTAGCTTTGGTCTTTTTGTCCAGCTCGAAGAGCTCATGATCGATGGCTTAGTTCACATTACCTCCCTGAAACGTGATTACTATCATTTTGATCCAGTGCGTCATCGTTTAGTGGGTGAGTCAAGCAACCGCAGCTATCAGTTAGGTGACCGTTTAGAGATTCAAATCATGGGCGTCAATATGGAAGAAAAGAAAATTGACTTCGATTTGGTCGCTAACTTGGGTGATGATAGCGTTAAACCTAAGAAAGGGAAAAAAGTAAAGAAGTCAGGTGATAAATATGCTGGTAAGACTAAAAAAGCTAAAAAGTCAGCTCAGTCAGATGATAAAGGTATGGACAAAAAGCCGGCTAAAAAAATAGCAAAGAAGCCAGCCAGGAAGATAAAGAAAAAAACAGCATCTGAATCTATTCAAACAACGACGAAGCCACCCGTTAAAAAAACAGAGGCAAATGTTAAACCAAAGGCAAGAAAAAAGCCTAAAACAAGTCAGAAGTCACAGGCTGAAAAGACAAAGACATGAGCGATCTGTATATCTATGGATTCCACCCCATAGCTAAAATGTTGCAACATACGCCTGAATCATGTGTGGGTTTGATCTGTACCGATTCAAAGAATCCGCGCTTGATTTCACTCATCGCCCGAGTGAAAGAATTGAATCTGCCCATTCGAGTTGAACCTAAATTGGTCCTGACCAGCTTGGTTGGTAGTGACAAGCACCAGGGTTGTGTCATGCACTATGTGGCATCGATCACGGGGGTCACCAGTATCGAGCAATGTCTTGCTGAGATGCACAATCGATCTTTATTTTTAGTGTTGGATGGCGTTCAAGATCCCCACAACTTAGGGGCCTGTTTAAGAACGGCCAATGGGGCAGGTGTCGATGCAGTGATTATACCCAAAGACCGCTCTGCCAAGATGAATGCTACTGTCAGTAAAGTGGCTGCTGGTGCTGCTGAATCAACACCCCTGTTAGAAGTCACGAATATTTCACGTTGCCTGAAGGACTTAAAAAATGCGGGTGTTTGGATTTACGGCACCAGCGGTGATGCGCATGGCTCACTTTATGATTTTGACTATCAAGGCCCGGTTGCACTCGTTATGGGTGCGGAAGGAGACGGTTTACGTCGCTTAACAATGGAACAATGTGATCAGCTCCTAAAGCTACCTATGCAGGGTTCAGTCGAAAGTTTAAATGTTTCAGTTGCAACAGGCGTTTGCCTGTATGAAATCATGCGCTCAAGAATGGCTTGCAGCTAAGCATTTGCTCCGGTAATATGCGCTCCTTTCTAGGGCTGGGCCTCATTGGCTTTTTGTCATAGGAAATCCTTGCTCCACAGTCCATTGGTACTGGGGGCTTCTTTATCCATAAGGAAACAATATGAAGCATTATGAAATTGTGTTTCTGGTCCACCCTGACCAGAGTGAACAGGTGCCCGCGATGGCTGAACGCTATCGTACTATGATCACCAATTCTGGCGGTGCTGTTCACCGTGAAGAAAACTGGGGTCGTCGTCAGCTTGAATTCCCAATTAAAAAAATACACAAAGCCCATTACGTCCTGATGAATATTGAATGTTCACAGGAAATTCTAGATGAGCTAGAAAGCGCCTTTCGTTTTAACGATGCGGTTCTTCGTCATTTAACACTGAGTTGTGGTGCCGCTGTAACTGAAATGTCACCTATGATGGCCGAAGTCGAGCGTGAAGAGTCTGCAAAAACAGCTGAACGAAAGCCTACCACTGCACCCAGAACTGAAACTGAAGCTACTGAAGCGCCTGCCGTTGAAGCACCCGCTGCGGAAGCTGCCACTGCCACAACCGAAGGAGCAGAATAGCCATGTCACGTTATTTCCGTCGTAAGCGTTTTTGTAAATTTACTGCCGAAGGCACTGTTCAGATCGACTATAAAGATCTAGAAACGTTAAAAGAATATGTTACAGAGTCGGGAAAAATTGTACCGAGTCGTGTTACTGGTACAAAAGCAAGATACCAGCGTCAGTTGGCTACAGCGATTAAACGGGCTCGTTTCCTGTCGTTGTTACCTTACACTGACCAACACAAGATGAAATAAAGGGGCTGGTGTCCATATGTTGGCACTCGCTAGATATGCTCTAAAAGGACCGTATCAAGCGGCTACAATAGTTGGTTTATTGGCTATTGTAGCCGTCGTATTACCGTTAATGGGTGGAAGCCCATTGGCAACCATGATTATAACTGGAGCTTTAACACTGTTTTCTGGTGCTTTAGTTGGGTTGGTCATTTTGACTCATGGGTCAAGGTCTGGTTTAAAAGCAGTAGTTGTTTCGATTATCGGAATTACAGTTGTAGCTACGATAGCACTTGAAGCACCTATGATCGGTATCTCCATTGGGCTAGCCCAGTGGTTACCTATAGTCATATTGGCGCAAATTTTGCGTTCAACCAATTCATTAGTGTTGATGATGTTGACTGGCCTTGCGTTGGCGTTATTAGCCATTGTGTTACAACTATTAATTTGGCCTGACCTAGAAGCAGACTGGCTTTTTATGATAGAGCAGTCAATTTTGCAATTGAAAGCATATCCTGAGTATCAGGATGTTGATATCACCAGTAATGCTCGATTATTAGTCCATTTTATGGTGATAATGTTGGGGGCTGCCCTGTATTCTTTATTTATTGGAATACTGTTAATGGCACGCTCAATGCAGTCGAAGTTATCCGATTCCGCAGACAAATTTAGTGCGGAATTTCGCGCAATTTCATTTGGAAAGCGCGTTGGTTTAGTGGCCGTGTTTTTACTGTCACTCAGCTTTTGGCTCAACCAAGCGTGGATTTCAAGCATTGCTTTATTATTAATGACGGCGTTTTTATTTCAGGGCATAGCGGTAGTACATACAAAAGTATCCAGAAGCAAGCGACCGAGGTTGTTTAAAACTTTGTTCTACCTTTTGCTTTTGATTTTCCCACAGGCTGCTGTTATTACAGCGCTAGTGGGCTTGTTAGATAACTGGTTGATATTGCGCAAACCTGCGAATATCAAATCAACGTAAACGTAATTTAAGAGAGGGTACTAGAATGGAAGTTATTTTATTGGAAAACATTGAAAACCTAGGTTCTTTAGGTGATAAAGTTTCGGTCAAAGCGGGCTATGCGCGTAACTTTTTAGTGCCACAGCGCAAAGCGCAAATGGCAACTGCTGACAACTTGGCTCAATTCGAAGAACGACGTGCAGACCTAGAAGCCGCGGCTGCAGCCGCTAAAGCAGAAAATGAGACCCGCAAGAAGAAAATTGAAGCACTAGGTACTGTCGTTATCACGTCTAAAGTTGGCTCAGAAGGAAAACTATTTGGATCAATTGGTACCAGTGATATTGCCGATGCCATTATTGCAGTTGGTGGTGTGGTTGAAAAACGTGAAGTCCGTTTACCAGAAGGCACAATTCGTACAACCGGTGAGCATGTTATTGATATTCACCTATACACTGATGTTGATGCAGTCATTACAATCTCTATTGTAGGCGAAGAGTAATTAATCATTAAAGTTATGCTGTCTTAACGTCAGCTAAGTTTTATGGATTACCCTTGAAAGGCTGTCATTTTTTGACAGCCTTTTTTATGTTCAGGATAGACGGCTTGGTTGAATAGACATAAACAATGATGTTTGCTACTCAGCAGGGTTATTGTGAAATATCAATAGGGTAGTATTGAATCTAGATATGAGACTAGCGTTGGGTGGCTATAAGCAATATTTAACTAAAGCTTGTCATCAAGTACCAACGTGAAATAATATGACTAAAATGATTAAGTCAGCGGTTCATGAACACTAAAATTTATGATATGCGGCCTACGAAATCGTCCTAAGAAATTAAAAGGCCAAGTTTAAATGTCTGAAATCACCTCCCGCGTAGCTGAATTAAGCCAACGTGTTGATGACCTTAAAGTACCACCGCATTCTTTAGAAGCAGAACAGTCGGTGATCGGTGGTTTAATGTTAGACAACCGCGCCTGGGATGATATTGCTGATGTCATTAATGAACATGATTTTTACCGTCATGACCATGCTTTAATTTTTCGCGCTATTCACGATCTTGCTGCCAATGATCAACCCTATGACGTCGTCACTGTCTCTGAATGGATTGGTTCCAGAAATGAACTCGACTCAATAGGTGGTTTGGCTTATTTAAGCATTTTAGCCAACGACACGCCGACTGCAATTAACGTTAAAGCTTATGCCAATATTGTTCGTGAATATTCAATCTTAAGGGCTTTAATTCAAGTTGGAAATGAAATTTCAGCCAGTGCTTTTAATGCTGATGGCCGAACCAGTAAAGAATTGCTTGATGAGGCGGAACGTAAAGTATTCAAAATTGCTGAGCAAGGTGCTGGCAATAAAGAAGGTTTTGAGGCAATCAACGACCTATTAACCAAAGCAGTACAACGCGTCGAAGAAATGTATAAAAGTGACGAGGCACTTACCGGTATTTCCTCTGGCTTTGCTAATTTCGACGCAAAAACATCCGGTCTGCAAAAGGGTGATTTGATTATCATTGCGGGTCGACCCTCCATGGGAAAGACCAGCTTTGCGATGAACTTGGCTGAAAACGCGGCGCTTAACACAGATAATTCAGTTGCCGTTTTTAGTATGGAAATGCCGGGTGAACAATTGGCTATTCGTATGATGTCTTCGCTTGGTCGCATTAATTCACACAACCTACGAACTGGTAAACTTGAGGACCACGATTGGCCCCGACTCATTTCTTCTGTCAATATGCTGTCGAAATCGAAGTTGTTTATTGACGATACGGCAGCATTAACACCAACCGAATTACGGGCCAGAACACGTCGTTTAAAAAGAGAGCATGGACTCGATCTAATTATTATCGATTACTTACAGCTGATGGGCGTTGGGGGGACAACGGAAAACAGAGCAACAGAAATATCAGAAATATCCCGTTCATTAAAAGCACTAGCAAAAGAACTTGAAGTTCCAGTAGTTGCTCTCTCTCAGTTAAACCGGAGTGTGGAGCAGCGACCAGATAAACGCCCGATCATGTCTGATTTAAGAGAGTCTGGCGGTATTGAGCAGGATGCCGACGTCATATTATTTATCTATCGAGATGAAGTTTACAATCCCGACAGTGCCGACAAAGGGACGGCAGAAATACTTATTCGTAAACAGCGAAATGGTCCTATCGGAATGGTCAGGCTGGCTTTTCTTGGTCAATACACACGTTTTGAAAATCTCGCTAATGAAGATGCTTACGGAGGAGGGGACTTTGAATAGTCACGGTCAAAATCGTCACTCACGTATTAGTATTGATCTTGCTGCAATACGATATAACTATCAAAAATTAAAAACATTGTCAGGTGGTAGTCAGCTGATAGCCGTGGTTAAGGCCGATGCCTATGGGCATGGGGCTATAGAAATAGCCAAAGCGCTTCCCCATGCGGACGCCTTTGCAGTGGCAGCCGTTGGTGAGGCTGTTTCCTTAAGAGAAAGTGGCATTACTCAAAAAATTCTCATTATGGGTGGTTTTATCAGTGTGGCAGAGCTCCAATCTTGTATTGATCTAAAGCTTGACCCTGTTATTCATCAGCAATTTCATATTGACTGTTTGCGTGATAATCCAGCGTTAGATCAAATTGAAATTTGGATGAAGGTTGACTCAGGTATGGGCCGGCTAGGGTTCCCTGTTAACAAGGTAAATAATGCCATAGAGCAGCTGGAAAAAATTCCCACTCTGGGCCAAATGCGAATGATGTCTCACTTTGCTAGCGCAGATGAGATAGATAACGATCAAACTGAAAAACAAATGAAGAACATTAATGATCTTAAGTTAGATCATTATGAATGGGGAGTATCCAATTCAGCGGGCATTATAGGTTGGCCAAAGTCTCATAAAACTTGGGTTCGATCAGGCATCGCTATGTATGGTGCAAACCCGATGTCAAACCGAAAGCAAATACGCCAGCACCTTCGGCCGTCCATGACGATGACAACTATCGTGCTAGCCGTGAATCAAAATAAAAAAGGTGACGTGATAGGCTATGCGGGTTCTTACATCTGCCCTAAAGATATGACTATCGCGGTAATTGCCGCCGGGTACGCCGATGGTTACCCCAGGCTTAAAACCCAATCTAGTCAAATTAACATACAAGGTCAGCTGTGTAATATTGTAGGGCGTGTTTCCATGGATATGATAACCGTTGATATTAGTGGTTTAGTTGGAGTCAAAGTAGGTGACGAAGTTTGCTTGTTTGGTGCTAGCCCTGAAGCTGAAGACATTGCCGATGACTCATTGACAATCGCTTATGAAATATTCTGTAACGTTGGCTCGCACGCCAAACGAGTTTATATTAATAGGGCTAAATAATTGTTTAAAATTGACTAGTAAAATGTAGGTTTTATCCGTAGAATCCTGCCTTCAAATATGCACCTGTAGCTCAGCTGGATAGAGTACTCGGCTACGAACCGA
>CAJXUC010000060.1 GCA_913061315.1 uncultured Gammaproteobacteria bacterium | reverse complement strand
GTCTCGTGGGCTCGGAGATGTGTATAAGAGACAGTAACGGCACCAGAAGTTAGGTTGGTTGCCGAAGACGGCGAGCAGCTCGGTATCGTTTCTTTAGAAGCTGCTTTAAAAACAGCTGAGACAGCTAAACTGGATCTTGTTGAGTTAGTTCCTGACGCCAAACCACCTGTTTGTCGATTAATGGATTACGGAAAGTTTAGATTTCAGCAAAAGAAAAAATTACATGATCAACGCAAGAAGCAGCGTCAAGTTCAAATCAAAGAAATTAAGTATCGTCCTGGCACGGAAGATGGTGACTATCAGGTCAAACTTAAGAAGTTAATGGAATTTATCGAAATTGGTGACCGGTGTAAGGTCACTGTTCGATTCCGTGGTCGCGAAATGGCGCACATGGAGATTGGAACTCAGCTGCTTAAACGCGTTGAAGACGACATGAAAGAATTTGCGGCAGTGGATCAGTTTCCACAGTCGGAAGGACGCCAGATGACAATGTTACTGGTGCCCAGAAAACGCTAGATCTATCTAGCACTCAACCTAAAGACGCGTCTCCGGCGTCCAGGGTATTTGAACCGAATTATCCCTATGAAAAATGAGTTAGGATAATTAAACTGGAGTTACACAATGCCAAAAATGAAGTCAAACAGTGGCGCTGCTAAACGTTTTAAGAAAAACGCTGCAGGCAATTTCAAGCGTGGTCAATCGCACTTGCGTCACATTCTTACCAAGAAAAGCAGTAAACGTAAGCGTCAGCTTGGCGAAATGCTTGAAATCCATGCTAATGATAAGCGTCAAATCAACCGCCTGTTACCGTACGCTTAGGGAGACTAAGAAATGCCAAGAGTAAAAAGAGGTGTTGTCGCCCATGCACGCCACAAGAAGATACTAGACAAAGCCAAAGGTTATCGTGGTGCGCGAAGTAAAGTATTTCGAGTTGCTAAACAAGCGGTTACTAAGGCAGGTCAATATGCCTATCGCGATCGTCGTCAGCGTAAACGTCAGTTCCGTGCTTTATGGATTGCTCGTATTAATGCCGGTGCGCGAGTCAATGGCTTGTCCTACAGCGTTTTCATGAACGGTCTGAAGAAGGCTTCGATTGAAATTGACAGAAAGGTTTTATCAGATATCGCTATCTTTGATAAGCCTGCCTTTTCTGTATTGGTAGAAAAAGCAAAAGCAGGCCTTGAGTCTGCGTCTGCTTAAAGTTATACGTTTAAAGTAATAGCAAGGGTGTTTTTTTGGCACTCTTGCTTTTTTATTTCCTAATAAAATCATTAGTTTAAGCCTGTCCCTTCAAGTGATTTATTATCATATTAAAAATTAACTAATACCTCATTAACTAAAGTAGATAATAACGTGACCCAAGAATTAGAGCGCCTACTCGAACAAGCCACTCAGTCGATTAGACAATCTGATGGGTTGGCTTCACTTGACGTCATTCGCGTCACTTATCTCGGTAAGAAAGGTGAAATCACCAATAAATTGAAAAACTTGAGTCAGGTGTCGGCTGAAGAGCGGCCAGCTGCAGGTCAGGCAATTAATCTCGTAAAGGTTCGAATCCAGACACTACTGGAGCAGCGTAAGACGGCTATAAGCGACGCTTTAATCGCCGAAAAACTCAGTAATGATACTGTCGATATTACTTTGCCGGGACGATATAACAAAGCTGGTGGTATTCATCCTGTCACGCTTACTATGAATCGAATTCAAAAAATGTTTGGGAAATTAGGTTTTGACGTTGCAGAAGGCCCAGAAGTAGAAGACGACTTCCATAACTTTGAAGCTCTTAATATACCTGCCCATCACCCTGCTAGGGCGATGCATGATACGTTTTATTTTGACGCTAATCGTTTGTTGAGAACCCATACATCACCGGTACAAATTCGAGTTTTAGAAAAGCAAAAGCCGCCCGTTAGAATTATTGCACCAGGTCGAGTGTATCGTTGTGATTCTGATTTAACCCATACCCCGATGTTCCATCAAGTAGAAGGGTTGTTAGTGGATGAGAACGTTTCGTTTTCGGATTTAAAAGGCACGTTAGAAGATTTTCTCATATTATTTTTTGAAAAAGACGATTTAAAGACGCGTTTTAGGCCATCGTATTTCCCATTTACTGAGCCATCGATGGAAGTCGATATCAGCTGTGTGATGTGTGCAGGTGAAGGCTGTCGGGTTTGTGGGCATACGGGTTGGCTAGAAGTATTGGGTTGCGGTATGGTTCATCCAGAGGTGTTCAAGCATGCTGGCCTTGACGACGAAATTTACACTGCCTACGCATTTGGTATGGGTGTCGAAAGACTTGCGATGCTGCGTTATGGCGTGAACGACCTTCGATTATTTTTTGAGAATGATTTGCGATTTTTGCAGCAATTCGCATAGCCAAGAGTCCAGATAATGAAAATAAGTGAAAGCTGGTTACGCGAGTGGACCAATCCAGATGTTTCAACCGAAGTACTACTAGATCAGTTGACAATGGCAGGCCTTGAAGTTGAAGGCGTTGAAGGCGCAGGTTCTTTGTTAGATAAAGTAGTCATTGGTGAAATAGTATCAATTGTGCAGCACCCTGATGCTGATAAGCTTCGAGTCTGTCAGGTCAGTAACGGAACCGAAACAGTGGCTGTTGTTTGTGGTGCACCCAATGCACGACAAGGATTAAAAGTAGCTTTCGCCCAGGTAGGCGCAGTCCTTCCAAGTATGAAAATTAAAAAGGCAAAGTTACGCGGTGTCGCCTCATTCGGTATGCTTTGCTCTGGTTCAGAATTAGAACTGTCTGAGGGTTCTAATGGCATACTTGAATTACCTTTAAACGCGCCTGTTGGGGCGAGTATTTATGACTATTTTGAGCTAAATGATCATATCATTGAAGTTGATTTAACTCCCAATCGCGGAGACTGTTTATGTGTTGCAGGCGTTGCACGTGAAGTAGCAGCTATTAATCGAACCGATCTGAAAGAAGTTGAATGGCACGAAGTAAACTCAACTATTAATGATGTTTTTCCACTCGAACTTTCTGCCTCTGAAGCCTGTCCTCATTACGTGGGTCGAATTATAAAAGGCATCGATTCCTCAGCGGTTACACCCGTTTGGATGCAAGAAAAGCTGCGACGTTCTGGCCTACGTCCCATTAGCCCTGTGGTTGATGTCACAAATTATGTGATGATGGAAATTGGTCAACCGATGCATGGATTCGACTTTGATCAACTAGAGGGTGGCATTGTAGTCCGTATGGCCGAAGCAGGGGAGAAAGTCACTCTGTTAGACCAAAGTACGGTTGAATGCCGTGCAGACACGTTAGTAATTGCTGATCATAAAAAAACTTTGGCTTTAGCAGGTATTATGGGTGGTTTTGACTCATCTGTTCAGGGTGAAACTAAAAACATCTTTCTTGAAGCGGCCTTCTTTGCACCTATTTTGTTAGCAGGAAAAGCTCGAAGCTATGGTATGCATACAGATTCATCACATAGATTTGAACGTGGTGTTGACTCTCGTTTACAAATCCAGGCAATTCATAGGGCAACTGCTTTATTACTCGAAATTGTGGGTGGTGATGCAGGACCTGTTATTGAGGCAAGTGCTCAAAATTATATGCCAGTGATGGCTGAAATTAAGTTGCGCTACCCTCGTATTAAACGCTTATTAGGGATTGAGGTTTCTCACAATGAAGTCTCTGCGATGTTGATAAGTCTCAATATGCAAGTTTCAGAGCATACAGATGGCTGGTTAGTTATGGCTCCGAGCTATCGCTTTGATATTAATATTGAGGCTGATTTGATTGAGGAAATTGGTCGAATGTATGGATACAATAATATTCAAGGGACTAAAGAGCTCGCTCATGTACAAATGGACGGATTTTCTGAGACTCAGGTAGCAGTCAATAAAGTGCATGATGTATTGGTTAATCAGGGCTTTTATCAAGCGATTACTTATTCATTTGTCTCACCCGAACTTCAATCTATTCTCGATCCTGGTCAAACAACATTAAAGCTTGCCAATCCAATTTCTGCTGATATGTCGATTATGAGAACTCGGCTTTTGCCCGGGTTAATTCAGGCTCTGCAGTACAATGTTAATCGTCAACAACCCCATGTAAGACTTTTTGAAACGGGTTTATGCTTTCGACCCGAAGTGGAGGGTTTAGAGCAGAAACAGCATTTAGCCGCTGTAATAACAGGTGCTCGAAATGATGAAGGTGTTCATATTCGGTCTGAGGCTTTAGACTTTTATGATATTAAAGGCTATCTTGAGTCGGTTCTAAATCTAGCGAGGGGTACTGAATTTAGATTTAGCCAAACAACCAATCCGATACTACATCCTGGACAAGGTGCTGATATTTATCTGGGCGAAACCTTAGTTGGATTTGTTGGTAGCTTACATCCATCCATACTGTCTAAATTACACATAAATCAGTCAGTATTTGTTTTTGAATTTGAGCTAGCTCCTATACTTTCAGCCAATCTACCCCATTTTTCTGAACTATCCAAATATCCTTCTATTCGGCGTGATATATCGCTGACTGTAGATGCTGACGTGAATGCTCAAACACTTATTAATTGTATTCGATCGGTAAAAAGTAACATTCTACAAGACGTTTTTGTGTTTGATGTCTATACCGGTAAAGAAGTTATAGACAGTTCAAAAAGTGTCGCTTTAGGCTTGATTTTACAGGACTTTTCACGCACTCTAGTAGACCAAGACGTAGAGGATTTAATTGATAAAGTGTTAAGTCAATTAAAAACCCAATATAACGCCGTACTAAGGGAAATATAATGTCATCATTGACCAAGGCTGATATGGCCGAAATGCTTTTTGAAGAGCTTGGTCTCAATAAAAGGGAAGCTAAAGATATTGTTGAACAGTTTTTTGAAGAAGTAAAAATTGCACTAGAGTCAGGTAATCAGGTGAAACTTTCTGGTTTTGGAAATTTCTTAACTCGAACCAAGGCTGAAAGACCGGGTCGTAATCCCAAGACTGGTGAAGAAATTCCAATATCAGCGCGCAGAGTTGTTACTTTTCGGCCTGGTCAGAAATTAAAAATTAGAGTAGAGGCCTATGTTGGAGGCGAGTAATAATAACGAATTACCTGTTATCCCAGGTAAACGTTATTTTACTATTGGAGAAGTTGCATCACTTTGTGATGTCAAGCCTCACGTACTTAGGTATTGGGAACAAGAATTTCCACAATTAAAACCAGTAAAAAGGCGCGGTAATAGACGATATTATCAACGTCATGATGTACTATTAATAAGACAAATACGAAGTCTTCTCTATGAAGAAGGTTTTACAATTGGTGGTGCACGTCAGCGACTTGAAGGTGAGAGTGCTAAAGATGATAATAGTCAGAGCCAGCAAATAATTCGACAGACATTAGTCGAATTAGAAGAGTTATTAACGCTCCTCAAGCGTTAATTATTAGTTTTAGTTAGTATAGGTCCATATAACAATTTAAAAAATTCGGGGCGTAGCGCAGCTTGGTAGCGTACCTGCCTGGGGGGCAGGTGGTCGCAGGTTCAAATCCTGCCGTCCCGACCATTTTTTACTCCTCATCAGGAGCACTTAGGTTTGCAAAATTCTCTATTTAGTACTGATATCAATTCACTTACTAATGACTCACCGCTTGCTTTCCAATCTAGGCCCGTTGATAGAGAGTCTTATATAGGTTTAGATGAATTAGAGCTAAAATATCCTTTTCTAGGCGCTAATTTACCCAAAAGTATGATTATTTGGGGCCCTCCTGGCTGTGGCAAAACGACCTTAGCCCAAGTTTTATGCAATCATAGTGATATTGAGCTTTTTTCTTTTTCTGCTGTTTTGTCCGGTGTTGCAGAGCTCAAGGGCTTGTTCAAAGCGGCTCAATTAGCCATCGACCATCACCACCGTATACCCGTCATATTTATAGATGAAATTCACCGCTTTAACAAGGCGCAGCAAGACGCTCTGCTACCTCATGTCGAGAGTGGATTATTCACTTTGATTGGTGCGACAACTGAAAACCCTCGAAGTAGCGTTAATAAAGCACTGTTATCTCGGGTTCAAATTGTAGAATTACAAGCCATTGGCTTCGACCAAATCGTACAAATAGTGAAAACTGCACTGATGAAAAAAGAGGTTCAGTTTGAGCAGGAAGAAGTTGAGATGATGGCTGAGTTCTCGGGTGGAGACGCCAGAAAGGCTATTGGTAATTTGGAGATGGCAATAAGTTTAAAAGAAACGGACCAGTTTTCTCTACCTGTATTTAAGACCATAATTCTTGAAAATGCACGCAGCTATGATCGTAACCAGGATCGGCATTATGATGTTATTTCTGCGTTCATAAAAAGCTTACGGGGATCTGATCCGGATGCGGCATTGCTTTGGTTGGCGGTCATGCTTGATGGTGGAGAAGATCCAGTTTTTATTGCCAGACGGTTAGTTATTTTTGCCTCAGAAGACATTGGCAATGCCGATATAAACGCACTCACTATGGCCAATAGCGCCCTTAATATAACGAGCAATATCGGGATGCCTGAAGCACGTATTACTCTGGCTCAGACAACGACATACCTCGCCAGTACGGTCAAGAGTAACGCCGCTTATAACGCAATTAATGCGGCTATTAGCTATGTTCAATCGATGCCCACTATTGAGGTGCCTGAGCATTTGAAAAACTTTCCAGCCAAAAGTCATCCGGTTCAGTATCAATACCCACATGGTTTTGAAGGAGGTTTTATAAATCAGCAATATTGTCCAGACAATACACCTCAGTTTTATAAGCCGAAGGCCATTGGTGTGGAGAAAAATATTCAAGCTCGGCTCAGCGATCTTTGGCCTTTAAAAAAAGAGTATGATGAATGATACGAATTCGAATAATGTCATCTCGGAAGTCAATTTTTAATGAATAAACCCTATTCAGCCTCCTGTGAACAAAATAAAATGGTTATTTTATCAACCATTCAACCCTATTTGTTCGATGGAGCCGTTGTATTAGAAATTGGCAGTGGTACAGGGCAGCATGCCGTTTACTTTGCAAGTCTTAACCCACAGATAGTCTGGCAACCCTCTGATCGAGTAGAATATTTGCAAGGCATTAATACCTGGATTAGAGATGCCTCTTACTCAAATCTCAAAGCAGTTATTGAATTAGATGTTCTCAAAGTTTGGCCTAATGAGTCATTCGACTTACTATTTACCGCCAATTCATTTCATATTATGGACGATGAAGCAGTCAAGACCTGTCTTGAAAAATCTCGCAGTTGTATAAAACTAAATGGTTTCTTAATTGTTTATGGCCCATTTAATTATAACAAGCAGTACACATCTACTAGCAATGAGAGATTTGATGGCATGCTAAAAGCAAATGACCCCAATAGTGGTATTAAAGATATTGAATGGGTCTGTGATATTGCGAGTCAATCGGGCTTAAATTTTATAGACGATATTGAAATGCCGGCCAATAATCGCATTCTAATTTGGAAAAAAGAAACTTTAATTGAATAAATTGGACTAAGTCCGTCTAATTAATCAATAACTTCACTCACAGACTTCTAGATGTTCTTATGATGATTAAAAACCTTCGCCTTTTTTGTTATATTTTAATATTGTCCACGTCAAGTTTTACTATGGCTCAAAGTGAGGTGTCAGAACCATTAACCGATCTAAATTCTCAGCCATTGTCTGAGCTTACTCGTCTATTAAAATTGCGACTGGGTATAGATAATATTGACGAACCTACTGAGACTGAGGTTGAGGGTGTTTATCAAACTCGATTTGGAGATAAGTTTGCCTACCTTATTGATAACGGCCGTTTTGTTTTAATTGGTGACTTAATCGATTTAGAAACAGCAAAAAACTTGACCGAAGTCAGTCGACGAGGGCTTATTGTGGATGAAATTAATGATATTGCATTGGAGGATATGGTTATTTTCCCTGCAATATCTGAAGAAAAATCAGTGCTTAACATATTCACTGATGTTTCTTGTGGCTATTGCGCAAAGTTGCATGAAGAAGTTCATTTCTTACAGGAGGCTGGCATTACAGTTCGATACCTTCCTTTTCCTCGCGGTGGTAACAAAGGGCCCGGTTACACTGGATTAAAACAAGTGTGGTGTGCCGAAGATAAACAACTCGCTATGGGTATTGCTAAAGGTACTGAGAGTGGAGCGCTAGGCATTGCCGATTGTGCTAAGGGTGATATGGTTGATCGTGGCTTTGAGCTTGGTAATAACCTGGGTGTTGCAGGTACTCCAGCACTATTCTTAAATGATGGCGAAAAAATTAACGGGTACATGCCTCATCAACGTTTAATTCCAAAAATTCTAGGTCAAATATAAGTTTAAATACTAAAGATGAAAAATTTGAATACAGACGCTTCATTTAATGAAGAAATAGATTTCGATGCTAAAATTAGATTGTTAAATTATAATAATGTGATTGGAAACTGACCTATAATATTTTATGTCTAAAACACTAATACCTGAAGAAAAGTCTTCACCGACTCCAGTACAGCCTTCACCTGTTTCAAGTGATAAGCCTGTTGAAATTCAAAAAGAATATGGTGGCCCAAAGGGTAAAGAACCAACCCGTTACGGCGATTGGGAAAAGAAAGGTAGGTGTATTGACTTTTAGCCGAAATGGATATCTAACCTGCCGTTTATAGCAGATTCTATTGAGTAAAGCGTACATTGAGACATTGCACTATGAATACACAAAATAATCGACCACTTTCTCCACATCTACAAATATATCGGTTGCCTTTCGCTGCATTACTGTCGATCACGCATCGGGCGACTGGCGTTATTCTAAGTTTGGCTGCATTGCTCATGGTCTGTGTACTGGCTGCTGCAGCAAGTGATGCTGAATCTTATGCCTCTTTTCAGGTTCATCTTTCTAGTTGGTACGGCCAAATATTTTTGATCGGTGTCACGCTCTCGCTTTACATCCATCTTTGTAACGGTATCAGGCATCTTTTCTGGGATGCTGGCGTGGGTTTCGAATTAGAGACTGCGGCCATGTCAGCCAAAATGGTAATCGTTGCGGCGATAATTCTAACGATGGGAACCTGGTTAACAGCCCTCAACGTAGGATGATTTTATGAGTAATTTAAGATCCCCTCTGTCTCAAGCCAAAGGCCTTGGGTCAGCGAAAGAAGGCACCACTCATTTTCTGAGACAGCGATTGACCGCTTTGTCAATGATTCCCCTACTTTTGTGGTTTGGATTCGGTTTAGCAGCGATGCCGGTCAATCATGCTACTTTGATAGCAACTATTCAGCACCCTGCGGTAACCGTTGGTTTAATTGTTTTAATTATGGCAACTTTTTATCACGCCCAGTTGGGATTGCAGGTCATAATCGAAGATTATGTATCTACCAAATCGACTCGTTTGGTGAGTATTATATTGGTAACTTTTTTATGCCTACTGCTTGGTGTAATTGGTGTCATCTCAGTATTAAAAATAGCTTTAGGAGTTTAGGTAAATATGAAGCAGGAATATAAAATTATTGATCATAGCCATGATGTCGTTATTGTTGGTGCTGGTGGAGCAGGTCTTCGTGCCACGCTTGGCATGGCTGCTACGGGGCTATCGACTGCTTGTATTACAAAGGTATTTCCAACCCGAAGTCATACGGTTGCTGCGCAAGGTGGAATGAGTGCCTCGCTTGGTAATATGGGCCCAGACAACTGGCAATGGCATATGTACGATACAGTCAAAGGATCGGATTGGCTTGGTGACCAAGATGCAATTGAATATATGTGTCGAGAAGCGGTACCCGCTGTTATTGAGTTAGAGCATTACGGCGTTCCATTTTCTCGAACAGAAGAAGGTAAGATTTACCAACGGCCTTTTGGTGGCATGACAACTAATTTTGGGGAAGGAACCGCCCAACGTACCTGTGCCGCGGCTGATAGAACGGGTCACGCAATTTTACATACGTTATATCAGCAGTCTCTTAAGCATAAAGCTGAATTTTATATAGAATATTTTGCTATAGATTTAATTATGGATGAGGGTGTCTGTCGTGGTGTGATGGCGTGGGATTTGTCGACTGGCGAATTACATCGCTTTCGGGCACATACCGTTGTTTTAGCAACAGGTGGTTGCGGTCGGGCATATTTTTCAGCCACTTCAGCCCATACTTGTACTGGTGACGGTGGGGCAATGGCCATTCGAGCTGGATTGCCACTGCAAGACATGGAATTTGTTCAGTTCCATCCCACTGGTATTTACGGGGCTGGTGTTCTTATTACCGAAGGTGTTCGTGGTGAAGGTGGCTATTTGACGAACTCTGATGGTGAAAGATTTATGGAGCGCTATGCACCCAATGCAAAGGACTTAGCATCGCGTGATGTTGTTAGTCGTTCTATGACCATTGAAATAAATGAAGGGAGAGGTGTCGGTCCTGATAAGGATCATATTAATCTTCATCTAGAACACCTTGGACCTGATGTAATTAATGAACGGCTTCCTGGTATATCAGAGTCTGCCGAGATTTTTGCAGGTGTTGATGTTACAAAAGCTCCCATTCCGGTTTTACCAACCGTTCATTATAACATGGGTGGAATACCAACAAATTATCATGGTGAGGTTGTCACCATTAAGGATGGGGATCCTGATGCAGTTGTCCCTGGCCTAATGGCCATTGGCGAAGCTGCGTGTGTTTCTGTTCACGGGGCCAACCGCCTTGGGTCGAACTCTTTGTTAGATATTGTTGTATTTGGTCGTGCCGCAGCAATGCGTGCTGCTGAAACAATTAATCCTGGCACTGCGCACAAGCCTCTGACAGAAGAAATCAGTGCGCCTATACTCGAAAGATTTGATCGCATACGCAACGCTTCTGGCAGTACTGGCACTGCAGAAATTAGAAACAATATGCAGCGCACGATGCAAAAGCATGCAGCTGTTTTTCGTTCTGGTGAGTCGATGCAAGAAGGGGTCGAAAAAATGGATGAAATATTTGCTACTTTCAGCGATGTTAAAGTGTCTGATCGTGGGTTAATCTGGAATACAGACCTTGTTGAAACATTAGAACTTGAAAACTTGCTCGTTCAAGCCCAGGCAACTATTCAGAGCGCGCTCAATCGTTCAGAAAGTAGGGGAGGACATGCCCGTGAAGATTTTCCCGATCGTGATGATGACAATTGGATGAAACATACTTTGGCCTGGGTTGATGACAAAGGCAAAGTAGTCTTTGATTATCGGCCTGTACATATGTACACATTGAGCGATGAAGCCGAAGTAATTCCACCCAAAAAACGCGTTTACTAATTCGGAGGATTACCTTATGGCTGAATTTTCATTACCAGTGAATTCGATTGTTAAAACAGGAAAAATTTATAAGGCTGCTGCGGGCGTTAAAAATATCAAACGCTTCATTGTTTACCGTTATGATCCCTCGACGGGCAATAACCCCTATACTGATACCTATGAAGTGGACTTGGATACCTGCGGTCCAATGGTACTCGATGGGTTATTAAAAATTAAAGATCAAATTGACTCATCATTATCGCTGCGCCGCTCTTGCCGGGAAGGTATTTGTGGCTCTTGTGCAATGAATATTGATGGTGGCAACACTTTGGCTTGTATCAAAGCGATCTCTGATATCAAAGGTGATATTAAGATCTACCCATTGCCACATCAGCCCGTTGTAAAAGATCTCGTATCTGATTTAACTCATTTTTATGCTCAATATGCTTCGGTCGAGCCATGGATGAAAACAGATTCCGCTACACCTCCCGATCGTGAGCGGTTACAATCTAAAGAAGATCGTGAAAAACTTGATGGGCTTTACGAGTGTATCCTTTGCGCCTGTTGCTCTACTAGTTGCCCTAGTTACTGGTGGAATAGCGACCGTTTCCTTGGTCCTGCAGCATTACTGAATGCTTATCGCTGGATTGCAGATAGTCGTGATGATGCGACTGGTGATCGCTTAGATGCCCTAGAGGATCCTTTTAAGCTTTACCGTTGCCATACCATTATGAATTGCGCTGACGTTTGTCCTAAAGGCTTAAATCCTGCTAAGGCTATTGCGGCAACTAAAAAGTTGATGGTTGAGCGTAAAGTTTAAACTGCATTGAGGGCTCATGAAGTAATGTCTGAATTATCACGTCTTCGTTGGTTGTGCCGAAGAGGCATGAAAGAACTTGATGTATTAATGACCCAATATCTAGAGGTTCGGTATGAAGATGCATCAGATTTGGATCAAAAAAGCTTTAGAGATCTTCTCGATATGCAAGACCCTGATCTATACGCTTTTTTATTGGGGCAGAAAGTTTGCCTCAATGATGATATACAGAGTTTAATTGTTACTCTTAGATCACTCAACAGTCGACATTAATTTTTCTCGCTTAGTTATTAATGGACGTGCATCACTTTAGTTTGAAACAGTCTTTCAAATTATTTAGTTTCTTGCTCTATTTTAACCTAATTACATTGCTGCTAATTGTTATTTACTTTAATAGCTGGATTCAATGGGGGTTAATCTCGTTGGTTTTGTTACAATTATATTCAGATTTTGGTCGCTATAAGTTAGTTACTCAAATGGCACTAGTGCTCAATCTTAAAACAAACGAAATTCAGATAGAAAAAGGCGTCAATAGTCAGTTTTTTGATTATTTTAGACTGTATTCAAATCGATGGTTCTTAATACTTCAGTTACGTCAAAACAATCGATCTGAAAACTTGATGTTGTTATCCGATAGATTTAACTCTATGTCAGAATATTTGCTTTTTAGGCACCAAATTAAAAAAATGAATCGGAATTTAAATGTTGATTGAGACCGAATCCATTCGATCAGGGCGTTCAATCGCGAATAGAAGTTTTTCTGGGCTAATGGACCTTTACGAGCAAAACTATATCCGGTTGCGTAAAATTGCACCCGATTTATGCTTAGCAGATAATATGATTTCGTCAGTCGATGGACACCATGATTTATTTCTGTTTGTGCATGAGAGATGCAAGTACACAACAATGCTCAGTATGACCTATCGATTTGGAAAGCCAGGGCGCTATCTATATGAGCCTGATCTCCACTTAAAAATGTACCATGATGCGAAGGTCGTTGAGGTACAGCACTTGAATTCACGATCACAGGGCTTAATTGTTGTTGATGACCTGCTCATTAAAAAATGGGCAATAAATCGTTATCTATTTAAATGGCTAGGTTATTGTTTATATCAAAGGCATTTTTTCCAACCAATAACACGATTAAAAGCCAGAGCTTGATCAATAAATTCTTTCCAAGGTGATTTTAAGTGATTGTTTTTATTGTGCTTTTAACTTTAACTATTAGTTGTGTATCAAATACACCTTGACCTATATGGACACATAGATATAATTCCTGACTGAATTAGTCAGGAATTATGAGAAAGCAATGCGACTGTCAACAAAAGGGCGATATGCAGTTACTGCAATGATGGATATTGCGCTTCATGAAAAGCAGGGACCCGTGACATTGGCTGAGATTTCGCAATGTCAGGGCATCTCATTATCTTACCTTGAACAACTCTTTTCAAAGTTACGTAAACATGGTTTGGTAACTGGCGTCAGAGGTCCCGGCGGTGGTTATAGGTTAGCAAAGACAGCCGATAAAATATCGATTGCCGATATCATTCAATCTGTTGATGAAAAGCTCGACATGACTAAATGTGGTGGCAAAGGTGACTGCTCTAATGGCGAGAAATGTTTAACACACCAATTGTGGTTTGACCTTTCCTGTCGTTTATATGAATTTTTAAGTGGGATCAAATTGGATCAGTATGTCAATCGTCCTGAGATTAATGTATTGGTTAAAAAGCAGGACATATTGTATGGCCGGTTTATTAACCGAACACAAGCTTTAGTTTAATTGGAGAAAAACTGTGAGTAATATTAACCTTCCTATATACCTTGATTACAGTGCCACCACGCCAATTGATGCTCGTGTAGCAAAAAAAATGGCTCAATATCTTACCTTAGAGGGTGAGTTCGGCAATCCTGCATCACGCAGTCATGAATTTGGCTGGAAAGCAGAAGACGCAGTAGAGTTGGCAAGACAGCAAGTGGCTGATCTTATTAGTGCTGATCCCCGTGAAATTGTATGGACCAGTGGCGCTACTGAATCTAATAATCTAGCGATTAAAGGTGCGGCCCATTTTTATCGTAAAAAAGGTAACCACATCATAACCGTTAAGACTGAGCACAAAGCCGTTTTAGATACTTGTCGTCAATTGGAAAGAGAAGGTTTTGACGTCACTTATCTTGAGCCGGAAGAAACTGGCTTACTGTCGATGGATAAGTTAAAGGCTGCGGTTACTAGTGAAACAATCATTATTTCTGTTATGCATGTAAACAATGAAATTGGTGTCATACAGGATATCGCTGCAATTGGTGAGTTTGCTCGTGAAAATAAAATTATCTTTCATGTAGATGCGGCCCAATCCCCTGGCAAAGTTGGTATTGATCTTTCTAGCATAAAAGTTGATTTAATGTCTTTTTGTGCCCACAAAGCCTATGGGCCAAAAGGTATTGGTGCTCTTTTCGTAAGGCGTAAACCACGTATTCGTTTAGAAGCTCAAATGCATGGTGGAGGACATGAACGTGGTCTCAGATCTGGCACATTAGCAACGCATCAAATAGTCGGCATGGGTGAAGCTTTCCGTATCGCTAAAGAAGAGATGGCCAATGACAACGATCGTATAAGAATGCTTAGAGATCGCTTATATGATGGACTTAAAGGTATGGAAGAAGTGTATCTCAATGGCGATTTTGAACAGCGAATTCCAGGCAACCTGAACATTAGTTTTAATTTTGTGGAAGGTGAGTCACTGATTATGGCGCTAAGAGATTTAGCAGTTTCTTCAGGTTCAGCTTGTACATCGGCAAGTCTTGAGCCATCGTATGTATTACGTGCTTTAGGCCGCAATGACGAACTAGCTCATAGCTCTATTCGTTTTACCACGGGTCGGTTTACCACGGTTGAGGAAATCGATTACACAGTCGTACTAGTGAAGAAAGCGGTAGAAAAGCTACGGAGCTTATCGCCACTTTGGGATATGTATAAAGATGGTATCGACTTGAACTCTGTTGAATGGGTAGCACACTAATCATTAGTCACAAATAAAGGCAATAATCATGGCATATAGCGAAAAAGTACTAGATCACTACGAAAATCCACGTAATGTTGGTGTTATCGAAGATGATTTATCTGTTGGCACTGGAATGGTCGGAGCACCTGCCTGTGGCGACGTAATGAAACTTCAAATTAAAGTAGGTGATGACGGCATCATTCAAGATGCTAAGTTTAAAACCTATGGTTGTGGTTCTGCAATTGCATCAAGTTCATTAGTAACAGAATGGATTAAAGGTAAAACTCTGGATGAAGCGGGTGAAATTAGAAATACGCATATTGCTGAAGAGCTAGCACTGCCACCTGTTAAAATTCACTGTTCTGTTTTGGCTGAAGATGCCATTGCGGCAGCGATAGAAAACTACAAAGCTAAAAATCAGTAAATTTTTTTTGAGCCGATAGTAAAATCGTGAAAGGTTTGCCTTTATAAGCAAACCTTCTACGACTATTTAGCTTTAAATTTCCTGCAAAACGTAATGATAGAATTTACATTTTAGTTCCTAATTGCCCCCGTCTCTATAAATCTGTATTTCTCTTCATCTATTCCATCAAAATCAATTATTTCTTATATCACTGACTTTTTAAAAACTGACGGACAACTTAAAAGCCAACAGATTTCCCAGCTAAACCAATTTAATATTTAATATAATCAATGGTTTAATCGGTATATTTAAACCATATTATTCTGTCTCTTATA
>CAJXUC010000059.1 GCA_913061315.1 uncultured Gammaproteobacteria bacterium | reverse complement strand
AATGGTGCACCCGGAGGGATTCGAACCCCCGACCAAGTGGTTCGAAGCCACCTACATGTAGTCGATTAACCTTATATAAGTCAACTACTTACTGAAATAATTGCCCCAAGCAATACATATATGAGTGGCTTTGAAGGCTATATATAGCGCGGCATTAGTTTTTCTGTGGGGCAAATTTTAACGCTGTATGAACTTAATCTACTTCGAAAGTTACGGTCGCCCAGTTGGACTCATAGTCAGCATCAGTTTCGTCAACTTTCTCCATGTGGATTAATGAAATGTACCAAATCGCTTTATTGCTCAACATAAAGCTGGCCCGGCCATCGCTGTCCGTGCGTAAATTGAAGGCATTAATATGACCACCCGAATCATCGTGACCATGAAAACCTTCATAACTTGCACGTGCAATCTGGTTGGCAGCTGGCTTACCTTGATACAGCACGCGAAACCCGATTTCGTCACCAAACCTCAGTTCGTAGGGGTTTTGATCAAGAATTATCTCTACTGGATAATCAAACTCCTGAGAAAAGTCATCTGTCCTCTTGTCCCCTACCTGCACAATTGCGCGGACATGCTTGGAGTAACGCTCGCTAACTTCAGTGAGTGTGTTGTCACTTTCAAATGCCGCTAATGTATCCGTCAAACCTTCATGTACAAGGTAGCCGGTAAAATCTTCTGCTGACATTGTGATCACACTAGGGCGAGTGGAAACCCCAACGGCATACGTACCCGCATCTTCAACTTTATAATTGAGGTAAGAAGACACTTCATCATCGAACCAGGCATCTTCGAGAGGTGTTGTAACACTTCCATCGGAGATTATGCTGACATTGGCCATGCGCTCCCGGCCGATGCTGTTTTCACTCTTGTCAAACGTTCCATTGATAAGACGCATAACTTGATCAGAGTTTGACGTTGTTTCGTATTCCTGAGCAACCAGAAACATCTCATGCGCCAGTACTGGTGAGGCCGCCGTAACAACTGAACAGGCAATTGCCGCCATAGTTAATTTTCTAAAATCCATCCTTTCTCTCTCCTGTAGGTTTGTATGGTCTAACTCTATTATTGTTTGATTATTTTATTTCAAAATTGATGGTCGACCAGTGGGATTCGTAGTCGGCATCTTCATCATCAATCCAGCTTCAGTTCCGCAAAGTCTCCGGAGATATTTAGCCTAATCAAGACCGGTTTGAATGATCGATTTTTCCAATACCAACCGTGGTTTCCGTCGAACGAAGCCTCAAGTACGCCTTCATGACGCTCATCTTTACCCTTGGAGTAGTTGTAATATTTCACGTCGTCTGAATCAGCATGAGTGTCAAAAACAACTTTACCGCCATTAGACGCCCAAGAGTATTTTACTTGATCCCCTTTACTCATGACCAATTTCAATTCTTTGCCTTCACCGGCCAACAATTGAATCTGTACTTCTTTTTCCTGAAACGTAGATTCGACCAGGAGCGGTCCTTCGTTTGGTGTGCAGTCTGGCAGCCCCCCCTTATATCCAGCACCCTGCGACGCTTCTGCCAGCAGCTTGGCTTCATCAAGTGCAGCCTCTTCAGCAAGGTAGGTTTTTATTTCCCCCATTTCTACCAGGCCGATTAATCGTCCAACGCCGGTAGGATCGATACCATACTCGGCGGGAAGCGCCACAGTTACCAAAATGATGACTGCAACAATCATGGCAAGAAAAGTTGACTTTATGAGTTTCCCAACAGATGGAAGCTCAACATTCGATGGTATATTGCTATTCTTCAAAATGTTATTCCTTTTACTTTTTTATGTGACGTAATAACCGGTCATCTGATAGCCCACAAAGATGAATCCACAGACCATTAATACAGCGTTCGCACTATATGCATGCTGCATAAAACCCGGGGACCGACGCCAGTAACTAATTCCAATCAGAATCATCGCCAGAGCCAAAACCTGACCTAGCTCAACCCCAACGTTAAAAGCGACCAGATTGGGGATTAGCCCATCCGGAGACACTTCAAAGTCCTGGATTTTAGTTGCCAAGCCCCAGCCATGAAATAGCCCAAATATCAGGGTGGCGATTTTTGCGCTGGGCTGATACCCAAACCAGCGCTGGTACGCCCCCATATTATCAAGCGCCTTGTAAACGATTGAAAAACCGATAATGGCGTCGATGATGTAGGCACTCACACTGAAATTCAGGAGCACACCGGATATGAGAGTGATGGAGTGTCCAACGGCGAACAGGGTGACGTAAATACCGACGTCTTTTAAACGAAACAGGAAGAAAACCACTCCAAACAAGAAAAGAAGGTGATCGTATCCGGTAACCATGTGTTTAGCGCCAAGGTATATAAATGGCACAAGCATCATGCCTGAGTTCTCTTGGATATAGCCTTTGTCACCTTCTGTGACGCCATGTGCAAAAACTTCTGGCGCCAGCCCTGCCAGGACCGTTATCAGACCCAAAAACAACAATATGCTTTTTTTATTTAGAGTTTGTTTTAAGAGATCAATCATAGGGTTACCTTGTAACTTGTTCTAAATTGGTTTCTATAAAGTGAACTTATATGTCTGTAGATACAGAGCTAGCTTTACTGAACATCACAAATGAATAGTTAAGCTGCGAATGCTCGTCCTTCGCCCGATGATGCGAGCTAGTTTCCAAAATCATCGAACCTCACAGACGCATCCGATACACCGAGATCTCGAAGCATTCGACGCGTTGCGGCAAGCATTGATGGTGGTCCACATACATAAAATTCACACTCTTTAATCATTGAGTGATCCTTTAGTACCTCCTCAAAGATCGCCCGATGGATAAGGCCTCTATGCCCCTGCCACTGCAAATCATCGGTTGCCTCGGACAGCGCCACCTGCCATTCAAAATTCTCGTGCTCCTTCGCAAGGGTCTCAAAAGTCTCTCTATAGAGAATTTCCGGCTGATTACGCGCACCGTACCAGAAGCGAACTTTTCCCTGCCAGCCGCGGTTCCTTAAAAGATGAACTACCATCGACTTCAGCGGCGCCATACCGGCCCCGCCCCCAATCAGGATTTTTTCACGGTCGCTATCGACGAGTCGAAAATCGCCCGCAGGGCCCCGAAATGCCAGCCGTTCGCCCTCCTGGGACCCACACAGAAAACTGGAGCCGACGCCGGGAAGGAATTGAGTGCCTGCAGGGGGTGGAGCAAATCGGACGTTGAACGCAAGTTCTTGGGGCTCACTCTGATTAGGAGCTACCGCAATCGAATAAGTACGCGACGTTTCACTACCCTTAGTTTGTCCCCAGCTATCGGGAATGGACAGTTTATCCCATACCTCTGCAAATGATTCTGGGACAGCGAGCCGCGTCAAACTCATTTGATATTGCGGTATCTGAAATTCCAGGTAATCGCCCGATACAAATTGAAGGGATACATCAGGTCGTATTCGTATCTCCTTAAGCAGCGGCGTAAGCCAGCGGCTCGATACCACCTCCGCCCATAGCACCGATTGCTGGAACGCTATGTCCGGCACCGTAACTGCGTCGTTAGATCGAGGTTTGTGCTGGCAACCAAGCCGCAGCCCGTTGGCCAGTTCCTCGACACCAATCCACTCGCGATCTGCGGCCGTATGAGCGGGTGCATTCCTTTCGTAGCGAACTTTACACAAACCACAGCTACCGGAACCATCGCAATTCGAGGACAGTTTAATATCACATTGGGATAAGCTCGCGTAGTACGATAACAAGCTATCCAGCTTCAGCACCTGTCCAAGTTGGCCCTCTGCACCGACGGTGCTATTCACCATCCGACCGCGTGACTTCATTCCAGGCAACCACAAAAAATTGCTGCGAGAGAAACTGTAAAAAACTAGAAGTAATCCAGACAATGCGATCCAGAATGTTCCAAAACCTACGATGATGATCTGCAGATTATTAAAGCTATCGGCGCGCACATAGTCCATAAAATGTAGCATTAATAGAAAATCAACAACTTTCCATCGATTGTTGCGGTGTGCCAGTAGTTGCCCATCCTCAGCGGCCACATAAACTCGAGTTGCTAGAGAGTCCTTAAAGTTAACGCGCCAGACGGGAGCCTTTACCGCACGAACTTCATTTGATCCAGAATCAAAGCGTTCGCTAGACGACACATGACCGTTGCCGCGATAGCTCTTGGTTGCAATCTCTTCTGCCAAAGCGCTATTAATAGTTAGTCTTTTGCCACTCCGCGCGTCAAATAACGCACCGGTGTCACCTTGGTCAACCCGATACACCGGATGACCCAAGAACAACTCAAGTGTTACTGTGCGAATGCTACTCTCCCGAAGAGGGAGCCGGGATACCGGAAAATACGATTCTGAGATTGATAAAGACGAACCATCGCTTGACGCGACGCGAGTCACGTTGCCACTGACCTTGTCCTGATCAATGAAGCTAATTATTGTACCTGTCAGTAGCCAAATAATGAGCTGGATGCCGATAATAAGGGTGAGCCATTTATGTAGTTTACGAAAGAAAATCATTGGCCTGCGCCTCGAACACGCTTTCGTTGAAAACTATAAAATAGTAACCAAGCCCCGGTCAAACCAAGAAAAGCGCCCATCACTGAAAATATACGTAACACTGTGTTGTTCATGTCCGCTCGTTCGTCATAGTCCATAATGTGGAGCATCCATAAGAAATCAAAGACTCTCCACAACGTATGTCTCCGCGTTGTAAACTCTCCGGTATAAGGATCAATATAAAAACTACTGTTCCAAATATCCTCAAAATCCACTCGCCACAGCGGTAAAGAGCGTTCTTGAAGTTCGGTCGGAGGATTGCTTTCCAGCAATTCAATACGGCGGACTGCGCTGTCACCAGCGTAGTGATAGATGGCGATTTGTTTGGCTGTTTTCTCGTCCAACGGCGATAGCTGTCGGCCGGTCACTGCATCTAACAAGAGGATGGATTCACCGGTTATCTGGTAGACCGGTTGGCCTATCATCGATTTCAGTGTGATGTGCTGCGAGCCAGGGTGAAGTATAGCGATTTGCTCTAGAGGTAGATGAAGTTGGTCTGTATGATTGATATTTTGCTCTACATTCTTTACTAGCATGTCGCCATGAATAATATCTATATTGACCACGACCATATAAAAACCGCTCAGTGCCCACAAGAACAATTGAATGCCGACAATCAGGGCAATCCATTTGTGGATTTTTCGGGATAGCTTCACTGCATTCATAATTCACCAACACTTTGACACGCGATCATCACAAATGAATGGTGCGGATCGCGTAATAAAAACCTGGTCGACAGGGCGGCACCCCATCGACCAGCGTATTTATTGACCTACAGAAAAACCACTAGAATTCGTAGCTAGCCTGCATAAACCACCGCTGACCCATCAGGTCATAAGTGAACACATCGGTATTGGCGTCATTCCAAGACGTTATGAATGGTGCCTTTTCATCAAACACGTTATCGATGCCGAGCGATACCTTCAACGTATCACTGACATTGTAGTTATAGTGCAAATCATGGTAAAAAATATTGTCGACCGAATTACCCATGGGTCCACCGCCCCATGCCTCGCCATTCTCATCCTCCGCCTCGCCAATCATTCGTACAGACCAGCCCGCCGACCACTTTTCGGCATAGACTTTAGCACTCATGTTCATGCGCCATTTTGCAAAACTACCTCGATCTGAAGTGATCTTACCCCGCAAAATTTCGACTTCAGAGGCCGGGTTTGCTTGGTTCTCATGCGTCAATAAATTTGTCGCACGTATCGAGAACAATGAGTCTAACCCTGCTATTTCCGTATTATAGGTAAGCGCGTAATCGACGCCACTAACCTGTTCGTTTGACGCGTTAACGGGACGCTTATTAAGGAACGTTACCTGATTGGTAATAGAGTCACGTACAAATGAATTACAAAACTCAGCATAGACTGAAGGATCGGTATAGCACAGGCGAAGTTGATCGCTACCATCGACGGCATTAATCGCATCTTTCATCTTTATATCAAAATAATCGATCGTTGCCGTAAGCCCTTCCATAAACGCCGGTTCAAAAACGATTCCAAACGTCACCGTATCTGCGTCCTCAGGTCCGACGTTCGGATTTCCACCAACCCCAGTTAGAACTGTATTGCCATCCTGCACGAATCCAGCAGGTATCCCGTCAGCCGCGCAGTTGGTTGCAATAGCGCCAGTTGCGCCGGCGCATGGATCAACGGTCAACAGATTTTCCTGATTAGTACTACCTTCTTGCTCACTAATCGTCGGAACGCGAAAGGCGGTGGAGACCACTGACCTTAACGTTAGCTGATCATTCACTTGCCAAACGGCACCCAATTTATACGTCGTATTGTCTCCAAATGCGCTGTAGTCAGACCATCTGGCAGCAAGAGTAAGATCCAAACTCTGCACCATCGGCATATCAGATAATAACGGTACCGAAAGCTCACCATACACTTCCGTAACATCAGAGGAGCCGCTTATAGCAGATTCTCCGCCGTTCTTTAGAACAGTGGAGTCTGGATTCCGCCAGCCTTTCTGAGTACGGTTTTCTATCCCCACAGCAAATCCGACATCACCTGCTGGCAGGCTCATGAGATTACCATAGAGGTTAGCGTTGAGAGAGACCATTTGATTGCCGCCATTACCTTCGCGGCGATACTTAATGTATTCGATTAATTCCGGTGTCAACTCACCCACTCCGAAGTAATCGCCACAAGGAAGTGCGGCACCCGCTGCTGTGCTACAAATACTTTCGTCCAAGGTTTGCGATACGCGGTCATGGTCGATATCAAAGGTCCAGCCATCACGGCCGGTATTGCGACCATAATTGGCGCTCGCATCCCAGCTTAGGCCATTATCGAATGATCCTTCGAGACCAACGACAACTCTCACGGTATCCGTTTCTTGGAAGAAATACGGAGCCCCCATTTCTACCATTCGACGACTCTTTATGAATAAGTCCTCCCCAGTCGGATTGTACGGAAATTCCGCCGAGACCCGCGTGGTTCGGATTCTCCTCGGTGTGACGATCTGTTCACCCTGGCGATTGGCATAGAGAATTTCGGTAAAGGCATTCAACGAGTCGGAGATTTCATAGTTGCCGAAAGCAGATACGTTTATTCTTTGGGTCGGGCTTACAGCGTTGAGGTACGGAAACCAGTTAAATCCGTGCTTGGCGCCATCACGCGGTTCGTAAAAATCACCGTCCCCACCCAATACTTGGTTAAATTGAATCTCCGTCCCATCAAGAAGGTTCGCACGCCCACCAATGGTGTGCGAACTACCGAAACACAACAGTTCACCGCTGTCCTCGTAAAGCGGGCATGCTTGACGATCAGATTGCAATACCAGGCCTGTGTCTACGTAGCTAAGATTGACAGCAACATTACCTTTGTCGTAATCACCACCAAAGGTGAAATTTAGTTCAGAATTTTCACCATCAGACTGCGTGGTGGCACCATATTTTACATCCAGCTTCGCACCACTGAAGTTCTTTTTCGTAATAATATTGACCACACCCGCGACAGCATCTGCCCCATAAATAGCGGAGGCGCCGTCTTTAAGTACTTCGATTCGCTGGATCAGTGCCGAAGGGATCATGTTAAGATCGACTGACGAATTCGCACCTGTGCCGCCATTAACGATTCTGCGGCCGTTCAACAAGACTAGCGTACGATTAATGCCTAACCCTCTCAGATTTACCTGGGCGGTACCGTAACCGTTACTGGTCCAATAGGCGTTGCTAGAATTACCTGCAGGACCCGCCGAAGCGGTCATTTCTTGCAGAATATCTTCTACATTGGCTATGCCTGAATCAAAGATACTTTCCGCTTCGATAATGGTCATCGGACTTGCACTGTTAGCTTCGGAGCGCTTAATTCGTGAGCCAGTCACGATCACCTCTTCTAACTGTGCTGTTTGATCGCTGCCTGAGTCTTGAGCCGTAGCCATGCTAAACGTACCAACACCAAGGCCTAGTAAGGCAAGGTGAATTACTGTTTTATTAAAATTCATGATATTAATTCCCCATTCAGATTGTTGAAACATAGTTGAACTTAAACTTATTGACTCTGAATTAGCATACTCATATCTACACAACAATTCAGACCTGTATATACATGCTAGTACAGGAATTGAATGTACGCAAGAAATCCAAAATTGTATAAACAACCCGTATTTATACGTTTAATATACTTGAGTATGGTTATGTTTTAACTTATGCAAACAGACTTAAAGCCGTTAAGACTGTAAGAATTTCACAATAGAAATAGAGGCACATCCGTGCGCCATATAGACTTTGATAAATGGTTGCTTTTAATTGAGTTCAGAATAGATTACGCCACTGTCTGCAATTAATCGCAGCGTATCCAATAGTTGCGAATAGCATTCTCATAAGCCGAGGTAACCGTTACTCACCCTACTTAACTAGGGCATGTAGGTGTCAATCCAATTGACCATGCGGCGCAGCACATCTAAGCGATGACTTAGCTCTTGTATACCGTGAGGTTCTCTAGGATAGATGACAAGTTCTGTTTGCACGTCGTAACGCTTCAGGCCCCGGTAAAATTGTCTACTTTGCGCAATCGGATCAATAACATCTTCCTCGCCAATTAGAATTAGCGCTGGCGTTCGTGCGTTCTTGACATACGTCATTGGAGACATTCGAATAAAAGCTGCCTGGTTTTCATAAGGAGTACCTAAATACCAAGTATCATAAGCATTGATCTCGGCAATCTCGGTACCATACTCAACAGCTAAATCCGTCATCGCGGCGCCGATGATAGCAGCCTTGAAACGATCGGTCTGTGTGATCGCCCATGCCGACATATAGCCGCCGTAGGACCAACCAGCTATAGCGAGCTGATCAGAGTTGGTGATTCCGACTCCAATAAGATAGTCAATGCCCGCCATGGCATCGCGATAATCGGCACCGCCCCAGTCGTTTCGATTCGATCGGATGAAATCCAAACCGTAACCAATGGAACCCCGAATATTAGGCGCCAAAACTGCATAACCTTGAGCGACCAAAAGCTGCGCCCAATCATTAATTCGATTTTTCCATCGACCAGAGGGCCCTCCATGAACTAACAGTACTGTACTCCAACCCTTCTGTGGCCTGGATGTTTGAGTTGGCGTGAACAATGCCGCCTCAATCGTCATCCCGCCCTCGCTTTGGAATCTAATGAGTTCGGGCGCCACCAACGAAGGGAAATTAATATTGAAATCGCTGACACGTCGCTCCCCTGATGCTGTAGACAACCATAATTCCTCTGGATCGATGGCGCTGGCATTAATAAAAGCAGTTACAGGTCCCGCCACGTCGAAGCCGGTGACGGATCGTCCGGGGAACAACGTTCGCCCTTGTATCGTCCCATCAATTGCAAGGTGTACGAGTTCGTCGCTGCGGCCATCGACCGCTAACACCCAAATACCCCCGTCAACTGCCCATTTGAAATCTTCGATCATTCGGTCCAGCGTCTTTCCGGTCAGGTTGCGAGCATCACCACCGTCAAGCGGTTGCAGGTATAACCCGTGTGGTACCGGCCCTCCTTCGGTCGAGCCAATATAGGCGAGAAATTGATTATCCGGGGACACGGACAGTTTACTAACCGGGCCGTCCGGACGAGCCAATTCTTTCATTTTTTGACTATCACGATTTATTGAGAAAAATCGATCAGTCAGCAGTTCTATCGAAAAATTATCGGTCGCAGAAACAATCAAAGCCATGCTGTCAGGACGCCAAGCAAATGTGGATACCCGCCATTTCTCGTCGGTCAGTGCATGCGAGCCACCGGTGGCAATGTCGATTTCCCACAAACGGACCGGCTTAATAGTTTTGCTGACGACTATTTCATCTCTCTTACTCTTCTTGTCCGCGTCGGTCTGATCTGCATCAGAATCAGCGGAGATAAAAGCGATCGTCTTGCCGTCTGGTGACCACTCAAACCCTAAGACGTCCGTTGACGCTTTCGTGAGCGGTTGCGCCTCTCCGCCCGACATCGGCATAACATGTACTTGAGTCGTGCCCTCGTCTCTAGATGCAAGAAACGCCAACGAGTTTCCATCTGGCGACCATCGCGGTTGTCGATGAGAAGTACCATTCCAGGTAATTTGACGAATTTTCGCCGAGTCCGTCTCGTACAGCCAGATATTCGTTGCCTGCCCGTCTGCCGAGACCGGTTCTGTGACTACTACTGCAAGCCGCTGTCCGCTCGGGGCCCAGCGCAACTCGCCAAACTCATAGCGATTAATTAGTTGTTCGGGCGTCAGGTTATCCTGTGCTGCAGACGCGCCAAATGTATAAAAAAGTATCGCAAACAAGAGGATCTTGTATCGTATATGGCTCATCTTAGCTCCAATCCTTTTATCACTCGGCCACCTTTCACAACCACCTGTACATCCTCCAATAAAGTGATGTCCAATAATGGATTGCCATCCACCGCAATTAGGTCGGCAAAGTATCCTGGGGCAATCAATCCTACATCGGTCGCCATGTCGAGTAGAACGGCTGCCTTCAGTGTTGAAGAGCGGATCGCGTCCAGAGGAGACATGCCAAAGCGGATCATATAGCTGAATTGAATTGCGTTATCGCCATGTGGGTAGACACCACTGTCAGTACCGAACACGATATTTGCGCCTGCTTCATGCGCACGGCGCAGATTTTCACGCATGTTTGTAGCGACCTGACGAGATTTTTCGAGAGACTCCGGCAATATCCCAGCCAGTTCGCCTTGAGCGATAATGTAATCATCAACATAGATGTCCATTACCAAGGCTGTTCCGGCCATTGTGGCTAGGAGTAGACCTTCTTCATCAATCAAACTTACGTGCTCTACTGAGTCCACGCCGGCACGTATCGCCCTTTTAATGCCTTCCGTGCCGTGAGCATGCGCGGCAACCTTGCGTCCATGAGCGTGCGCTTCATCAACCAGCGCTATCATCTCTTCTAGCGTGTATTGCACTGCTCCGACCTCAGTGCCTTTGGACAGGACACCACCAGTCGCACAAAATTTAATTAGATCGACTCCATATTTCACGTTCTTTCGCACCTTGGCCCGCACTGCCCACGGACCGTCAGCAACACCTTGTGATCGCTGTTCAAATCTTGGCGGCAGTAGATTACTGTCGCAGTGCCCACCCGTCATACCCAAAGATGGACCGGAGACTTTCATTCGTGGACCAATAATTTCGCCTGCCTCAATCGCGTCTCGCAATGCGACATCAGCATAGTGTGCAGCCCCAACATTTCGGACTGTAGTGAATCCTGCCATCAAGGTGGCCTTGGCACCGATCACCCCATAAATTGCTGTTCGTGCCGCAGACACCTCCAGTGCGCGATAGCCGTGCAGATTGGGGTTACCGTTAAGGTGTGTATGTGCATCGATTAAGCCGGGAAGGACTGTGAAATCACTTAAATCAATCAACGTCGAACCACTAGGGCGCTTTACTTCCGGAATTGAGCCGATCTTAGAAATCCGATCCCCAATAATAATCATCGCCTGGTCTCGCAATGTCTTACCAGACTCGACATCTAATAGAGCACCAGCCAAAACATAGATCACCGGCTCGGCCCTCGAGTCCTCTGCATTAGCTCCTAGTGTATAAACTGCTGACAGCGCTACCAGTGCCAAACCCTGAATAAATGTTCGCATCATTTGCTCCCTTGTTGCCTGTCGGTGATTACCCATTAAAAAAGCTTAAGGACACGCTAGCTGTCGCAGATCAACGTCGCCGATTTATGTTTAAGTGGCAAAATCAGATTGGCGATTGAGCGTCAGCCACCGTATCGTACTTCCATAGACAAGTATATACATTGCCATTTTCAGCCGGTACTAACAAAGATTAAGCCAGTTAATTGGCTACTTTATCGATAGGACGTGTGTACTGTTTTAAGGAGCCATATTTATAAGGCCTATATAACAGGGAGTGCTAACTGTGTCATTGAGTTTTATAACAAGTTTAGCTAGCGGTGAAATTGCCGTGCCTAAATACTGGCGTACGTTAACAATGATTACTTGCCCACCTATAACAAATCAATTAATGTAACCCTGCTACTTTGACTCAATTGTGTCGAAAGAAAACCTTAAGGAATAGGTTAGTGATTAGAGTGAAATGCCAAAAGATTTTCCTTGTACTGCTGATGTTGGTCTTCGGTGCTCAGGTTCTGGCGTCTGCGAATTTCTCTTGCCACAATGAGACTTCTTCACCTGAATCTGCTGAGCAGGCCATGGATTCTTATATGATGGATCACTCTCAGCACTTAACTTTGGATTCTTCTGCCGATGGGGTTACCTCACTTGATTGCTGTCCTGATTGTGATTGCAGCGTAGGTGGGTGTTCTAATTCTGCAGTATTACCTGCCACTCAGCATCTATTCTCGTTTGATATGGTCTTGCCGACTAATCGTGACAACGAACGTGTTGATGACAAGTTGACTCTCTCTCTTTTTCGCCCCCCGGTTTCCCGCTAACATTGGATAAGTACGCCTAAAATTTGGTGTTTACTGTCCGTAAATTAAGTTAGCGGGAGTCCAAAAACTCCCAATTACAAAGCCTGGAAAGGCCTAAGTTCGTTGCAGGAGTTATCATGAAATTGGTTGTTAAAAGAATGCTTTGGCTAGTCATTATCGTACTGTCTTTGGGTATTATTGCTTGTTCGAGCAAGGCTGATCCCGTTAATGTACCAACGTCCGACGACGCTTTAGTCGGCACTATATCTGTGGACGTTTATAAAAGCCCTACCTGTGGCTGTTGTGAAAACTGGGTGTCACATGTTGAAGCCGCAGGTTTTGAGGCAGCCTTGCATCACCCAACTGACTTGAACAAACTAAAAGATGACAAAGGCGTTTTACCGCGTTATCAGTCTTGTCATACTGCCGTTACCCAAGATGGTTATGTCTTTGAAGGCCATATTCCAGCTAATGTTATTAAGCGTTTTCTCGCAAACCCTCCCGCCGATTCGCTTGGCTTGGCCGTTCCTGGTATGCCTGTTGGTAGCCCTGGAATGGAGATGGGTAACCGTCACGATAAATACGATGTATTGCTATTAAGTAAGGATGGTAGCAGCACGGTTTTTGAGCACATCGCTGGAAAGAATTAATCAGCATTTGATCTAATTTTGAGAGGTATGAAATGAAATACAGAGCACAAGAGATCAGCGTATTGGATTCACGCTCAATGTCTCGCCGTCGTTTTGTAACAGGCATTGCTGCGGGTAGCGCCTTTTTGGGGTTAGGGCTTGGCTCGGGGTTATCCATGGCATCATCAACTAACCGTCTGGGGCCGACGACGATAAAAGGAGATCACATTGATCTAAATATTGCTTATGAGCCAGTTAATTTTACAGGCAAAACCCGCATGGCAACGGCCATCAATGGTTCGGTGCCAGCCCCTATATTGCGTTGGCGTGAAGGTGATCGAGTAACTATTCGCGTGACGAATAACCTCGCTGAGGATAGCTCTATACACTGGCACGGCATTATCTTGCCAACAGGTATGGATGGCGTGCCTGGCCTTAGCTTCGGAGGCATCAAACCGGGTAATACCTTTGAGTATCAGTTTGATCTTAATCAAAGCGGCACCTACTGGTACCACAGTCATTCGAGCTTCCAAGAACCAACCGGTATGTATGGTGCGATCATTATTGACCCTAAAGAGCCTGATCCCGTCAGCTATAACCGAGATTATGTTGTGATGCTGTCAGACTGGTCTGATGAAGACCCACAAGCTATTTACGCCAAGTTAAAAAAACTCAGCCATTATTACAATTTTCGTGAGCGGACTGTGAGTGACATCTGGCACGACATTAAGGCTAAGGGTGTTGAAGAAACATGGAATAAGCGTTCTATGTGGAATCAGATGCGTATGAGTGAGACCGACATATCCGATGTAACGGGCTATACCTACACCTATCTAATGAATGGTGCCACACCTGATGAGGGTTGGGTGGGTCTATTTAAGCGCGGGGAAAAAGTGCGTTTGCGGTTTATTAACAGTTCGGCAATGACCATTTTTGACGTGCGGATCCCTGGTCTGAAAATGACAGTTGTTGCCTCTGATGGCCAGAACATTGAGCCTGTGACCATTGATGAATTTCGTATCGGTGTCGCCGAAACCTACGATGTTATTGTAGAACCCAGTGATGACAGCGCCTATACCGTTTTCGCTCAAAGTATTGATCGCTCAGGCTTTACGCGTGGCACATTAACGCCGGATATCGGCCTGCGCTCATCAGTTCCAGAAATGGATGTTGCTCCAACTTTAGGGCATCGAGATATGGGCATGGATCACAGCATGCATGCTATGTCCGGCATGCAAGAAATGCCCACGATGGACCACAGTATGCATGATATGTCCGGCATGCAAGAAATGCCCGCGATGGACCACAGTATGCACGATATGTCCGGTATGCAAGAAATGCCCGCGATGGATCATAGTAAGCACCAGATGGGCGGAATGCAGACGATTGATAAAAACACAATACATGAGAAAAATCACCGCGACCAATCAGAAACATTAGGTAGAGCAGGGTTCGGCTCTACGCGTGAAATAACACATGGCCCTAGTGAAGCTGGTCCACACATTGATATGCGTGCTGAAAGCCCTCAGAGTGGATTAAATGATCCTGGTATTGGTTTGCGAAATCATATGCAGCGCTATGGAAGAAAGGTGCTTACCTACTCAGACATAAAAAACCTTTATCCGACCTCTGACCCTCGAGAACCCACCCGAGAAATTGAGCTACATCTAACCGGCAATATGAGTCGCTATATGTGGTCGATGAACGGCATTAAATTTTCAGATGCAGAACCGTTACAGCTGAAATACGGTGAACGTGTCCGTATCACCCTAGTGAACGACACTATGATGAGCCATCCTATGCATTTGCATGGGATGTGGAGCGAACTGGAAACCGGTGACCCGAATTACATTCCTCGTAAGCATACGGTTATCGTCCAACCCGGATCAAAAATCAGCTATTTAGTCACTGCCGACGCTCTTGGGCGTTGGGCTTATCACTGCCATTTGGTGTACCACATGCCCGGTATGTTCCGCGAAGTACGAGTAAGCTAAGGAGAATAAATTAATGAAACTATTTGAAAAACGATTATCTAGATTTAAAAGAGAATTTTTTTCATTCGCTCTTATCGTACCTGTGCTATTAGGCTCTGTCACCCCGGCATTAGCTGGCGGTAACGATGATCCCTTATTAACGATGGTGATGATCGATCAGTTAGAAGCACGTGACGCAGATGAGCCCACACCGTGGGTCTTAAATGGGCAGGCTTGGGTTGGTAAAGATTTAAAAAAACTGTGGTTCAAAGCCGAAGTGGAAAACGCTGATGGTGAGATAGAAGAAGCGGAAGTACAGGCTCTCTACAGTCAAGCAATTGCTCCGTTTTGGGATTTTCAGTTTGGGTTACGGCAGGACTTTCAGCCAAATGCGAATCGAACTTGGGGAGTCATTGGCTTACAAGGTCTCGCGCCCTATTTCTTTGAAATCGACACTGCATTGTTTATCGGTGAAAGCGGGCACACTGCATTACGATTAAACGTCGAATATGAGCTGCTCTTTACTCAGCGACTAATTTTAACACCCGAAATCGGAGTTAACTTCTATGGAGAAAGTGACGTGGAGTTTGGTATAGGTTCGGGCTTGTCTGATGTAGAGGCCGGCCTTCGACTACGCTATGAAATTCGTCGAGAATTCGCACCCTATATCGGTGTTAACTGGAATAAAAGTTTCGGTAACACCGCCGACTTTGCGCGTAACGAAGGCAAAGACACCGAAGATCTTCAATGGGTAATAGGCGTCCGGGCATGGTTTTAATCAAACTCATTTCAACAATCAACTAAATAACAAACCAATATGGGGATTTATCAATGAAAAATATACAAGCGACTATCTACCTTCTGCTAACAAGCTTTTTTATTATGTCATCCGCACAAGCACACGACCCTTCTGAACACATGAAGAAAAATGAGGCGCCTAAATGTGAGACGATGAAAACCATGGATCATTCAAAAATGAATGCGAGTGACCCCATCATGATGGCAATGACGAAAAAGTGTATGACTCAAGCTCAAGCGAACAAAGAAGAGCTGGATATGGACCACAGCAATATGGAGATGGACCACAGCAAGATGGAGATGGACCACAGCAAGATGGAGATGGACCACAGCAAGATGGGTATGGATCATGGCAATATGAAGATGGACCACAGCAAGATGGGTATGGATCATGGCAACATGAAGATGGACCATAGCAACATGAAAGGTAAAGTAAAAGAATCAACTAAAAAAGCAGCAGATGACCCTGATTAAATAATTCCTTTTTGCCTAACGAAAGATGTAAAGAACCTTGAGTTTTATGAGACTGAATTATGAAAGTTATAAAAATACTTTTTTTATTGGCTACATTAGGTATTACTGCCATTTCAGTAATAATTTATTCTGGGGTTGTTGATGTCGCTGCTGATGAGCCACACGGCAAATTTGTTTATTGGCTATTGGAGCAGACTAGAGAAAACTCAATTGCAAAAGCTTCAGCAAATATTACAGTGCCAGATTTAAGCGATTTTGAGCTATTACTAAGCGGTGGTGCTGACTATGGGTTTATGTGTGCTAGCTGTCATTTGGCACCCGGTCAAAAAGAAAGCGATATGAGTTTAGGCTTATATCCTGCTCCACCAAATTTGAGCATTACAGATGAAGAGCATATAAAACACGGCGGAAGTAATGAATTTGCACAGGCTAGAAATTTTTGGATTATAAAGCACGGTATAAAAGCATCCGGCATGCCTGCATGGGGAAAAACGCATGATGATCAACGTATTTGGGCAATGGTCGCGTTTCTCGAACGTCTACCCGCATTGACACCTGAGCAGTATCACTGTCTCTTATACACATCTCCGAGCCCACGAGACGCTACGCTATCTCGT
>CAJXUC010000058.1 GCA_913061315.1 uncultured Gammaproteobacteria bacterium | reverse complement strand
ATCTACACGTAAGGAGTCGTCGGCAGCGTCAGATGTGTATAAGAGACAGTCCGTGGTTAAGACAACTAACCCTCCCCCAGATTTTTCTAGGTGAGGGTTTTTTTTGGATTTCAAAATCAACACAAAGTAATCACCATAAAAGACCGGCACTCTTGAATTGACAACTGAACATCACCCCATTAGCCTCTCATATCAAGGCAGAAAGGATATCTCTCAATCGTTCAACGTCAAGACAATAACCCTACCCAGAAAACAGCGGGGCGCCGTTAAAGACTCCCCCTATTCCCCTGTGGCATTTAAAGGGCCAGTTGGGTTGGGTCTGCGGTTGTTTTCTGCCTGAAATTCAACGGGGGAATTGAGGATTATCAACGCCGTTATTTTGTAATTCTGGGCCCGGCGGATCAATCATTTTGACCTGTGCCTGAATCTCGGCTTAAACTCGACTCTTTAGATTAATGACATCCGAGTACATAGCATGATCAACAATCCTATCTGGCGCTGGTTTGACGCCACCTTTCTTGATCTGGGGCGTCAGTTCCGCTGGTCATTTCTGCCGCCCTTGATGGTTTACCTGGCTGCAGGAATCCAGGGGTTGACCGGGATTGTGGGCGTCTTCTTCATCAAGGAGTATCTCGATCTGTCGGCGGCGTTTCTAGCCGGGTTGGCCTTCTGGGCCGGTATCCCCTGGACTTTGAAAATGCCAATCGGCCATCTGGTGGATCTGATCTGGCGGCGCAAGGCCTGGTTGGTTTATCTGGGTGCCAGTCTTCTCACTGCCAGCATACTGATTATGTATGGTGTCATTGCCCACACGGCAGCGATGGCCGCGGTGCTGCCGCCCGAAGTCTGGTTTGTCATGTCAACTATCTTGGCACCGACCGGCTACGTACTGCAAGATGTGGTCGCCGACGCAATGACGGTGGAGGCCGTACCCACCAGTGATGCGCAAGGCAACCCCTATGCGGAGCGTGATATTAAGACCATGCATATCACCATGCAAACTCTGGGTCGGGTGGCCATCATTGGGGGACTGGTGGCGGTGGCAATGCTAAACGTGACTATGTTTTCAGGTGTTGAGAATATGTCTGAAGCGATGAAGATCGAGGTGTATGCCAATATCTACCTGCTTGCGCTGATCATTCCGTTAGTCTCCGTACTGGGTGTCCTACTCGGTGACGTTATGTTACGTCGGCGGGCACGACAGATGGAGGCGCTGGGCCACGACCCGGTGAACATCGACAAGTTGTTGTTTGCACCCAATACCGAAACCAAACCCAACTGGTGGATTCTCGGCGGTAGCCTGGTGTTCGCTTTTTTTACCGTGAGTATGGGCGTCAGTGACATACCGCTGGCCCAGGAAATTATATTTATTGGCTCGATGAGCATCATCCTTTTCCTGATGTACCGCCTGTTACTCGAGCTCGACAAGAAAGCTCGCAATATGCTGGTAGGTACTGCCATTATCATTTTCGTATTTCGAGCGGTGCCATCACCCGGGCCCGGGATCGGTTGGTTTGAAATCGATGACCTCGGATTCGATCAACAGTTTTTGTCGGTGCTTTCCCTGATTGGTGCAACCCTGACGCTAGTTGGTCTGTTTGTGCTACGACCGATGATGGCAAAACGGTCGATCGCTTTCGTCATCGTACTGTTGACCATTATGGCTGGAATTCTATCGCTGCCAAACATTGGTCTTTATTACGGTATACAGGATTGGACGTTGATCCATACCAACGGTGTGGTCGATGCACGGTTTATCGCCATCGTCGATACGGCGCTTGAATCACCATTGGGGCAAATCGCGATGATTCCGATGCTGGCCTGGATTGCACAAAATGCGCCCGCGCACCTGAAAGCGACTTTCTTTGCAGTAATGGCTTCATTCACAAATCTGGCCCTGTCAGCATCCAGTTTGGGCACCCGATACATGAACGACATTTATACGATCACTCGTGAAGTGAAAGATCGCGTTACGCAGGTCATTGAGTCAACCGCCGATTATGGTGAACTCGGTTGGCTGCTGATCAGTGTCACCGTTATCGGGTTTATCGCACCCTTAGTAACGGTTTACCTGATTCAACACTCGCCACTGCGAACCCATCAGTAAGGGACCATCCATTAATCCCCATTCACTTTGAAATCCACCCAGATCTCAGATCACTCCCCGTATTCTTCACGTCTTCATTATCGAGTCAATGTCTGGAAAAGCCCAAAGCTGTATTGCTGTCACCTTTGGGTTACAGCCAATACATTTGTTCAAGTATCCTGATGTTAGCGGAGTCAGCTGGTTTGCGCAGGGGCCCTGGCTTCTGGCAAAGCATCGGGCGATCGGGGTATCCCGTCCTTTTTCCTAAAATGGTCTCTAGTTGAAAATTCAAACATCTGTCATCGTACCGATGCCTGAATGACTACTTTGTTCATTCTATTGTAAATTGCTTTCATCCAATAACCCCAAACCGCTTATCCAACTGACTAACCCCAAGCCCACTCATTTTTCTAATCTCTATCTGCACCGGTATACGTTCTTTCAACGCATCCACGTGACTAATTACACCAATCATCTTGCCCGATGCGTTTAGGTTATCCAAAGCATCAAGGGCGATATCTAAAGTTTCCCGATCCAAAGTTCCAAACCCTTCATCCAAAAACAAACTATCAATACGGGTTTTATGGCTAACTAAGTCGGACAGGGCCAGAGCCAGCGCCAAGCTCACTAAAAAGCTTTCGCCACCTGACAGAGTTTTGGTATCGCGTACGGCATCGGCCTGCCAGGTATCCATGACTTCGAGCTCTAAGGCTTCGCCTGCTTTACGGTTTAGTTGGTAGCGACTGTGTAATTGCTGTAACTGGCCGTTAGCGAGGTGAATGAGATAGTCGAGTGTGAGGCCCTGAGCAAATACTCTGAACCGTTTGCCGTCGGCTGAGCCGATTAAACTTTTTAGGGTGTCCCAATCATCGTACTGCTGTTGTTGTTTATCGATGGCCCCAATTAATGATTTTTGTTGATCTCGTTTTACTCGATCGGCTTTGAGAATTTGTTCGATTTCACCTAGTTCTTTGTTTGATGCCGCAACTGTTGTATTGGTTTCTTCAATCAACTCGACCCATTGATTCTGGCTGAGTGGTTCTATTGGTTGTGGCTGTGCTTTTAGTTTTTGTTGGGCTTCGATAAGGGCCTTTTCAGCCTGCTGTTGCAGGACTTTGTATTTCACTTGCTGTTCATCTAAATTTCGTTTTAGGTCAGCCAAACGCTGATGCTCTTCATCATTTAATAATGCGGTACTGAATTCGGCTTCATTGGCAAAGGGGCTATCAGTTAACGCTTGCTGCCATTGTTGCTGTGCTGTTTCGACTTTAGCTTTTTGGGTTTGATGGACGTGGGTGTTTTCTTTGAGCTGCACTTGCAATGTGTGCAGGGTTTTATTCGCGTCTGCCAAAGTAGTATCGAGTGTTTCTAGGGTGGTTTTTGCTTCTATCAAAGCGGTTGATAATCGCTGCCTCTCCAGAGTGGTCTCTTGAGCACCAAACAGGCTGTAACGTTCTGTGGTTAAGGTTTTAAGTGTGGCGGCTAAGGTGTTTAATTGCTGCTGCGTTTTTTCGGTGAGCTGTTTTTTATCCGCCAATTGTTGCAGACAGATTTTGAGTTGATGCGTTTGCTGAGAGCGGTCTTTTTCAATTTCATTGCCTCGAATAACCTGCGCTTGATAAGTCGAACTTTCTGCCTGACGTTGTTTCAACCAGACCTCTTGCTCGGCTACCTGTGGCAACATCAATTCAAACACGTCGTTGAGTGGCTTCACCAGTGATGCCTCTAATTCGGCTCGTTCAGTGTTTAAAGCCTGACGCTGTGCTGTTAAGGTCGTTAGTTGTTTCTCACTGTAATTTTTTTGTTCGGCCAAAAGTTGAGTATCGCCATCTATAGCCTGAAGTTGTCGCTCTTGCTCTAGTAGGGCTTGGTTTGCAGTCTGCCATTGGTGCTCTAACTGCACCAGTTTTTGCTGTCGCTTTTGTGCATGTTGTCTATCATGCTGCGCTTGCTGAATTAGTGCTGGGATATTTTCTGTACAGGTAAGGTCTTCTGCCCAACCGAGTGTTTTGGCCGACCCCTTCCAGTCTTCAATTTGCTTACTCATCACCTGCTGAATAGTGGTGATGGCTTCCTTGATACTGGTGCATTGCGTTTGAAGTGCTACCCGTTTGTTCCCTGCCTCAGTGCCCTGCTCTGTCAAAGACTGCAGGCTTTGCTTTTCTTGCGCTAAGCGGCTTTCAGTCTGTGAGCCATTGATTGTTTGATAATGCTCGATTGCCGGATGCTGTGCTGAACCACATAGAGGACAGGCTTCATCAATCTGCAATTTATCACGGTAACTTTGCAGACTGGCAATATCACGTTCAAGTTTTAGGCCGTTTTCAATTTCGGTGATTAACTTTTGCTGCTGCTGATAATCCTTTCTCAGTTGCTCGACAAGGGCTGATGCTTTGTTTTGCTCTTGAGATTTTTGTTTTAATAGTACTTCTTGTTGCTCGATATTTTTCTGTTGTTGTAGATAGCCATCAAAGCTATGAATGCCGACTGATAAGGCATCTTGCTGATCCAGTTGTTGCTGATAATTGGCTTTAACTGCCGCGAGGGTTTCTCCATTGAGTTCCGTGTTAAATGCTTGCTCACTGCTTTGGGTTTGTTCTCGAGTAGTAGCCAGCAAAGCTATGTGTTTCTGCTGCTCTGTTGCTTGCTCCGTGAGGGTCGCTTCAAGCTTTGTCAAATCGGCTTTGGCATGCGCTACGTTTTTTTCAGCTATCGAACATTTTTCTTGAAGCTTTTCTCTATCACTAAACTTGGCCTGCCATAGGGGTAGGCTGGCGTGTAATTGTTGGTGGCTAGCCTGTTGTTTTAGATAAGCATCAACGTCTGCTTGAGTGTTGACCGTCATTGTAATTGTCGTGCGTATAGTCTCTTCTTGTGTCTGATATTCTTTCTGCTGATTCGCTAAAGTATCCTGTTCTTGTGCTAATTCGTCTTGCTGCCTTTGATGCTGTTTAATCTGTTCATCTAGCGGAATGACTTTTTCTGTTATTAGGGTATGGGTTGTCGTATTTTCTTCAGTGAGTTTTTCTACGATTATTTTCTGTTCGGCTTGCTGAGGCACTAACGCTAACTGACTTTTTTCTGCTTTGTCTTTTTCTAAATTCAACTGAGTTGCTGCTTCTGCTATTTCAGCTGAGGCTTCTGTCTCTTGTTTTACCGATTTAAATAAAGGCCGTAGCTTAATGGCTGGCTCAGATTGTTCTAATCGCTTTAAATCTTGTTGGTTATCTTCGAAGGCTTGCAGGACTGTATCGGTGTTTTCTTTTGCAGTTTGTTGTCGTGCCTCTGCTCTGGTTAAGTGTTCAAGGCTGTCCAAATTTTGTTGATATTCATTGCGTTGTCTCTGGCTCTGTTTAATTGATTTTTCGCATTGCTGTTGTTGATCTTTTAGCTCTGCCTTGGCGTCGCTATCTAGTACATCCACGTTCTTGGCTTGTTCACGCAGATTACTTAACTGTCGGTCTTCTTCTCTAAAACGATTGAACACTGCTTCAGATATTTTTCCGTATATTTCTGTACCGGTGAGCTCTTCTAATAAGTCAGCGCGCTCTCCCGCATTGGCATTCAAAAATGCGGCAAAGCCGCCTTGAGCCAGTAACATGGACTTTGTGAAACGCCCAAAATCTAAACCGGTGATATCGGCGATGGCGATGTCTTTATCTTTGATCTTATCTGCAATAATTTTGTCTCCATCTTGACTGCCATCCACTTCGGCCAGCTCTACTTTAGCTGGCTGTAACTTTCCATCGGCTGCACCCCGGGCTCTGCGGACTTCCCAAAATGCACGGAAGCGTTTTTGCTGACCTTCCTGTTTTACTTCAAACTCAACTTCAGCCAAACAGTCACCGGTGTGGCGAGTCATCACTTTATCGGCCGGTGATGGTTCATTTAACCGGGGCGTGCGGTGATAGAGGGCCAAACAAATGGCATCGAGCAATGTGGTTTTACCGGCGCCTGTGGCGCCTGTAATCGCAAACAAACCACTGCTGACAAACGGTTCTTGAGAGAAATCAATTTTCCACTCGCCTTTGAGTGAATTGACATTTTTGAGTCGAAGGCTGATGATTTTCATGATTCAGCCTTGTTGATTAATTCGTTTAACACTTCATCGAATGCCTGAATGATTCTGACTTTTTTTGCGGCCTGTGTGTCGCCTCCCCAGTCTTCTAAGGCCAGTCGTCTTTCGAAAACATCGGTGGGGGAGAGTTCCTGTAGGGTTTCTCTGATTTCAGATTCGATACTGTGTAAACGCTGTTTTCTTTCTCTTCTCAGTAACAACACTTCCAGCGGTAAGTCTTCAACTAGGGCTTGAATACGCGGCTGTAAATCATTTAAATAGTCTTGCGTACTGACTTCAATATCTAACCAGGCTGGTTGTGCTGCGTTGTACTGAGTCGCTAAGGTTTTTATCTCGGCCTCTATGGTGTCTAGGTCACCTTTAATAAGGTGCATGGGCTGAAAGCGGGGTACTTGTTTTGGGGTTGCGGCTACAAACTGATTGTTATTGAATTCAACCAGTAAAATGGTTTTATCATTATTGAGTTCGTCAAAGCTTAAGGGTATCGGTGAGCCACAGTAACGAATATGTTCTGCACCGCCCACTATTTGCGGTCGGTGAATATGGCCCAATGCGATGTAATCCGCCGCTGGAAAGGCAGATGATGGGAAGGCGTCTAAACTGCCTATGTAGATATCACGAACGGATTCTGAACTTTTAGCCCCAACGGTGGTTAGATGGCCTGTTGCAATAATAGGTACAAGATGACCGGAATCTGCCTTTATTTGAGTTTGTTTCTTTTTTGCTAAGGCGTAAATACTTTGATAATGATCACTGATGGCCTTTTGCAGGCTTTGCTGCTTTTCTGATCCACTCTGCCCCGCCTCGCTATGGAGTATGTCTCTGGGCCTTAAATAGGGAATGGCACAAACGATCGCTTGAGTCTCACCCGCTGTATTACCGAGCGTAATTACCTGATCATTAATATCAGCCAATGCACCCGGAATAACATAGGTGTTTAAACAAGCGAGCAGTTCTTTAGATTCACCCAGCGTTGCCACAGAATCATGGTTGCCACCCAGTATAATGAGGTGAACTCCCGTGGTTTGAAGCTTTACGATGAACTGGTTGTAGAGTTGGCGCGCATAGCTCGGTGGTGAACCAGTATCAAAGATATCACCCACTACGATGATCGCCTGCACGTTTTGTTCGATAGCCGTTTCAATTAGCCAATGAAGAAACTTATGGTGTTCAGCCTGACGGCTTTTGCCCATGAAGTATTGGCCCAGATGCCAATCTGAAGTATGGATTATTTTAAAAAAACTCTCTTCCATAAGAAGCAACGTCACTCTATATTTTGGTGTTACGGTCATCCTACAGGGTTTCATTTAATGAAGAAAACACTACTGTTCTATTTTTACGCCAGTTTGTATTTCACTAAGGTTTTTACTATTGCAGGCTTTTGTGTAGGTAATAAAAACAGGATTCGACCCGTTAATAAACCGATTAATAGGGGCTTTAACGTATTTATTACGGCCTAAACGCTGACCAAAGGCATAACTTTTTCAAACTATTGCGATTTGTCCGTGCGTAAGATTTTTGATCAGGTAAAATGATCCGCTTTTCGCGCTTTTGTGAGCTCGAAAAAGGTTAATTTAATGTTCAATACGAGTTTTGAGTCAAAAAGGTTTTATGGGTATGAGTGATAGTAATTCAATCAGTGAAATGAAACGGAGAAGAACCTTTGCGATCATTTCACACCCTGACGCGGGCAAGACGACTGTGACCGAGAAGTTACTGCTGTTCGGCAAGGCGATTCAAATGGCGGGAACCGTTAAAGGTCGAAAGGCGGCGCGTCACGCGACTTCTGACTGGATGGAGATGGAAAAGCAGCGCGGTATCTCAATTACCTCCTCTGTGATGCAGTTTCCCTATAAGGATTGCATGATCAATCTGCTCGATACACCTGGCCACGAAGACTTTTCGGAAGATACTTACCGCACCCTAACCGCCGTTGACTCGGCTTTAATGGTTATCGACTGCGCAAAGGGCGTTGAGGAACGCACCATTAAATTGATGGATGTCTGTCGCTTACGTGATACGCCGATTATTACCTTCATTAATAAACTCGACCGCGAAGGTCGCGATCCGATTGATTTACTCGACGAGGTTGAAGACGTCCTTAAGATCAGCTGTGCGCCCATCACTTGGCCAATTGGAATGGGTAATCGACTCAAGGGTGTCTTCCACCTACAAAATGATTCGGTGCATTTATTTTCACCCGGTGACAATGAAAAAATTACTTCTGGTGAAGTCATTCAGGGTTTAAATAACCCTAGATTAGACGAAATTTTAGGTTCGATGGCAGATGAATTTCGCGACGAAATTGAGCTTGTGCGCGGTGCGTCGAGTGAATTTAATTTAGATAGCTATTTAAAAGGTGAGTTAACGCCTGTATTTTTTGGCTCGGCAATCAATAACTTCGGCATGGCTGAATTACTGGATGCTTTTAATTTCTATGCCCCTGCACCCATGCCCCGCACCACTCGTACTCGTTTAATTGAACCTGATGAAGATAAGCTGACGGGTTTTGTTTTTAAAATACAAGCCAACATGGATAAACAGCATCGTGACCGTATCGCGTTTATGCGCATATGCTCAGGCAAATATACGCGGGGCATGAGGGTAAAGCATGTTCGTATTGGAAAGGACATGAAGATCCCTGAGGCGGTGACTTTTATGGCGTCTGATCGAGGCAATGTGGAAGAGGCTCATACCGGTGATATTATTGGTATCCACAACCACGGCACCATTCGTATTGGCGATACCTTCACCATGGGTGAAGATCTCGCATTTACCGGCATACCCAATTTCGCCCCAGAGCTATTCAGGCGTGCGCGGTTAAAAGACCCATTAAAAATGAAAGCCTTGCAAAAAGGTTTAACCCAATTATGTGAAGAGGGCGCCACTCAGCTATTTAAGCCATTGGCCAATAATGACTTAATTCTCGGTGCAGTCGGTGTTTTACAGTTTGAAGTCGTGGCGCACCGGCTAAAAGATGAGTATGGGGTTGAGTGTTTGTTTGAGCACGTGAATGTCAATACGGCACGTTGGGTAACTTGTACTGATGAAAAGATACTCAATGACTTCAAAAATAAGCTGCGCCTTCACCTAGCGGTGGATCACGCTGGCGATTTAACTTATGTTGCCCCTTCCAGAGTTAATCTCACTATGACTCAGGAACGCTGGCCCGAAGTTGCATTTCTTTCAACCCGTGAACACGGCATTTATGACTAAAAAATTTGGGTTATTGTTACTCGTGTGCGCGAGCCAGGCGATGGCGACACCGGTTGGACTGAATACACGTGATCAAAACCCGATGTTTCAAGCTTATTACTTGCCAAGCATCGACTTAAATTTTCATCAAGGGTGGCAAGTCTCTCACTCAGTTTCGCTCACCAGCGCCTTTCAGAGCCTCCAGCTAGGCAACGAAATGCTTTTAATTGATGCTGAAAACTATCGCTATGATTTCTCTGTCGGTTATCAGCAAAAAAAATGGCGGTTATCGGCTCAATTACCACTTATATTTAACCAAGGTGGCACTTTTGATCACGCTATAGAAGACTGGCACAGTTTTTTTGGATTGCCACAAGGTGGGCGGCTATCTCACCCACACAACGAGTTAAACATCAATTACACTAAAAATGGTCACCTACTGTTTAACCAAACAGAAGCCACAAATGATATAGGTGATGTGGCAGTCTCGCTTTCCTATACGCTAGCAAACACAGAGACAGATCTTAGAGCCATTTCGTTTGCGATTGACCTGCCAACTGGATCCGAAGAAACCATTTCTGGTAATGAAGCCGTTGATTTTGCGCTGTGGCTAAGCCAAGCTTATAAACCATCTCACTTGAGCCGATTATATGGCCTTTTAGGTGTCAGTTTGCCTGGCAAAGGCGGTCAACTGGAGTCACTTCAAACCTCCACCATTTGGGTTGGCCAAATAGGTCTCGAATATGAGCTCTATACAGACTGGAACGCTATTGTCCAATTCGATGCTCATACGGCCTTTATTGAAGACAGTCAATTAAGGCCCTTGGGTAATTCACTCCAAGTTCAAATTGGCCTACGAGTAATTAAAGTAACCGAAAATTATGATGTTGATTTATTTTTCTCTGAAGACATTTCGGTTGGCTCTGCACCCGATATCACTATCGGGTTTAAACTTTACCGTCATTATTAGACCGACAACAAACAGTATAAAAACTTTTATAAAGAGAATCGGTCAACTAAGTTATTCAAGCTCTGAGCTGTTTCAGTCAATTTACTAATTGACGAGGCATGTTTTTGGGCTGTATTTTCAGTCTCTTCTGCCAGATTTCGAATGTTTTGCACATTGATGTTGAGTGACTCGACCGTCGACTGCTGCTGCTGGCTAGACTCGACAATCTGTTGATTCATTTTATTAATCATTTCGACTGATTCAGTAATGCTGGTGAGAGCCTGTTCAGAACTTTGTGACGCCTTCACATTGAGATCAACCTGCTTACGACCATCTTCAATCGAACGTGCACCCTGCTTGGTGCTGGCTTGTAATCGACCAATTAGTTTTTCGATTTCATCCACCGAATCACCAGTACTATTCGCCAGATTCCGAACTTCGTCGGCAACAACAGCAAATCCACGACCACTTTCGCCAGCCCGTGCAGCTTCAATTGCGGCATTCAAGGCCAGTAAGTTTGTTTGCTCGGCTATACGTCTTATAACGTCAATTACTGACCCAATATTGTCACTGTCATTTTTGAGTAGTTGCATAGTTTCAAAAGTGGCATCTATTTTTTCAGATAACTGACGTGAAACTATGCGAGATTCTGCCACAGTCTGCTGTCCCATCTCGACGGCTAAGCTTGCTGCCTGAGCAGCTTGTGCGGCAGAGTCTGCGCTATTAGCCATTTCTCTTGTGGCACTGGCTAGAGCTTCTGTTGCCAATACCATTGTTTCAGTTTCAGTTTTTTGGGCTTCTAGTGCCTGACAGGACTGCTGAGAAGTATCATTGAAAAACGTGGCGTTAGCTGAGATATTCTGTCCCGCTTTTGACATATCGTTAACGTTGTCTCGCAAAGTTTCAATTAAACTATTTAACCCATGGATCACTTCCTGAAGCTCACCCAAAGACCCCTCGTCGTTGACTGTTTTAGTCAAGTCATTACTGGCCACTCTTTGCACACCTCGCACGAAACGCTCGAGGGGTTTAACCAGTCTTCGATAGACAAACAAAGCTGCTACAGCACTGAGTAAGACAGCCAAAATAGAAACACCCAATAAAATTAGGGGTACATACTTGGCTTCTTGCTCAGCATTTCTAGCCCGCGTCTCAGCCTCTTCAAGACGGCTAATGTCCTCGGTGGAAACAAAAGACTGCATCTTTTCTACTGACTGGCTAACGCTTTTAGACACATTTGGAATCGTACTAAGTGAGACGCCTAATTCCGAAAGGACAGTCGATAATTGTTCAGTAAACCTCGTCATTTTTTGGTTTGAGCGGTTGACCATTCCGAGTGAATGATCGAGTACCTCTTTGGCTTCAATGCTAACAGCACGGCTTTTAGCAACCGACTTTTCAGCGCTATGAGCCGTGCTATTTGCTTGCTCCGAAATATTACTAGCCAACACACCGATAGCGTCTTGTAGCTCGTTAGACATTTGAAGTAATGCACGTCCCGCTGTCACAACTTGCTTATTTAACTCGTAAGGCACTTGTGTACCTTCCAACATGGATAGTTTTCCAAATAACTGTCTATAATCACGTATCGATTTTTTAATATCTACGGCCAACCTTCTTGTCTCATTTGGTGCGTTTACTTTTGCAAGCGAATGGGTAATTAACCCAATTTTACTAAACAAGGTCTGAGTATCTTCTTTGGCAGTTTTCAGCGCGTCATCTGAACCATTAATGAATTCAAAGTAAGAAGTGTAGGAGTGCAAAGTGTAATATTGCGCCTCCTTGGCATCGTACTGTAATTTCTGCATGTGGGTAGTCAGCAGTTTTAGTTGGCTGGCAAGCATACGGGTTGTCTCACCTAACAAACTGAGGCTATCACTTTGTTGACTATTGGTTTCATTGACTTTTTTTAGACCTAAGTCAATGTCTTGACTCGCGCTTGAAACTGATTTTAATTCATCTTCGAGTGCGCGTAACTTTGAAAACAGTGCTTCAGATTTACCCAATGCTTGAATTTGACTATCGATTTCACCGAGTGCGCTGACTGACTGATTAATACCCAGTCGAATATCGTTTGATTCAGTGCGCAAAAAATCAAGGCTGTCAGCCATTCGGCTCGTTCCAAATAACCCAATAAATGCTGTAATCAATAGTAAAACTATCATCAAACCTATGCTTAAATTGATAATCAAACTAATGCTAATTGGTTTTTTCAAAGTCGTTCTCCATCGGATCAATCATTTTGTGCTGTTATCGACCCTGGCACCTTAAACTTAAACACTATTGCGGCACTCATAGAGATGATTGCTGTATAAAAAATGATGACATATTACTCACTGAGATACGTGAATTTAATCGGTATCCAATACTGGAGAAATGAGATCAATACTATGTTTGTTGCATGCAGAGTGGGTGGATGATTCGTTATGCGTGATTACGGTTCAAGAGTATTTGTGATGATGTTGAAATGAATTGAGTTAGCCCGGCGTGAAGCGAGTTAGTACATCACCCTGAAGTTTTAGACTCGTTGGAAGGCACTGTGGTCTGAGCAAAGGCAAAACATCACCATTAGCTCATAATTTGGGTACAATTTTGGGATTTTTAGAAGGATCGAGAAGCGAAGCGCTTGGCTTAGACGGTTAAGTCATAGGGCTGGATGGGTTCACCATTGTTGCGCATTGGACCGTTCTTAACCTTCTGATTGAGGCTGATTGATTCAATTTGGTTCATTCAGCCTTGAATATTTTTCCACCATTGTTCGAAGGCTATTTCTTCAAAGGCCAATACATCACCAAGCCCACCGCTGAGGTCTCGCCAGACCGGTAGCGCATTTTGTGACATTGAAATAATGAGTGGGATATCTTCAGCGATGGCATTTAAAATATCATCGACCAAGCCTTTTCCGCTCTGCTCCAAAGCTCCAAATTTTTCGATTACGACTAGATCGAGTTGATTATCGATCACGTCTCGAATTATGCTCGAGGTGCTGGCCAATACGGAGGTATCAAGACCACAAATAGTGCCATTACTTCTTGGACGAGAGATCGGTAAACGTTCGTTGGTGGCTATATCGATGGCATCAAGGCCAGCAATATTACCCTCTGCATCAAAAATGGCGGTCTGTAAAATACCGCCTATACGCGTTTTTAGAGCTTTTTGCTTTTCTGCAAATTTAAATAATGCCATCCTATCAACGGTATCAGGAGAATAGACAGCAGCAGCGAATCGAGCCGTATTTTTTTCAGTCATCATCATTCGTAGATTACCATAGCCAGACGCTCATGTTAGTGGACTATCCAGTTACCGTCGCCTGTTGATACTGACAACATTCAACAGCTTATATTTATTCTTTTCCCGTAAACGACCTTATTTTTCTTCGTTCCTGCTTATTGGGTTTATGGTCACTTTGAGGCCTTGCCAAAGCGGCTAGTTTTCTTTGTTGTAGCTGATGTTCACGCAGGACTTTACTGGCCTCTGTTTCAAGGTATAGAAGCTGGGCTATTTGTGCCGAACCACGCTTATCACCCAATTGCTGCACGATCACTTCAAAGCGTTCAACCCCCCGAATGATTTCAAAACAGTCGCCCACTTTAACTGACCTCGACGACTTCACTCGTTGCCCCATTAAATGAACTTTGCCACCGCTAATTGCGGCGCTAGCCAGTGCCCGTGTTTTGTAAAAGCGTGCAGCCCATAGCCAGCGATCAAGCCTCGTTTTATTTTCTAAGTCATCCATTTGATTTTAAACTCCTTAGTCAGGGTCAATCGTGCTGAATAATCGTATCGTTTTGAAGTCAATCGAAACTTGGCCGTGGTTTTTATAGCCAATGACTTGACGGATATCAGGGCAACAATTTCGGTTAGCTCAACAATAGATACAAAGTCTTCAAAGTGATCTGACTTGTTGGATAATAATATACTATATGCTTAGTTAGGTTAACCCAACTTTTCAAATAGGGGTTTCGACTGCTAATGTACCGCTGAAAGCTCGTTATGATAAAAATATAACTGTGCGGAAAGAGCGCGGGTACTGTGAGGGTGTTGCGTTTTGATTTATCAATCAAAAGTGAGTAACCCTAAACCCCTTAGAGCTGAATTTATGACACTTCCAGTTGATATATTTCTTATTTCTGTATCAACTGAAACGACAATTTGACAAGGTCGAGGAATGATACATTTCATGATCTAAATATTATGAGTGCCTTAACTGACCCATCCAGTGTGCCCTCAATGGGCACTCTGGATGGATGACAACCGTTAACGAACGAAGGTTTTACTTGGCAATGGATACTAACATTTTGTTCAGCTTAGCAACGAAACTGGCTGGATCTTCAAGCTGCCCACCTTCTGCCAATAACGCTTGATCAAACAGTATGTCTGACCAATCATCAAACTTTTTCTTTGATTTTTCTGCGTCCATTTTTTTCACAATGGGATGGTCAGGGTTGATTTCCAAGATTGGTTTAGAAGCTGGCATCGCATGACCAGCTTCTTTCATAATACGTTGCATATGCATCGCCATGTCTTGTTCATTAAGAACAATACAGGCAGGCGAATCAGTCAACCGATTTGAAACACGAACTTCTTCCACTTTTTCATCAAGCGATTTCTTCATTCGCTTCACGAGCTTTTCAGACGCTTTTGTCTTCACTTCTAACTCTTTTTCGGAATCTTCATCCTTGCCTAAATCAAGTTCACCTTTAGCAACGGACTGCAGCTTCTTGCCGTCAAACTCCATTAAATGAGACGTTAACCATTCATCAACCCGGTCTGACAGCAAAATAACTTCAATACCTTTCTTTTTAAATATCTCAAGATGTGGGCTATTTTTAGCTGCGGAGTATGAATCAGCAGCAATGAAGTAGATTTTCTCCTGGCCTTCTTGCATACGTGAAATATAGTCATCGAATGAAACCGTCTCATCTTCTGAATCGCTATGGGTGGTTGAAAAACGCAATAATTTGGCGACTCTTTCACGATTAGACGTATCCTCTGCAGGGCCTTCTTTTAGAGCTTTGCCAAACTCAGTCCAAAACTTTTGGTATTTTTCAGGATCGTTCTTAGCCACTTTTTCTAACATACCCAACACTTTTTTAACTGAACCAGTGCGGATACTGTCAATGACCTTACTGCCTTGCAGGATTTCTCGTGAAACGTTAAGTGGCAGGTTGTTAGAATCAATTAAACCACGGACAAAACGAAGATAGCGTGGCATTAACTGTTCGGTGTCTTCAAGAATGAAGACGCGCTGAACATAAAGTTTAATCCCGTTACGGGTTTCACGGTCATATAAGTCAAATGGAGCACGAGCTGGAATATACAATAAGGATGTGTACTCGTTTGTACCCTCTACACGGTTATGGCTCCAATCAATTGGATCTTCGTAGTCATGGGCAACGTGCTTATAAAATTCTTTATATTCTTCGTCTTTAATATCTGACTTGGCACGCGTCCATAAAGCTGATGCCTGATTAACTGTTTCTTCTTCGATGACAGTTTCGCCACCGTCTTCTGCTGCTTCGGTTGTTTTGTCCATTACAACCGGGAAGTCGATATGATCAGAATAAGAAGTAATAATTGATCGCAGTTTCCAATCATTTAAAAACTCGTCTTCGCCTTCGCGCAACTTAAGCACTATTTCTGTGCCACGTGTCGCCTTGTCAATCGACTTAATATCGTATTCGCCTTTACCTTTTGAAATCCACTCAACACCGTTTCCAGTCGAGTCAGCAGCCTTTCGGGTTCTTAATGTGACTTCGTCGGCAACAATAAAAGAGGAATAAAAGCCAACACCAAATTGACCAATTAAGTTGGCATCACTTTTTTGATCACCGGTAATTGAAGCAAGAAACGATTTAGTGCCCGATTTGGCAATGGTACCAATGTTCTCGATAACTTCTTCACGCGTCATGCCAATGCCATTATCGCTAATGGTGATAGTGCGTTCATCTTTATTGAAACCTATTTTGACCTTTAATTCGATATCGTCTTCATAGAGGCTGGCATCTGAAACAGCTGTAAATCTAAGTTTGTCACAGGCATCGGATGCATTTGAAATAAGTTCACGCAGAAAGATTTCTTTATTTGAATAGAGTGAGTGGATCATTAAATCCAATAGTTGGTTTACTTCAGTTTCGAAACCGCGAGTTTCTGCATTGGCTGTTACTGACATGCTTAAAATTCTCCAGATTAGTTATAGATGGCGTTAATATAAGGTTCGTAATGGTTAGTTTCAAGGCTCCTTGAGCGTAAAACCTTATTTTTTAGATGTATATCGCTCTGATACGCATTATTTTTGTAATGGCGTGACTAGTTTGAACGACTTCCTGTTATTTTATGGTTACTGAGGAACTATTTAAAAGCCCCAATTTATACACCTTGACCTTCGCTTAATTTCGATAAGAGTTACTGCACTGTGGGTTTAAGCCATAATTGCTGGATACTTCGATTTAGTAGGGCTCGACGGGCAGGGTCTTGAGTGATTTTTAATAAACCTTGATAGATTCGTCTAGCGTCTTCTGAGAGGCCCGCTTTTTTGAGGCTTTCAGCAGCGTTAAATCGGGCGGTTTGCGCCCAAGGGTCCATCGTTGTCGGACCCGGCAACATAGCTGACTGTAAATAAAGTAATGCGGCCTGGTCAAATTGATTCATACCTTGGTAAGAATCAGCAATCCAAAACAATATTTCACGATGTTGCCTCGGGTCTATTGAGGCACTTAGCAGCAGGTTAAGAAGATTTTTTGCTTGGTTGTGGAGGCCAACCGTTTGCATATCAAATAAAACTTGAAGTATACGGTCGGTATTTTTAGCACTAGTTTCTCTATACTCACCAATCAACTTTTGCATGATCTCACTACCTTCATCGTATCGACCGCCTAGAATCAATACTCTGGCCTGTCTTAACTGCCAACTGAATCGACTGCTACCTTCTGGATAACTAGTCAAACCTGACATCAGCCTAGTGGCTTCATCCTGTCTCTTATACACATCTGACGCTGCCGACGACTCCTTACGTGTAGA
>CAJXUC010000057.1 GCA_913061315.1 uncultured Gammaproteobacteria bacterium | reverse complement strand
TCTACACGTAAGGAGTCGTCGGCAGCGTCAGATGTGTATAAGAGACAGGTACTGGCCGAGTGCTGTTTCGCAACACGCGGCACACTATAAAAGGGTTCCCCGAGCGAGAAGTTCATGCTTACCCGTTAAAATTATCAGCTCATTGGCAGATAAAATATGAGTTGTCAGACCCACAACCTAACCAACCACCTCAGCATTTGTTATCCCCCGAGCTTGGATTTCAAGCAGATGACGCTGGTTTTAACTGGGCCAGTGGCGATGAACGGATCAAATGGCTAGCTAATTTTTTGCTGGAAAATACCGGTAACAAAGTACTAGTGATTACTTCTAGTGCGAACACAGCACTAGGAATAGCAGAGCAAGTTAGGCTTAAAGTAGGCATAAAAGCCGCCGTTTTTCATGAAGGTATGAGCCTAGTCGAACGCGATCGTGGGGCAGCATTTTTTGCTGATCACGAAACTGGAACCCAAGTTTTAATCTGTTCAGAAATTGGCAGTGAAGGGCGTAATTTTCAATTTGCTCATCACATGGTGTTATTTGATCTTCCAGTTAATCCAGACTTGCTTGAGCAGCGCATTGGTCGCCTTGATCGCATTGGTCAAAACGCCATCATTAATATACATGTGCCTTATCTTCAAAGTACAGCGCAAGAAATCATGTTCCGCTGGTATCACGAAGGTTTAAATGCTTTTACTCAAACCTGTGCTGCAGGCCATCAGGTGTTCATGCAGACACAAACAGAGCTCCTCAAGCACTTAGCTGAACCAGAATTGCCGATAGATGACTTTATTGAGCAGACCAATCAACTTTACCTGCAGTTAAATGAAGCTTTACAGATGGGGCGAGACCGCTTGCTGGAAGCAAACTCCTGCCGACCATTGCTGGCCGAAGAGCTGGTCGATGAAGCGATTGCACGAGACTATGAGCATGATATTTTTAGCTACATGGAACGACTCTACGATTGTTATGGTGTCGATAGTGAAATTCACGGCCCGGATAGCTGGGTGATCTCACCTGGCGATAATATGCTCACCAAAATGCCAGGGTTACCTGATGACGGAATGACCATTACCTATCGCCGCAATGTTGCTCTTGCGAATGAAGATCTGCGTTTCCTTAGCTGGGAACACCCCTTCGTGCTCAACGCAATGGACATGATCCTGAGTAGTGAGTTTGGCAATACCTCGCTGGTCGCGATTAAATACAGTAGCGTAAAACCGGGCACGATATTGCTTGATTGCCACTTCTTAATGGAATTCTCTGACGACTGTAAGCTCAATAGCCAGCGTTATTTTCCAAATAGCAGTGTGCATATGGTAGTCGATGAACAACGCAGGGATCATAGTGCGGTTTTGAGCCACGAAATGATTCAGGAAATATCTCAGCGAGTTGATATCGATACCGCTGTAAAGGTTGTCAAAGCACGTCAAACTGAATTAAATGAATTGCTTGAACTGGCAGAAAAAGCCGCCAGTCTAAAAGTCCCAGCTTTGGTAGCGGCAGCCAAGCGACGCAGTCAAGAAGTGTTAGAGCGTGAAATTGATCGGTTAATTGCATTACAGGAAGTGAATGCAAATGTTCGTGACGAAGAAATTCAGTTTTATCGAGACCAGTTGACGCAGTTTGAAAGCTCTTTAGGCCATGCCAGATTAAGGTTAGATGCTATTCGAGTGATGGTGTCTATTTAGGTATCAGTAGTTACTTTTTGATTGTTGGTTATCAAGCTATTTCTAATCGGCGTTTAAACTTGTTATTTCCTTGGTCTAGTTTAAACGCCGCCATATCAAGTGACTTTTAGATGTTAAAAGGATTTTTCTTTGTAGGCTTTTGAGCCCAGCACAATATTGGCGATGTTTTCGATTTTTAGTCGAGCCTCCTGGTGGTTCGCAATACTCTTGTTATCGTGAGGGAGCATTTTTAAAATGGCATATTCCATTTCTGAAATAGCCTTCTCGCTCAACACTGGTGCTGATTGCAATCCGTTCCGAGCCCAAATGCCATCAATTAGCATACCCAAATGAAGCGCTGTTCGTTCAGTATCCGTTTTGTTGAGGAAATGTTTAAGGGCATATCTCAGGTTACTTTGTATACGAGTATGGTTGGCTGCCTCTACTCTCTGACACTGCTCGTTATGGGGTACTTCAGACATTAAAGATACCCATGCTTGGCACACTTTGCGGTTAAAGATAGTCTTAAAAAAATTAGCAATAATGATGGCCCACAGTCTTTCATAGGGCGTGTCAGCATGCCTGTATAGTTCAATTACAGATTCACTTAATACCGAGTTCGATCGGCGAAAAACGGCCTCTAAAAGCGAACTTTTGTCCTTAAAGTGATGCAATACAACACCTTTAGAAACGCCTGCAATCCTTCCCACTTTCTCCAAAGTTGCTTTGCGTAGCCCGTAGAGCACGACAGCCTCAAACGCAGCTTTTGAAAGTTCAGCTCGGCGAATTGAGCGAATGGAGTTCGTTTTCATTTAAATAGATTCTAATTATGGTCAAAGTGAAATTCATGGTAATGCTTTCAGTGTAGTGATGCTAATTATTAATCATTTGACATAAAAACTGACTACTGGTAATTCTATTGACCAGCAATATACCATTTTGGCACACTCAGCTAAATAAACAGTTCAGCCATTATCTAGGAGAAGTAAAAGCTGGAAAAATAACCAGCAAACCCGTTATTCTAACCAAATGTATTTTAGATTTTAAAGTCGTTGATAAAATTTAAAGCTTTATTTCTTTGTAATAACCACTATGCTTTTAATTCAGAGATGCTAATTAACCATTAATTGACATCAAAACTGACTTAGGTAATAAGAAAATTTATTTATAATTATAGGTGTGCGTACAGGCCAAAAGAGCTTGTTCAACCATCACTTAGGAGAGAAGATGTTTAAAAAATATACTGTTTCGACGTTGATTGCAGCAGCGGTGTTCTTTACGAGTAGTGCCACATCAATAGCAGCGGTGCCTGAATCTAATGATCCAATCAAGGTTGTCATGAATGATTGGACGGGTCAGCACTTTTCTACAAAAGTGGCTGGAGAACTCTTGAAAAAAATGGGCTATACCATTGAATACGTGAGCGCTGGTGCACTGCCTCAACATGCCGGTCTCGCACAAGGAAACTTGCATGTGCAAACAGAAGTTTGGACCAACAATGTCGGTGATCTTTACCCCAAAGCAGTTGAGTCAGGCAAAATTGTGGTTTTGGGTGACCTTGGATTAGAACCGAAAGAAGGTTGGATTTATCCCCCCTACATGGAAGAGAAGTGCCCAGGTTTGCCTAGCTATGAAGCGCTTTACAAGTGCGCACAGGCCTTTGCTACAGCAGAAACCTTCCCCAAAGGACGACTGATTACTTATCCTGCTGACTGGGGCACTCGCTCTCGTGATATTGTTTCATCTATTAAACTACCATTTCAGGCTGTTGCTGGCGGTAGTGAAGGCGCTATGATTGCAGAGTTAGAATCAGCCTATGCGACGCAAAGCCCGATGATCATGATGATGTGGCAGCCTCATTGGATATTTGCTGCTAAAGACTATCATTGGGTTGAGTGGAATCCAATTGAGGGGGAATGTGTAGAGGAAGATCAAAAAAAGGGAAGTGCTTGTGGTTTCCAACAGGCTAGTGTTCATAAAGTTGCTTGGAGTGGATTTGAAGAAAAATGGCCTGCTGCTTTTAAAATGTTAACAAAGCTAGAACTGACTAATAAGGATGAAAACTGGGCAATTCTTGAAGTTGACAATAACAGTCGGGATGTAGACGACGTAGTAACAGAATGGTTGAGTTCCAATGAAAGTAAATGGAAAGCCTGGACAGTTGTTCAGTAATTACACGTTAATTATTATTTATTTACATCGAAAATGGGTTGGCATTGTATTACCAATTCCAACTCATTTTTTTTATTGGTACACCCTTTTTATTAGATAACTGGGTAAATGGTTGTGTTTAAAAAATAACGTGTCTGTGCCATTTAGGAACTTCAAGTTAGGGGCATAATGGAAAAAAGCACAATGAATAAAGATGTTAGACTTTCTTGCCGAAATATTTGGAAGGTCTATGGACCAGAATCAGATCAGTTTTTTGAAGGCGGTAATGGCGTCGTTGATGACCCTGAGACTCTTGCCGAAAACATGGCTAAAAGTGATCATATAGTTGCTAATGCGAACGTGAGTTTTGATGTTCATGTCGGTGAAATTTTTGTCATTATGGGGCTTTCGGGCTCTGGTAAATCAACCATTGTGCGTTGTTTGTCTCGATTGGTTGAACCCGATGCAGGTGAAATCTTTCTTGACGGGGAAGATTTGCTGAAAAAAACGAGTTCTGAACTGATCGAGATACGTCGCCATAAGATGGGTATGGTGTTTCAAAGTTTTGGCCTTTTGCCGCATCTCAACGTCATAGATAATATTGCCTTTCCACTCAAGTTACAGGGCATCCCAGAAAAAGAGCGTTACGCTCAAGCTGAACGGGTAATCGAACTGGTTGGTCTTCAGGGTAGAGAATCAAACTTTCCTAAAGAGCTTTCTGGTGGTCAGCAGCAGCGCGTTGGAATTGCTCGCTCGCTTGCGGTTGAGCCTGATGTTTGGCTACTTGATGAGCCATTTTCTGCGCTTGATCCGTTGATTCGCAAAAAAATGCAGGATGAGTTCCTGCGAATACAATCGTTGCTACACAAATCAATTGTGTTTATTACCCATGATTTTCAGGAAGCGCTGCGTATTGCTGATCGTATGGCTATTATGCGCGATGGTAAGATTGTTCAGATAGGTCGCCCAGTGGATCTCATTTTGAATCCTGTCGATGACTACGTTCGTGAATTTACTCATGATGTGCCTTGGGAGTCTATCCTTCGAGCGTCTGACATTGTCGAGAAACCCGATGGCCCGATCGAAGGAATGGGTAGGGTATCTGGAGACACATCCCTTGCAAGCTTGCTCAGTTACCTTTCGGACCATGAAGAGGGTGTCATTGTTGAGGCGAAAGATGGTTCTGTGCTTGGCATTGCAAGAGGTCAAGGTCTTTTGTCTGCACTTGCCTTGGGCTGCGCTATTGGGCCTGCACATGTTAAGGTTTAATTACTCGTGGTTCTAAAAAAAGATCGAGGAATATTGAATTGGTTTGGCATAATTTTAGTCACACTATTATTGATTGCCCTGCAGGATAAATGGAGTTGGATATCAGAATATCCTGATGCTTTTATTCTGCCAATAACTGGCTGGCTAAACGTGATGATGGACTGGTTAGTTTCAAATCTTGGTTGGTTTTTCATGGGTGTGTCTTGGTTTCTGGAATGGCCGATACAATCAGTGCAGTGGGCATTACATGCGCTGCCATGGGCGGCCACCACATTTATCTTTTGTGTTTTAGCTTTCGTTGCATCGGGCTGGCGGTTGGTTTTTTTTACATTGGCTTCCTGTCTCTATATGGTTGTAATCGGTTATTGGCCTGAGAGTATGAACACCTTATCATTGGTTGCCATTTCTGTTCCTCTGGCTATTTTGATTGGGTTTGGTGTTGGTGTCTGGGGATTCTACTCTAGCCGAGCCGAACGGATGATTATGCCAATACTTGATATGTTGCAAACTATTCCTGTATTTGCGTATTTGTTACCAATTTTGATGTTATTTGGCTTTGGCACAGTTGTCGGCCTCATTGCTAGTATTCTTTATTCGTTTCCACCAATGGTGCGTAATACCATCGTTGGACTTCGCCAGGTATTACCCGAAGTTATTGAATCTGGAGTGATGTCAGGCGCAACCCCACGACAGTTATTTTGGCAGGTCCGTGTCCCGAGTGCACATAAACAGCTATTGCTGGGAGTTAATCAGTCGACCATGGCGTCGTTAAGCATGGTGATCATTGCTTCAATCATCGGTGGAACCTCTGATATTGGTTGGGAGGTTTTATCAACCATACGAAAGGCACAATTCGGTGAGAGTCTTTTAGTGGGGCTCGTCATTGCTTTAATGGCGATGGTGATAGATAGGATTACCGCAGGTATGGCTACTCGATCGGACGATTATGACCGAGAGAATAAAACTTGGGTGCAGCGTCACCGTTACTGGATTATTGCAGCAATTGGCACGGCTATTGTCTTTGCGTTGGCTCAAATGGTTACCGTTTTGAGTGCTTGGCCACGTGAGATGGAATTTAGTCCCGCTCGAGAAATGAATGAAGCTTTAACCTATTTCATCATCAATTTTCGTGCTGAGATTGAAAGTATTAAAACGTTTGCTTTCTTCTTCATCATGTTACCCACTAAAATTGGTTTGCAAGGCGCGATTAGCCCATTTACTTGGGGTTTTGAGCTGAAGACTTGGCATGTGATCGTCTACACCATCAGCATGGTGACTCTGGCACTTTTGAGTGGTCGACGTTGGGGCATAAAAATTAATATATTGGTACTGTTACTAGCGCTTTTTCTGTACATCGGCGTGACTAAAATGCCTTGGCCAGCGATGGTACTCATTTGTGTGTTTGCTGCGTGGAGAATGGGTGGAAGAAATTTAGCGTTGGGTACATTTTTAGGCTTAATTTTTCTGGTGGTTACTGGCATGTGGTTTGAAGCTATGTTGTCAGTTTATCTCTGTGGTATAGCTGCGATCATTTCTTTTGTGCTGGGAACCGCAATAGGGATATGGGCATCGACTAGTGAAAAGGTATCTTCCATCATTCGTCCGATCAACGACACATTGCAGACCATGCCGCTATTCGTCATTATCATTCCGTTTGTCATGGTCTTTAAAATTGGAGAGTTTACCGCGCTGCTCGCGATTATTGCTTATTCCATTGTACCGTCCATACGCTATGCAGAACACGGACTGCGCAATCTGCCCGAAGGAGTTATAGAGGCCGCCACAATGATGGGTGGCACAAATCGGCAACTGTTATGGCAAGTCAAAATCCCATTGGCGTTGCCGGTAATGATGTTAGGGCTCAATCAAACCATCATGTATGCGATTGCTATGTTAGTGATCGCTGCATTAGTGGGCACTAACGGACTTGAACAGTTAGTTTATATTGGATTGAGTGATGGAGATTTTGGGCTCGGTATTGTTGCAGGGGCAGGTATGGCAATTATTGCCATTATTGTTGATCGTATGACGCAGGCTTGGAGTAAAAAACGTCAAGCCCAGCTGGGACTTGAAGTATAATATCTATTCCCACTAAATTTGAACTGTCATGCCTATAAATAAAGATTTGCCGCTCACTAGCTCACACTGGGGCACCTACCGCGTTGAAACCGATAACGGCATCGTAAAAGCGCTGCATGGTTTTGAAGAAGATGGAGATGTGTCGCCGATTGGTTCAGGCATTGTTGATGTGCTTGATGCACCCTCCAGAATTAAAGCACCAATGGTCAGAAAAAGTTGGCTTGAATCAGGCCCTGGCAGCAATAATCATTTACGTGGTGCTGATCCTTTTGTTGAAGTGTCATGGCAAAAGGCTGAACAGTTAGTTGCTGAAGAATTGTCTCGAGTTAAAGCGCAGTTTGGTAATCAATCGATTTTTGGTGGTTCTTATGGATGGTCGAGTGCGGGACGTTTTCATCACGCACAAAGTCAACTGCATCGATTTTTAAAGTGTATTGGTGGTTACACACGTTCGGTTGGTACCTACAGCTTTGCTGCGGCTGAAGTGATCGTACCACATGTCTTGGGTGATTTTTGGACCATGTTACTGGAAAGTACCAGTTGGCGATCGGTCATTGATGACGGACAGTTGGTGGTTGCATTTGGTGGTATGCCCCTAAAAAATGGGCAAATTAATGCAGGTGGTATTGGCCGTCATGTTCAGCGTGAACATATGCTTGAAGCGCGCGATGCCGGTATTCAGATGGTCAATATTGGTCCTATACGAGCCGATATAGAGGACTCGTTGAATGCGCAGTGGTTGGCCATACGGCCGGGAACAGACACAGCATTATTAATTGCGATTGCAAAAACATTGGTAGATGAAGAGTTATCAGATAAGCCTTTTATCGAGCAATATACGGTTGGCATGGATGAGTTTCAAAGTTACCTCAGTGGTATTGATGACGGGGTAGAAAAAAATGCCGACTGGGCGTCTGCCATTTGTGCGATTCCCGCAGAAAAAATTCGAGAACTGGCCCGACGCATGGCTGCCAACCGGACCATGATTTCGGTCAGCTGGTCTTTAACCCGACAGCATCATGGTGAACATACCTATTGGGCAGCGATTACGGTGGCAGCGATGTTAGGTCAGATCGGCCTACCTGGGGGTGGCATTACCTTTGGTTACTCGGCCACAAACGGTATTGGTGGGCACAATACTAAGGTGCCCGGGGCCTCTTTGCCACAGGGCAAGAACGAGGTGTCTGACTTTATACCTGTGGCGCGAATTAGTGACATGTTGTTACACCCAGGTGATGCTTTCGAATTCAATGGTGCTAGCTACAATTACCCTGATATTCACGTCGTTTACTGGGCCGGTGGTAACCCTTTTCATCATCATCAAGATTTAAATAAAATGCTCAAAGCCTGGCAAAAACCAGACACTATTATAGTGCATGACTGGTGCTGGAACAGTATGGCGAAACATGCTGATATCATAATGCCTTGTACAACCTCTCTGGAGCGCAACGACTTAGCCATATCGCCTCGTGATCCTTATGTGATCGATATGCAACAGGCGATTCAACCGATTGGTTCGAGCCGCAATGATTACGACATATTTTCGGGGATAGCGCGTGAGATGGGTATTGAACAAAGTTTCACAGAGGGACGTGACGAACAACAGTGGATAAAGTCAATTTATCTGGCAACAGTTGAGCGTGCCAAAGCCAAAGGGATTAATTTACCTAGCTATTCTGACTTTAAAAAAGTGGGCTGGTTTAAACCTGAAGCGCCGGTTGCATCCGTCATAATGCTGAAAGCCTTTCGTGATGATCCCGTTGCAAATCCGTTATCAACTGTATCAGGAAAAATTGAAATTTATTCGTCTACAGTGGCCAGTTTTAACTATGATGATTGTCCGGGACACCCCACCTGGATGGAACCTATCGAATGGCTTGGTGGTGATATTAGTCAATACCCACTGCATTTAATTTCAAATCAACCGAAAACAAAGCTTCATTCGCAGTTAGACCATGGTAGTCACTGTCGTGCGGCAAAAATCAAACAACGGGAACCCATTATGTTGCATCCTGATGACGCTAAACTTCGGGGTCTCAACAATGGTGATGTCGTGCGGGTTTTTAATCAGCGTGGCGCTTGTCTGGGTGGCGTGATTATCGATGATCAGGTCATGCAGGGTGTTGTTCAAATGAGTACGGGTGCTTGGTATGATCCGCTCCAGCCCGGTGTCCATGGTAGTTTATGCAAACACGGAAACCCAAATTTATTGACGCCAGATATTGGCACCTCGCAACTCGCACAGGGCCCGATTTCACATACTTGTATGGTTCAAATTGAGGGTTTTAAAGGAGAGCTACCAGAACTCACCGCGTTTGATGCACCTAAAATTTCACTCATTAACACTTCAATGGTTTAATTATTTATACGAAAAATAATGACGATTTATAGGCATGAAGCGACTGAATTGGAAAATACAATTCAAATCGGTGCAAGGCGATTGATGCGTTTCCTTTTGTTGAACGCAGTAATGGCCCATACATGAAACGTAGTGTCTATCAATGAGGAATATTATTTTAGATGATTGAATTGTGGCTGGACTGGAAAGACGCCTCACCTTGGAATGTCTGGTGGGGCGCAGCATGGCTGTGATATCGTTGATATCCCCTTTTTTGACTATGGAAAATAGATTACGCAGTGCAGACCACACAATACCGGAGTAAATAAATTAGATGAAGAACTTAACAAAATTCTATATTAACGGTGCTTGGGTTGAACCCAACTCTACTGTCACATTGCCTGTTTTGAACCCAGCAACAGAGCAGCAAATTGGTTTGGTTGCTATGGGTAATGAAACTGATGTAAACCGTGCAGTCGAGGCTGCCAGCGTGGCTTTTGAGCATTTTTCTCAAACCACTAAAGCTGAGCGTCTAGTGCTTTTACGCCAATTAAGGGTAGCGACTGAAGCGCGCTTCGAGGACCTCGCTCAAGCGATGCGTATGGAAATGGGTGCGCCAATTTCGATGGCGCGTGAAGTTCAAGCAGATGCGGCTGTGGGTCATTTACAGGGTTTCATCGATGCTTTAGAAGCTCTTGAGGTGCAGATTACTCTGAACAATGGAGATATTTTATTACGTGAGCCGATAGGTGTTTGTGGCTTGATTACACCTTGGAATTGGCCTATGAATCAAATAGTTTTAAAGGTTGTACCGGCACTTGCTACCGGCTCTACCTGCATTCTAAAGCCATCTGAGCACACACCAGTGTCAGCGATGGTGTATGCCGAAATCATTCATGAGGCCGGTTACCCAGCCGGAGTATTCAACCTGGTGAATGGCGATGGGCCGACCGTAGGTTCGGCTATGTCGCAGCACCCTGACGTTCAGATGATGTCTTTTACAGGGTCAACCCGTGCAGGTATTGCAGTTACACAAGATGCCGCACAAACGGTCAAAAGGGTAACGCTAGAGCTTGGTGGAAAATCACCGAATCTGGTTTTTGCAGATTGTGATTTGGAAGAACGAGTGACAGCCTCAGTTCAGGAATGTATGTTTAATACAGGCCAATCCTGTGATGCACCAACGCGCCTTTTAGTAGAGCGAAGCTGTTATAACGACGTCTTACAAATTGCTAAGCGTGCAGCCGAAGCAACGACAGTAGGTAACCCAGAAAAAGAAGGGGATCATATGGGTCCTTTATTTGACAAAATTCAGTTTGATCGGGTGCAGACTATGATCAAAGTCGGTATTAACGAAGGCGCCACTGTGTTAGTTGGTGGACTTGGCCGTCCAGATGGTTTGGATGTCGGTTGGTATGTAAAGCCAACCATTTTTTCAGATGTAAGTAATAATATGAGAATCGCTCAAGAAGAAATTTTTGGCCCAGTACTCGTCATTATTCCATTTAAGGACGAGGCTGAAGCGATTGCCATTGCCAACGATACGCCCTACGGACTGGCATCTTATTTACAAACAGGGAATTCAGATCGAGCCGCACGAGTCGCGTCGAAATTAAGGGCTGGATCAGTTCATATTAACGGCGCTGGAATTAACTATGGTTCGCCTTTTGGTGGTTATAAGCAATCGGGTAATGGGCGCGAGGGGGGTATGATGGGGCTTGAAGATTATCTCGAAACTAAGTCTCTTCATGGCTTGGTTTGAACTTGTAAATAATTAAGTTTAGTCTTGGCTAAAATTGCTTAAATTTAGATTAAGGTTCAGAAGAAATCTAAACTTTCTGTGTGACTCTCCATGGCAGACATTCTCAATACTGACATCAATTTTTGGTCGACGGGCGAGAGGGGATTGGATGCAATATCAGTATTTTTATCTTTACGGATTGTGTTGTTTTTAATTCGATACTAGATCGACCCGATCCTTAAAGGTAGGACTGCTTTCTCATAACACTATCCCTATTTTTTATTGGACTGGTATCAACTGCAACCAACTGCAACCAACTGCAACCAACCATGTAATAGATGGCATGGGGCTTAATAATTAAAGTGAAGCGACTGGTTTCAATAAGTGGAAGTAAAATCTTTGTTTATTTTTTTAATAAATTAAGTTCAATTTAGTGTGTTACTTTTAATGAATGAGGTTTATTGCCTTGGTGCTCAAGCGTAGCCATAACCATGCAATATACAGAGTTATACAATGTTTGGTATGCTATTGAACTTAGAATAATAAACTCACTTGATTATGAGCAAAACCACTAAAGTAGAATCTAACAAAATAATGAATAATGGCTCTGATGAAAAACAGGGGTCAGGGATTACATTGGAGGGCGCTATAGGTCAGCAGGTACGGAGTCTTCGTAAGCGACTTAATTTAACCGTCGCCAACGTTGCTAAGCAGGCACAGTTATCGTCGGGCATGTTATCCAAAATTGAGAACGGACTTACTTCGCCATCTTTGGCAACTTTGAGTGCGCTCGCACACGCCCTCAATGTGCCTGTTACATCTTTATTTCGAGGGTATGAAGAGCAGCGTGATGTAACAATGATTAAAGCGGGGGAAGGTTTGGTAATTGAAAGGCGTGGTTCAGGCGCGGGTCATCAATATCAGTTGTTAGGGCACACGATTGGCAAGCCTTATTCAATCGAGCCCTATGTCATCAGTATTTCAGACATGTCAGAAGTGTTTCCTGTGTTTCAGCATGCAGGTACAGAGCTGATTTATATGCTTGAAGGCAAGGTAGCTTATCGTCATGCCAATAAAGTATATGACCTAGAGCCCGGTGATTCGCTATTTTTTGATGCCGAAGCGTCCCACGGTCCAGAAGAAATTCTTGCACTACCTTGTCGATATTTGTCTTTTATTGTGTCTCAGGGTAACGAAATCTAACCCACCCTTGTTTCCTCACATGAATAATTGTTTCATAACATTTGACAGCCCTGAATTCCTCTAGTAATCTCATCGTAACGATAAATTGTGCATTATTAAGCGAGGCGGATTATGTGCGGAATTGTAGGTCTATTTATAAAAAATCCAGCAATGGAGAAGTCGCTCGGCGAGCATCTTTCCAACATGTTGATCGAAATGACAGAGCGCGGTCCAGATAGTGCGGGTATTGCTATCTATGACGGAGGTGCATCGGCTGGCACGGTTAGAATTACGGTTTTATCTACTGACCCAGATTATTCATGGGAGCAGTTTAAAAAGGAAGTAAGGGCCGTTTTTGGAGTATCTTCAAAAATTGAGATGAACAGCAATCATGCCGTATTGATATTACAAGCTGAAGCTAGAACAGTTCAGGGCTGGTTGAAACAAAATCATCCTGAATTGTATATGACCAGTTCTGGAACTAATATCACGATTTTTAAGGAAATAGGCTTACCGGTAGATGTTATTTCTAAGTTTGGTATCCGAGGTATGAGTGGTAGCCATGCATTGGGCCATACGCGAATGGCAACGGAGAGTGCCGTTACCACTTCCGGATCACATCCTTTCTCGACAGGTGCAGACCTTTGCCTTGTTCACAACGGTTCGATGTCTAACCACAATCGTATGCGCCGTACCCTAGAATTTCATGGGGTTGAATTTCAAACTGAAAATGATTCTGAAGTTGCTGCGGGCTACTTGACCTGGAGATTACAAGAAGGTGACACACTCGACGAGGCGCTTGAAAGAGGTTTTGAAGAACTTGATGGCTTTTATACTTTTGCCATTGGCACGCATGATGGGTTTGCCGTCGTAAGAGACCCAATAGGAGCTAAGCCTGCAATTTTGGCTGAGACAGACGACTGGGTTGCTATGGCTTCAGAATTTCGTGCTATTGCTACATTGCCTGGCGTAGAGAACGCTAAAATTTGGGAGCCTGAGCCTGCTCGGGTCTACAGCTGGTATAAGAACTGAGATAAAAAATAAGTTTTACTGAAGGTATGGCTAAACTGAAGGGTAAGGGGCCGTTAGAGCTATTAACGCCTTTTCATTAACAGAAACGAATATACGTATTCAATCTGAGGTTACAAAAAATGATTGAGATAGATCTGGATAAATCAGAATTGCGCGCCTTAAATGCAAAGCTGCATAGTCTTGATGGTAAGACGGGTGAAAAATCTTTTAAAGTTGTCAACCCAAACGGTAAGCACAATATTGCCGTGGGTGTCGATGGCGAACTGGATATTACCATCGAGGGCCATGCTGGACATTATGTTGGCGGTATGAATAAGCATGCCAATATAACCGTCACTGGCAATTCAGGCGCGGGACTGGCTGAAAATATCATGTCAGGTGTTGTTCGAGTCAAGGGTAACGCATCGCAATATACTGGTGCAACCGGTCGTGGTGGACTCGTCGTGGTCGAAGGTGATGCGGCTGCACGCTGCGGAATCTCTATGAAGGGCGTCGACATTGTTGTCGGTGGTAACGTTGGGCACATGTGCGCCTTTCTGGGTCAGTCAGGCAATGTTGTCGTCTGCGGTGATGCAGGTGATGCCTTAGGTGATTCAATCTTTGAGCTGAACCTTTTTGTTCAGGGAAATGTTAAAAGTCTGGGAACTGATTGTGAAGAAAAGGAAATGGATGCCGAAAAATTGGCAATACTTACCCAGCTTCTTGATCAGGCTAAAATTAAGGCTGACCCAAAGAAATTTAAGGTCTATGGTCCAGGAAGAAATCTTTATAACTTTAAAGTCGACAATGCCGTCTTATAGGCCTTTACAGGGTTCATATCGTGAGCTTTAGCCGTGATTAACGACCCATAATCGATAGTGAAATTTTTAACAGCCAAGAGCTAAACTAATAGGCTTTGCCTATTACAGACCAGAAGAGGTAAGAAAATGAGTGAACCTACTGATAAAGCACAACTCGGTGAATATGAAGAACATCCGGAGCTTCAAGAGTCTGCTACTTGGAGCCGGCAAACGATCAAAGAGATACAACGTGCCGCAACTGAGGGTATCTACAGTATTCGAGGTGGTGGTGCCAAGCGTAAAGTACCGCATTTTGATGACTTGTTGTTCCTTGGCTCGAGCATGTCGCGCTATCCGCTTGAAGGCTATCGTGAGACCTGTGATACAGATGTCAAATTGGGTACACGCTTTGCAAAAAAGCCATTGCATCTTGATATTCCTATTACCATAGCGGGTATGAGTTTCGGCGCTTTGTCTGCTCAAGCAAAAGACGCGTTGGGTCAAGCCGCTGCCGCGATGAACACCACAACAACGACAGGCGACGGTGGTATGACTCAGGAAGAGCGTGCTTCATCTAAGACACTTGTATTGCAAATGTTGCCATCACGTTATGGTATGAATCCTGATGACTTACGTGCGGCAGATGCCATAGAGGTTGTTTGTGGTCAAGGCGCTAAACCAGGTGGTGGTGGCATGTTGCTGGGTCAGAAAATAAGTGACCGTGTTGCACAGATGAGAACCCTTCCAAAGGGTATTGATCAACGTAGTGCCTGTCGCCATCCTGACTGGACTGGTCCTGATGATTTGGAAATAAAAATAGCTGAAATCCGTGAGATTACAGACTGGGAGAAACCAATCTATGTCAAGGTTGGTGCAACTCGAACAAAATATGACGTACAGTTGGCTGTTAAGGCGGGTGCCGACGTTATTGTTGTTGACGGCATGCAAGGTGGTACAGCAGCTACTCAGGATGTGTTTATGGAGCATGTGGGTCTGCCCACACTACCCGCAGTCCGAATTGCAGTAGAAGCCTTGCAAGAGATGGGTATGCATCGTAAAGTTCAGCTGATCGTTTCAGGTGGTATTCGAAATGGTGCAGACGTTGCGAAGTGTATGGCGTTGGGTGCAGATGCAGTTTCGATCGGTATGGCTGCACTCTATGCGTTGGGTTGTAACTCACCAAAATATGATGCTGAATACCGTAAAATGGGCTCAGCAGCTGGTTACTATGACGCCTACCACGTAGGCCAGTGTCCGGCTGGTATTACTACCCAAGATCCTGAGTTGGCTAAAAGATTTGATGCTAAGTTGGGTGGTCGTCGAGTTGAAAACCTGCTTAAAACAATGATTCTTGAAGCTCAAACACTGGCTCGCGCCTGCGGTAAATCACACTTGCATAACCTTGAACCAGAAGACCTAGTGGCTCTGACAATGGAAGCTGCGGCTATGGCGAAAGTACCATTGGCTGGAACTGATTGGTATCCGGGTAAGGGATCGTTCTAAAGTGAAGGGCTTTGGTTGGTTTATCAAAACTAGGCAAAGCCTTTTAGCATCGTTGATAGAGAATTGTTGTGATAAAGCATTGAAAAGTAATTGTTAATAACCGATTGTTAATACAATAAATTGAGAGGAGTCCATCTAATGGAAAAAGATTTAGAGAAAATTGGAAAAGAAAAAGGTATTAAGTATTTCCTAGTGAGCTGGGTTGATATGTTCGGCATGCTGCGTTCCAAATTAGTACCGACGCGGGCTATCAAAGAGATGCAAAAAAATGGTGCCGGATTTGCTGGATTCGCTGCATATCTTGATCTCACACCTGCGCACCCCGACTTGTTTGGTATGCCTGATCCTGACAGCCTCATTCAATTGCCTTGGCAAAAAGAAATTGGCTGGGTTGCTTGTGATCTGTGGATGAATGGTAAACCCCTTGAGGCGTCTCCGCGAGTTGCACTTAAAAACCAGTTAGCACGAGCAGAGAATTTGGGTTATCGCATGAAGACGGGTGTTGAATGTGAATTCCATCTTATAAATAAAGAGGGTACGGCACTGGCTGATGACATGGATACTCATGCCAAGCCATGTTATGACCAGCAAGCGGTAATGCGTCAGTACCCTATTATCAGTAAAATTGCAGATGCGATGCTTGAACTAGAATGGAATCCTTATCAAAACGACCACGAAGATGCGAATGGTCAGTTCGAAATGAATTGGGACTATGATGACGCTTTGAAAACAGCTGATCGTCACGTCTTTTTTAAGTATATGACTCGCGCAATTTGTGAATCGCACGGAATTCGTGCTACTTTCATGCCGAAACCTTTCATGGACTTAACGGGTAACGGCTGTCATGCGCATATGTCTATCTGGGATCTTGATGGAAAGAAGAACCTATTTAGTACTGATGGTGACGACCCACGTGGACTTGGATTATCGCCTTTGGCATACCAATTCCTAGGTGGGATTATGGAAAGCGCAGTGGACCTAACCGCAATCTTTAACCCGACTGTTAACAGCTTCAAACGAATCAATGCACCTCGTACAGTGTCTGGCTCAACCTGGGCACCTAATGCGGTTACTTATGGTGGCAACAACCGCACCCATATGGTTCGTGTACCTGATCCAGGGCGTTTTGAACTTCGTTTGATGGACGGTGCAGTTAACCCTTACCTGTTACAGGCAGGTATGTTGGCAGCGGGTCTTGATGGCGTTGAAAACAACCGTGATCCGGGTGATCCGTTGGACATCAACATGTATGAGGAAGGTCACTTGGCGAAAGATGCGCGACATTTACCTGAGAATTTATTGGATGCCATTCGTTTGTTAGACAAAAACAAAATCATGCGTAAAGCTCTGGGAGATGAATTTATTGATGCTTTTGTTAAATTAAAAATGGCTGACTGGAATGAGTTTACTCATCACTTAAGTACCTGGGAGCGCCAACATACACTGGACTGCTAAAACAGTTCTTAGAATTGAAACGGTTTTGATTTACTAAGGACCTCATCTTAGATCAGCTATGATGAGGTTTTTAGGTTTTAATGGATCAGACTGGACAGTTATGAACCTGGTTTAAGTTGAATATAGCTCCAGTGTTTAGTCTGCTGCTATTGTGCAACAGCCTTAACTTTCAAACGTTTTTGGTTTCATTATCAATAGTTCACACATTCAATATCAAAATGAATTGATAAAGAAAATAAATACAAAGAATAATCAGGTTTTTAGAAAAAAATGGGTTGAATGTGTCGTTTTTGAGATACCTTAACCTGCTGTTGGAAACTATGATCTTGCTCGCGCTTGTCAGTAGATAATTGCTAGAAATATGCTTCATACCTTTATTAAAATGTGGGTACGAAATCCTGTCAACGAGCCGTTATCGTGAAATTTTCAACAACATAAATAACGAACTTAACCCCGCTATATGGAGAATAAACATGGCTAAAAGTGATATAGAAATTGCACGAGAAGCAACCCTGAAACCAATTTTTGAAATCGCTG
>CAJXUC010000056.1 GCA_913061315.1 uncultured Gammaproteobacteria bacterium | reverse complement strand
CGTAGCGTCTCGTGGGCTCGGAGATGTGTATAAGAGACAGGTGCATGATTGGCCGACACATCGTAATTAAGAAAGCCGCCGGGCGACGCCGGGGTGGGCGCACTGAAATTGGTCACCGTTCCCTTTAGCCGCGTGGCATCAAATAAGTTTGGGGGGGCTTGAACCGTTAGCGCTTGACTGGATTCATTAAATTCATATGACAGGCCTGCCAGCGTATCAAGTGCGTAAAAATCTTCGCCGTCACGGTTAAGGGGGGTAGTGTTAGGCAAGTGCAAGCGCCAGCGCCGCAGATCTTGACCCCCCGCGAACAAACGATCGTCGCTGCGCAGTAAAAAGGCGACCCCCTGCTCTTGCTGGTTGATAACCACCACCAGAAATACTTCGTCTACAGCAAGCGCTGTGTCTTCCGCTAGCGCCGCTGGTGGTGTTAGCGTCAGCAAACCAAGCAGAAGTAGGCGTGCATTTAGAGACTTTTTGGCATTAATCTTATGAGCAACGATCCCTGCCTGGTGCACATCAATTCGCAACCAATACTTCGGCCTCAATGTCACCGGCATCTGTCTGCGCAAAAAGCTGTAGGGTGACGCCTAGCGGCGGAGCTGGGTTTTCCGAGTTAGCCGGCAGGGTCCAGTCGCGACTCTGACCGGGCAGCACATACTCAGCAGATTCTTTGGTCACCCAAGGTTGCACGCTACCGGGCAGCGACAACTTGAAGTTGGCGATTTGGATATGGGCATTACCGTTGTTGGTCAGGCTAATCTTGAGGGCGCCTTGCGGGGTGCGAGCCGCCTGCCACAGCAGCACGGATTTAGCGTCGACCTTAGGTAAAACAAACACTGGCAGGCTGATGCGCATCAACATGCGTGTACCCATAAAATCGGGACTGGGGGGGGGCGGCAATTCCTGGAGGACAATGCGATAGGTAAGCTCGCGCTGCCCATCCGGCGCTCGCCGAAGTCCGACTCGGACCAACTGCGAGCCACCCGCTGGCACGGTAAAAATAGGCGGGTTGGCCAGCAGCTCGCGAGTGGGCGTTAAAACATCCTGGCCCTCCGCTTGTGACCAGCTCAGCATCTCCATTTGCAGAGACGCCGGCTCAGTGCCGTCGTTACGCACGGTGAGTGCGCCCATCGACTGGCTCTCGGATAGCGTCACTCGCACGGGGCTCACCCCAAAAGAGGCGGCACTTGCGACACTGGATCCCATTACGAAAAGAATGATGCCGAAAGCTGCTTTGATTATTGCACGCGCGAGCATTAGAAAAGCACCGTTACAGTGACTGTATCATTATAGCTTCCCGCCGCAGCAGCTTGCTGATTTTGAAAAACTTTACCATAAACAGTCAAATCATCAGAGGTACCAGTACCAACAACGCTTCGACCTCCTATTTGAGTCCATACATCTGTATGGCCGTCGTTCGTATAAAGCTCATACTTCAGCTTACTATCACTTCCTACATTTGACATGTGTCGACTATAGTCACGTGAAAACATCATGCGACTCCTACCAGCGCTATAGGTTGCGTGGAGCCCATTACCCATTTTAACACTCGCAATTGCACCTAAAGTGCAGTTCGTTGATACCGTGGCTGAAGCCGTAAGATCTTGCGTTGCGTTGGCTACAATAGGATCATAGGTGCCAAAGTCTAAGCTTGTTACGCTCATCGTGCAGGACGCGTTAACATTGGCTGTCACGGCCATGTCTGAAGCTGATGTGGCCGCATAGACGGGCAGGCTAAGGCCCGCAGCGTATAGCAGCACAGGCCATAGGCCCAATATTTTAAGCAGCTTTTGGTTTCTTGTTGCTTGCACATGTTTGCCCTAACTAATACGTAAAGTCAAAAAGAACAGGCCGCAAGCGGCCTGTTCTAGCACTGGTATTAGCATCAGTAAGTGAGTGTCACCGCGACGCTGTCATTGAAAGTCCCTTCGGTAACTGTTTGGTTCTTAGGAATCCGGCCATACGCTATAAAATTCTGCGCGGTGCCGTCTGCAGTGATCGATTTACCTGTTCCCGAGGTATTTCCCCATACAGTTCCGCCGGCGCTATCACTATACAAATAGTAAGCCAAATCTTCTGGCGCACCTTCGCTCCCATTAAACATCGCACGCAATGGAATCGCGTCGGTCGAGCCCCCTTGTGCACGACCACCCTGACTCATTGTTATGACTGCCGCTCCGCCCGAAGTGCAGGTCGATTCTATCGTGGCAGTAGCATCATTATCCACCGCGGCGGTCGGATCATAGGAAGCGAACGTCATCGCTCCGGCTGTAATAGTGCAGGACATCAAAACTGACGTGGTAACAGCCATGGTGCCCGTTGCCGTGGCGGCGTAGCTAGTGGCGCTAAGCCCCATGGATCCGGCGACGATTGCTGATACGATCGCAAGTTTAAGTTTGCTTTGATTAAGTTTAGTTTTCATACTTTTTTCCTTTTGTTAATAAATGCAGTTGTCTGCAAAGAGTAGTTAGTTCGCATCGAACTGATCTGAGGCGAGGCGAAGCGAAACGGATACTATCCATGCGTTTTCAGAAAGTCAACAGATTTTACTTGCAATAAAATTTAATTACTAATAAAATCTGTATTTTGGATCTGTCACCCAAAAAATCACATGAAAACCTGCGTAAGTTCACACTTAAGTAATGCCATTCACTGTGCAGTCTATAAAGTCGATTTTGACTCTCAAGAGCTGATGAAAAATGCTATTTCTGCGATCAATAAAGAGTGAAGGGTCAAAGAGTTAACCTACCGCGTTGAGACTGGCGAAATTAACAGCCGCGTAAGTTAAGGGAAATCAATCGCCAAACCGGGGTCACTTTGATCTTGATGACCCACAATCAAATTGACGTCATGAGTTTTGCCGATGAAATTGTGGTGATGGAAGATGGTTTATTACAACTATTAGGTACTTCAGAGGAGCTCTTTTCATGCTCTCAGAATGATTTTGTAGGCTATTTCATAGGCTCATTACTTATGATAATGACCAAACTTGAGCCATGCCAGCGGGAGCTAGCCACGGATGCCCTTAGTTTGACTCATCAGTCGTACACTGAAAGCAGTAACCTACTGTATTAAATGGGTATTAACACCTTTTTATAGCTGATTTTATTTCGTTTTTAGTGTATAAAAAAGATCCAGATTGACGTGTATTATTTTTATTTTTGAGTTTTTAATGCGAAAGTTTCAAAATTATTGCAATGACATCTCGAGTATTAGCTTTCAGAACCGTCTGCTGTATAGCTCGGGCATTGTCAGTCACGCACTCAAAGAGGCGGCAATGGGTGTCTTTATCCTGTTTTACTACAAACAGGTGCTGGGCCTGTCGGGGACGCTAACCGGTCTTGCTATTGCCATTTCAATTATCTGGGACGGTATCAGCGACCCTATGGTTGGCGCCTGGTCAGACCGTTTGCGCTCGCGCATAGGTCGCCGCCATCCGCTAATGATTGCCGCTGTTATTCCACTGGCTGCAGGTTTTGTCATGCTGTACGGGCCACCCGACAGCGTGCTGAGCGACCAAGGGCAGCTGTTTACCTGGCTGCTGATCAGCATCCTGCTGGTACGCACAGCCCTGACCTTTTTTATGGTGCCCTACCTAGCCCTGGGCGCAGAGATTACCAACGACTATGACGAGCGCTCACAGCTGGCTGGCATGCGCACCATTATGGCTTGGTTTATCGGTACTCTTGCTTCGGCTACCGCCCTGATTTTTTTATTCAACGAAGAAAATGGCCTAGACGGCCGCTTTGTCATCGATAATTACCATTTTTTTGGCTGGATCAACGGCTTCCTTGTCATACTGTTTAGCGTCATCTGCATTGCCGGCACCTGGCAATACATTCCCAAGCTCTCCAGCGGCGCGGCAAATGCCAGCGGTAATATGCTGCGCGATCTATTCAGCACATTTCGCAACAAGAACTTCAGATACATGGTGATTTTGGATATGGGCCTGGGTGGTATAGGCGGCATTACCGCGACTTTGCTAATGGTGACTTACACCTATTTCTGGCAACTGGATGCGACCCAAACTTCCATACTGTTTGCTGGTCCCATTATTCTCGCGATACTGTTGGTGGCCGTGTTTTCCGGATTACTGAATCGACTGTTTGAAAAACAACAGTTACTGCGCCTGACCTGCGCTTTGACCACCATCAACCTGCTCTGGCTGACACCGTTGAAACTGTTTGACCTGCTACCCGATAACAGCACGGTGGTATTTGCCTTGATCTACGCCAACTGGGCAGTCCATGTGACCATGACTATTCTGCGTGTGATCGCCGTTCAGTCGCTGCTGGCCGATATTGTGGATGAGCAGGAGATGGCCACTGGCAAGCGCCAGGAGGGCGTGATTTTTGCTGCGGCATTCTTTTCCGCCAAATTCATTAGCGGCTTTGGCTACCTAATAGCCGGCCCGTTTCTGGACCTGATAGGCCTGCAGGCTGGAGCACGACCAGGCGAAGTGACCAGCACGGTATTGTGGGGTCTGGGCCTGATTATGGGGCCGGGTCTGGCGATTATCATGCTGCTACCCCTGTGGATGTCATTCAAAGTGAAAATGAGTCACGCCAGTCAGTTGGAAGTTCGCCAGGCCCTCTCACAGCGACAACAGGCAGCTGAAAGCGGCAACAACGCCACAGACTAATGGCCAATAACTAACTTGATGGTGCTATAAACAGCAGGCTGTTGAGTTCATTGATTTCTTCACTTAGCCTAACGTGAAGTTCGGGACTGGCATCAGACGCGTACGCCAAAAGTATGCTCTCTAAAACCTGATGGCGGAATTGATTCAAATCAATGTAGCCACCAACCCAGTCAAGTCGCCCAAGTCGGTTGCTATTGTGAACTGTCTTCATCATTGTGGTGGGTGGGATATTCCCTAAAAATAACCCACTTTCGTACCACTCCTTCCTCGGCGCTGCTATTTGTTGTGCCCGCTGGAAAAATCCACCCGGAATTCTAGGATCAAACAATTTTAATTGCTCTGCCGACATAAATGCGGCACGATAAAAATCCGCATCATGATCGAATTCAGTAACCATTTTGTCGAGGAAGAACTTGGCATTTTCAATAGGGTCGATAGGCGGGTCAGATAGGAAAATACCCTGCATTTTTTCAATTAAACTTGACACCAACTCTTTAAAGATGTCACTTTTTTTCCCGAATAGGTTGTGAATTGTTGGTGTTGATACCTCCGCTTCGCTGGCAAGCCGGTTTATCGTAAAGGCTTCTGCACCCTCCGACGCCATTAAGTTAGTGGCAAGTACGAGGATACGTTGCCGGCGCAGCTTTTTATTCGACTGGCGAACCGTGTTTCCATATGCAACACTCAGAGTCTTCATGACAATTTCCGATTTATAGTCTGCTATTTTAGCATATTATTTACGTTTTTTACGGCTTTCTTTAGGCAGTTTTGTCTTAAAGTAAAAGCTCAATATTAGGTTGGGAACAATGACCTCGCCACCCCACATGGATTGACCAATACGCAAACTTTGGCTCTAGTGAATTTACCACTCCTGATAGCCATTGGTGTCTGGTGGCAAACGCATTAGGCAAGCATGCCTAGTCACTATTATGATGCGATTTAGCCTCATAAATTAACGGTTATATGCCAAGGAGACGCAGGTGTTAAATTCGTTTCATCACGTAGCAATAATTTTTTTTGATTATCAAAAACCAAAGTATTTTTATACTGATTATTCTAGGTATAGAAATTATAGATAAAACCGAGGCTCCTATAAGCTAGATTTAAAGCTGCCAAGTGGTGAACAAATTGAGTTATTTGCGTTTCCTAAGTCACCAAAAAGCAATTATAGGGGTTAGAGCCCTTAAGGTATTAGTGTTTCAAAAGTTAGCTGCTTAAAACTAAATCAATGTCATTGTTATGAAGCATGTCAAGAATTTTTTTGGGTGGGTTTTGTTCGGTTACCAGCACATCAAACGTGGAAGGTGTGCCCAATACTATTGGCGAAGACTTTCCAAATTTTGCACTGTCTGCAGCAACAATCGTTATACGAGAGCGAGCTGAAATGGCCCTTGAAAAGGCAGCTTCACGAATATCCTGAACCATAAATCCACATTCGGCATTAATGGCTGCGACAGACAATACAGCATATTGAACGTTGAACTGACTGACAAAATCGAGTGCTTCGGGACCAAATGCCCCTGCATCATGGGCGCGTAATTCTCCACCCGCTAGGAATACACGATTATTTTTTATAGTGGCGAGTGTTTTCGCTACCGTGATTGAGTTAGTGACTATAAATAAATCACGGTGTTTGGTGAGGCTTTTGGCAATGTGGGCGGTTGTTGATCCGATATCTAAAAACAGCGTGTCACCTGACTTTAAGACGTCGGCCATTTTTTCAGCGATTGAATGTTTAGCGGGTTCATTCTTACCGAATCGTTGAGTGAATGAAGGTTCGATATGGCTCTCATTAAGATGAACACCGCCATGAACCTTACGAACTACTCCGGATAAAGACAGTGATTTGACACTACGACGAATGGTCTCCTCAGATACATTTAAATGTTTAGCGAGTGCCTGAATTCTGCAGCTACCGCCCAAATGGCGCAATGCTTCGAGTACTTCTCGCTCGCGGTGATTGCCGTGATGTATTACGTGTGTATTAACCATAATTAATAAGAAATGATTATCTCTAGGTTCAATATTAATTACATCATACACAATAAAGATTGCAGATTCCCAAACATAAAGGCTCAGTAAGTGAGTATAAATGAATGACTTTGTGGCTTTATGGTGATAAATGTTGACAAATGAGGGTATTTATTTAAATATAAAACGGAGATAAAATTAGAATATAAAAAGGTGCTGGTGGTCTTGGGTATGACGTACTTGCTTCCTTGCGTCGTCTTGATATTGGGGCAGGTATAGAAGCAGGTGTGGCTATCGTAGTCCTTGCTATCGCCTTAGACCGCTTAAGTCAGGCATTCGCCCAACGACGCGTTGGTCAACATTCCAGTAATAAAGATCACAGTTTAATCCGTCGTTATCCGCGGTCAATGATCAGTGGGTTAATTGGCATTACTTGCTTGCTTGGTGGATATCTTATGCCTTTGCTTCAGACCTATCCAGAATCGATGATTTTAACCACTGGAGAGATTTGGGAAGACTTAGTACGGTACATTAATGTTAATTTTTTTGATGAACTAGAAGCCCTTAAAACATTTTTATTAACCGCTTTTTTGTTGCCAATAAAACGCTTTCTAACGGGTATTCCTTGGCCATGGGGACTAGTTGTTATTAGCTTTATTGGCTATCGGTTAGGTGGCATGCGGATGGCCGTAATGACATTTTGTTTAACCGCGTTTATCGTCACCAATGGCTTGTGGATTAAAGCGATGACAACTGTTTATCTTTGTGGCGCATCAGTCATAATTGCGACCTTGATAGGCGTACCAGTGGGCGTTCTATCAGCCACTAATAAAAGAGCTGACCGCATTGTTAGTACCGTAATAGATACCCTTCAAACGTTGCCTAGTTTTGTCTATTTAATCCCCGTCGTGATGCTTTTCCGGGTGGGTGATTTTTCAGCATTAATTGCTGTTGTGTTGTATTCACTAGCACCAGCGATTCGATATGCGGCACATGGTGTTAAATCAATCGACCCCCAATTAATCGAAGCCGGTATTGTCTCGGGCTGCAAACCAATGCAATTGCTGCGACGTATTCGAATACCGCTTGCACTGCCTGAAATCATGCTCGGCATCAACCAGACCATTATGCTGGCGTTATCAATGTTGGTGATTACCGCATTAGTGGGTACTAGAGACCTCGGCCAAGAAGTTTATATTGCGCTGACCAAAGCAGACACGGGACGAGGGCTGGTGGCAGGACTCGCCATAGCCTTTATTGCGATCATAGCCGATCGCCTGATTACCCTGAGTGCGCAACGAGCACGGCAGCGGTATGGTGTAAATCAATAAAAAGCTTATGAAAACTACAATCGAACAAAAACTTCAACAACTACCTTGCTGGAAAGGTGAGATTAGCTTTCAGCCACTGAGTGGTGGTATCACCAATGTGAATTACCTTGTTACTGACCGAGATGGAGACCGTGAGTCTCAATATGTGGTCCGCATAGGTGAAGATATTCCAGTGCATCAGGTCATGCGTTTTAACGAGCTTGCGGCCAGCCAAGCGGCCTTTGCTGCCGGTATTTCTCCAGAAGTGATCCATCACCAAGTGGGTATCTTAGTACTTCAATATATTCAAAGCCAAACACTTAATCCAGAGATGGTTCGGGCGCAGTCAATGCTTGAAAGAATTTTGCCATTGATCAAGTCGTGTCATCAGGAATTACCAAAACATTTTCGGGGTGCCGCTTTAATTTTTTGGGTGTTCCATGTTATTCGTGATTACGCGTCAACCCTTAAAGAGGGTAAAAGTCAGTATCTACCCTTGTTGCCTGAACTACTTGAAATGGCACAAACGTTAGAGCAGGCCTCAAATCCCTCACAGATTGTGTTTGGGCACAATGATTTACTCGCGGCTAATATCCTCGATGATGGGACACGATTATGGTTGATCGATTGGGATTATGCAGGATTTAACTCACCACTTTTTGATCTAGGCGGGCTTGCCTCAAATAACGAGTTGAGTGAAAAGCAGGAAATATGGATGTTAGAAAACTACTTTGAAAAACCAATTAATGACTTATTACTAGAACAATATCAGGCGATGAAATGTGCATCGTTGTTGCGTGAAACGATGTGGAGCATGGTATCTGAAATTCATTCTCAAATTGATTTTGATTTTGTCCACTATAGCCAAGAAAACCTTGCTGCTTTTCTAAGTGCTTATCAACTATTTAAAAAATTCTGAGGCTCAATATGTCTAACATTCCAAATACAGCAAAAGCCGTCATTATTGGCGGTGGTATTATTGGTTGCTCTACTGCTTATCATTTGGCCAAATTGGGCTGGACTGATACGGTTTTAGTTGAACGTAAGAAACTGACGTCTGGCACCACATTCCACGCTGCTGGACTGGTTGGTCAATTACGGTCGAATGCCAATATAACCGAGCTACTGGGCTATTCGGTCGAGCTCTATAAAAAGCTGGAAGCCGAGACCGGTCTTGCCACAGGTTGGAAGATGAATGGGGGTTTACGTCTGGCGTGTAATAAAGAGCGCTGGACTGAAGTTAAAAGACAGGCAACCACAGCGCACTCTTTTGGGCTCGATATGCAATTATTAACTCCATCAGAGGCAAAGGAACTTTGGCCACTGATGAATATCGATGATGTGGTAGGCGCCGCTTTTTTACCGACCGATGGTCAAGCCAATCCGTCTGATATTACTCAGGCATTGGCGCGTGGTGCCCGAATGGCAGGCGCTAGTATATTTGAAGATACCCGAGTGAACTCGATTGAAACCAAAAATGGAAAAATCAAAGCGGTTATTACCGATCAAGGCCGAATTGAATGCGAAGTGGTCATTTGTTGCGCCGGTCAATGGAGCCGACAGCTCGCTGCTAGCGTGGGTGTGAATGTCCCGCTGGTGTCGGTTGAGCATCAATATATGGTAACTGAAGCCATTGATGGCGTTACTTCAGACATGCCCACTTTACGTGACCCTGATCGTTTAACCTATTACAAAGAAGAGGTCGGTGGACTAGTGATGGGTGGATACGAAAACAATCCGATACCCTGGGCCACGGATGGCATTCCAAAGGGCTTTAGTTACTCGTTACTGGATTCCAACTTTGACCACTTTGAGCCTATGGTAAGTCTTTCTTTAGGTCGAGTGCCCGCCCTTGAAACAGCAGGTATTAAACAGCTTATCAATGGACCAGAAAGTTTCACCCCAGATGGAAATTTCATTTTGGGTGAGGCCCCAGAACTGGAAAACTTTTTTGTTGGTGCCGGTTTCAATGCCTTTGGTATTGCTGCAGGTGGCGGTGCTGGAATGGCATTGGCAGAATGGGTTGCTAAAGGAGAGCCACCATTTGATTTATGGCCAGTTGATATTCGACGTTTTGGGCGGCCACATTTTGATACTGACTGGGTTCGCACTCGTACACTCGAAGCTTATGGCAAACATTATGGCATGGCATGGCCCTACGAAGAAAATGAAAGTGGACGTCCTTGTCGAAAGTCACCGTTGTATGAATTACTGAAAGATCAGGGCGCGTGTTTTGGTGAAAAATTAGGCTGGGAAAGGCCCAACTGGTTTGCTAATATTAAAAAGGGTCAAGTAGCAAAGGATGAGTATAGCTTCGAGCGTCAAAACTGGTTTAACTCGGTAGGTGAGGAGCATCGGGCGGCTCGTGAATCGGCCGTGTTGTTCGATCAATCGTCATTCTCTAAATTTGCTATAAAAGGTCCAGATGCAGAAGCCGCACTCAGTTGGATTGCCGCCAATGATGTCAGCAAACCAGTTGGCAGTCTTACTTACACTCAAATGTTAAATGACCGCGGTGGTATTGAATGTGATCTAACGGTAGCGCGAGTAGCCTTTGACGAATATTACATTGTTACTGGAACTGGATTTGCGACCCATGATTTCAATTGGATTAAGCGAAATATTCCAGCGACGATGAATGCTCAGATATTCGATGTGACTTCTGCCTATGCGGTGCTATCTCTAATGGGACCCAACTCACGAAAAATACTTCAATCGGTTACGCGCGATGATGTATCAGATGAAGCCTTTGGTTTTGGCCAGCTCAAGACAATAGGCATTGGTGGCTGTCCAATCAATGCAATGCGAATTACTTATGTTGGTGAACTCGGTTGGGAACTGCATTTACCTGTCGAGTACGCAACGCAGGTTTATCAAAAAATCATGCAAGCAGGTCAGCAACACGGCATTCAAAATGCTGGATATCGAGCGATTGAAAGCCTGCGGTTGGAAAAAGGTTACCGTGCCTGGAGTGCTGATATAGGCCCAGATCATACGCCTTTTGAGTCTGGACTAGGCTGGGCTGTAAAACTAAAAACTGACATTGAATTTAAGGGTAAAGCGGCCATCAAACAACAGGTTAAAGATGGAGTTAAAAAAATGCTAGCCTGTTTTACTATCGAAAATCCTGACGTTATTTTACTGGGACGCGAAACTATCTATAGAAATGGACATCGGGTGGGATGGCTTAGTAGTGGCGGCTTCGGTTATACCGCCGGATTGCCCATTGGTTATGGATACGTGCGCTGTGCTGAGGGTGTCGATGCAGATTATATTCGTGCTGGAGAATATGAAATCGAAGTCTCAACTCAGCGGATTAAAGCGACGGTACATATGAAGCCCTTATATGACCCAGATATGAAAAGAGTGAAGTGCTAGCTCTAAGAGTATAGGTTGGTTTTACGTTTATGATGGCGGCCAATCAGCCATCAAATAAATGAGTTTAATAGCTTATTTTAAATGAGTGAAAAAACACCTCAGCTCCAGCGTAGGTGTCGAGATAAGCCGGTTTGCCTTCGTTCAAATTAACCAGATGCTTGTACATGACAAAATAAGGGTCGGGGATAATCGTTTGTTTTTCATTCAGCCATTGCCGACGTTGCTGTTGCATCATCGTTATATGATTCAATCTAGGTAGGCCTAATAAGCCATAGGCGCCATCAGACGTAACCCGCTTGACCATTCTCCTAGTGAGACAAATAGACGGTAGTTGTAATCTCTGACTGGATCATTGTTGTTAAGGTTTTGCGGGGTGGGCTGCGCTTTGCCTATATGGATGTTGCGGTGCGGCGTTCCGATAAGGGACGAGATCAGGATGCGCTAAGCTTTTCGGCCGACACAGCTCAGTCTATGATTGCACTATTACTGGACCCTGTATTATTTTTTTATAATGAAGATAAAGCACGAAAGGCCGTCTTTCGTGCAGTCATATTCTTATCGCCTATCCCATGCCGGGCTTCCAAATCCCAACCTCTGCCTGCGGTGGCGGTGAATTTACTTGTTGAGCAATATCTTTAGTTACGTGACGAGTGAACTCAAACAATTGTTGTATCACGTCCTCTTTTTCAGATTCCGGCATAGTTTGCTTTCCGAGTAGGCATCCCACCACTGCACACATGTACTGAGAGGCCACGCCTGGGTCTTGTGCGTTCTCATCGTGTTGTATCAAAAATTCATGCATCTGCTCGACAAGTTTTGTCGATAAATTAAGCTGGTTCATTATTGTGTTTCCAAGTCGAATTTAATGGCGACTTTACACGAAGACGGGACTAGTCGCTGAAATAATGTAAGCGTTAAATAGGTCGGATGTAGACGAGACCCCCTCTCAACAATAAAGGTCTCGTATATACTCAGAAAAATGAGTGTCTGATGCCAAGACTATCCCGTGGTTAGGTCCCCTTTCCCGCTAAATTAAGATTTAATCGGTTCCGATTGCTTCCGTGGAATCCCAAAAGGTATTCAAAGAATTTTGTAAGTCCTCTAATTGCTGGCAATGATTTATTTGCCAGTGGGAAGGCAAGTGCCGAATGGTGTCTATTTGCTGAAATCGTCTGTCTAGCAGAACAATCACGCCTTTGTCGGTATCACTGCGAATCACTCGCCCGGCACTCTGCAACACTCGTATGAGTCCTGGGAAACGATAGGCATAGTCGAAACCGTTCAAGTGTTGTGATTCGAAATCGGCACTGATGAGTTGTTGTTCGCTATTGGCCTGTGGTAATCCAACGCCCACTACGATTGCGCCAATTAACGCATCTCCAACATAGTCTATGCCTTCTGCAAAAATGCCACCCAGAATGACAAAGCCAAGCCTGTCTTGTTGATTAAAAAACTCAGACAAAAAACTGGATCGTTCGGCTTCGCTGTTATTGCGCTGTTGTATCAGGGTTATGATTGCTGGAAAGGCGTGCTCAAATCGTTGATGTACTTTCTGCATAAATTGATAAGAAGAGAAAAATACAAAGTAGTTACCTCGTTGAGACAAAAAACAGGCGGCAATACTGTCACAAATAATATCGATATAGTCATCCCGTTGGCGATAGCGAGTATCGATATAGCTGCCGATACAAACCTGTAGATTATCCACTGGAAAACTCGAGGCCAAACGGATTGGCGCCAGATCAGTGGACAGCCCGAGTGCCGGGATAAAATAATCAGTGGGCGACAGAGTCGCAGAAAAACCACAAACTGAGCTGAATAAGGGATAAATTGTCTGCAGGTAGTCAAACGCATTGAGACAGCTGAGTTTTACCTCACGTTCATGCGGTTGCTTTCTGACAATGGTTTTATGATGTTTATCATAGAGTTCGGCAATGCACTGAAACCGAAACATTGCCCTGGTGAGGTCAACGACCTCTGCCTGGATTTGCCGGTTATCAAACACTTCGCCCATAACGTTATCGCAAAATCGAGTGACCGCTCGTTGTAAGTGATCGGGAACATGGTCGCTAATCGACTCATCATCCATTTGTTCTCGTGCAGACTTATCCAGAGCATTGCCTATACTATTAATGGATCGTTTAATGACGACGCTGTTTTTGGTATTGGTGGCGGTCTTGATCTGCTGACGGCTGATGCTAGCGGAATACATACCTCGAGCACGATCTACCAGGTTGTGCATCTCGTCGATCAGTAAAACCTTACGTTTGCTATCGTTACGAAAGTAACTGAGCTGTACCTGTGGGTCGAATACATAATTAAAATCGCAGATGACGATATCCATCCATGGCATCATTTGCAAAGAAAGTTCAAAGGGGCAACAATTAAATTGGTCTGATACGCCACGAACGGTGTCACTGTCGAGGGTGCGCTGCTCTAACAACGCCGTCCTAGCGGCCGGTAATCGATCGAAGAAACCCACGGTTCGTTGACACTTTCCGTTCACATTTAATTCAGACTCATCAATAGCACAGGGGCAGCTCTTCGCTTTTGCTTTTATTACCAGATAGCTAATCAACAGGCCTTTAGTGATCATCTTGTCGATGGCTTTTCGTGCTTCATTTTGACCGGATGTTTTCGCCGATAAAATAATCACCTGATCGCACAGTGATTCACCGAGGGCCTTCACTGATGGAAATAACGTACTGATTGTTTTGCCAGAGCCAGTCGGGGCTTCGACCAATAGTTGTGATTTTTGTTGTATTGAGCGGTAAACATGAGCGGCGAACGATCGTTGCTGAGCGCGAAAACTGTCGAATGGAAAAGACAGTCGTTTAGCGCTATTTAACGTCTCTGATTTTTTCTGGTTAACGAGACGTATCCAGTCAACGAAACACTGTAATACCTCGTACAGATATTGTTCCAGCACAGGAGCCGAATAAGTCTCTATCTGTTCGTGTTCACTATCATCATTCAGTTCAATATAATTTAAACTGACCTGAACTTGCGGCAGTTTATTTTCTATTGCGTAGCAAGCGGCATAGCATTTCACCTGCGCCCAATGCAGATTGTTGTTATCGGCAAATAGATCATCCTGAGACGATGGAGTCTCATGCCGACTCAAGCGGCGAACTGTTTTTAACTCCTGTATTTTTGGCGGAACTTCATTGTCGAACAGTAAATCAATTCTTCCACCGAGCTCGATATCAAATTCATCGACCACAGTGGTGAGCTTAACGCTTTGTTCGGCAATCGCTTGGCCTGAGTATTTACGCTGAATTTTCAAATGCGCCCGAATGCCTTCCTGGGCAGTCACCGGTATTCCACTGGATCCCAGGTCGCCACTACGACAACAAAAGGCAACCAGTTCACCGACTGAAATTTTCAAGGTGGCATTCAACTGTCTAGATTCCAACTCACACGAGCGACAGAGTGAGGAATGCCTTTCTGTGAAAAGTAAGTCATCCAGCGTTTTTGATTTTTCTGTAAGGTATCACCCGGGCCTTTGACCTCAATCAGCTCATAGCCCTGCTCTGCAGGAAATAAAATCAGGTCTGGAAAGCCGGATCGGTTGTTCCCCAGGTCCTGTAATAATCGTTCGAAAATAGCGATCCAATGGGAAAATTCAATCCGTTTTAACGCCAGTTCAATCGTGGGTAAGTTAAGGGCTGGCCAATTCACCAGCGGGTTCATTAAGCCATGCTTTGTCACCCAAACGTTCGTTACCCGTTGGAGGATGTCGGCATTGCTAGTGAGTGACGACCAAAGCTTATCAAAAACACCTTGCCGTTTTTTGAGAAAATCGTGTGCATAAAAATCGGCAGGCCGGTGTTGAAAGTCGTTATAGAAAGCACCGGCAACGGGCAGAAATATAATCTCCCAAATCAACAAACCCAGAACGCCATTAAACAAAGCATTCTCGATATAAATACAGGTGTTTTCAGAATCCTGCTCTGCGAAGTATTCAGCAACTGCTCGCTCTACACTCCTCTGTTTTTCTAACACCAAGTCGATGCTCTTCGACTTTTTCAGGGGCAAAATCGGAGTGATAGAGTGGCGCAAAATTTCACGGCCGTGCCGTTTAGCCAGACGTTCTGAAAAGTCAGAAGCAAATTGCGACTCCTCCTCGGCCAGTGGTTGCTCGATCATGTGCTCGCACAGTTGAAGTGCTTGATCAATATTGCCTTGTTGGCTCAGTGTGCGCACCCTGCGCTCGCGACTCGGCGGCAATTGGCATTGGCTATAATAGCTCACTGCCAACGCATAGTGTTTTAGGCGCTCAAGCTGGCGCGCAATGCGATACTTAATGCGCTCACAATGTCGGTATAAAATACGGTCACTATCAACATCAACAGGCACAGCTTCAAAACAAGTGATTAAACTATCGATATCATCCGAGTCGGCTGCCTCCAAAATTAAACCCAATTGAAATAACAACCAGTGTTGCTTAATCTCTACCTCATTTTTATAAGGTCTGTTTTGTGGGTTGATGTCATAGTTTTCATATCGGTTTAAGCCTAAGTCTCGAAGTACAAAGTCTGTCATTGATTGACTCAAGTTACCAAAAAAAAGCATCTGACACAGTTGATAACTCTCTTTTCGCGACACTTGGATAAACTGATCGCTGGCCTGCAATTGTGAAAAAAAGTCTGCCTCGGACTCGAGCAACAACACGTCCAGCTCAGAACGTTTGATTTTTTTCAGTACTGTTTTTTGTGGGTGAAAAGCTAACAACTCTGACTGATTAAAAAGTCTAATTAAGTCTGCTCGCTCTAGTGCAAAATTGATCTTTAAAAAATCTAACGATTCCAGTTCTTGTATCGCCGATGGGATCGACCCGATCTCTGCATAATTCAATTTGCTCAACCGAAATAACACATGACTCCGGTTTAGCAGCCGAATATACAGCCGTTTGGCATCCGTGGTTAAACCGCTAAACGACTCTAAGAACTCTAAGTCGGTCTTGGGGATAATGTCACGGTAAAGCGACTCTACATGCTCGAAAAGGATTAAAACGTTATCGAGGTAATAATCGGTGGGTAAGTTAGGTTGCATACCGCGATTCTACTATTCCGGCCAGTGTCGAGTGAAGTAAATTGTTGAATACTGAATGCATCGGGGATAATTAAATTAGAAATAAACCATAACCCAATCATCTCAAGTGACTAGTTCGGGGATCAGGTTATTACATCAATTAACCTGCGCCCATTTACCAGGGTGTTGCACAATAGCTGCCTTACCTGAATCATTTCAATCTATACCCAGCAATCAAGGCAATGTTTGCTCGACGCCAAAGAGCCCCATCGCTCCGATCGAGATACGGGGCAGGGTGAATTCATCCCAAGCCCTAGCCTAAACGGTGCACCAAATGCCAATCATCATAGTATAAAGGAAACTACGATGACCCTAGGCAGAAAAAAGCTGGTCGCCGTTGCTGAATTCCAGTTTCCATTTTGTTGTTTGGCTTTAAGGATGAACCTGAAACGGCGTAGGCCGGAAAAGCGAAGCGCCATCCGGCAGTTTTGGATAATAAATTATCCCGCCCAGTATTATGATTATGGGCTACACTTTTGTTTGGTTGATTTTGGTCGAGTAGCTTCGCCTGATGGCGCTTTGGCTTACTTTTGGCTGCTTTTGTTATATTACATATCCATCCATTATTGGTTAGTGCTACATCTTGTATAAAAAACTAAATGGGCAGTAGAGTGATTGACTCAATGCATAACAAGCAACGGGTGTTGGGATCACTCGCTGCGCTTGCTCTCTGCACAGTTTTGCATTATAACTTCAAAGGATTAGGGGAATTGTTACAAAGGTTTCAACTTAAATAGCGAAGGTGTTATTCTTTAGCGGCTTCAAGAAATTAAAAGGCATTTAGGAAATTAAAAGGCATTTAGGAAACAGGGAGTTTCGAAAATGGAATTACAGCAACAAAAATTATTAGCGCTGTTGGCAGGCAATGTCAGCACGATGGTATCCAGTCAAAAAAAAAGCAAATCCCCAGTTCCTCAGTGTCGCTCCCACATCAATCATCACAATTATAACAAGCAGCTCGTATGGAATCGCTTCGCTCTCCACACAGCTGGGCGTTAGCAATCGCAAAAAAAGGAATTTGGCTCATCTACAAACAGAGGTGTAAATTGAAAAGAAATCGTATTCCAGTATCAACTATTAGGACCGGTTGTATTCCGTTTAATAAAACTCAAATCTCGGCTAGCGGATATAAAGTAGGAGAAAATCCAGTTAAAGAAAATGGTGATTTTGTCGCATCATATGATGATGCATTGAATAAACTTCGTTGTATGAATACAGCAGGTTGGAGAGACTATGGTTCAGGGAATAGCCAAAGTGCTCATAAAGCAACCGGTTGGGTACTAGAGGCTGATGCTACCTTTTTTTTTTCGGAAAAAAGCAAAGAACGTAGAGTCGAATTATTTCAAGCAATGACAGACGTAGTTAAGTAAATTGCTAACAAGAACCAGCAATCAGACTCAGCAACCTTGTCGCTTTTTTGCAAAAATCCAAGGCTGTCTCTTATACACATCTCCGAGCCC
>CAJXUC010000055.1 GCA_913061315.1 uncultured Gammaproteobacteria bacterium | reverse complement strand
GAAAGAGCGTGATGTTCATGAAGTGATGCTTAAGAATATGGGCGTTATTAAGTAAATACTTTTAAACTTGAGGTAGATAGAGTTGTTTTCATCATAACAATGATGCCCGGCTGAATTGATGGTGTCTTTAATGATGCGAACTTTCTCTATCTACCTTATATTAAAAAGTCTCGAGTTACCGATTGGTTAATACCGAAAGAAAAATCAGGTAGAGGTGCAAAGCCCTGCCTAGGTCCAATGAATGCAGTAACAACGCAATGGCGATTAAATTTTGCGGTTGACAGAGACTAGAACTACCTCAAAACCTAATATAAATTTATATTACCTTAATGCTGAGTCTAGTTATGTGATAATAATCTATGTGTTAATTATTGGCATGATATTGGTTGTTAAGCGGGAGAGTTAATATACGATAGCGCTTACAAAAGGTGTTAGATGATTGAAAAAAATCTACTATTAACTGGGCGCAATAATTAATATTTCCTTTAAAATAAAGACACCAATACCCCAACATGACACAGGCCTATCGATATGAAACTTAAGGAAATCAAAACTTGGGTAACCGTACCGCCAACTGGAATTGGCGGATCGTTTTGGGTCATCGTGAAAATCACAACTGATAATGGAATTGAAGGGATTGGTGAGTGTTATGGTATCCCCGTTTCAGGTGATATTGCTTGCGCCATGGTAGAAGATACTTTCGAACGATTTATTGTCGGTGAAGATCCACATCACATCGAAACATTATTCCGACGAGTTTATTCCGCAGGATTTACGCAGCGTCCAGATGTCAGCATGATGGGCGTCTTCAGTGGTATCGAAATTGCAATTTGGGACATTTTAGGCAAGGCTCATGAACAGCCGGTGTACCAACTATTAGGTGGACAGTTCCACTCACGCTTGCGCACTTACACCTACATCTATCCAAGCAATCGAACCCCAGCTGAAGGCGAAGAAATTGTTGACGTTTACCATGATGGCGACGCTGCAGCTGAACGTGCACTCGAATATGTCGAAATGGGGTTCACAGCAGTCAAGCAAGATCCAGCGGGACCTTATAGTTTTCAAGGTGGACGAGAATTGTCGATGCATGAATTATCTCGCTGTGAATACAACATAAAACGCATCCGTGAAGCTGTTGGCGATCGAGCGGATATTCTATTTGGCACTCACGGCCAAATGACAACGTCCTCTGCCATTCGATTAGCGCGGCGCCTCGAGCCTTACGATCCTTTATGGTATGAAGAACCCTGCCCGCCAGACCAGATGGACGCCATTGGAAAGGTCGCTAAGTCGACTTCTATCCCTGTTGCCACGGGTGAAAGATTAACAACTAAAATGGAATTCCATCAAGCCTTGCAAGCTGGAGTGTCAATATTGCAACCAGACATTGGGCGTAGTGGTGGCATTTGGGAGACCAAGAAAATAGCAATGATCGCAGAGCTCTATAACGCACAAATTGCGCCACATATTTATTGTGGGCCAATTGCTCATGCGGCGGCGACCCATGTGGCTTTTTCAAGCCCCGCTTTTTTAATACTAGAAACTATCCAAACTGAGTTCCATGATGCAATTTTAAAAAAACCATTAACATGGGAACAAGGCTATATGCTTCCCCCAACTGAACCTGGATTAGGCATCGAACTCAACGAGTCAGTATTGGAAGACAATCCTTATACGACGGGTGGTCGGCTCCACCTAGAAATGTGTCAGACTCCATTAAGTTCGGACAACAATAAAGTTATTTCAGAGATAAAATAATACCCATGTTAGAGAGGCGCCCCAAAAAAATAAGCCTAAAAAATTGGCGGCAACCACCACTCAGCGAATGGGCCTTTCAACATATTCGAGAACTCCTGCCCACTGAAAATATACCCACAGGGAAGCGGTCTTCAAGATTGCCGTTGGATAGCAACCCGTTAAGTGATTCTTTACGGTTTAAAGGGTCAGCATTAAACCAGGCTACCTGGACATTGGCTCAGCTATGTGAAGCAACTAATGGAAGCGCCTTGCTGATATCACAACACGGCAGGATAGTGCATGAATGGTATAGGCATGGATACGTGGCTCATAACCCTCACATTTTATTTTCTATTAGTAAGTCGATTATAGGTATCTTAACGGGTATTTTTGTAGAGAGCGGCAAAATAGATATTTCTAGAAAAGTGGTTTCCTATTTGCCTGAAGTCAAGCATAGCGGCTTTGCCGAATGCACTATTGAGCATTTGCTCGATATGACAACCAGTCTAGATTTTGAAGACTTTACGGATAATCCATCCAATAAGGTTAAGGAATATTGGGCATCGACTGGCTGGGATCCAACCCATGACCATCAAGCGGTCTCTGGATTACATGACTTTTTACTGTCACTAGATAAAGGGCCTAACCCTCACGGTTTTCAATACGAGTATCAATCACCCAATACTGATTTACTGGGCTGGGTATTAGAACGCATTAGTGGGCAAACTATCGCAAGCTTATTATCCAGTTTAATCTGGCAACCTCTGCAGGCAGAAATGTCAGCCTACATTACCATTGATCAAAAAGGTGCTGCACGCAGTGCTGGTGGCATTTGTACATTGCCTCGCGACTTACTGCGCTTTGGAGAAATGATTTTGAATAAAGGGCGGGTAGGCAATAGCCAAATAGTTTCACAAAAATGGATTCAAGACTGCTTCAGTGGTGGCAATAAAGAACCCTGGCTAAACGGCAGTTCAAGCGAAAGATTTCCAAACGGAGGTTATCGAAATTGTTGGTATCAAATTGGTAATGTAAACGGTGCTATCGCAGCCATTGGCCTACATGGACAATGGCTATATATAGACCCCGTAACAAATGTAACAATCGTCAAAAATTCAGCGCAAGCTGACCCATTGAACGATATATTCGGACCCCTCCACATTGCTGCGTTTGAGTCAATATGCGACAAGTTAAAATTAACTAAAGCATAATTTTATAAAGCCTACAGTTTCATTTTTAATCCGCTATTTTAACAGACGAATACCATTGACAGACACCCTCTATACTTATGTACTTTATCACTCAACGGAATAGCCTGCTTCAGTAAGCCGTTTAGCCAGCGCTGTTATATGCGCTGGTCCAACTTCACAGCAGCCACCAATTAAACGAGCCCCATCGTTGGCCCATTGCAAGGCAAATTCTGCATAGGCAGCGGGACCAAGATCTGATCGAGACGTCATAGATTCAACCGTACCTCCAGGTTTTAAGCTGTCGATGGAAGTAAACCCATTGGCATAAGCACCCGTTAATCTATGGTCTGATTGCATTTTTGACCATGACGCTGCAATAGCTTCCGGCTTGCTGCAATTGAGTAATATTGCATCGGCACCGAATTCATCCAGCATGGTAATCGCTTGACTTAATGGTTCACCACTTCGCAAAAGACTCTTATCATTGTCTTCGATAGTTAAAGAAACCCAAACCCTCACCCCGCTCTTTTTGGCTGCTGTTAAAGCCGCTTTTGCCTCAGCAATTGATGACATGGTTTCACACAAAAACACATCAACATGAGGTGCTTGAATAGCGACTATGCGGCCGAAACTTTCTAACATGGCTTCGTATTTAGGCGCTACCTCGGGATGATAGCTTGCCACTAAAGGGGGCAGACATCCCGCAATTTTAACGCCTGATATTCCCACGTTAGTACGTGCATTTACAGCGGCACTAACAGCCGCTAATTGTAACTTTTCGAAGTCTTCAATTTGGGCATCACGTGCTAATCTTTCTGGTGTCATGGTATAAGCGTTAAGCGTAATAACACGTGAGCCAGCTCGAATATAATCAGCGTGCAAATCACGAACGATTTCAGGTTCATCAATCATCACCTGAGTTGACCAAAGTGGTGTGATTTCTTTATGACTGCGTTTGACCAGTTCTTGGCCCATGCCACCGTCTAAAAGGGTAATAACTTGTTTGTTTGAACGCATAAAAACCTTTAACATAAAAAGAGTGAATAAAAATAGAATGATATAAATTGAGAGTTTAACGTATCTGCCCATGGAGAGCGTTATTATTGAATAGGGGATCATCTTAATAAAATTTCATGTGCTCCATTAAGATAAAAATGATGGCTATTAGGTAAAGTACAGCGTTATTAGGAGCCCGTTATTTAAATATCCCCAACCTAATCGACCAAAAATCTTGCTTTTTTCTTAAACAGTACTATATAGACAGTGTGAAAGAGATTAAATCCCCATTAATCCCTAACACATTCCTCCTTTGGTTGTAATGTCAGAAATGGCAGTTAAGACTGGTTGATATCTCAACCGGTCTTTTTTTTGCCCGCTAAAAGCGGCAAAGCGGATCAAATTAAGGATGTTACTGAATCTGGTGTAAAATTACTTTAGTTGTAAAAGCAGCATAAAACAAACAACTTAATGGTTCATCAATTTCATTGCCGAATGATCTAATGATAATCTTCCCAGTACTTATCAGATGGTTGACTTAGAAGACGAGAGGAATCAACTTCTTCAGATTCATTTATAGATTTTGTGACATCAATGGACATATTGTCACGAACATTTGTTTCGAGAAATTGGAATATGGTATTACGTAAGCTCAGTAAAATAGAGTTATCAAGCTCAAAATCAAGTTCGTTAAATAGGTCGGCAAGTAACTCAAAAGAAATATCGTTGAGTGAATAAATAATGTGCACGCTATAACAGTCTAACGGTGCCGCTAAAATAATACCCTCGATCCCTGAGACCGCTTCGCAAGCCGCTTGTGCTTGTTTGGCTATATTATTAGTTTGCTTAAGATAAATTAACCTGCAACGGTATTGATCTGAGTCATCCATACGATCAAGATTACGCTCGCCTCTGAATTATTTCAACACGGGATTGTATGAGGGTGTTTTTTTAAATGCATTGACCGATACTGATACGGGGCAGATTGTTAATATCATATTGGCAACTAATATTGGTAAACCCGTTTGATTTTAATAGGTTTGCAACTGCGACTTCTTGATCGTAGCCATGCTCTAACAGTAAATATCCGTTTGGTTTTAAATAGCCAGGCGCAATAGAAATAATTTGTTGAAGTGACTCCATGCCTGTGGGACCAGGGCTGAGTGCTAATAGTGGCTCAGCAGGTAAATCGCCCTGAGTAAGATAAAAGTCGCCTTGAGCAATATAAGGCGGATTAGACACGATCATGTCGTATCGTTCTGACATTTCAATGGCACTAAACCAGTCCGACAGTATCCAACCAATATCTACTTTATGGCGAACGGCGTTTTGTTTCGCCAACTCCAAACATTGCGGGCTAATGTCAGTTGCAGTAACAGTATTACTGGGCTGGTGTATTTTAAGTGTTATGGCTATCGCACCGGTGCCTGTACCGAGTTCGAGAATCTTAAAGGGTGAGTTTTTGGGGCAACGCTCTAGAGTCGCTTCAACCAGTAGCTCAGTATCAGACCTAGGAATGAGCGCGACGGCTGTAGTTTTGAAGTCTAAAGAGAAAAATTCACGTTCGCCGAGAAGGTAAGCAATGGGAGTTGGCATTAAACGTTGTGTAATAAGAGCCTGATAAGCTTCCCAATGTTCGTCAGAGAGCGCTTGCTCGGGCCAAGTATATAAATAACTTCTCGACTTGCCAATGCAGTGTGCAAGTAATACCTCGGCGTCTAATGTGGTAGAGTCACTCGAACAACCCATCTGCTGACGAGCCCATTCCAGTCCAGTATTCAAGTCCATTGTTTAGCTCATACCACCACTGTCTTCAGCTAATTTAGAAAGTTGCTCGGCCTGATATTCATTCATTAATGGTTCGACGATATGGCCCAATGAACCGGCAAGAATCTCATCTAGCTTATATAATGTCAGATTAATGCGGTGGTCTGTCACTCGTCCCTGTGGAAAATTATAAGTACGAATTCGCTCCGATCGATCACCGCCGCCCACCAGTGACTTTCTTTCGGCGGCTTGCTCTTGGTCTTGTTTTTGTTTTTCGGCATCATAAATTCTTGCTTGCAACAACGACATCGCTCGCGCTCTATTTTTATGTTGCGAACGCTCGTCCTGACATTCAACTACGGTACCCGTTGGTAAGTGAGTTAATCGAATAGCAGAGTCGGTCTTATTAACGTGTTGTCCGCCAGCGCCTGATGCACGAAAGGTGTCTACCCTTAAATCGCCCGGATTAATTTCGATTTTTTGTACTTCTTCACCCTCGGGAATGATCGCAACCGTTGCTGCCGACGTATGCACTCGACCTTGAGATTCTGTTTCAGGCACGCGTTGGACACGATGAGCGCCCGATTCAAACTTGAGGTACGAATAGGCACCATGGCCGATGATACGGGCAATAATTTCTTTATAACCACCATGCTCGCCTTCGTTACTATTCAGAATCTCTAACTGCCAGCGCTGAGATTCAGCATAGCGACTATACATTCGAAACAAGTCACCACCAAACAGCGCGGCTTCATCACCACCGGTGCCAGCACGAATTTCGAGAAACACATTCGCCGCATCATTGGGATCTTTTGGTAGCAGCAGCTTTTGAAGTTGAGCTTCCAACCGTTCGATTCTCTGATTACTATCGTTGATTTCTTCTTCTGCCATTTCACGCATTTCGGCATCATTTTCGGCTAACATTTCTTTTGCGCTGGTAAGTGTTTCCTGTGCTTGCTGAAACGCACCAAAACTTGAGACAACATCTTCAAGCTGAGCGTACTCCATTGACAAGGCACGAAACTTATCCTGGTTATTGATTGTTTCAATATCCGATAAAAGCGCCGTTATTTCCTCATGACGACCGCACAGGAGTTCCAACTTGTTTAACAATGATTGGTTCATTAATATTAGTTACTCAGACATTTATTAAGGGAGTTTGATTACTCGGAAGTGATCAACGATTTTAAAAATTGAATAGTGGCTTGGTCATCAGTTTTGATCGCTTTCCGCATGGCTAATGTGGGAGCGTGAAGCATTTTGTTGGTCAACGTATTAGCCAGTGTTAAAAGTGCTTTCTTGGCATCATTATCCTGTTCAAATTGCGCTATTGCCTTATCAACACATTGCTGTTTAATGATTTCAGTTTGATTACGTAATTGACGGATATGATCAGCCGACTGGTGTGTTTTTAACCATTGAGAAAACGTTGCCACTTCACCGTTTATAATTTCTTGAGCCGCCGTGGCTGCCAGCTCACGATGACGCATATTTTCATCCACTACATTTTTTAAATCATCAACCGTATAGAGATAAACGTCTTCAAGGTCGCCCACTTGGCTTTCTATATCCCGTGGTACCGCCAAGTCAACCATGAAAATAGGGCGATGACGTCGCTGTTTTAAAGCGGCTTCTGTCGCACCTTTGCCCAAAATAGGTAACTGACTCGCAGTAGAAGAAATAACAATATCTGCATTCACTAGCTCGTCTGGAACCGCGCTAATGCTTGTCGCGGTGGCCCCCAGCGTTTTTGCCAGTATCTGCGCTTTTTCGAGGCTTCGATTAGCAATCACAATTGACTGAATGCCCTGACTTTTTAAATGACGTGCTACGAGTTCGATAGTCTCTCCCGCACCAATCAGTAGAGCGCGTTGATTCCCCAAGTTGCCAAAAATTTGTTTTGATAAATTAACCGCTGAAAAGGCAACAGAAACCGGGTGCGAACCAATCTCAGTATCAGTACGAACCCGTTTTGCGACACTGAAAGAATGTTGGAATAGTCGATCTAGAATGGTGTTAACGCTATTACCCGTTCGAGCTTGATCATAAGAGGACTTCAACTGTCCTAAAATTTGTGGTTCACCTAGCACCATCGAATCCAGCCCTGAGGCGACTCGAAATAAATGGCGTGCAACTTCGTGATCGGCATGTTGATAGAGGTAGGGCGTTAACGAATTGTTTTCCATACTGTGAAAGTTGGAGAGCCAATTAGAAATAGCACGACGAGAGTCATCGACTGCATCGCAATATATTTCGGTCCGATTGCAGGTCGATACAATAACAGACTCATTAATTGCCGGTAGTTTTTGTAATTCCAACAAGGCACCAGACAATTGCTCAGGTGAAAACGCAATTTTCTCACGAATATCAATAGGAGCAGTCTGATGGTTAATGCCAAGCGACAGTAATGTCATGTTTTAGAAAGGTTTAAATGTTAGATTGCAATTTTCAGTCATTGACCCACTAAATACAAGGCCAGGCTTATAAATCCTTATGTGTTTTAGAAATAAAGGAACGAAAGTATTTCAAATCGATCAGATCAATTGATAATGAAGCTAAAAGCAACCTTAAGCGACGCATTAAAATTCATACGTGAGTCACAGGATGATAGGCAATAAAAGACAAACTTTTCGCTTTTGTAACTCAGTGATACACTCAGTCAAAATAAGTTGGCATAATTTTGCACGCCTTTTTTGAAATGAGAAACAACTCAATAAATACTATGGTATCGAAATTGACAACTAAACAGTGCAACTTCTTGGCGGTCCTACCTATTGTACTACTCTCTGCCTGTGCTGGGCTGCCTGGGTCGCAACCTTTGGGCGGTGAAAAATTACACATTGAGCCAGCTCAAATTAACTATTTAGAGAAAGATGGTGGTCAGCCTAGGCCGGATCAACTGAGCAATGATACCTACCACATGATGATCGCTGAGCTCGCTTTTCGACGTGGTGAGATTGATGTGGCAGTAGAAAATTACTTAATAGTTGCAAAATCGCAGAATAATCCTGAAATTGCCGCTCGAGCTGTTCGTATTGCAATATACGGCAATGATTTTGAAGCTGCACTTCAGGCGGCCCAACGTCGTCAAGAATTATCGCCGAATGACCTTGAAGCGAAGCAGGTAATTGTTGCTATCTATATACGTCAGGGTAGGCCCACAGAGGCTGCCCGTTATCTTGAAAAGGTAATTGCACAAAGCCAGGGCAGTGACCAAATGTTGTTTGGCATCTTAACTGGATTGTTTTCAAGAGAAGAAGACGTTCACTCCACATTAGAAGTCACTCGCCAAACGGCACAGAATTACCCAGAAAAAGCTTATGCTCAATACATGCATGGCGTGCTATCGGCGCAGGCAGGCAATGTCGCAGAGGCTCTCAGTTATCTGGATAAATCGTTGGAAATTCAAGTTATCGATGGCGCATACAGTTCACGAGCTAAAATTTTACTTAAATTAAACCGGCCTCAAGAAGCGGTTGCAAGCCTTAGTCAAGCAGTGACTGATCGTCCTGATGACAAAAGTCTTGGTTTAACCTATGCACGGTTATTGGTCGACGTAAAGCAATATGAGCTCGCTCGAATCGAATTTGAACGACTTTATGAAGCCTCGCCAAATGACCCAGACCTACTGTATACCTTGGGTTTATTGTCGCTCGAATCACAGCGGTTGGATAATGCTGAAAAATATATGTCACGACTGGTTGAGCTCAATTTGCGTGAAGGCGAAGCACAGTATTATCTGGGTAGAATCTTTGAAGGTAAGGGGCAACCCAATCAAGCCATAGATTGGTATCGTTCGGTACAGGTAAAAGAATATCGTTTTGATGCGCAGCTTAGAATCGCGGTATTACTAGGTTCAATCGGTCAAATTAAAGAATCAAATGAATATTTAAGTCAAATGCGAAAAGGCAGCCAAACTCAAAGTGCATTAGTTCGAATATACATAACCGAGGGTGAAATATTGTCAACAGCAGGACAATTTACTGAAGCGCTAGAGGTTTACAACGAGGCGTTAAAGGTTTCGCCTGACGATATTGACCTTTTATTTGCACGTGGAATGGTAGCTGAAAGGGCAGATCGTCTTGATATTCTGGAAGCAGACATTAAGGCAGTCCTTAAAATGCAGCCCAATAATGCGCATGCATTGAATGCACTAGGCTTTACCTTAGCTGACCGAACAGACCGATATGAAGAAGCCTATGGCATGTTAAAGCGGGCTGTAGAATTGATGCCTAACAATGCCGCAATTCTGGATAGTTTTGGTTGGGTTAATTACCGTATGGGAAAATATGACGTTGCCATTCGTTTATTAAAGTCTGCACTGTCCAAGTATTATGACAATGAAATCGTTGCGCATTTAGGTGAAGTGTTGTGGGTGAGTGGAAACCAAGAAGAAGCAAAAAGTGTATGGGAAGAAGCTTTGAAAAAAACGCCTAATGACCCACTTATCCAAAAGGTCATGCAACGTTTTATCCAATGAACTGACCCAACAACCAATCACTAATCGATCGGCTAATAAAATTGCTGACTCCAACTATTTGTAGGGCGATAGCTCACTTTCTTCGCGTATGACACTTTTGATACAACCTTTTTTTTCACGTCTATTGGCCCTGGTCTTGGTGATATTGATTGGTGCCTGCAGTCAAACGCCAGAGCTCCAAGTCACCCAAGAAAGTGAACGAAGTTGGGATAGACGACAGCAGCAATTAGTCAATATCGATGAATGGGAAATTCATGCCCGTATAGCCATCTTGTTAGAAGACAAGGTTTATCCGCTCGTAATCAACTGGGTTCGTCAACAGGAACGCTCTTTGATGATTATGGAAGCCCCGTTCGGACAAGGCGTCATTCGGTTACAGTCAAATACTTCAACGAATAAAAACGAACAGTTTAAACTTACGTTAGTTGATGGCAGGTTTCATCTTGGGCCAACCCCAGAAGTTTTATTGTTTAATCTGTTGGGTTGGAGTATCCCAGTGAGTGGTTTAAAGTCTTGGATCAAAGGATTGCCTCAGTCTAATGTAGATTCTAACTACGAAATATATGGCTCTGGCAGGTTGAAGTCATTACAACAAAACGGCTGGCTGATTAATTATTTGGATTACTTTTCCGAACAAGAGCAGCCTCAGCAATTACCGAAGCGACTGTACCTTAAGCATAAAAATATGGGCATTAAGATGGCCATAGAACGCTGGGAAAAGTTTGAAGTATCGGTCGAGTCGGAATCGATATTCCCAAATTTCGACTAAGGGTCTATTAAAACCAATGACACTATTATCCCCAGTATTTAAATCGCCGGCTAAACTCAACTTGATGTTGCACATTACAGGGCAGCGTGTTGATGGTTATCATCTGTTGCAAACTGTTTTTCAGTTTATTGATCTATACGATCATTTAACATTTGAAATAACGCAAGACGGTTTAATCAAACGTGCACACAGTCAAACGACTGTTGACGAGGCAGATGACATTATTCTGCTGGCGGCAAAGTTATTACAATCAAAATACTCAGTATCATTGGGCTTGCGATACCGTATTGAAAAGCATATTCCTATCGGTGGCGGTCTGGGGGGCGGCAGTTCAAATGCGGCCACGACCTTAATGGTATTGAACAAACTATGGGAATTAAATCTAGGCACGTCAGAACTGGCGACTATAGGGCTGGAACTAGGTGCGGACGTTCCCGTATTTGTTAAGGGGCAATCTGCCTGGGCCAGTGGTATTGGTGAAGATTTAATGCCAATTAATCTACCAAAACCTTGGTTTGTTGTCATTTATCCGAAAATAGTTGTCTCAACAGGTGAAATATTTGCCTCTGAGCAATTGACACGCAATTGTGATCCCATCACAATACGCGACTTTCTGACAAGTGGTGGTCGCAATGTTTGCGAACCAGTCGCATGCCAGTTATATCCAGACATTCAAAACGCGATCGATTGGCTCAATCAATACTCGATAGCTAAAATGACTGGCACTGGAGCTTGCATTTTTGCGAGTTTTGATAGCCTCGAGCAGGCTGAAAGTGTAATATCGCTCGCGCCCAAGCATTGGAGTACATTTGTTGTGAAAGCAATGAATACAAATCCATTACTTGAGCAGTGTAGAAAATTACAATAATGACAGTAATATATTGGGGCGTCGCCAAGCGGTAAGGCACCAGGTTTTGATCCTGGCATGCGTAGGTTCGAATCCTGCCGCCCCAGCCATATTAAAATAGATTTTGCTTAGAGTTGAAGCCCAAGTCGTTTCGACTAGCATATTGACAGCAACAATAGTTTAATCAAACCTCATTTCAAACTGAGCGAGTGACCGAATGGCTGGTAGTGCAAACACAGACGACCTCATGGTGTTTACGGGCAACGCTAACCCAGAATTATCTCGAGCAGTGGCACGCTATCTGGATATCCCGCTTGGAATTGCATCAGTTGGAACCTTTAGTGACGGTGAGACGGCCGTTGAAATTGGCGAAAATGTTCGTGGTAGGGATGTATTTATAATCCAGCCAACGTGCATGCCAACCAACGACAACCTGATGGAATTGTTAGTCATGATCGATGCGCTAAAGCGCTCTTCAGCTGACAGGGTGACTGCGGTTATCCCCTACTTTGGTTATGCCCGACAAGATCGTAAAGTAAGGTCTCAGCGTGTACCGATAACGGCAAAAGTGGTTGCTAATATGCTCAGTAGTGTTGGTGTAGACCGCGTGCTAACAGTTGACTTACATGCAGATCAGATCCAAGGTTTTTTCGAATGTCTGGTGGATAACGTCTATGCATCCCCGATTTTAATGGGTGATATTTGGAAGCAGAAACACCCCGACATGATTGTTGTATCGCCAGACGTTGGCGGTGTAGTGCGTGCTAGGGCCGTCGCTAAGCAGCTTGACGACGCAGACCTTGCCATTATCGATAAACGTCGACCACAGCCGAATATGGCCAAGGTGATGAATATCATTGGTGAAGTTGACGGCAAGACCTGCATTATTGTCGACGATATGGTTGATACAGCGGGCACATTGTGCCAAGCCGGTGCCGCTTTGAAAGAACGTGGCGCGAAAGGTGTTTATGCCTACTGTACTCACCCCGTGTTGTCCGGTAAGGCCATAGAAAATGTTGAAAATTCAGTGCTTGATGCACTGGTTGTTACCGATACCATCCCACTGTCAGCTGCGGCCGTACAGTGCTCAAAGATCCGCCAGGTATCAGTCGCAGAAATGTTAGCCGAAACAATACGACGCGTACATTTCGAAGAATCTGTTAGTTCATTATATATGGATTAACGATCGCTGATCAGGTGAAACCTGGGCAGCGTTAAGTTCCTTCTTGGTCGCAAAGGAGGTTTCCGTCATTTCGACGGTTTTTTTGTTTTTGGAGTACAACAATGTCAGACAACATTCAATTGAATGCTGAGCCACGTGAGGATTCGGGGAAAGGTGCGAGCCGCCGCCTAAGACACACAGGAATGGTACCAGCAATTATATATGGTGGCGATAAAGCCCCAATATCCATCATGCTAAAGCATAACGACTTCTTTCATGCACTTGAAAAAGAAGCGATTTACACGCAGCTTATCGATCTAAACCTAGGTAAAAAGAAAGAAGTGGTCGTTTTGCGTGATCTACAACGCCACCCTTTCAAGCAAAAGATCATGCATGCGGATTTCTTTCGTATCGACAATAAAAAGCCGATTCATGTCACTATTCCGGTTCACACGTTAAATGCAGACGATTGTGCTGGCGTTAAAATCGACGGCGGAATGCTATCGCTAATGATGTCAGAAATCGAAGTGATCTGTTTGCCGAAAGACATCCCCGAGTATCTTGAAATTGACGTGGCAGAATTGCACCTTGGTGAGACTATTCACCTGTCACAGATTAAAATGCCAAAAGGCGTTGAGATTGTCGCGTTAACACATGACGAAGATGGCGATCACGACTTAGGTGTTGTTTCAGTACTAAAGACTCGCGCTGAAGTCGTATCAGACGAAGCACCAGAAGCACCTGCACAGCAAGATGATGCTGCTGCTGAAGGTGATAGCGAAGACAGCTAGACCGCAAATGGCTGCCCTTAAAGCAGACATACGCTTGATAGTTGGCCTTGGTAATCCCGGGGCTGACTATACCGATACCCGGCACAATGCCGGGTTTTGGTTTTTGGATAGTTTGGCGCAGCAACTGTCCGTTTCGTTTCGGTTCGATAAACGATTCAATGCCGCCGAAACCAAAACCCAAGTAAAAGTAGATACCAATTCAAAAGACATTATCCTGCTAAAACCTCAGACATTTATGAATCGAAGTGGTCAGTCTGTTGGCGCCGTAGCAAGGTACTATAAATTGTTACCGGCTCAAATTCTTGTTGTGCATGATGAGTTAGATCTAGCGGCAGGAGACAATCGCCTTAAACAAGGTGGTGGTCATGGAGGGCACAATGGTCTCAGAGATATCATCAATCATTTGGCGGTAAAAGATTTTTTCCGGCTTAGAGTTGGCATAGGCCACCCTGGAGATCGCAATCAGGTGATCAATTACGTCTTGCATAAACCTTCAGTTTCAGACCAAAGTGCTATTGAAGCAGCGAACCAACGGTCGCTCGACGTCATGCCACAGGTATTTGAAGGACGCTTAGATAAAGCCATGCAAGCGTTACACACTTAATTAGAGCATAAAAATATGGGATTCAAATGTGGCATCGTAGGCCTGCCTAACGTCGGAAAGTCGACACTCTTCAATTCGCTGACCAAAGCCGGCATTGCTGCAGAAAACTATCCGTTTTGCACGATTGATCCCAATATTGGTATTGTAGAAGTACCCGACCCCCGGTTAGCGCAATTAGCAGAAATCGTTATACCCAAAAAGATCATCCCCACCACAATGGAGTTTGTTGATATAGCCGGACTTGTTGCGGGCGCGTCAAAAGGGGAAGGTTTAGGCAATCAATTCCTCGGACATATTCGTGAAACAGACGCCATTGCACAGGTCGTTCGATGCTTCGAAGACCCCGACGTAATCCACGTCGCCAACAAAATAGACCCGCTCAGTGACGTTGAAACAATCAACACAGAATTGCTATTAGCAGACATGGAATCAGTCACCCGTCAAATTGAGCGTAACCGAAAGCTGGCTAAATCCAATGATAAGGATGCCAAAGCCAAGCTGACTTTTATGCAAGAAATCTTAGCGCATATTGAACAAGGTGAGAGCGCCAGAACTTTTGAAGTTGATGAAAGCCAGCAAAAATGGATGAAAGAGCTTCACCTCATCACAGCTAAACCCACTTTATACATTGCCAATGTGGCTGATGATGGTTTTGAAAATAACCCACATCTTGATGCGCTGGTTAAATTTGCAGCAACAGAAGGGGCTGAAGTTGTTCCAGTCTGTGCCTCAATAGAAGCCGATATTGCCGAACTAGACCCTGAAGAAGCCGAAGACTTCCTAAAAGAACTGGGTCTCACTGAACCGGGCCTAGACCGCGTCATTCACGCAGGTTACCGGCTGCTTAACCTACAAACCTACTTCACTGCAGGTGTGCAGGAAGTGCGAGCCTGGACAATACGCGTCGGTGACACGGCCCCAAAAGCCGCAGCTGTTATTCACACTGACTTTGAAAAAGGCTTTATCCGCGCTGAAGTCATAGCCTTTGGTGACTTCATTACGGGCAAAGGAGAGCAAGGCGCCAAAGATGCAGGAAAATGGCGCTTAGAGGGTAAGGAATACATCATGAAAGAAGCCGACGTTATCCACTTTCGGTTTAATGTATAAACAACAGCGAATCCGCTATTGACAGCAGCCAGTCTTCAAGGGAAAATCCTGCCCCCGCGACTGGCTAAACAGGTTTTAGCGAGTCGGCTGATAGCATCAGTCGGCAAAACGGCAACATAGCTCAGTTGGTTAGAGCACATCACTCATAATGATGGGGTCCCAGGTTCGAATCCCGGTGTTGCCACCATACATAATCCAATAGCCACAAGGCTTTGCTGGGTTTAAACTAAACCGCCTTAGGGCGGTTTTTTTATGTCTGCAGTTTATAAGGAGCCAGTATAGCGATGGCAGTCATTGTAGGAAAATTTTACTTTTGTGCCGATTGGTACTTTTACTACTCTTACCAAAATAAGCAAGTGGCGGCAAAAAAACCTAATAGGCATTGATTGTAAAATGCCATTTACAACTATTAGCATACTCAGTTTAAGCGAATTTAATTTTTGGAAGCGATGTTCATGCGTAAGATAAAAATCTGGATATGTTAGGGAATAAATTTTGAGAGGGCGTTGTTCTTGTCAGTCTTGGGGCATGTTTTTCAAGGCTGTTATAAATCAATACTGGTTCAAAAAGAGAGCTATCTTCTGGAGCTATCGAGATATATCGTACTCAATCCTATCCGAGCAGGTGGGGTTGTTAAAGCAGAACACTGGCAGTGGAGTCGCTATCAAAATACGGTTGGCCTCGAAGAGTCTCCTGGTTGGCTGCAGGTCAATGGGTGATTATCTTGTTTCGGAAAGCGCCGTTCATCCGCAGAAGAAAAATATAAGGTGTTTGTCGCTGAAGGAAAAAATCAGTTATCACTCTGGACACTATTAAAAAAGCAATTTTTGGGTGATGAGAATTTTGTCGAAGAAATGGCAGCAAAGATAGATCAAGATAGAGATCTATCGGAAGTTCCATCAAGTCAAAGAAGGGCAAAAGCAAGGGCTTTAACGGAATACGAAACAAGGTATGAAGGTCGTAACAAATCTATTTTGACGCCCAATCAAAGTGGGGGGGTACACGATGAAAGCAATAGAGGATGACTTCAATTGACACTACTCGAGTGTGAGTAAAATTATCAAATTTTCGTCGAATTCATGTTTTAAGTCTTGACCCAAGCCTCTATCAAATTCAGACTTGACCCCAATCTCTATATATCACGATAAAAATTATAAGGGCCTCGTTATGACCTCAAAATATTTAGCATCAATAATTTTTACATTTTTTGCTACTTTGTCTCTAGTTTCTTGTGGTGGTGGTGGAGGTAATTCATCAGACCCAAAGTATCAGGTGGTATTATCAAATAAAAACGCCCCTTGGTTTCATGATTATATGAAAACAGATGATGGTAGTGAGGTGTTAGTTTTGACAACTATTGATCAAGCTAACTTTAACAAAGTTTCACCACCGACACCTCTATTTATGATTCAGGTTGGGTCTTCAGGAGTGGTCGATAAAACATCAACATACTTTAACACTCCCCCTCAGTTTTATTGGGCTCGAAATATTGTGGCCTTTACTGATCCAGTGACTCAACGTCCTACCCTATGGTTCTGTAGTCAAGGTAGAGAGGTCGGAAATTACGAGGACGCACCTGATCCTAGAGTCAACGGTGTATGGGGAGAACAAGACCAACTATATGTACTGAATGGAGATAAATTTGAAGATGCGAGTACAAAATTACCCCAATCAAATGATTTTTCTCATGGTTGTTCGGTTGGAAATATCGGAGATGGAAACCCACTAGTTTTTGTAAAAAACACTTTGGGTGTATTTGATGGTAACCCACCACGCCGTTTACTATTTGATGACGGAGTGAAGTACACCTCCAATGGGTTTGATTCAGATACTTTAGCGGATGTTACCTCATGGTGGACTGGGACAGGTGATTTTGCAGGACGTGGATTTGACGATTTCGTGTATAGCAAAAGAATAGTCAGATATGTAGGTGGCGCGTATCAAGTAGTACAAGATTTAGTTGCAAGTGACTTAGAAAACGAAGGCTATACAAACTACCATGGTGGTGTGATAGGTGATATCAATAATGATAATAAGCCTGATATTATAATGATATTAAGTGGGGATGGAGTTAAGCAACCTTTCTTGGGAGGGGCTAAATTAGCAGTGTTTCTAAATGATGGAACGGGGTCTTTTTCGTATTCGCCTGCTTCTATCCCATCACATGAGCCAAATGAGTATGGGTTAAAAATAAGAATATTTGATATTAACTTCGATGGTAACGCAGATATTGTAACCAGCGGGTCCAAGTACGGTTACGGGCTTCAGGTTACAGATCGATTAACATCATCAGTGCTAGTTGGTGACGGGCAAGGTAACTTCATAAAAAAGACGCTTAATGATCCAGCCTTAAATTTGATTAGCAATGGCCATGAGGCAATGTATTTTCTACATGACCGAGATAGTACCTCTTACAGTATTATTTTATATTCCGGCGATGGTGTAAATACCACGTTATATGGCAGAACAGTTACACCTAATACTCCTCTTGGTTTACGCTGAATACTCAGTTGAAATAATCTCAATATTGAAGCTCGTGAACCCAACGGTTTCGTACTCTTAATATTGTGTAAGCAATTAGGAATAAAGTAGGGTTTCAATATTTAAATGGCGGCTAAAAGTGTGTTAAGCAATCAGCTTATAAAAAATGTCCCAATCACTATGCCGTCCTCAAAAGCAGTGGTTCCACCATCCGCTAACAAGAAGTTCAACTTGACTCGCGGTACTGTTGAGCCGCTCACAGAAAGCTATCGGCACTAGCAAGTTAACTAAGCGTTATAACTTGAAAGGATTAAAGGCATAGCAACAAAAGTTTCAAATTAAATAACGAAGGTGTTATT
>CAJXUC010000054.1 GCA_913061315.1 uncultured Gammaproteobacteria bacterium | reverse complement strand
GGCTCGGAGATGTGTATAAGAGACAGCATTTATCTTTATTTCACAAATTAACCTTTTTAAAATAACACCATAACATTAGAATTTGTTGCAAGGGATGAGTGTATGCTTTGTAGTTGACTTAACCTAAACTATCATTTGGGTATAGTCTTCAAATAATAGATAAATTGATATAATTAACTGAATATGACCCTCTTTATTTGTGTATAAACAGTATCTTTACAGTCCAAGTGACCCGTTTTTCAGGCGTCTATAACAGTTTTTGAGCAGGAAGCTAAAAAAGTTACACCTTATCCTTAGATGGTAACTATTGGCTCTTCAAGTGACAAGACTCTCTTAATATTAAACTAATCCAGTAACTTCACAGCGAACCCTGCTCCGAGGCAGTATTAAAACCCGTTTATCTTGATGGTCGATAAAGTCTTAATTATGGAATAGCTTTACAACTGGTTACTACAAAGTTGAGTTTCTTTATTATTCATCTGAGCCAAATTGGTTAGGTTGGCTGATTATTGGATACGTAGAATTTTTGGTTCTTCAATAGGTTTTGAGTATACCGCTTTAGTTTTTAGAGCGGAGAAGTTAATTGGGCAGAGACGATCAATACCAAGCTGTAGGCGTTTGGATTAGTCGACTCACTTGTGAAATCAACGCAACCACAGCAATATCCAACTTAAGTAGGGCCAATACAACCACTATTGCTTTGAAAAATTTAGACTGCCAATTGACTATTAATGATTGTATGACTGAACTGTCATCATTTAAATATCTGAAGAAGCTACCAGTAGACTATCTAAAATCGACGGTATATTCATGAAACGCATACTCAATGATCCGTTTAGCAAGGCCATGCCTTAGTCAATCAAGGGTTTGTTCACGTGATCGGCCTGATGAATATCCCCTAATTTGTAAAAAATAATGCCATCAAGGATCAGTTAAAAGATTTGGTACCTACTTCCCCCAAGGATATAGTATCGGCAAGATCAGGCATTTTAGTGGCATTATTAATTAAATTAAAAATAGTGCATCCGTTTTTAATTAACACGCAAATTGTTAACTAAGGCCACATTAATGAGTTTCATAAATCTAACAGTAATCGCTATGTTGTGTTTTTGATCGCTTATGAGACAAATAAAGGAATTTAAATTTTTTCTAGCTCAGTTAAATACAGAATGCTATTTCGAGTGTAGTGTGCAGCCCCCTTTTTGAGCAACACCTGAGTCTTCTGATCTAATGCTTTGATTATCTTAGCCGGTGAACCAATCACCATCGAACCATCGGCGATTTGCATGCCTTCAGTCACTAATGCGCTTGCACCAATCAAACAGTTTTTGCCAATTTTAGCACCATTCATGATCACCGCATTCATGCCAATAAGTGAGCCTTCTCCAATGCTGCAGCCGTGAAGCATCACTTTATGACCAATCGTAACGTTAGCGTCTATGTTGATTGGAAAATTTTTATCCACATGCAGAATCGAGCCGTCTTGTACGTTTGAGTTTTCACCAATGGTGATGGGCTCGTTGTCGGCGCGTAATACACAGTTGAACCAAACACTGGCTTTGCTGTGCATTATCACCGAGCCGATTAGGTCGGCCGATGGAGCGACAAAGCAGGAGGGGTGAATATCAGGTGATCTATGACCCAGTTTATAAATCATCTTTTTAATTCCTAAAAGTAAGGTTAATACTACCGGCAGAGGCAATCTGGAGCCAAAATGAATTGCAACGTTTGACCTATAGTAAGCACTAATAAGTAAGCGATAGGCGTGCTTTTAAAATGAATTTTCAGTCATCTCACACTATCGTAGGGTGAATGGAAACTAATCTATCCTAATAAGCACAATAGGTTAAATCCAACTAAAGGTCTTCAAAATTAAGACATTTAAAAATTATTTTCCACCTAATGTACATTTTTCAGGCTTAACAGTTTCTCTAAATAGCCGCATTTGGAGTAGCCAGAGAATAGGTAATAGTCCGACTGACTGAACTGAATATAATCTGATTGTGACATCTCGTACCAAAAGTTCGTATCAATGTCTCTTTGAGGTTGTGTAAACGGTCTAAATCGTTATGGATAATTGCTGTAAAGCTATGATGGTGCCCAGAAGAGAACTCGAATCTCCACGACCTTACGGCCACTAGCACCTGAAGCTAGCGCGTCTACCAATTCCGCCATCTGGGCATGTGGAAAAATATACACCTCTAAAACGACATGTCAATTTTGTTGGTATTAATAAAGTACTTTGAATTGATCAGTCTGTTTCAAATGACTATCACTTTCTCCGTAAGGCTAACTAAACCATTGCAAAACATTTCGCAGTGCTATCAAATGATCATTCTTGTTCAATTGATAGCAATGCCATGACTGATAGCAATTTTCTACGTCGAGTATTGAGAGAATATAAAACTATAGCGATGGTTGGTTTATCTTCTAACTGGTCACGCCCTAGCAATTTTGTCGCTAAGTATTTATTAGACCGTGGTTTTACTGTTATACCAGTTAACCCAAAAAGTGAAGAAATTCTCGGGCAAAAATGTTATCCCAACTTAGAGTCAATTCCAGTTCCTGTCGATATCGTTGACTTATTTCAACGGTCTGATCGAGTTGAACCTTTTGTTGATTCAGCAATCCAGATCAAAGCTAAACTGGTGTGGATGCAATTAGGTGTTGTCAATGAAAAAGCCGCACAAAAAGCTCAAGATGCTGGCCTTGACGTGGTGATGAATCTCTGTCCAAAAATTGAATATGCGCGCCTTTTTGGAGGCCTCAATACGGTTGGTGTTAACACAGGCGTCATTTCCTCTAGACGGCCAAAGTTTGTTAACCGCTAATTCCGTCAAAAGTAAACAACCAGGAGCAGCCCAATGGCCGACCGAGATTATGGTATAGAAACGCTTTGCCTTCATGCAGGGCAAATCCCTGATGCAACAACGGGCTCGAGAGCGGTGCCTATCTATCAAACGGCCGCTTATGTCTTTGACGATACGGATCACGCCGCCAGCTTATTTAACTTACAAACCTTCGGAAATACCTACACGCGATTAACCAATCCAACCAATGCGGTTTTTGAAGAACGCATGGCTGCACTTGAAAATGGTCGTGCAGCTTTAGCCGTAAGTTCAGGTATGGCCGCTCAGAGTGTTGCCCTTTTGACCCTAATGGAACAGGGTGATGAGTTGGTGTCCGCTAAAAGTTTATATGGCGGAACCTTTTCACAGTTCGACGTGACCTTTCGTAAGTTTGGCATTAGCACTACTTTTGTTGATTCAGACGATCCTGAAAACTTCCGTCAAGCGATTACTTCAAAGACTAAGGCACTTTATGCAGAAATTATTGGCAATCCGCTTAATAATGTCATTGATATCGAAGCCGTTGGTGCTATCGCACGCGCGGCTGGCATTCCACTCGTTATTGACAATACTTTTGCTACACCTTACCTCTGCCGACCGCTTGATCATGGAGCTGACATCGTTGTTCATTCAGCGACTAAGTACATTGGTGGTCATGGCACTTCAATGGGTGGTGTGATTATTGAGTCTGGCAAGTTTGATTGGGCTAACGGTAATTTTCCCCACATGGTTGAACCCTCTGCGGGTTATCATGGCATTCGTTTTTATGAAACGTTTGGTGATTTTGCTTTCACAATGAAAGCCCGTTGCGAAACATTACGTACACTCGGTCCTGCAATGAGCCCTTTCAATGCATTCATGTTATTGCAAGGTTTAGAAACTCTACCGATACGGATGGACAGACATTGTGAAAATGGTTTAGGAGTCGCTCAATTTTTACAACAACATTCTTGTGTGTCTTGGGTAAACTATGCCGGACTTGACGATAATGCTTACTATCCCTTGGTACAAAAATATCTACCTAAAGGCGCAAGTTCGATTCTCAGCTTCGGTATTAAAGGCGGCCAGTCAGCAGGCAAAAAATTTATTGAAAGTGTTGAGTTTTTGAGTCATCTTGCCAATGTAGGTGATGCTAAATCTTTAGTCATCCATCCTGCATCAACCACCCATCGACAATTGTCGGAAGAACAGCAATTAGCCGCGGGCATTACATCTGACATGATCCGACTCTCGATTGGGTTAGAGACACTGGACGATATTCTGTGGGATCTTGATCAAGCGTTGCTTAAAGCTCAAGAGGAGTAAGACCACCAAGAAAAAATAACTATCCGGTCAATATTATTTAACCGGATACTTAATTTAACTGACTATATTCCGAGTAGTAATCGAGTTGGATCTTCTAGAGTCTCTTTAATAGTTACTAGAAACTGCACCGCTTCTTTACCATCGATAATTCGATGGTCATACGTTAATGCCAAATACATCATTGGCCTGGCTACTATTTCTCCATCGATTACAACAGGACGCTGTTGAATCGTGTGCATGCCCAAAATAGCGCTTTGTGGTGGGTTTAATATTGGCGTTGATAGCATTGATCCAAAAACACCACCGTTGGTGATGCTAAAGGTGCCGCCAGTTAAATCATCAATCGTGAGTTTACCCGACTGAGCTCGCTCACCCAAAGAACGAATGTTCTTTTCAACATCAGCATAATTCAGTTGATCAGCATCGCGCAAGATAGGAACCACCAAGCCACGGTTTGAGCTCACTGCAATACCAATATCAAAGTAATCGTGATACACAATTTCATCACCATCAATTGAGGCATTCACAGCCGGAAATCTTTTCAATGCTTCGACTGACGCTTTTGTGAAAAATGACATCATGCCTAATTTGACACCATGCGTTTTCTCAAAAGCTTCTTTGTATTTAGTTCGCGCATCCATCATTGGTTGTAAATTGACTTCGTTGAAAGTGGTGAGTAATGCGGCTGTGTTTTGAGCTTGTTTTAATCGCTCAGCAACTTTAAGCCGTAAACGACTCATCGGTACTCGACGATCATTTCGACCAGCGGATGGCTCAATCACGACAGCAGGAGCAATGCTCGAAGTGCTAACAGGTGGTGAACTATCAGCTGCTGTAGTCTTATTTATAGATTCAAGGTGCTTCTGTACGTCTTCTTTTGTGATGTTACCTTTCTTTCCGCTGGCGGTAATTTCGTCAACGGAGAGGTTATTTTCAGCAATAAATTTGCGGACTGATGGACTGGCTTTATTAGCACTAGAAGACTCTTCTAGTGGAGTGACACTTGAGGTAGCGGCACTGTCAACTTGAACCGCTGTATTAATAACACCAAGCACCTGACCGTCTTTAACTGTATCACCCGTTTCAAAAGAGATTGATTCAAGCACACCCGCTGTTGTCGCAACAATTTCAAGTACAACCTTATCCGTTTCAAGGTCAACCACATTTTCATCAACGGCAATGGTATCGCCAATTTTTTTATGCCATTCGCCGAGTGTACCTTCGGTGACTGATTCTGGTAAAACAGGAACCTTAAGTTCAACCTGCATGATTTACTCCAATTGATTGATGTAATGAAAATATTTGATTAACGAATGTCATTATAGCTCAAATGCATCGGTTACTAATTTTGACTCTTGCTCTATGTGCATTGCCATATAACCCGCAGCCGGTGAAGCCGCTGATATACGACCAGCAAACTTAACTTGAAAAGGACCGAAAACATCGTTTAAACGACTTTTAAATTCTCGCCAAGCGCCCTGATTTCTGGGCTCATCTTGACACCAGACAACTGTTTCGATGTTGGGGTACTTTTCTTTTAATGCAGTAATATCTGGCCCTGGAAAAGGATACAACTGTTCGACACGAACAATGGCTGTCGTGTTATCGTATTTTTGAGTTCTTACTTCATGCAGTTTGTAATAAATCTTTCCGCAGCAAAGAATAATTCGTTTCACTTTGCTATCTTCAATATCATCTGTTTCAGGAATTATTTTTTGAAAACTACCTTCAGTCAGCGAGCTCAAAGAAGAAACGGCACCTTCATGCCTGAGTAAACTTTTAGGGCTCATTATAATGAGAGGTTTTCTAAAGCCACATTTCATTTGTGAGCGCAATAAATGAAATATTTGAGATGGCAATGTAGGATAAACAACGCGCATATTATGCTGCGCACAAAGCTGAAGGTAACGTTCTAGACGAGCCGATGAATGCTCTGGCCCCTGCCCTTCATAGCCGTGTGGCAACAACATTACAAGATTACTAAGGCGTCCCCATTTAACTTCACCAGAGCTAATAAACTGGTCAATTACCACTTGAGCCCCATTTGCAAAGTCACCGAATTGCGCTTCCCAAATAACCAATGTATTAGGGTCAGTTGAAGAGAAACCATACTCAAAACCTAGCACAGCCTCTTCTGACAAAAATGAATTGATTACTTCAAATCGAGGTTGGTCTTTATGAAGATGCTTTAATGGTTTATAGACTTCACCATTATTTTGGTTATGAAGCGCAGCGTGACGATGAAAAAAGGTCCCGCGCTCACTATCCTGACCTGATAACCGGATCGGATAGCCTTCATCAAGTAATCCGGCATAGGCCATTGTTTCAGCAAAGCCCCAGTCACATTGTATTTCGCCATCCAACATTCTTTGTCGATTATCGAGAATTTTTTTAACTCGATGATGCACTTGAAATCCTTCCGGCAAGGTGAGTAAAGATTGACCCAATCGCTGAATCTGTGAGCTACTTAGTTGCGTATTCTCTGTAACATTAATGTCACCCTTATCGAGACCAACCCAGTCTTTTGCCGCCAAAGGCTCCAGACCAGAAATCACATTGAGTGCAACGCCACCACCTTGCTCGAGTGCCTTACGATAGTCTGCAATCATTTCATCAATCACTTCTCGAGTGGTAAAGCCCTCATCGATCAAACGCTGCGAATGAAGGTCAACAATTCGAGGGTGATTACGGATCGCGTCATACATCAACGGTTGCGTTACGGCGGGTTCGTCTGCTTCATTGTGACCATAACGTCGATAACAAATCATATCGATTACAACATCCTGATTGAACGTCTCCCGAAACTTAACCGCTAGCTCAGCAATATAAACACAGGCTTCAGGATCATCACCATTGACATGAAATATGGGGGCTTGCACCATTCTCGCGACTTCGGTGCAATAAAGTGTCGATCTAACGTCTCGTGGATTACTGGTTGTAAATCCGATTTGGTTATTAACAATAATATGGATTGTGCCACCCGTTTTATAACCGCGAGTTTTACACATGTTAAAGTTTTCCATGACAACGCCTTGCCCAGCAAAAGCTGCATCACCGTGAATTAATACGGGCAGGACGTCATTCGTCTTGAAGTTTTTAAATCGACATTGGCGAGCCCGAACTGATCCTTCTACTACAGGGTCTACAATTTCTAAGTGCGATGGGTTAAAGGCTAAAGCAATATGCATTGGGCCAATGTCGGTGTAGATATCAGATGAAAAACCTTGATGGTACTTAACATCGTGATTTGATTGATTATCAAATTTAACATTGCCTTCAAATTCATCAAACAAATCACTTGGCATCTTGCCAAATATATTAGTCAGTACGTTAAGCCGCCCACGATGCGCCATTCCAATAACAACCTCACGCGTGTTATTAACGCCCGCTTGTTGAATGACTCGATCAAGTAAGGGGATCAGTGATTCGCCACCTTCCAATGAGAAACGCTTTTGCCCGATATAACGCGTGTGCAAATATTTCTCAAGATTTTCAGCAGCGATAACACGATCTAAAATTCGATTTCTTCGACCTTCCCGAAAATTAGGCGTCGATTGAGTCGTCTCCAGATGTTCTTGAATCCAGCGCTTTTGAGTGAGGCTTTCCATATACATATACTCGGAAGCCAACGTACCACAATAAGTTTTTTCTAAACGTGAAATGACTTCACGCAGAGTGATCTGATCGACACCACACATAGATCCCGTATTAAAAACAGTATCAAGGTCGTCATTAGTGAGGTTGTGGCCCTCTAGTGTCAAATCACGAATGGCATCGGTATCGGGTTTATTTAACGGGTCAAGATCCGCCTTACGATGACCCTTGATGCGGTAAGCGTTAATAAGCTGAAGTACAGAAACTTGCTTTAACTGGTGTTCATGCTGCGTACTATTGGTGATTTGCCCCGTCGTCTTTTTGTTCATCACCGCACTTTTAACTTGAGCCTGAATTGCGAGATGATCGTGATCTTTTACCAAGCCATTACCGACACCTGATGACCCTAAACTAGAGAACCAAAGTCGCCAGTGCTCGTCAACATTCTTCTCATTTTTGAGATATTCGCCATAAAGCTCTTCGATGAATACAGCGTTACTTCCAAAGAGGTAACTCTCTTGCTGCATTTTTTTCATATCCATTCAGGAGATTCTCGCTAGCCGATTGTTTTATTTGATTATTATATAATGCGCTTTTTTAATAATAGCTGAAGTAAAAACTTTAACCATACTAATTGTACTAGCTATTGCCCAGTTACGTCGGCAACAAACTGAGAAATATCTCCTATCCACCCACAATTTCAGACGGTTTCTCAATATCTTTAGATTAGTTACTTATAACAACCATCTGATACGACTAATTAAGTTCGTTATTGCCCCTATTGGAAAAAGGAACAATAATAAATATAAGCACATTTAGCATATTAATGGCGCACCCTCCACTGGTAGAATGTCGTCAAATTTCTAACGAGGTAAAGTTGAATGGCCCAATATATATTTACCATGAATGGCGTGAGCAAAATCGTACCGCCTCAGAATGAAATACTGAAAGATATTTCACTTAACTTTTTTCCTGGTGCCAAAATTGGTGTTTTAGGTTACAACGGTGCGGGCAAATCGACACTGTTAAAAATTATGGCGGGTATCGACACTGAGTTTCTTGGCGAAGCTAGACCTCAAACTGGAACCAAAATTGGCTACCTAGCGCAGGAGCCACAACTAGACTCAAGCCTAAACGTGCGGGGTAATGTTGAAATTGGCGTCGCTGAAACCAAGGCTATACTAGACCAGTTTAACGAAGTTAGTGCCAAATTTGCTGAACCCGATGCAGACTTCGAGGTATTAATGGCCGAACAAGCGGTATTACAGGAAAAAATTGATGCTGCTGGTGCATGGGAACTTGACCGAAAACTCGAAGTTGCGGCTGATGCACTTCGACTACCACCTTGGGATGCCGCCGTTGAAAACCTGTCTGGTGGTGAAAAGCGGCGAGTTGCTCTATGCCAATTATTGCTTTCTAACCCAGACATGTTAATTCTGGATGAACCCACCAACCATTTAGATGCTGAGTCAGTGGCTTGGCTCGAACGATTTTTACAAGACTTTCAAGGGACTGTGGTCGCAGTAACACACGATAGATACTTCCTTGATAACGTCGCAGGATGGATTCTTGAACTGGATAGGGGTCATGGTATTCCTTGGCAGGGCAATTACTCATCTTGGTTGGAACAAAAACAACACCGACTAGAGCATGAAGAGCGCTCTGAAAAAGCCCGTCAAAAGTCAATGAAGGCAGAGCTTGAATGGGTTAACTCTAATCCCAAAGGTCGTCAGTCTAAAAGTAAATCACGCCTAAAGCGATTTGAAGAGCTGTCCTCACAAGAATATCAAAAACGTTCCGAAACGCAGGAACTTTATATTCCACCGGGCCCTCGACTGGGTGATGTGGTTGTTGAAATTAGTGGTGGTAAAAAAGGTTACGGTGAAAAGCTGCTCTATCAAGACCTAGAGTTTAGGTTACCTCGCGGCGGTATTGTTGGCATAGTCGGCCCTAATGGTGCAGGCAAGTCGACTCTATTTAATATTCTCGTTGGCCAAGAAACACTGGATGAAGGTAATCTGACGATTGGTGAAACAGTTAAAATTTCGTATGTCGACCAGTCACGCGATGCGCTTGATGGCAATAAAACTGTTTGGGAGGAGCTGTCAGATGGTCTTGATAACATCGTTGTCGGCGGTTACGAAGTATCCTCACGTGCTTATGTTTCTCGATTTAACTTCCGAGGAGCCTCACAACAGAAGCTGGTTAAAGATCTGTCTGGTGGAGAGCGCAATCGTTTACACCTCGCAAAACTAATAAAAAGTGGTGGCAATCTATTACTGCTCGATGAGCCAACCAACGACCTTGATGTAGAAACGCTGCGGGCACTGGAAGACGCTATTCTTGATTTTCCTGGTTGCGTCGTAGTGGTATCACATGATCGCTGGTTTCTCGATCGCATTGCGACTCACATTCTTGCTTTTGAAGGTGAAAGCCAGGTGTACTCATACGAAGGCAATTATTCAGAATATGAAACTCATCGTAAGCAAAGAATGGGACAAAATGCTGATCAACCTCATCGCATAAAGTACAAAAAACTCGATATCTAAACACTGATTAACACGGATAAGTTATTTGATAGTCCCATCCATTGCTTAGGAGCGCACCCGGTACCGGTCCGTCATGTTTGATAAAATCGATACCGGGTGAAATGATTGATGACCATTGAAGCCTGATCGAAATCCCTAAGGCCCCTTTGGGTGAATTATTTCAACCACTTCATCAACTAGGCACCGATCAATTAATTGTATACCTTCTATGCCCCGTCAAATGGTCATTATATAACACTAAGATCGATAACAGTTGATCGTGACAGTAACGTGTTCAACGAGCTTCTTGATGCCAACACCTGCAGTGAGTAAAGGGTATTATTGCTGGACCGATTCGAGTTTTGGTTATCGTTTCATCCATTTTCTCAGTACTAATATTTGACCGTTGTCGATCAAACATTGACTTATTAAAATCTCAAAACAAGAAACAGAACACATCAAAAGCGTTCAAGTTTGTTAAATTATGGGTTTATAGGGTTAAAAGAAAAGCATTACAGTTTGCTGCCTAGGGGTTTAATTATGGTTAAAGTCCGTAATTAATAGATTGAAAAAGTGAAGAGAAATTAATAGAAATTGTCAATAACTCATCTCATTTTATATAATTCTTTGAATTTAACAGGTTCTCATGTCAATCTATTGTTCTAGAAATGGTGATTAGTTTGCTAATCAATTGCTGTGAATTAAGACCGTGTAGAGCCTTACCAGCTAATCTTTGGACAAGACAGCTTGGCCTGTCATAAAAAGTGCAAACCATAGCCATGAGAATATAATCGGATAGATGACTCAAATTATTAACTTAAAGTTCTGAGATAACGTTGGATGTTATGCAACAATTAAATAACACACTCGAGAAATGCCACTGGCACAACCAAACAGTGCAATTGGCACTCATTAAGCAGGCTAGATAAGCATGTCTCAAGCAGATATATCACAAGCCGATGAACATTTGGCAAGATTTCGCTCTTTATGGTCGCGTCAGCAATCTAATGTTTTCGATGGTAGCCAGATTGTTTATCAACAATTACTGAACGCCTATAATGAATCACACCGCGTTTATCACAATCTTACGCACATCCATAGATGCCTCGCATTATTTGATCAAGTCTCAGCATTATTCGAAAATCCTGACGCAGTCGAATTAGCCATCTGGTTTCATGACGTCATTTATCAGATTGAAGATAGCCAAAACGAGCAGTTCAGTGCCAATTTATTCATGACATTAACCGACGGCCTATTTAATAACGAATTTCGCGACACTGTTTACCAACACATCATGGCGACCCGCCATAACACGTCACCTATTACCAATAGTGACACTAAGTTGATGGTCGACATTGATTTATCAAGCTTTGGTTTACCCTGGGACGAGTTTTTAAATGATAATAAAAGTGTGCGGGCTGAATTGAATCATATACCTGACGAAGACTATAATCGAAAGCAAATGTCATTTCAGCTATCGCTGTTAAATCAGCCATCATTTTTTAAGAGTGATTATTTTAATGAGCATTATGAAGCTCAGGCTCGAAGTAATATTGCCAAATTATTTGAGTTGATTAAAGATAATGAAACGTCCGTTTAGATTGAACTCAGTGGCTATCGTCCCCTAGTTGACCTTGCCAGTTAATTAATAATAGGTGTTAATTTAAGCTGATACTCAGTAAATAATGTCATTATAAAAAAGTCGAACCAATCTCAACCTTTAGTTTTTAAGATCAACGTTTTAATATTACTCTCAAAAAATTGCAGAGGATAAAAATTGACCATCGAGTTACTGACTGAACAAACAATTTCAAACCTCCAGTTACAATTAGTAGCACAACAGCAAACGCTAAAGCTCCAATTATTGGAATCAGATGATGCCTCAAGACCTGTCACCTTAGATCAGCAGTCGGTGGGTCGTATATCGCGTATCGATGCCATACAACAACAGCAAATGGCCACTGCCAACCGGAGCCAGTCCATCGCCTTATTACTGCAGATAGACACTGCGTTAAAGCGAATCGAATTAGACCAATATGGGCAATGCCAGATATGTGACGAGCCCATTGCACTCGCGCGACTTCAAGCCCGTCCTCACACGCCTAATTGCATTCTATGCCAGTCCAAACAGGAAGTCTCAGGCTAGACCGAGGCTTTGGTAAAAATCCACTTTCTAAGGGGGAGGCGTTGTAACAAAAGACTGAAGGCGACCACGGCATAGATACCAGCTTCTAAGTAATCGGCTTTAACCAGCCAGATAAAATGCAATATTACGAGAAGGGTAACCCAGTAAGTTAGCTGATGTAATTTTTTCCAGTGCCTACCTAATCGACGAACACTGGCCTGATTAGAAGTTATGGCTAGCGGTATCAATAAGACCAACGAACTAAAGCCCAGTGCGATAAAGGGTCTATCGATAATGTCTTCGACCATATCGGTAAAGTTGAGCGAATGATCCGCTATAAGCCAAATCATGAAATGGCAGCAGGCGTAAAAGAAAACAGTTAAACCCAGCATTCGTCTAAAGCGCATTAATACCGCTAACCCAAACCATTGCCTTAACGGTGAGATAGCCAACGTAATGAGCAAGAACCTTAGCCCCCATTCGCCAGTTTCGTGGGTAATTGTTTCAACAGGATTAGCGCCTAAATCACCATACAAAGCATTCCAAACCAGCAGAAGCATAGGCGCTAGACAAAGCATAAAAACCAGTGGTTTAGCTGCTGTAGATTTTAATACATCGGCCATTTGGATCAAAATGCGACACTCAGATAGTGAAGTAAGCCTTTGACAAACTAAGGCACTGTTAAAAATAAGTTTTTAAGTTCATATCTTTATACAGGTGGGCAACTTCTGTTTCATAGCCATTAAACATTCGTGTTTTTTGTTTAAAAATCTCACCAATTCTGCGTTCTTTTTTTTGCGACCAACGCGGATGGTTGACCTCAGGGTTCACATTGGAATAAAAGCCATATTCATTTGGCCCCGAAATATTCCAACTGGTTTGCGGCTGTTCCTCAGTGAATTCAATACTGACAATGGACTTGATGCTCTTAAAACCATACTTCCAGGGCACGACCAAACGCACCGGGGCACCGTTTTGATTCGGCATGGTTTTACCATACATACCAACAGCGAAAAGCGTCAAAGGATTCATCGCTTCATCGATTCGTAAACCCTCTTCATAGGGCCACTGCAAGACAGAGCGTTTCTGTCCAGGCATTTGTTCAGGGTCTAGAAGCGTTTTAAAAGCCACATACTTGGCTTTAGACGTCGGCTGCAATGACTTTAAAATAGAAGCCATTGGCACACCTAGCCAGGGAATAACCATCGACCAGGCTTCGACACAGCGTAAACGATAAATGCGTTCTTCTATGTCGAAAGGTTTGACTAAATCTTCGAGTGCATACTCGCCAGGCTTGTCACACTCGCCACTGACCGTAATTTTCCAGTCATCGGTATTCAAGTTTTGGGCGTTTTGCAACGGGTCGGTCTTACCCGTGCCAAATTCATAAAAGTTATTATAAGTCGTCGCATCTTTTTCAGACGTCAACGCTTCGCCCGTATTCACTACATTGGGTTTGTAATCACTTATCGCCACAGAGGCACGGGCTGATGTCCATGGGTTCAGCAACAAAGCAGTGCCCAATACCCCGCTGGTAATCATAAACTCTCGACGTTTCTCGTAAATTGACTCGGGAGTAATCTGCGAAGGAGCAATATCGGTCTTAAATTTAAATTGAGTCACAAGCAACCTATAAAATTTAATAAAGCATTTGGACAAAGTGGCTAATTGTTAGTTCAGCTATCCGTTACTTCATCCATTGTCGAGCATTACGGAACAGTCGCATCCATGGTCCATACTCAGGCCAATCAGGTGATTGCCACGAATTTTGAACACTTCGAAAAATACGTTCAGGATGCGGCATCATAATCGTGAAACGGCCATCGTCATTCGTGAAAGCATTTAAACCCAGTGCAGACCCATTGGGATTAATTGGATACTGCTCACTGGGCTGCCCATGAGCATTCACATATCGAAAACACGCTTGTTTCTGATCAAGCAGTTGTTGATTAGAGGCGTGTCTGCTTTCGACCTGTCCCTCACCATGAGCTACAACGACTGGCATCATCGAACCCTGCATGCCATCGAAGAAAAACGACGGCGACTCAAGTATTTCGACCATCGTTGTGCGTGCTTCAAACTGTTCTGACTTGTTTCGCACAAACTTTGGCCAATCGGTTGCACCCGGTATAATCTCAAACAAATTCGACATCATTTGGCAACCATTACAAACCCCTAGACCAAAGCTATCGCTTCTATCAAAAAAGGCTGAGAACTCATCAAAGGCTCTTGGACTGTACAATATTGATTTAGCCCAGCCTTCACCCGCGCCCAAAACGTCCCCGTAAGAGAAACCGCCACAGGCCGCTAGGCCCTGAAAATCATTCAAGCTAACGCGACCAGCCAAAATATCGCTCATGTGGACATCAAACGCATCAAACCCAGCTCGCTCAAAAGCGGCCGCAAGTTCTACCTGACCATTCACGCCCTCTTCTCTCAAAATGGCAATCTTGGGGCGCGTACCACCCATATATTTAGCCGCAATATCCTGTTTTGGGTTAAAGCTTAATTTGGAGAATAAAGAAGGCTTCACATTATCCAGAATCAAATCGTATTCCTGTTGCGCACACTCGGGGTTATCCCGTAGCTTTTGCATCTGGTAGCTAGTCTCTGACCAGGCGCGTTTTAAATCAACAATAGAATCGTTTATAATAATATCACCTAAGTAATTGATAATAAACGATTCTGAATCCTCAGGTTGACCAATAGCATGAGATATAGCGGCTAGCCCATGTTCTAACAAGGTGTCTTCAACTAACTCTAACTTGGATTGCGATACCTGTATAACCGCCCCAAGCTCTTCGGCGAACAACACCGATAGGACATCAGAACCCAAATTTGATACATCGCAAGAAACACCCTGACGCCCAGCAAATGCCATTTCACAAAGTGTCGTCAATAGTCCACCATCCGATCGATCGTGATAGGCCAAAATGGCTTCTTTTTCGAGCAGTATTTGTATCGCTTTAAAGAACGATTTAAATAACTCAGGATCATCCAGATCAGGGCAAACATCACCTGTTTGTTGATATACCTGTGCCAGTGCCGAAGCACCCAGCCGGTTCTTGCCCTGCCCTAGGTCTAGCAAAATTAACTGCGATCCTGGCTCACCCGATTTAAGATCCGGCGTGACTGTTTTACGCACATCAAGCACCGGTGCAAAAGCTGAAATAATGACCGACAAAGGGGATGTTACTGAGTGGTCACCAGTGTCGTCCTGCCAGGTGGTCTTCATCGATAAGGAATCCTTACCAACCGGAATTGCAATGCCCAGCTGCGGACATATTTCCATACCCACGGCTTTTACGGTATCGAACAAACGGGCATCCTCACCCTCATGTCCAGCCGCAGCCATCCAGTTAGCCGAAAACACGGTGCGGGATAAATCACCCACATAAGCCGACGTCATGTTCGTCAAAGCTTCACCGATCGCCATTCGGCCAGAGGCGGGGGCATCTAATATTGCCAGTGGGGCCTTTTCGCCCATGCTCATAACTTCACCGGTGAAACTGATGTAGTCTGTTAAAGTGACCGATGCATTCGCCACAGGCACTTGCCAAGGGCCAACCATTTGATCACGGCTCACCAATCCACTCACCGAGCGATCACCAATACTGACCAAAAAAGTTTTATCCGCAACGGCAGGTAAATGAAGCACACGAACCAGGGCCTCTTTAATATTGATATTCGACCGATCAAAGGGAGGCTGAGTCACCGTTACATGCTGCACATCACGGTGCATTTTCGGCGCCTTCCCTAATAGAATCTCCAGCGGCATATCAACTGGATAATTGTCAAAATGTGCATCTTTAACCCGCAACGTTTTATCTTCAGTGGCCCTGCCAAGCACCGCATAAATACAACGCTCTCGCTCGCATAGTTTTTCAAAATCAGCCAATCGCTCATCTGAAACCGCCAGCACATAACGTTCCTGGCTTTCGTTACACCAAATTTCCATCGGCGACATACCGGGCTCATCGTTTGGCACGGCACGTAAATTTAATTCGGCACCTCGGCCAGCATCGTTCACCAATTCGGGTAAAGCGTTAGACAAACCACCCGCACCCACATCGTGAATTGAAATAATAGGATTAGACTCACCTTGAGCAAAACAGCGATCGATCACTTCTTGAACGCGACGTTCCATTTCAGGATTACCGCGTTGTACAGAGGCGAAATCTAAATTCTCTTTACTGCTACCACTGGCCATCGACGAAGCCGCACTGCCACCCAAGCCAATCAACATAGCTGGACCACCCAGCACAATAATATTAGCACCCGCAGGAATAATGCCCTTATCAATATGCTCAGGTCGAATCGAACCAACACCACCAGCAACCATAATCGGCTTGTGATAGCCGCGAATCTCATCGCCATCATGCGTCTTCACCGTTTGCTCATAGGTTCTAAAGTAGCCACAGGTATTAGGACGACCAAACTCATTGTTAAACGACGCGGCACCAATCGGACCTTCAATCATAATGTCCAGTGCAGATGCAATTCGATCAGGTTTACCATTATCAACTTCCCAAGGCTGCACAAAACCTGGGATATTCAAATTAGACACCGAAAAGCCGCATAAGCCCGCTTTCGGTTTCGACCCAATGCCAGTCGCACCTTCGTCCCGAATCTCACCGCCTGAGCCCGTCGCAGCCCCTGGAAAAGGCGAAATAGCCGTCGGGTGATTATGCGTTTCAACCTTCATCAAAATGTCGATCCGAGCGTCTTCATAACCATATTGAGCACCCTCAGTGGCGGGTGCAAACTTACTGCCCGGAAAACCCTCAATAACAGCTGAGTTATCGTGATACGCCGACAACACCCCGTTTTTATTCATCGCAAAGGTATTTTTAATCATACCAAACAGCGAAATGTCCTTCTCCTCACCATCGATCGTCCAATCTGAATTAAAAATCTTGTGCCGACAGTGTTCCGAGTTCGCCTGAGCAAACATCATCAACTCAACATCGGTTGGATTGCGCTTTAAGCCCGCATAGGCATTAATTAAATAAGCAATCTCGTCATCTGTGAGCGCTAAACCCAGTTCAATATTGGCCAACGCCAAAGCCTTTTGTCCATCCACTGACAAATCAATTTCAAGCAAAGGTCGGGGTTGGTGGGTTTGAAATAACGGCTCACAATCCGCTAGCGACCGGAATACTTGATCCGTCATACGATCATGCAGTAACGATTCAATCAAACCAAAAGAATCACAAGGCTCTGTTAACTCAACCCTAAAATGAATGCCTCGCTCAATACGACGGATTGCCGACAATCCGCAGTGATGCGCAATATCAGTCGCCTTACTCGACCAAGGAGAAATCGTACCCAGACGGGGAATCACAAAAAAATCAGTACCCTCAGAATCGACCGCTTCTGACATAGGGCCATAAGTCAGCAAACTGCGTAAAACCGCATCGTTCGCTTCCGACCACTCAGTGCTGGCTAAATCAATCAAATGAATAAAACGACCACTAACTTTACTGAGTTTCACCCCATGATTAACGCATTGTTGATGTAATTTTTGAAGTCTGAAATCAGATAAAGCAGGACTACCAGGGAGACAAAGCATATTAGCGGCAACACAGAGGTTGGGGCGAAAAAAGAAGCGCAAATAATAGCGGAAAATGACACATGCTCCAACACAAACAGTCATGGTTAAGCTATAATATTATTTCCTGGGGACGACTTGGCTTCGACGTGGGTCGCAAAACCTGAGGTGCATGCCGAGAATGTAGACAAACTCGTTAAACTTTCTGCAAATTATAGTTGCAAACGATGACAACTACGCAATCGCCGCTTAAACTCCGGTAGACTGCTGTCGGACTGGATACGTGTCTATGCGTCCAGGTTCTTCGGAACACTCCGGCATCGCTCTCATAGAATCGTGATGGAGGCTTGTTCGGGGCCAAAGCACTAAACAAATACCGAGCCAGCTGCGTGTCTTCCCCGTCCGGCGGGTAGCACGTAGTTAAATTAAAGTCGGAATAAGCATGTAGAGCCAATGGCAGAGGGCTGGCGGACGCGGGTTCGATTCCCGCCGTCTCCACCAAAAAAGGCTAAGTGTTTGATTGATAAGGGGTACTAGACCAATTCATTTGGATTAGTACACATTGGTAGTACACATGAACCTTGTTAATCGTTACTTAGTAAAGAATGAATCGAGCGGTATATTCTATGTAAGGTTGAATATACCGCCTGATTTACACCACCACTTCGGTATAAAAGCACTCAAGAGATCACTTAAAACACGCGATAAGTTGGATGCAGGTATTAATTGCCTTCGATTTATCCAACGCTATAAGCACGAGTTTGCACGGGTAAGAAGTATGCCGAAGAATCATCGCTTGGGATTTATCACTGTTAAATCAAACAATAGTGAAGTAACAATTGATACTGGTGATGATGAAAAAGATTTTGAACTAGCCAACAAATGGCAGGAACAACATACTCCAATAGATACTCATCAAAGCTCTAACCAATCTTTACAATCAACTGCCCTGTCTGTAATAGTCGATAAATATTGCGAAGAGCAAGAATCAACTAATGCTTGGACTGAGAAGTCAGCACAAGAATATCGAGCTGTATACGCCCTCTTAATAGACATACTTGGTGCTCTGATCACTTCTATTGACCTAAACTATGGGTTGTCTAGGCGATACAAAGAAACCCTGCTTAAAATACCGCCTCACCTAAACAAGAAGTCTGAGTACCGTGGTTTGAGCATAGACGACATTATTGCTTTAGGCCACACACCTATATCAACCACCACTGTTAGAAAACATATCACTAGAGTTGGCTCATTAATGTCCTGGGCTAAACGTCATGGCTATATTGTAGATAATGTATTTGAAGGCTTACAGCTTAAATCCAACAAGGGTAAGTCAGCAGCTAAAGAGAGATACCCATTCGATCAGTTCGATATAGATACGATATTCAAAACTAATAGCCGGCTCAAGAAAGAATATCAAAAATGGCTACCAATGCTTGGCTACTACACTGGAGCCAGAATTAATGAGCTATGCCAGCTGCACTTATCTGACATTCAAAAGGAAGGTGATTTCTGGTACTTGGATATTAATGATGATACTGATGACAAGCGCCTTAAGACGACCTCTAGTAGACGTAGAGTGCCTATACACAATGCGTTAGTTAGCTCTGGATTCATACAGCACGTGAATGATTTAACGGCTCTAGACGTCTCTGACAGGCTGTTTCCCGAGCTACCTTCGTCAAGAGATGGTTATGCCAAGAATGCATCCAGATGGTTCAGTACATTCAAATCTGATATCGGTATCACTGACTCTAAGAAGTCGTTTCACTCTTTCAGGCATAGCTTTGTTGATTACCTGAAGGCAGCTAAGGTAGAACCACATTTAATATCTGCATTAATGGGTCATACTGACAATTCTATTACTACAGGTCGTTATGGTTCGGGTGAATGGGAGCTGGATCAGCTGTCAGAATCGATTAATAAACTGCCACCGCATAGGCAACCATGACTAACAATTGTTTGTTTTGTTCGATGGACCCAGAGCGAATCATTGCCCAGAACGATACTGCTTACGCCGTCTATGATGGTTACCCTGTTACAGAACTCCATACACTTGTTATACATAAAGACATCCTGCTAATCATGGATAACTAGCAACCTATGTCCAAAAAACGCCATCAACATATCACTTAACAAGAAACTTTTTAAAAGGTCGATCTAGTGACTATTGTAGATGCTTGAAATCAGCCTTAAATCAGCAATCCATGTAATTTTTAGCGAGACATTCATGAGCTAGCTTCTGAGTCTTTGCTACCTGCGGAGCTGTCATTAGTTTAGCAATGTGATCGCAACTTTTACTTCAAGTTAATTTTTATATGAAAGTTAGCCGAGGTTGCCATTAGAACATCTCAAGGGCAACCGAAAACAACACTGGTTAAATTAGCCCAACCATCGACGCCTGAACCATAAGGGCAGCAGGAGTAATAACTGTCTCTTATACACATCTGACGCTGCCGACGACTCCTTACGTGTAGA
>CAJXUC010000053.1 GCA_913061315.1 uncultured Gammaproteobacteria bacterium | reverse complement strand
ATAGCGTAGCGTCTCGTGGGCTCGGAGATGTGTATAAGAGACAGGAGTTAATAAAACTAATTTTTTGGATTTTAGAGAGTTTTTACTGAATTATTAAACGTATTTAGGCTTTTCTTTTCATTCGAGCATTAAAGAGAAAAGTTCACTTTTAGTGACACACTATAATTTAGATGCTACCTCTTCTCATTTATTAAAAAAGTGGAGAGGTCTCCACTTTTAAATTCAAATCTACTCAACAGTATTCTTAGATTTTTTCATATCTTTAAAAACAGATTTACCTTTTTGGTACTGCTCAAAGAAATAATCACGTACAGCTTCAGGGTCGAAACTTAAAAATGTTCCACCCGCTTCAAAATGCTGAATGAATACACGAGACAAGGCATAAGTTGAAGCACCAGCAAATAAGGGTACGCTAGCTGCACCTATTAAGGGACCAACCACTGGTATTGCCTTAGTTAAACTTGCAAACCCCATTCCCACTGGTGCGGGTAAAACACCACCAACTAACGATGAAATAACTGCTTTGCCGACATCTTTAGAAAAGGGAATGTCGTAGTGCTTAGCTAAGCTATGAACCATCTTCAGCTGAATAAGAGAAATAGCTGCAAAATCTACTAATGGTACTGGAATAAGACCAACACCCATTGCTGCATACATATAGGTCTTAGAGGTCTTATTAGCCGCTTCTAGCGAAGTTAATGAAATTAATTCTTCAACTTCTTCTGACGCCTTAACTTCCTCGTTTACTTCAACCATGTCTAATTCTCCACTTGAAATATTTAAATTCTATATATAAAAATTAACTTTAAAAAGGTGATAGAAAATAAAACAACCTTCTTAAACTTTATAAATCATGTCAGACCACAAAAACTATAACATCAATTTTATTCTAAATGAATGAAAATAATCAGTTTTTACCCATTATTAACGTCAGACTGCCCCCTCTAATATAGAACCTTCAGCTTATAACTAAAAAAGGGGACGGGGGAACATCATTTAACTTTATAATATATTTCGGTCAAATAATGAAAGGCTCATTCACTGACACTGACTTCATTTCTTATACAGGTTTACGACTTCATTTATTTGAACAAAGTGTTATTTACTAAATCTTGCTCTTGCATTTCTTAAAACATTGCAGTTTAAGTTTTTAGTGCCTACGTTATACCTACTTTGTGCTATTAACCTAAAGATTAACTATTTTATGGGCTCCCAATATGCGCTAAGCTATCCATAATTCACCTTAACTGAGAGACTTAAATGACTGCTTACTGGATTGGACATGTTGAAGTAACAGACGCTGACGCTTACGCTGAATATGCAAAACTTGCGACTGCGCCCATCGAAGCTCACGGTGGAAAATTTCTTGCTCGGGGATCACGAACCGTATGGTTAGAAGGCAATGAACGAGCCCGAAATGTTATTGTCGAGTTCCCAAGCTTTGAAGACGCTGAGCGTTGTTATCAATCCGACGCGTATGGTGAAGCACTGGTATTTGCCAAAGGTGCTTCTATCCGTGATCTTTGTATTATTGAGGGCAGTTAAACTTTAAAGCCTGAATCGGTGTGCGCCACTTGAATTGAGCACAGCACCGATTCAGTTTTTCTATTTCTACTTGTTGGTAAACTCTGGATACGCTTCCATACCGCATTCAGTCAGATCGACACCATCATATTCTTGCTCTTCACTCACTCGAATACCCATCACTTTCTTAATCAAATACCAAGTCACTAAGCTGGCTGAGAAAACCCAGAAGAAGATCACCAGAGCACCAACAATCTGGCCTATAAAACTGGCCCCATCATTGGTTAGCGGCACAGCAAGTAACCCCCAAACGCCCACTACGCCATGAACCGATATTGCACCAACTGGATCATCAATCCTTAATTTATCCAAAGAAATTATGGCAAATACAACAATAATGCCACCCACCGCACCAATTAAACTGGCTTCAAGCGCTGTTGGTGTAGAAGGTTCAGCCGTAATAGCCACTAGCCCAGCAAGCGCGCCATTCAATACCATCGTTAGGTCGGCCTTGCCAAACAATATTCTAGCTAGTACTAAGGCGGCCACAACACCCCCTGCAGCAGCAGCGTTAGTATTTACAAAGACCATAGCCACAGCGTTAGCACTACTAATATCGCCTAGTTTGAGTACCGAACCACCATTAAAACCAAACCAGCCCATCCACAGAATAAAAGTACCTAAGGTTGCTAGAGGCATATTCGCACCCGGTATTGCATTGACTTGCCCCTGCTTACCATATTTACCTTTTCTAGCACCCAGCAATAAAACACCCGCCAATGCTGCAGCAGCACCCGCTAAATGGACAATACCCGAACCAGCAAAGTCGGAAAAACCAAAATCATCGCCCAAACTAAACAAGCCAAATACGCTGCCACCACCCCAGGTCCAATAACCTTCTACTGGATAGATAAAACCAGTCATGACTATCGCAAAAGCAATGAATGCCCAAAGCTTCATTCTCTCTGCGACTGCACCTGACACAATCGACATTGCGGTCGCGACAAACACCACTTGAAAGAAAAAGTCGGATGGTGCTGAATAAACAGCATCGCCTTCGAATCCATTTTCAACAGATGCTGCGAGTGCGTCGGCAACCAACGTATCCCCACCTGACAAGCCAGACAAAAATATGCCGCCGTCATACATGAGGTCGTAACCAATAACCATATACATGGTGCAAGCAACGGCATATAGCACTACGTTTTTAGTCAGAATTTCAGTGGTATTTTTTGACCGTACGAGCCCCGCTTCTAACATGGCAAATCCTGCTGCCATCCACATCACTAATGCACCACATACAAGGAAATAAAAGGTATCTATTGCGTATTGTAAATGAAATATTTGAGTTTCCATGATCGCTCCTAAAGTGCTGTCGCGCCGGTTTCACCGGTACGAATTCGAATAACTTGCTCTAGATTTGTGACGAAAATTTTTCCGTCCCCAATTTTTCCTGTTCTAGAGGTTTCTATAATTGCGTCGACGACGGCATCAACTTGATCGTCTTCAACTGCAATTTCAATTTTCATTTTAGGAATATAGTCAACAACATATTCGGCACCTCGATACAGTTCAGTGTGACCTTTTTGACGACCAAAACCCTTCACTTCGTAAACGGTTAGGCCATTGATACCAATGTTGGTCAATGCCGTTCGAACATCATCAAGTTTGAACGGTTTGATAATAGCAGCAACAATTTTCACAGTTTTCTCCTCTCGTTAGTAATACTTAATGAGGTTACACAGCTGAAATTTTCTTCTCAATTATTTTTCATCTCAAACTCTGTCATTTATGATTAAAAAATACGCCCTAACGATATGGATTTGAATTTGTTTTATAAAAAGGTGTTTTTAAGAGAAAAATAAAATTATTTTTAACTGTTTATAATCAATGGGTTAATTGAATATTACCGATTTAAAACAATGCTGGAATATAATACTACTACCTAACTTTAATCGCTTTTCAGACCATTTTCTCGTTGGTATACTGATCTGAAGTAAAACACCCGTTATGGGAAAACGCACTTTAATAGTGCAAAATAAAGACTCTTCTGAATAAATTTTTTCGCCCTACGTTAAAAGCTTATGAAGTCAAAACTAATAGCGCCCCCCTTATTTTTGTGTCTATTTTCATTGATTATCAGCATTGCTTTCTATTGTTTCCAGCTCAACTCATGGAATCTTGAGCAACCTTCTAGTACACGTTTTTTCCAGCAATCTTTTAAAGCGTCCATCAGTCAATATGAGTATTTACCCGCCTTATTGGCTAGTGACGATAATGTTCAAAATTCACTGATCAACCAAAATAAACACCAGGATAGTGATCAGGACAATTTAAATCGTCAACTTCAATTTGTAGCTAATCGTTCTGGTGCCAGCGCAGTTTACTTAATGAATAGAACTGGGAAGGTGCTTGCAGCCAGCAACTTTGACCAAAACGGCAGCTTCCTGCATCAAAACTATTCCTTTAGGCCCTACTTCAAAAATGCCATTGAAAAAAAGATCCGACAGTTCTACTACGCTATCGGTGCTACGACGGGTATACCTGGCTTCTTCATTTCTGAGCCAGTGTTAAATATCGAAGGCAACGTTATTGGTGTCATTGTAGTGAAGCTGGACTTACGTGAGTGGGAGGAGAGCTGGCGTGATGCAGGACAGAACATACTAGTCGCGTCTCAAAACAATGTCATTATCCTTAGCGGAAAGGAACAATGGCGGTATAAAAGTGTGGGACCACTATCCGAACAGTTGCAGTTTTCAATGCTCAAACAACAGCAGTTTGGTAAAACTAGAATATCCAGTCTATTCCAGAAAACCTATGAGCTGGCTCGCTACCTAAATCTTTCGCTGTCTTTTTGGATAATTGATGATGAAGCCTATTTGGTTAATTCGTTTCCCATAACAGACACCCGTTGGAACCTATACTATCTAGAAAAAAACAGTCGATTTACTCAAAATGCCTTCATATTCTTTGTCATTTTTTTAGGCGCACTTTCTTTAGGTTATTTATACTATCGAGAGCGACAGTCAAAGCTATTGTCACGAAAGCAAGCCGCTGATGATGAGCTCAGGCACAGTCGTGAACTAGAAACCATTATCGATAAAATACAGATAGGGGTTGTCTCCATAAATCAACAGGGCAACATATTATTTTTAAACGATGCCGCTAGAGGCCTTCTACAACTCGATACATTGACTGAAAAACACCCACCTGTTCCGATTCAATCAGTTCTAGATATGCGAATGATTGCGCCATTTGAAAGTTATCTATTACAGTCTAGCGATGTGATGGTTCCCTTTCATGAAACCACCGTTTTAAGCCAAAACCAACAGTCGACACCTGTCATGTTTGCCATCAGCCAAGCCAATATAGAAAATGATACCCGTCTATTAGTGACATTGATCAACATTGAAAAACGACAGAAAGCGGAACAGGCGGTTATCAAACTCAATGAATCATTAGAAGAACAGGTCGAGCATAGAACTCAGGCTTTACGCGACGCACAGGCGGTAATGGTTCAACAAAGTAAAGCGGCTGCGTTGGGACAGATGGCCGCCACGGTGGTGCATGAGCTTAGCCAACCCCTTTCTGCCATGAACAGCTCTATTACGGCAGCCCAATTAAAGGTTAATAAGGATGACTGGACAGGGGCTGTCCGTTCCATTTCTCGTTTGGCCCCTCTCAGTGAGAAAATGAACAATGTAATTAAGCTATTGAAGTATTTTTCATACGAAGATGGTGAGGATATCCAGCGTCAGGATCTGGCATTACTAATAAAACAATCCATTAACCTGTATCAGGATAAACTTAAAGAAAAAAAGGTAAATATTAATTTAGAAAACCTGCAGTCTTTAGTGACGGTAAAAATAAACCCTCTTAAACTCGATCTTGTTTTAACGAATATCATTCAGAACGCGATCGATGCCATGCAACAATGTGAGCAACCTGTTATTACTATTGCCATGGTATCTCTTTATAATAAAGCGATCATTACAATTGAAGATCAGGGTGATGGAATTAATTCGCGTGTCATGGGACAGTTATTTGATCCCTACTTCACCACTAAAGACATCGGTAAAGGGCTTGGGCTTGGTTTGTCTATTTGTTACGAGATAATTCAAGAATATCATGGTTCTATTGTGGCCGAGAACCGTCCACAGGGCGCGCGGTTCACAATTACCCTGCCACTCGACATTGATTAGCTTCGACAAGTATTAAATTGGCCAACAAAAAATGACTCAATTATCTGACCTTAATCAGCAATCGATCACTATTATTGTCATCGACGACGATAAAGACGTACGCGAAAACATGGTCGATTTGCTTTCGACTCAATACCAACATATTCAAGAATTTGATTCTCCTAAACCAGTACTTGCAAGATTGAACGCTCAATCACCCGTTGTCATCATCACCGATCTACGAATGCCAGGCGGAGATGGGCTGGAGTTTTCAAAAAAAGTCAACGCACTCGATGCCAATATCCCAGTTATTCTCATGACGGGTTATGGTGATATCACCATTGCCGTTGAAGCAATGAAATATGGCGTCTATGACTTTATCGAGAAACCCGTCGATACCGACCGACTGCTCAAGAGCATTCAGCGGGCTGTAGACAAACGTTTTCTTAGCTTATCTCTGCTACATGCAAGACAAAAACTGGAAGAACACCAATCAATTGATCAACGCATTATTGGCCATTGCTCAATGGTTAAACAGCTCAAACAGAACTTGCTAAAGTTTGCACCTATGGACATTCCAGTTTTGATCTCTGGTGAGACGGGCACAGGTAAAGAGTTAGTTGCGCGTTGCCTTCATGACTATAGTGACCGCAGTCAAGGCCCTTTCGTCACACTGAACTGCGCTGCAATACCAGACCATTTGGCGGAAGCAGAGTTATTTGGATATATAAAAGGCGCTTTTACCGATGCCTCTAGCTCACGCGTTGGCAAGCTAGAATTTGCCACTGGCGGGAGCTTATTTCTTGATGAAATTGAAAGCCTACCGCCTTCTATTCAAGCAAAGTTGCTGCGTGTATTTCAGGATGGCGTCATAACACCGCTTGGCAGTAACAAGGAAATACATACCAATTTTCGTATTATCTCTGCGAGCAAAGACGACTTAAGAAACCATGTGAGTTTCCGTCAAGATTTATACTTTCGTCTGCAGGTTGGGGAATGCAATATTCCACCTTTGCGTCAACGTAAAGAAGACATTCTGATTTTATTTGAATATTTCGTTCGCAAAAATTGTGACAGTTTTACGATCACATACAGCCCTTTATCCCACGCCACAGAACAAGCCTTATTAAACTATGACTGGCCTGGCAATATCAGAGAGTTAATTAATGTTGCAACCCGCTTTGTTATCAATGGGTGTAAGGATATTGACCATGCACTGGTAGCGGGCAATGATCTAATCGAAGACGCTGAAATGTCACTTAAACAGCAAGTAGACGCTTATGAAGAAAACCTCATTAGAAGTAAACTAAGCCAGCATAAGGGCAAAGTATCGGCAGTGCTTGAAGACCTCAAACTCGAGCGGCGTACCTTCAATCAAAAGATAACTCGATTTCAAATTATTACTGCCGACTATAAAAAATAGCCTAATTGACCTAAACTTGGAATAATAGACTTAAATCAAACAAAAATTAGGAATAAACTGTCTTATTAAGACCGTTTAATAAGCATTATATTTCTCATCGTTACCGCTTAAACGCTCAAATATTTTTTAACCTGTTAATAAATATCACTTCAAACAATCTGGCACGTTAATTGTAAAGTGATAATGTTGCATTGAGTGATTACAAAAATAGATTTTAAAAAACCTACTTAGGATAAACCACTGGAGTATTTATGAAAATCAAACACATTATTTTAACATCAGTTATCGGTGCCAGCCTGCTGGCAACACAAGTTCATGCAGCAACCGAATGGAATGTTTCACTTTGGGGTAAACAGCGTGCATTTACTGAAAATGTAGAAAAGTTGGCAGCATTAGTGAGTAGTAAAACTAATGGTGAATTCAAGCTCAATATCTCTTATGGCGGACTGTCTAAATCAAAAGAGAACCTCGACGGTATTTCATTTGGTGCTTTCGAAATGGCCCAGTTTTGCTCGTTTTATCACAGCGATAAAAACCCAACCATCACAGTCACAGAACTACCGTTTGCAAAAGATGTATCGCTTGCTCGTTCAGCCGAAATTTATACCAAAGTTTATCAGAACCCCATTGTGATAAAGGACCTTGCACGCTGGAATGCAACCATCTTAATGCCAACACCCATGCCACAATACAACATTGTGAGTAAATCAGAGCCAATGACCGAACTGTCAGAGTTCAGCGGTCTGAGAGTTCGAGGTCCTGGTGGCATCATGGGTGTTTTGGGTAAATTAGGTGCGGTTAAAACGGGAGTACCCTTCTCGGAAGTTCGTCAGTCGATGGATTCAGGCGTTATTGATGCGGCTACATTTGCACCCCATGCCCACGTTGCAACCAAAACCTTCAAGGTAGGAAAATGGGCTTCAACTAACTTGAATCTTGGTTCTGCCAACTGCCCAGTCGTAGTCAATACTGACGCCTTAAATGCATTGAGCGATTCAAATCGTCAGGCGCTACTAGGGTCTGTAGATGAAGCAATTACATTTTATGTTGACAACTACAACAACAATGCAACAAAGAAGTATAAGCAAGCAGTTAAAGAGGCAGGCTTAGTCAGTGTTACTTTTTCGCCGGCTCAAACAGCTGAATTAGATCAATTAGCAACATCAGTTCGCGCAGCTTGGATCAAAAAATACGCTGATCAATTTGATTCAAAAGCGCTTTATGACTTCACTGAAGATTTATTCAACCAGTAAAATAGTCAATAAAGTTAAAACGCATGCTGCCGCAGAATCTTTTGCGGTAGCATGCGGTTAAATTAAATAAGGTTGTCATGCTGGCTTTGGCCAGTATCCATTTAAATGCCAGTAGAATCATCACAATGAATTGTGGCATTAGCCACAACAATATCCTGTTGGCGTCTTACAGCAATTAATTTTAAGACATTGCCTGCGGCAATGTTTTTCTGCCTGGAGATATTTCATGTCGAGTTCGAATAGAGTGCTAGAAGACAATAGCTATCTGAGTAAGATCGACAGATTATTCCTCAAGTTTGAAACTGTACTGACTTTGGCTGGTGGCATCGTCATTTTTTTGCTCGTATTCCTTGCCACAACAAATGTACTGGGTCGCTGGATTTTCTCGTTACCCGTGTCTGGCTATATCGATTGGGTCGAACAGTCCATGGCCTTTTTTGCTTTTCTTGGCATTGCCTTCACGCAGCGTGAAGGCGGCCATATTCGAATGGATATGCTAGTAGGTAGAATTCAAGGACGGCCTTTATGGATCACCGAATTATTATCCGTCATCTTGATGTTGGGTGTCACTCTGGTACTCATTTATGGCTCTTTTTTACATTTCCTTAGGGCTTATCAAATTGGCGACTCGTCAATGGATATCAACCTTCCAATCTGGCCAGCTAAACTCATCGTTCCGGTTGCACTTAGCATTCTAGCACTGCGCCTAATTTTACAAATCTGGGCCTATAGTCGCGCCGTGAAAGAAGGAGGCGACACCCCTGTTGCCGTGCCATTAATTGAAGATGCCGCGGCCGTAGCCGCAGCAGAGGCTGAATCTCTTATGGGAGAAGTTCAAAAAGGAGAGGGAAAGTGAGCTTGTTCGAAACACTGGGGCAAATGGACTCCATTTCAATTGGCTTATGGGTCACTGGGGTAATGTTGGTGTTGGTACTGATTGGTGTCCGCGTCGCCTTTGCCGCAGCGATGGCTGGATTCATTGGTTTGGTCTGGATATTCTCAGCAAAAATGGGGTTCGATAGGGGTATTTTGGTTGCGATAAAAATGGCCGGCACCATACCCCATTCAAAAGTATCGACCCTTTCGCTGTCACTCATCCCAACGTTTATTTTAATCGGCTTTCTGGCTTATCATGCTGGATTAACTCGCGCCCTTTTTGAAGCAGCCAAGCGATGGGTTGGCTGGTTACCAGGCGGCATGGGTGTTGCCACCGTATTGTCAGCGGCTGGATTTGCTGCAGTATCTGGTGCATCGGTTGCAACTTCAGCCGTATTTGCGCGAATCGCCATTCCCGAAATGTTAAAACTAGGTTACGACAAACGATTTGCAGCAGGCGTAGTAGCAGCCAGTGGCACGCTAGCCTCGCTCATTCCACCTTCCGCAATACTCGTTATTTACGCCATTATTGTCGAGCAGGATGTCGGCGCACTGCTTATGGCGGGTTTCTTGCCAGGGGCTTTTTCTGCACTGGTTTATGCTGGCCTGATTATCTTCATGGCCAAAACCAGAAAGGATTTTGGCCCACCTGTGACCGGTTATAGCTGGGCACAACGCTTTGAATCACTGCCCGCCGCTATGCCCATATTTTTTGTGGTTGGTATTATTGTCGTTTGTATTTATGGCGGTGTTGGCACACCTACCGAAGCCGGTTCACTGGGTGCCTTCGTCATACTCTGTATGGCATTAAAAAAAGGCATGCGTTGGAATGAATTAAAAGGCGCATTAATGGAAACAGCAAAACTGACCGTAATGATCTTTACCATTATTTGGGGTGTTTTACTCTATGTGCGTTTCCTTGGTTTTGCTGATTTACCCTCTGCTTTTTCTGACTGGATTACTAGCCTAGACCAAAGTCCTATGATGACCTTGGTATTCATACTACTCGCCTATGCCGTCCTCGGCATGTTCATGGACGCCATCGGCATGTTATTACTAACTTTGCCCGTAGTTTACCCCGCCGTTATTGCGCTTAATGGAGGTGACGCTGTAACGGCGGCTGATTCGGCATTTGGCGTATCGAGTGTCGGCTGTTCAATCTGGTTCGGCATTATTGTCGTTAAAATGGCCGAGTTCTGTTTAATCACACCACCCATTGGCCTCAACTGTTTTGTCGTCGCAGGGGTAAGACCCGAATGCAGTGTTCAGGATGTTTTCCGCGGCGTTATGCCATTTTTCATTGCCGATGCAATAACCATCGCTACGCTGGTAGCGATGCCAGGCATTGTCTTATGGCTACCTGAATTAATGGGACTCAGTTAAGGCCGAGTGACTTTTATTTGGCTGGAATTTTATTAGTTAGCATAACGAGCTGGCTATCGTTATCTCACTATTGGGTACTCTATAGAAAATTACTGGGACAGAAGTTTGAGTACAAACGGTAGGCGTTTCCCCTGAAGCATGATGTGGTTGCGCATTAACTCGCTTGCTTTATCACCTTTACCAGACAGAATTGCCTCACAAATAGCGGCGTGCTCTTCTGTTGATTTTGTTAGACGCCCACGAAGGTCATAAGGCAAAGAACGATAGGGGTTGATATGTATCCCAATATGTTGAAGTTGCTCTATTAACCAGTGATTGTCCGTCGCAGCATGAATTGCTGCATGAAATTCAAGGTTGGCAAGGCTGTATTTAGCTTTATCAGTGGTACCAGCGACTGCATTACAAGTACCCAACGCATTCTGAATCGTTTCTGCATGTTCTTCTGTCAGGCTAGTTGCCGCTAACCGACAAGCCATGCCCTCCAAGCCAGCCGCCACTTCAAATAAATCAAGCAGCTCTTTAAACGTTAAGACTCGAACAATGGCGCCCTTTCTTGGTTTGGTTTCTAAAAGGCCCAGTCCAACCATAGCTCTAATAGCTTCTCGAATAGGTGTCCGTGAAACGTTAAACTTTTCAGATAAAGCGGCCTCTTCGAGCTGATCACCTGGTCGTAATAACCCTGAAGAAATTTCTTGGGTGATTTGTGATATTAGTTTATCGGCAGCGCGCGTCATGAATTTTTCCATTCATTAAAGTAATAAATTTTTAATTTAATTATACATTGACTAAGGATAAATCTTATATGTATTTTTATAGGTTGTATATGTATACGCCAAGCTATACTATCCACGCTCAATTAAATGGGGAGAAATAGTAATGTTTCAGTTAGATACAATTAAAAAAGTGACATTAGGTGCAATATTAATCTTTTCTGGGTCGGCGGCTAATGCCACTGAGCTCAAACTGTCACATCAGTGGTCAACAAAAGATGTGCGCCACAAAGTGGCACAAATAGTTGCTGATGAGGTAGCAGCTGCAGGGGTCGATCTTAATATCAAAATATTTCCTTCAAAATCTTTAGTTAAACCGAAGGAGCAATATAACTTTATCAGCCGCAACTTATTGGACATGTCAGTTTTTCCATTAAGCTATGCTGCAGGGCAACAACCTGCCGTTAGCTTGACTTTGATGCCTGGTTTAGTAAAAAACCATGATCATGCAGCGAGACTAACTCAGTCACCGTTCATGGAGGCGTTGCAGGAAAAAATGGCGGAAGATAACGTAATGGTTTTGGTACATGGTTATCTTGCCGGTGGTTTTGTTGGTAAGGATAAATGTATTGTTAAACCTGCCGACGTGGAAGGCTTACAAATTCGAGCGGCAGGAAAATCTTTTGAGCAAATGTTAATTGGTGCCGGTGCTTCAATTACCTCTATGAGTTCAGCCGATATCTATAGTGCCATGCAAACTGGCGTTTTAAATGCAGCGAATACATCATCATCATCGTTCGTATCCTACCGTATATATGAGCAAGTCAAATGTTATACGCCTGCGTCTAAAAATATAGCCCTGTGGTTTTTATATCAACCACTTATCATGAGCAAGGATAAATTTGACGATTTAAATACAGAGCAACAGACAGCATTATTAGCGGCAGCTAAAAAAGCTGAAGCGTTTTACTTAAAGGAAGCTAAAACTCAAGACGCTAAATCAACAGAAATTTTCCGTGAAGCGGGTGTTGAAATTGCAGAAATGACTCAAGCTAATTTTGATGCATGGCGTGCGATTGCAGAAAAAACATCCTACAAAGAATTTGTAAACTCTGTGGAAGATGGTCAGGAACTACTAGATATGGCGCTGTCAGTTAAGTAGTTAAAAGTAACTGGCCTTTCTTTGCCCTAGCCATTGCAAAGAAAGGCCTTATAAACGTCTTAAAGAATAAAAAAAGGTAATGACATGAGCGCTGATTTACACATCGATTCTTCTATCGATAAAAAACAGAAATACCTTTTTTTCAGAGTCGTTTCTTTTTTGTCGACCTTATCCGGCTGGTGCTCGGCTGGAATGACCCTAGCGGCCATTGCCATTACCTGCCAAATGATTTTTGTCCGCTTCGCACTGAATGGTTCCACCGTGTGGCAAACAGAAGCCGTGGTGTTTTTAATTGTTGCTGCTACACTCATTGGCCTTCCATTTGTCCAACAGTTGCGAGGCCATGTTAACGTCAATTTAATTCCCCTCATGCTGCCTGTCGTTGGGCGATATTTTTTAGCCATATTCACCTACACGATTTCGATTGTAACAATTGCCATCATGCTTTGGTTTAGTTTCGAATTTTGGCATCTAGCGTTTACCCGTGGTTGGACCTCGGATAGTGTTTGGGCACCCTCTTTATGGATTGTTTATTCTTCTCTACCCATAGGCTTTGGCTTACTCATACTGCAGTTACTGGCTGATTTAATCGCCGTTATATTGAAAATTGAAGCCCCTTTTGGCCTGGGAGAAAAGTAATGGATCCACTTTTATTAGGTGCCTTAGTTGGCATCACGACCATTTTAATATTGTTTTCTGGCATATCGGTTGGTGTTGGTTTATTGGTTGTCTCTGGCTTATTTATTTTGATATTTGACGGCGCACCGTCTTTAGCCTTAATGCCAGAAATATTTTTTGGTAAGCTCGATAGTTTTGCTCTGTTATCGATTCCAATGTTTATCATCATGGGAGCCTCTATTTCATCAACCAGAGCCGGGGCTGACCTTTATGAGGCGTTGGAGCGCTGGTTGACTCGCGTACCGGGTGGCTTAGTCATTTCCAACCTAGGTGCCTGCGCTATGTTTGCTGCTATGTCGGGTTCTAGCCCAGCAACTTGTGCCGCTATCGGCAAGATGGGTATTCCTGAAATGCTTAAACGTGGTTATCCTGAAGGTATTGCAGCAGGCTCTATTGCAGCAGGCGGCACTTTAGGTATTTTAATTCCACCATCCATTACTATGATTGTTTACGGTATTGCGACTGAAACCTCTATTGGCCGTTTATTTTTAGCCGGTGTTATTCCCGGTATAATGCTAGTGGCTCTGTTTATGGCATGGTCAATCTATGCGACTTGGCGTTCTGGCAATCAGGCGCTCATGGTTAAGACCGTATATAGCTGGCGCGAAAAGTTTGAAATTTTACCTCGCGTGCTACCCTTTATAGCAATTATTATCGGTGTACTTTATTCCATGTATGGAGGGGTTGCGACACCCTCAGAAACAGCGGCGGTCGGAGCTTTGCTCTGTCTTGTCATTGCGATCGTTATTTATCGTCTCACCAGCCCCAAAGATTTATGGCTAGTACTTCGTGATAGTACAAAAGAGAGCGTGATGATTTTGTTTATTATCGCTGCGGCAGGCGTTTTCTCATACATGCTATCCAGTCTTTCAATTACCCAATCGATCGCAGAATGGATTGGCACGCTTGACATCAATCGTTGGTACTTGATGCTTGTTATCAATATCTTCCTATTGTTTGCAGGATTTTTTCTGCCGCCAGTAGCGGTCATTTTAATGGCGTCACCCATTTTACTACCGATTATTATTAATGCAGGATTTGACCCTATTTGGTTCGCTGTTGTGCTGACCATCAATATGGAAATCGGTTTGATTTCCCCTCCCGTCGGATTAAACCTATATGTCATTAATGGCATAGCACCACAGATACCGTTGAAATCCATTTTGCTAGGATCGTTACCTTTTGTTGCCTGCATGGTGGTGGCTATTTTATTACTTTGTCTGATGCCAAGCTTGGCAACTTGGTTGCCCGATATGCTCATGGGAACATCTCTTTAATTGAAGGATTTTCTGAATGATTTAACCATAGATTATTTAGCACAAACCCTTGTAATCGCGGATGCCTTGAATTAGTCAGGGAATCCCTAAATATACTAATTTGGATTTAACTTTTATGAATTCACAAAATTCGTATCGTCGCATCGGGCTTATTGTGCCTAGCTCAAATGTGACGATGGAAACGGAAATTCCAGCTTTATTGCAGGCTCGTCAAAATATTTTACCTGACCGGTTTACATTTCATTCCTCAAGGATGCGCATGAAAAACGTTTCTAAAGAAGAATTAGAGAGAATGGATGATGATAGTTTACGCTGTGCTGCAGAATTATCAGATGCTGCGGTTGAAGTGCAAGCCTATGCTTGCTTAGTCGCTATTATGAGTCGCGGTGTTGGTTATCATAAAATATCTCAGCAGCGGCTTTACGAGGCTAGCGTTGCCAATGGCAATCCCGCACTGACTGTGAGCTCAGCAGGTGCTTTAATTGATTCGTTACACGCCATAGGCGCTAAGAGAGTTTCTATTATTTGCCCCTATATGAAGCCACTGACTAAGATGGTGGTTGACTATATTGAAAGTGAGGGCATTGAAGTTAGAGATTTTATAGCACTTGAAATTCCAGACAATCTCGAAGTGGCAGCTCAGGACCCTAATGCACCCGCCGAACTTTGGAAGAAGTTAGATGTCACCGGTGTTGATGCCATTATTGCATCTGCTTGTGTTCAAATGCCATCATTACCATCCATTGAGAAGATAGAGAAGGCCTCTGGCATTCCAACTATTTCAGCAGCCGTTGCCACTACGTATGAAATTTTAAACACGTTAAAGCTTAAGCCTGTTGCGCCGGGTGGCGGGTTTCTTCTGGCAGAGAGATAATTTTCTTTTGATCTATAAAATTTTCTCATTATACTTTTAAAAACAGTCATGTTCTTACTTTCTTCAATATCTAGTAACGGACTATCAAAGCTAATGAATGGAGCAATTTAATGAGAGCTGCCTATATATTAAATGATCTGCTGGCTCGTGTTAGTGACATTGGGCGCTCTCTTATGCCGTTGGAAGATCAACAGGCAAGCCTGATTGAACGTTGTGAGACATTATTATCCAGGCAAGGTGAAGCGACTAGTCTGGCCCTAGGGCGTGGAATATTAGACCGTTATAAAGTATTGAATACAAAAGATAAAGGCATTTTTTTTCAAGACGTGCTGAAACAATTTGGTGTTAATGAAACCCATTTATCTACTGTCATTGACACATGGAAAAAAAATTCCATTGCCGATACTAGCAGCGACTCAGGTAAAGTTGACACCCAAAATCACAATCAAAAATTTGTTCGAGACATTCACATTGCCAGTGAGCCTAGAAGCCAAGAATTAATCCGAAGGCTCAACCGTGCACCTGGTGGAACACAAGATTTAGTATCAATGCGTGCTGACCTTTTGTCTGCAATTGAAAAAGCACCCGAACTCAAACAGATAGATAATGATTTTCGACACCTATTTAACTCCTGGTTTAATCGAGGCTTCTTAGAATTAAGGCTTATCAACTGGGGTAATACACCCGCACTTATCCTTGAAAAAATTATTAGCTATGAAGCAATTCATGAAATTAATGGTTGGGATGAATTACGTTTAAGAGTTGCCGCAGAAGATAGACGTCTTTATGGTTTTTTTCACCCAGCATTGAGTGCCGAACCGCTGATATTTGTTGAGGTTGCTATTACGGCTGAAATTCCGACTTCAATCGCGCCTATTCTTGCTAACAAACGTCAACAACTTAATCCATCAGAAGCCACCACAGCCGTATTCTATTCAATTTCTAATTGTCAAAAAGGGCTTCAAGGTATTTCTTTTGGTAACTTTTTGATCAAACAGGCCGTTGAAGAGTTACGCCATGAGTTCCCCAATCTCAGTCAATTTGTGACCCTATCCCCTTTGCCTGAAATGCGACTTTGGATTCAACAACAAATTGATCAAAGTAAACTTGATGAAATTCCCAAGTCTCTGCACAAAACAATTCTGTTGCTGAATCAATCAAGAGATGCCACCGGCATCGATCACTTAAGCCTTAAAAAATTAACCGCGTGGTACCTGCATGAAGCGAAGGTAGCTAATGGTCGGCCATTTGATTATGTCGCCCGCTTTCATTTGGGTAATGGCGCCTGCCTTGAACAGATTAATTGTGAAGCCGATAGCAGTGACATTAGACTAAAAAGTTCCTGGGGTATCATGGTTAACTATTTATACAACTTGAGCTCGATTGAACACAACCACGAAGCCTTTGCTAACCATAAAAAAGTAATCTGTTCAGATTCAATACATAAACTTTTAAAATAATAATTGATGAGGATATGAATAATGTACGACTCTAATTACCTTGCTAATCATTTAAGAGCAGCCTCAGTTGGTCGTGATGACGCGTTGTATGCAGAAATGCTTGATGGCACAACGCTATCCTATGGAGAAATGTTTGATGCCGCAGAAAAAAATGCCAGTGCCTTACTAATTGCAGGCCTAAAGCCAGGGGACTGTGTCGCTGCCCAAGTAGAGAAATCAATAGAGACAATACAATTATACCTAGGGACCATATTAGCAGGCGGTATTTACCTACCGCTCAATATTGCCTATACACCCTTAGAACTTGAATATTTTCTGAAGGACGCTAAACCACAAATATTTGTTTGTGACCCAACAAAACTATCCATTTTACAATCACTGGCTAACAATACTGGGGTTGCTACAGTGTTGACTCTTTCTGCCGATGGGATAGGCACACTGACCGATGCATTGCCCGCCAACAATAATAATTTTAAGGCCGTCGCACGAGATGAAAATGACCTTGCCGCGTTTTTATATACTTCAGGAACAACGGGCCGTTCTAAAGGTGCCATGCTGAGCCATGCCAACTTGGCATCCAATGCCCAGTCACTGAAAGACTGTTGGCGTTTTAGCGAGCGTGATGTATTGATTCATGCACTACCAATATTTCATACTCATGGTTTATTTGTCGCAACGAATACAACCCTGTGTGCAGGATCTTCGATGATATTTATGCCCCGTTTTAATAGTGATCTTATTTTATCACTGATGAAAAAGGCCACCGTGTTAATGGGAGTTCCCACCTTTTATGTCAGATTATTAGAATCCACCAATCTGTCTCGTGACACGGTTGCTAATATGCGACTATTTATTTCTGGCTCTGCCCCGCTATTAGCAGAGACCCATAAACAATGGCAAGCATTAACCGGTACAGCCATTTTAGAACGCTACGGTATGACGGAAACCAATATGAACACGTCAAACCCTTATGATGGCGAACGCCGAGCAGGTACAGTGGGCATGCCGTTGCCAGGTATTGAAGTTCGAATTACAGATCAAGATACAGGCAAAGAACTCGCTCAAGGCGAAATTGGATCTATCGAAGTCCGTGGCCCGAATGTGTTTAAAGGCTATTGGCAAATGCCTGAAAAAACTAAAGAAGAATTTCGTGAAGACGGGTTCTTTATTACGGGTGATGTTGGTGTGATGGATAATAACAATTATCTATCCATCGTTGGCCGCTCAAAAGATCTGATTATTTCTGGCGGTTTCAATGTTTACCCAAAAGAAGTAGAGCTAATTCTTGATGATGTTGAGGGTGTTTATGAGTCGGCAGTTATTGGCGTGCCACATCCTGACTTTGGTGAGGGGGTGTTGGCAGTTGTTGTTTTAGAGACGGGTAAAAATCTCAACGAGAGCCTTTTAAAAGCAATTCTGAAAGAAAAAATAGCGGACTATAAACAACCTAAAAATATATATTTTGTTGACGAGCTACCCAGAAACACTATGGGTAAAGTCTTAAAAAATGACCTTCGCAATGAGCATAGTGCTAATTTCATAAATTAGCTCGGCCAATCACTAGTCTGCAGATGACACTTCACCCGTTTTCTTTATTCAGTAAATTGACTTTATGGCGAGCTAATTTATGAGGTGCTCACTTAACGGTTTAGGCGGAACGCTTATCTTTTCTTTTGGAGCCCCTCTCCACTATCGCCTTAGGCCTATTACTTCGCAATGACACTATTTTCTATTAAACTAACGGTTAATCAGACTTGATTTCAGAGTCTTCCGTATAAAACAGCGGGAAAACCAGCTATTGAATAACGTCATAGTCACTGTCGTTTTGCCACTCTTTTGCATCATGCTAGCGGGATACCTAGTGGGTTATTTTAAGTTGCTACCCACTAGTGGTAGCACTATCTTAAGCCAATTTGTGTATATCATCGCATTGCCTGCTCTGGCATTTATAAAGCTATCCCAAGTGCCTGTTGACGCCTTTTTTAACTGGCCATTCTTAATTGTAATAGGTGGTGGCATGCTGCTAACGTTTTGCTTTAGCTTGGTCATCGCGTATTTCTTTTTCCCAACTCATCTTACTGGACACGCTTTACACGCCCTGAGTGCCATGTACTCCAGTACCGGATATATCGGCCTGCCTATTATTTTCCTGGTGTTTGGTGAAAGTGGATTTGTACCGGGTATTATTGGCGCAGTGATTACTGGAGCTGTTTTTATGCCACTAGCGATCATCCTTATAGAAGCTGATAAAAGTGGAGGCGGTGGAAAAGTAGCCCCCTGCATCAAGGCCATGTTAGCGTCTGTTTTGAAAAACCCGGTGTTAATCGCTACTGCACTCGGCCTTTTGGTCTCGTCACAGTCTATTCAATTAGCAGATCCCGTTGTAACCTTTTTTGAATTACTATCTGGCGCCTATATTCCCTGCGCGCTTTTTGCTGCTGGGTTGTTTATTTCTAGTTGCTCAGTAAACGGCGAAACAACCGAAATCGCTTGGTTGGTATTCGTGAAACTGTTGATCCATCCATTAATCACTGGGTGGCTTGCCTACGAATTTTTTAATCTTGAGGGTATGCTTTCAACGATCGCTGTGTTGCAAGCAGCCCTGCCCTGCGGTGTACCGGTGTTTGTATTAGCTCAGCACTATAAAACCTTCGTCGTTCGTTCCAGTGCCGTTATCGTTGTTTCGACCTTACTATCTTTGGCCAGTCTCTCTACATTACTAATATTTCTCACATAATAAATGAAAAAAATCTTCAAAAGTAAATACGCTGTATTATTTGCCTTAATATTCCATTTTTAAAAATGCGCTGCAATACAGTTTCGAACATCCCGCGGTGAATGCACCTGCACCGCCGTCATTCCTAAGGCCTTTGCCGCTTCAATATTGACGGCCAAATCATCAAAAAAAATGACATTCCCTGGATCAACACCAATCCATTCGAGTGCCTGAAGATAGATTGCAGGCTCTGGTTTACGACTGCCCATATCTGAAGATACAAAAACTTGTTCAAAGTGACTTAGCTCCTTGTGGTAGGTTTTCTCCCAAAAATTTTTGTGCAACGTATTGGCGTTACTTAAAGCATATAAAGGGATTCGATCATGCAACGACTCTAACAGACGAACAGTTTCATCAATTGGCGCCACCATAATGTCATTCCAACCTTCACAAAACTGTTCATAGGATAACTTCATTTCAATGGTCTGCTCTAGATGTTGATGATATTCAACGCCTTCAATTTCGCCCCTTTCGTGTTGTTTATACGCAGCATCCATCTGAAAAGTAGCCTGCATTTGCTCGATAGGCACACCTGAATAAAAGCTCCACTTTTGAAAGATACGCTCAAAGTCAATGTCGATAACGACATTACCCAAGTCAAAAATTAATGCTTTCACGGTCATACAATCAGCTCAGATGAGTTATTTTATTGGTGGGTCATTAGCTAAGGATAAGCCAAATACCAACGCCTATCATTAGTGTGCCCGATATCTTATTTAATAGCCTGACATTGCCACTTTTTTTGAGGAAAACGCGTAACGTTTTACCACCTGTAGCATAAATTGTCATACATACGAATTCAGAGATAACAATGATTCCAACCAACAAGCTCAACTGCAAGATAATAGAATGATTCGGTTGAATAAAAGGCGGTAATAGTGAAATCATAAAGGCCCAACCTTTCGGGTTCGCAATGGCTGTCACAAAACCCTGTATTACTAATTGCGAACAACTGACCTGCGCAGGCGCAGTATTGCTATCGGGGATTGCCATTTTGCCTTTAGAGCCCCACATTTGAACGCCTAGATAGGCCAGATAAATACCGCCGCCCCATTTAAGCATTACAAAAATATCGGGTGATCGCAGCATAATCGCAGCGACACCCAGTACAGCCAATATGGCAACAATCCCTACCCCAACCACTTCACCTAACATCATCCAGAATGTACGTCTTGGTCCAATGGTCATACCCAAAGTCATGGCTAAAGTCATACACATACCCGGAGTTATGGATACGAGGAAGAAGGTCGGAATAAATATAAGTAGAATGGATAGGTCCATTATCGTTCCATTGTTGCTATTGCGGATGTATTCTATCTGTTGAATGGCTAGGCCGAAAAGTTATTTTCTAATTAACAATAATGGTTCTATTAATTTCTAACTAAACTCCCACGCAACCCGAATCAATAACAAGAATGATAGGACGACCCAGATATATAAGGCGGTTTTTTTGAACCAATCTGGATTGGTTTTTTTATAGCCCCAATTACCAATTAATGTACCCAAAAGCAGCAAAGGCATTAACAATATTGTTCGCCAAAGTACAACCGCATCAATTAATCCCTGAGATGACAGCATCGCTGTCCCAACGGCATCCAGACCAAAGAAATAAGCTATCATAGAGGCACGACTAACCGCTATGCCTATCGGTGTTGAAAAGTAAAACAAAACGACCGGTGGGCCACCAACACTCATGCTGCCATTTAAAACGCCAGCCAACACCCCCACACCAACGGTTGCTCGTTTGCCGGGCATTTTTTCTAGGGTAAAGCCTCGCAGCAATAATATCGCTGTCGTTAATACTGTCACAGCAAGCGCTATGCGTATGCTCAAAGCAGATAGTGAGGCCAGCGCATAAATACCCAAGGGTGTGCCGATAAAGGTACCGATCATCAAATGGCTAATGGACTTCCACTGAACTTTTCGCCATATGCCTGGCAACAAATAAAAGCTTGAAATAACTTCAAACATTAAGATCATCGGTACAACTTGAATCGGTGGCAACACTAGTGAAATACTCACCACCCAAAATATAGAAGCACCAAATCCCGAATAGCCTTTGATAATCGCACCGACCAGCACACATAAGGCTATGTAACCAAGCTCTGGTACCGATAGATCCATTAAATCAAGTAATTCGATCAACATTCAATCTCGGTCCGTAGGAATGGGTTCACTAGTTGCGATGTCCTGTTCGGAAGTGGTTAATAGTCATATTTTTATGCAATATCATGCCAGATAATAGGCAGATACGTTAATGATATGGAATGTAACGCTCGGTGGTTACAAAAATGTACATAAAAAAGTAATTTACAGTATCACCCCACTGTCGAAACCGATCCCTTCTAACCGTCAATATCCAATAACCTTATGAAATAACAAAGGACTTGTTCAGACCAATATACGTCAGTGACTAACCGGAGATCAGACTCTCTTGTTATTTTGAAGAGGGTAGCTTGG
>CAJXUC010000052.1 GCA_913061315.1 uncultured Gammaproteobacteria bacterium | reverse complement strand
ACGAGATAGCGTAGCGTCTCGTGGGCTCGGAGATGTGTATAAGAGACAGGGTATCAAGGGCTAAAATATTCAAACGACACTCAGATTGTAATAGATAAATAATTAATTTTAAATGGTCAAGCTAATGAACTAAAGGGTAATTTAGACTAATAATTTAACTTTAAGCTTTTTTATCACACACCAAAATATGATTTAAAAGCAGCTTTACAGTCCAGTAGAATAATTGCTTTCCTACTCGTTAACTTTAAAAACTAGTGGCCTAATTAAAGAATTACGAACGAAATAGAGTCTCAAGAAATAGAAAGAATGGTTTCTATTCAATTATCGAGCAATGCCTCTTTTACTATTTTTAATAAAATCAACAAATTCCGATACTTCAGGATACGCTTTGCATAAGGGTAGCAACTTTTCAAACGCAGCTTCTTTAGAAACTTTTGATTTTAACAGCTCTCGAAAGGACTGATGCAGTGCCCGAATTAAATCTTCAGAGAAACCTTTTCGCCGCAAACCTTCTTTATTAATACCAATGGTTTTTGCACGGTTTCCTGCCGCTGTAGAAAACGGTGGTATATCCTGTGTTACCGCAGATCCTTGGCCACATAGCGACATAGAACCGATCTGTGTAAACTGGTGAACCGTGGTAAAGCCACCTAATATGGCGTAGTCACCGACCTCCACATGCCCAGCCAAAGAGGCCGCATTCGCAAAGACCGTGTGATTGCCAACAATACAGTCATGGGCAACATGACTATAAGCCATAAATATATTCTCACTACCAATTACAGTTTCACCAATTCCAGCTGCCGTACCTCTATTCAAAGTGACGAACTCTCGAATCACATTATGGTTACCAACAATCAACCGAGTCGGTTCTCCATTGTATTTTTTGTCCTGCGGCATTTCACCTATAGAGCTGAACTGAAAAATTTTATTATATTGACCAATAGTCGAGGGACCTTGAATAACAACATGAGGTCCAATTTCGGTTCCAGCGCCTATTTCTACTTCTGGACCAATAATACTGTAAGGACCAACCGAAACGTTATCACCCAACTTGGCTCTTTCATCAACAATTGCAGTAGCATGTATCATATATCTTTATCCTGAGCTGACAGCATCATATCAGACTCAGCAACCATTAACTCATCCACAAAAGCCTGGCAATGATAGAAGCCAATACCACGCATATTTCGGGTCAGTTGGACTTTGATTTTTAACTGATCGCCAGGTAATACTTGTCCCCGGAATCTCGACTTGTTCATGCCCACTAACATATGTAACTTTTTTTCTGGATCCACCGCTAAAGATGAGAAGGACAACAAACCTGTGGCCTGAGCCATGGCTTCGAGTATCAAAACGCCCGGCATAATTGGTTTACCTGGAAAATGACCTTGAAAAAAAGGTTCATTAAAGGACACATTTTTAATTGCCGTAAGATACTCTTTATTGTCAGTGTCGATGACTTTATCAATTAACAAAAATGGGTAACGATGGGGTAATAACTCCATTACTTTATTAATATCAAAACCCGACATACGACCTCTATTTTTTATAAAAACTATCTATTCTTTTCTAGTGAAGCAACAGACTTGGCTAATTGATCCAAGGCTTTATAACGCACATTGCATTTATGCCAATCTTTATTTTCCTGTAACGGCGTACCAGATGAATAAATGCCCGGTTCTTTAATACTCTTGGTAACAAGAGAGCTCCCTGTCACTATGACATGGTCAACGATGTTAAGATGCCCCGCAACAGCAACACAACCCGAAATTTGACAGTAGCGGCCAATAATGGTGCTGCCTGCAATGGCTGCATGAGCAGCTATCGCAGTGTGGGCACCAATTTGAACATTATGGCCAACCTGGATCAGGTTATCCAATTTGCACCCTTGCCCAATTATCGTATCGTCAAGAGCGCCTCGATCGACTGTCGTATTGGCCCCAATTTCCACATCGTCTTCAAGTATGACAGTTCCAATTTGCGGTATCTTGTGCCATCGATCTTCATGCATTACTAGTCCAAAGCCATCGCCACCCAGCACAACGCCAGACTGTAATATACAATTACTCCCTATCATGACCTGTCGACATACAGTAACTCGGCTATGTAACATGCAGTGATCCCCAATTTTGACATCCGGTTCAATTATACAACCCGCGCCAATGGACGATCCCAAGCCAATAACCGCATTATCACCGATAACCGCCAGAGCACCCACGGACACCCCTAGACCTAACTTAGCACTATCAGAAATTTGGGCTGACGGGTGTACTGTAGCTAAGGGTAGGCTCGCTAGCTCGGGCACTAATAAGTGCAGTGCTTGAACGAAAGAGAGCTGAGGCGTGGCTGAGAATATAAATTGCTTTTCAATTCTAGCAAAGTCAAAGTCGATAGGGACTATGACTGTTGAACAATTGCTGATTTTTAATCTGTTAGTATATTTTGCATTTTGAATAAAACAAAGGTCGCTTGATTTAGCACTCGAAAGTGATCCCACGCCACAAATGATTGATTCAGGATCCCCTGCAAAATTTAGATCCAGATTGGCGGCAAGACTTTTTAGGGAGAAATTCATTAACTTAATTCTTCATATTATTATTTTAACTTCTTTTTATAAACGTATGAGCTAAAGATTAAATTTTAAATATTCACTCTTAAGTTAACAGTGGTCCGATGTCAATATTTGAGTTAATTGAAAATTAAGTAGCATTAATATTTCAATTACTGCGTTTCTTTTTCAATCTGTTCAGAAGATTTTTTTAACAGGTCGATAACTTTCACTGTAATATCAATTTGATTGGAGACATAACTCACGCCTTCTGTCAGTATCAAATCAAAACGGTCAGTATCGCCTAATTCTAAAAGAACATTCGCTATCACTTTCTGTAATTCATGAATTTCTTCGTTTCTTCTTAAATTTTGGTCTTCTCTAAACTCCTGTTCAAGAAACTTTAATTGACTCACTTTGAGTCTTATTTCGCGTTCCAGTTTACGCCTTGTTTTTATACTAATCTGAACCACCGTCGATTTAAGTTGCTCTTCTATCTTCAATACTTCCTGTCGTTTTAATTTTAACTGCGCTTCGCGAGGTTCAAACTCAGATTTCAGCCGTTCTTCCACCTTACGTGCCTGAGGCGCTTCTTTTAAAACACGTGATGTGTTAACAAAACCTATTTTATAGCTGTGCTCAGAAGCCATTAATACACTACTAACAAAGGTGAGCATTAGAATTAGCCAGAATTTTGTCATATCAGTCTTCTTTTACTCTCATCAAAATGATGCTCCCAATGCAAACTGAAAACTCCGTGTATCATCACCTGCTTGATTATTTAACGGGAAAGCATAGCTAAATTCAAGCGGACCTACTACAGAAAACCATTTAGCGGATATACCAGCTGATTGCCGCAGCTCACTGCTTTCAAAAGATTCCATATTTTTAAATACATTACCTGAATCTAAGTATAGCGCAACTCGGAAGGTATCTGAACTGGCGAGTGATTCTATAGGAAATAATAACTCTGCTGAAGAAATCAACTGAACATTACCACCAAATGGGTTACCTTTACTATCAAGTGGTCCCAGACTATTTTGCTCATAGCCTCGGACAGAGCGAACACCACCCGCGGTGTATTTGTCAAAAAATGGAACATCAGATGTGGAGCTGTAACTTTTTCCCCACCCAATACGGTTACGAAACCCAAAAGTAACTTTTTCTGAAAGAGAAAAAACACTTTGATGCCGGTAAGAAGCTTTATAGTAGTCAAGTTCACCATTAAAAACTTGCAAGGCAAGTGAATTTAAATGACCAGAATCAGCAAAAATTTGCCTGTTTCTACTGTCGCTTGAAACACTAGCCGAACCAAAAACACTTGTATAACTATCTCCACTAATAATCGAGGTATCAGTGCTATCATTGAATTGACTGTTATTATTGACAATGAAATCTAGCACCTCAGTCGAGGATGTGCTGGTTATCCGCAAATCATTTTGTACAGCACCTATACTAAATCCAAATGAATTATATTCAGAGGTAGGAATAATGTATTGAACAGACACTTTAACTTGGTCGAGTAGATAATTAGTAAAATTATCTTCTGCTGAATCTGATTTCCTCAATGACAAGCTGAAACCTCTGCTAACACCCTCAAGAGTATAATAAGGGTTCATATAGCTCAGCTCATATAGCTTAGTAGACGCTGAATCTTCCAATCTGATACCCACTGTTTTACCCGTGCCAAAAACATTGTTATGATTAAAACCAAGATTCAATAAAACGCCCTGTGTCTGAGAATACCCTAGGCCAATTTGAACATTACCAGAAAAACGTTCAACGACAGTCACTTCCAAGTCAAGAAAATACTCATCACCCTCAACAGGTATCATTACGATATTGACCGATGCTAGAAATTTAAGACGCTGAAGGCGAATTTGAGACCGATCAACTTTACTTCCAGTATAGACAGCACCTTCCAATTGGCGCATTTCACGCCTTAAAACGGTATCTTTGGTTTTATCATTACCGACAAAGTTAATAGATCGCACCATCATCTTGCGACCAGGGATAATTAGAAATTGTAAATCAATCGATTGATCTTCATCATTAATATCTAAAGAAGTTCTAACATCAGACAGGGCATAACCCTCTTCACCCAAACGTTTCTTGATAAGGCCAACAACTTGAATCATTTTTTTGCGTGAAAAAAGATCGCCTTCTCGAAAAGTTACCAACGCTAATAGTTCAGCCTCATCGACAACAGGCTCACCACTGATAACAATGCTATTAATAGTGCTTTGCTCTCCTTCTGTAACATTGACCGTTATATTAATATCTTTACGATCAGGACTAATTGAAACCTGCTTTGAATCAATTTTAAAGTTCACGTAACCTCTATCTAAATAGAAGGATCTAAGACTTTCGAGGTCACCCGTTAGTTTTGCACTATCGTATTCGTCAGAAGGAAACCAACCTGAATTTGCAGATTCTAATTCAAAGTTATCAAGTAGTGTTTCTTCATCGAAAATTTGATTCCCTGTAATATTGATCGAATTGATAAGAGCAACGTCACCCTCAGAGATATTTATATTAATTTCAACCCGATCATCATCAAGATATCGCCAATCTGTAGTCAACTTAACAGCATATTTTCCAAGAGAAAAGTACAGTTGTTGCAGCTCAAGTTCTAGCTTTGATAACTTTAACTCATTAAATATTTTACCCCGAGTCATGCCAATTTGATCGAGTGCCTGCTCAAGATTCTCATCACTAAGTTTATCGTTACCTTCCACATTGACAGCAAAAATTGAAGGCCTTTCACTTACTTGGACAATTAAAGTAGTCTCATCACGCAACAGCTCAACTCCATCAAAAAAGCCCGTGGAATAGAGTTCTCGTATAAAGTAGGGTGCAAGTTCAGGATCAAATTTTTCGCCAACATTAATAGGCAGGTAATTTAATACGGTACCTTCAGAAATCTTCTTAGAACCCACAATTTCTATTTGCTCTACCGTGAAGCTTTCAGCGCGGACTGTAAACACAGAAAAAAACAGGGGGAAAACAATGAGCCAAACCAGTAACTTCAAAATTAACCCACCAATCGAAGTAAGTCATTATAAATAGCGATCGACATGAGCCCAAATAACAGTGCCATACCAATTTTCTGACCGACCACTTCTATGGTTTCTGATACCGGACTCCCTTTTATAATCTCTATCAAATAATAAAATAAATGTCCGCCGTCTAAGATAGGAACTGGCAACAGGTTTAATACCCCCAAACTAATGCTAATAATGGCAAGAAAAGTAATAAATTGTTCTAAACCCACTTGCGCTGAAATCCCCGCATAACGTGCGATAGTAATCGGACCACTCAAATTTTTAACACTGGCTTCGCCTATGACTAGTTTCCCAAGTACCTTTAAAGTTAACCAGGACATTCGCCAAGTTTTATCAATCGATTCACCCAATGCATCGATAGGCCCATAACGTTCTACCACTTCCATTTTTTGCCGAACATCATTAGGTATTTCTATTCGATTCATTACCCCGATAAATCCGTAGCTTTCGCCCTTATCCGTGCGAAGCTTAGGTGTAAGTTTGAGCGATACTGGCTGACTGTCTCTTATTACTAAAACATCAAGAGACTTTTCTGGATTAGCGCGAATCAATTCCACCCATCGATGCACATTGGGTATCATTTCACCGCCTAACATAATAATTTGATCATTTGCCAAAAGACCCGCAGCTTGAGCGGCACCCCCAGCGACAACTTCATCAATAATGGGGGGAATGTCGGGGCGCCAAGCTGAGAATCCTAATTCACCAATTAGATCAATTTGTTCTTTTTGCAAAAGCTTCAGCTGGCTAATGTCGACGACTGCTTTTTTAATTTGAAGGTCAGCACGCTCCACTTCAATTACAATTGACTTAGCACCAACTGATTCTTCGAGCAGCGTAAAACGTGCTTTTTCCCAACTCGGAGTTTTAATACCATTAACAGATAAAATCGTATCTTGCGCACGTATGCCCGCACTATAGGCAGGACTCGGGCTACTAACAACACCAATAACCGGCTTCACACCAACAACACCCATCATGTAAATAAGGGAATAGGCTGCAATGGCAAAGAGGAAATTAAACGCTGGGCCAGCAGCGACAATGGCAAATCGTCGCCAGACACTCTTACGATTAAATGTTCTGTCTAAATCACTTTCAGCTACGTCACCTTCACGCTCATCGAGCATCTTTACGTAACCACCCAATGGAATACACGCAAGAACATACTCAGTTTGGTCAGGGCCCGCTGTTTTTTTCCAAATTGGCTTTCCAAAACCAACAGAGAATCTGAGCACCTTAACGCCCATTTTACGAGCCACCCAAAAATGTCCAAACTCATGGATTGTGACTAAAATGCCTATAGCGGTAACAAATGCAGCGATGCTATAAAAAATAGAGACTAAGCCTTCCATTAATGAGTCACCCGTTGGCCAAAAATCTTAGATTGTTGACTTGCAAATTGACGTGCCCGACGATCATCTTCTAAAATAATGTCGAGGTTGCTAGCTAAGTTTGACGAAATATTTTGTAATGTGTTATCAATCAATTTAGGAATATCGGTAAACTTGATCTCTTCATTTAAAAAACTGGCAACAGCCACTTCGTTAGCTGCATTCAAAATTGCCATGCTCGTACCGCCTTGTTTAAAGGCATCACGAGCTAATTTGAGGCAGGGAAAGCGTTGCTCATCTGCCGCTTCGAAGTTTAATTGACTGATTTGAATCAAGTCTAATGGTTCAACTCCTGAACTTATTCTATCTGGCCACGCCAAAGCGTTTGCTATTGGCGTGCGCATATCAGGGTTGCCCAATTGGGCCAATACTGAGCCGTCATTATAAGCTACCATTGAATGAATAATACTTTGTTTGTGCAAAACAATTTCAACATTTTTTTCATCCATATCAAATAACCAACAGGCTTCAATCAATTCTAGACCCTTATTCATCATAGTTGCTGAATCGACCGAAATTTTGGGCCCCATACTCCAGTTAGGATGGGTAATGGCACGCTGTGGTGTCACGGCATCGAATTCGTTTAGTGGAAGCTCACGAAATGGACCGCCTGAGCCCGTCAGTAATATTTTAGTAATTCCTTTAACCGTTTGATTCGATGCGTAATCTTCCGGTAGGCATTGAAAGATAGCGTTGTGTTCGCTATCCACAGGAATCAACTGTGCTTTATATTGGGCAACTTCATGCATGAATAAACCACCCATCATCACTAATGACTCTTTGTTCGCTAACAACACTCTTTTTGCACTGCGAACGGCTGCTAACGTTGGCATCAAACCAACTGAACCAACGATAGCGGCTATGACGATATCAACATCGTCATGACTAGCCACCTCAAGTAAACCCTGTGGTCCATCGATGACCTGAGTCAGTGAGCTATTCAGTAGCACTTTGAGCTGCTGAGCACTCACCTTATCACTCATGACTGCATAGTGGGGTTGATACTGAAGGCAAATCGACAACATCTTTTTAACGTTTGTATTTGCCGTAACAGCGAAAATTGAATATTCGCTTGGGTGCTGAGAGATTAAATCGAGGCTGCTTGCCCCTATTGATCCAGTCGCACCGAGAATAGTGATCTGTTTCATTTAAATTGCGCCTACAACGTACAGACCAAAAATAAAAACAGGCGTTGCTGCAATAACACCATCAATTCTGTCTAAGACACCCCCATGACCGGGCAATAATGTACCGCTGTCTTTAACGCCTGCTTCGCGCTTTAAAATGCTTTCATAGAGGTCACCAACAACAGAAAGAGCCGAAGCAAACAGTCCGATAACAATAAACTGCCAGAAAACTATGTCCCATCCGTTGCTGAGCAAAAAGACAAAACACATCCAAACCAAATTACAAACAATGCCGCCAATGACGCCTTCCCAGGTTTTACCTGGGCTAATACCAGAAGCAAGTTTATTACGACCAAAACGTTTTCCAACGAAGTAAGCGCCAATGTCAGCAACCCATATGAGTGTCAAGGTATAGAGTAATATCCAGCCACCCGAATCAAAGTGGCGCTGCACAAACAAAAGACCGGTCGCGCAAATCCAGAGCAAAACCAACCCCATCAGGAAATGTAACCATTTAATCTGCAACGTCCATTGACCATTGAATTTGTAGCGAACCATAAAACATAAGATGCAGATCCAAACTAATGACCCAATGAATGAGAAGTAAAAATTCAGCCAGATATCTGACTGCACATTAAACAACCAAAATAGAGAGGCTAATAAGACCGAAATAATAGTACCAAGTGACTTTTCTGGCTTTATAGTGAGTGCGAATAACTCTCGTATTGAAATAAATAACCCAGCAGAAAAAAGTATGTTGGATCCATATTCACCAAAAAAGAAGATTGTACTTGAAAAGACCAGTGCCAAGGCAATAGCCGTTAATATTCGTTGCTTGAGCATTACTTAACTTCCACTACCTGATCACTCGTTTTGCCATAACGTCGTTGCCGCTTAGCGTAATCATTCAGTGACTTTTGCATTTCCTCTGTAGAAAAATCTGGCCATAAGACGTCAGTAAAATAAAATTCTGTATACGCCAACTGCCAGAGTAAAAAATTACTGACTCGATGCTCTCCACCCGTGCGAATAAAAAGGTCTGGATCAGGCGTTTCGGCCAGAGACAGTTCGCTTTCAAGCATCCGTTGACCAATACTGTCTGAAGAAATTTCACCCCGCTCAATCCTTGCGCCGATTTTCTTTATTGCATTCAATATATCCCATTGACCGCCATAATTAGCAGCGATGTTCAATGTCATGGCCTTGTTGTTAAACGTTAGCGCCTCTGCTTCAGCAATTTGCTTTTGCAACGTTTGAGAAAAGGCTGCACGCTCGCCAATGAAGCGAATGCGAATATTCTGTGAATGTAATTCAGCACTATTGTCTTTTAAGGACCGAAAAAACAATTCCATCAGCGTGCTTACTTCCTCTTTAGGACGATTCCAGTTTTCGCTACTAAACGCAAAAAGCGTTAAATAACGTACGCCTGCTCGGGCAAAAAACTCAATCGAGTTTCGAGTAATAGACACTCCCTTGCGATGCCCAAATGTTCTTGGCATGAAGCGCTTTTTAGCCCAGCGACCATTGCCATCCATAATGATACAGACATGTTGTGGTGTTGCTTTTACTTCTGTTACTGATGAGTCCACAGGAAAGGAAAGCGCCTAAATTTCCATTAGTTCTTTTTCTTTAATCTGAAGTAACGATTCAATTTCAGAGGTCGATTGATTGGTCGCTTGTTGAACCATATCTTGCCCCTTATGCTCATCATCTTCAGAAATATCTTTGTCTTTCTCAAGTGATTTAAGGTCGCTGTTAGCATCACGGCGAATATTCCGGATTGCAATTCGAGCATTTTCTGCTAGCTCTTTAACGACTTTAACAAGTTCTTTGCGTCGCTCTTCTGTCAAAGGTGGCATTGGTACTCGAATAACAGCACCAGAAGTCGATGGGTTTAAACCCAAGTCTGACTTCATAATAGCTTTTTCAATAACAGCCACCATGCTTTTATCCCAAGGCGTTACCGCTAAAGTTCTTGCATCTTCAACCGTCAAATTTGCGGCTTGACCGATGGGAACTTCACTGCCGTAAAAATCAACCGAAATATGGTTCAACAGACTGACATGCGCACGGCCTGTCCGAATTTTCAACAATTCAACTTTAAATGCTTCAATGCTTTTGTTCATTCGACTTAGCGCATCTTTTTGTACATCAAGAATCATTTTTATGCCTCTTTACGGGTCACTAACGTGCCGATAGATTTTCCTTTTGCCAGCTCAAGTAAAACACCTGACTCACTCATATCACAAACCACCATATCGAGCGTATTATCGTTGCATAAGATCATTGCTGCAACATCCATAACGCCCAACCGCTGATCAATTGCCTGATCATAATCAATATGATCATATTTTACTGCATCTTGGAATCTAATGGGGTCTTTATTATAAATTCCGTCAACTTTAGTTGCCTTAACCATCAGGTCGGCCTGAATTTCAACTGCCCTCAAGCTAGCGCCCGTATCAGTAGTAAAATAAGGGCAGCCGGTGCCTGCTGCAAAAATGACAATACCGCCATCCGCTATTCTTTGGCGAGCTTCGCGTTGTGTATACCGATCACAAACCTGAGGCATATCGAGTCCCGACATGACGGTTGCTTTTAAACCGCGCTTTTGTAAGCCATCTCTTAAGGCAAGCGCATTCATTACAGTCGCTAGCATACCCATATGATCGCCAGTCACTCGATCAACGCCTGCCTCGGCCAGTTGCGCACCTCGGAATAAATTACCACCACCCACGACAACACCCAGCTCGACACCTGCCTGCTGCAAGCCCTCTAACTCCCTAGAGAGTTGCGCAATAACACTGGGGTCTATACCAAAATCGTATTGCCCCATGAGGGCTTCACCACTAAGCTTAACCAATAAGCGTTTGTATTTAAGGTCAGTCATTTTTTACTCGTTCATTTCAAAATTGTTAACTAATATTAAAGCCCCTAAAGCAATCACCTTAAAACGTCATTCTTAAAAATTATAGTGTACATCAACTACTCACCAATTAGCCGATTGAACTAAATAATTCGTAGCCATTATTGTTGCGAATAATGCGTTTTCAGACCCTGATAAAATAAAGGCCGCGAGAGCGGCCTTTAAATTAACTGTAAAGCTTTTAGCTTTTGAGCTGAGAGGCCACTTCGGCAGCAAAGTCTTCAACTTTCTTTTCGATGCCCTCACCTACTTCATATCGAACAAAACGAGTAATCGAACTGTTCGCATTTGACAATAACTTACCAACAGTCTGATCTTGATCCTTGACGAAAGGTTGCCCCAGTAAAGTAACCTCGGCTAGAAATTTATTCAAACGACCCTGAATCATTTTCTCAATGATTTCTGCAGGCTTACCACTGTCTTGAGCTTGAGCAATCAAAATAGCTTTTTCTTTTTCGACGAATTCGACCGGCACGGCAGATTCATCTACGTATTGAGGATTAACAGCAGCAACATGCATTGCAATATCACGCGCCATGACTTCATCAGCATCTGATTCAACCAATACACCAATACGTGAACCATGAGAATAAGATGCGACACCTTCTGCAGACTCAATGATTTCGAAGCGGCGTATTTGAATATTCTCCCCCACTTTTGAAATTAGAGCCTGACGTGCTTCTTCAACGGTTTGAGAGTCACTAATGGGCAGTCCGCTAATCGCCTCGACCGATGCAGGCTTATGACTTAAAATTGCTTTGACTACGCGATCGGCAAAAGTCTGAAAGTTGCTATCTTTGGCAACAAAGTCAGTTTCAGAGTTAATTTCAAGGATAACGGCTGTATTGCCGTCTACACTGACCATTACAGCACCGTCAGCCGTCACACGGCTAGATTTTTTATCTGCTTTAGCAGCACCGGACATACGCATCAATTCTGCTGCTGCTTCGATATCACCGTTGCACTCAACCAGTGCTTTTTTACATTCCATCATTCCCGAGCCAGTACGCTCGCGGAGTTCTTTAACTAAAGATGCTGTTACAGCCACTTCAATGCCTCGCTATATTTATCTTAAGTCTTTTAACCATTAAAGTTTAACAGACTCTATTAATTCGTATTAAATAAGCCTCTTAAAGATTAGACCAAATATTAGCTCAATCCTTAAGAGAGTAGTACCTCGATGCCAGAAACACTTCTCAGTCAATCGGTATCGAGGTTTTTGTTACTCTTCGCCTTCAGCTTTCTCTGCTACAGGTTTTACTGCTTTTTTAGTGGCCGTTTTTTTCACTGCCGTTTTTTTCACTGCCGCTTTTTTAGGCGCTGCTTCAGTTTCGGCTACTACTGCCTCTGGTATCTCAGCTACCGCTGCTTCACTGGGTTCTGCATCGGTTGACTCGGCAGCATCAGCTGCGTCTGAGGTTGGTTTTTTAACCGCAATTGTTGGCGGTGCTTTTGCAACTTCTTCTCTGGCTTTAATTTCACCAGCAATACTTTCTTTACCTACCAGAATCGCATCAGCAGCCATTTTGGTATAAAGCTTAATTGCACGCATCGAATCATCGTTACCAGGAATGATATAATCAATACCATCCGGTGAATTGTTTGTATCGACTATACCAACAACGGGTATGCCTAACTTGGTGGCTTCTTGGATTGCAATATTTTCATAACCAACGTCAATAACGTACAGCACATCAGGCAAACCATTCATTTCCTTGATGCCACCTAGAGTCTTTTCTAACTTTTCTTGCTCACGAGATAACTGCAAAATTTCTTTCTTACTAATCTTCTCATAGGCATTGTTCTTAGACATTTCTTCTAGTTCTTTTAAGCGCTTAATTGACGCACGAACCGTACGGAAGTTGGTCAACATACCACCTAACCAACGGTGGTTAACGAAAGGCATACCACAACGCTCAGCTTCAGCCTTAACGGCTTCACTGGCTGCACGCTTGGTGCCAACAAACATGACCTTACCTTTGTTAGATGCGACCTTACCCATAAAGTTAATGGCATCTTTAGCCATCGGCATGGTTTGCTCGAGGTTAATAATATGGATTTTATTACGCTCGCCAAAAATAAAGGCGGCCATTTTAGGGTTCCAAAAACGAGTTTGGTGACCGAAGTGCACGCCCGCTTCCAACATTTCACGCATAGTGACGTTAGACATAGTTATCTCCAGATATCTGTCTTGAGTAGTCGGCTATTCACAATGACCACTCGGGGTTAAGCCTCCACATATCCAGCGATTACGACCTGTTTCTCTGGTAAAAAACAAGCACCCATAATCGAGTGTTGATACGTGTGTGTAATTAAATGTACTCTGATGTTGCCTAGAGCGCGCGCTTTATACCATAATCCCCATTCCGCAACAACAAAACAGTAGTAATTTATGGCCGTATCGATCAAAAACAGTGAAGAAATTGAAAAAATGCGTATTGCAGGCAGACTTGCAGCTAACGTATTGCATATGATCGAGCCTCACGTGGTGCCAGGCATCACGACCCAACAGCTTAATGACATATGCCATGACTATATCGTCAACCACCAGCAAAGCATACCTGCACCGCTTAACTATCGAGGTTTTCCACGCTCAATTTGCACCTCAGTCAATCATGTCGTCTGCCACGGCATTCCTGCGGATAAGAAGTTAAAGACCGGCGACATTATTAATATAGACATTACCGTCATAAAAGATAAGTACCATGGAGACACGAGCCGTATGTTTATGGTTGGTAAACCCACTATTCAGGGTGAACGCTTGTCCCGCGTCGCCTATGAGTGTATGAAAATCGGTATCGAAATGGTTAAACCTGGTATTCGCTTAGGAGACATTGGCCATGCCATCCAAACTCACGCCGAAAAAAATAAGTTCAGCATCGTGCGTGAATATTGTGGGCACGGTATCGGCAACGTGTTTCATGAAGACCCTCAGGTTTTGCACTACGGTAAACCCGATACCGGACTAGTGTTAGAGCCAGGTATGATTTTTACCATCGAGCCAATGCTTAACTTGGGCAAGCGTCATGTAAAATTATTGCCTGATGACTGGACTGTTGTAACTAAAGACCACAGCTTGTCAGCTCAATGGGAGCATACAAACCTAGTTACTGAAGATGGTTTTGAAGTACTCACTGAACATCCAGACAAGCCTTTATAAATATGACTAACTCGGTATCAAAGGATTATATGATTGATATGTTGGCTGAAATCAGTCATTGCCTATCACGCATAAAAACACCCCAAGGGATTATTGCAAAGCCTGTAACAGACGGGCTAAATCGAACGAACGAACAACTTTATACTGCCTTTGATCAAGGTGTGCCTATTCAGACACTCGTATACCAAAAGTCAAAGGTCATCGATCATGTGTTACATTTTTGTTTTGACAGCTTTATTTATCATACGCAAGAGTGCCAATGTAGTCTGGTCGCTGTAGGGGGTTATGGTCGATCAGAGTTACTCCCTGGATCAGACATCGATTTGATGGTGCTGTTGAGCCAAAAACCCAATAAGACACTACAAAACGAATTATCACGCTTCATTACATTTTTATGGGATATTGGTCTCGAAGTGGGCCACAGCGTGCGCACAGTTGACGATTGCATCGAACAAGGCAAAGCAGATGTCACCGTCATTACCAATATGATTGAAGCGCGGCTCATTTGTGGTGATGAAAACCTGTATGAACGGTTTCAGCGGGCCATTGAGCCCAGCGAAATGTGGTCATCTCGCGAGTTTTTTGAAGCCAAACTAAAAGAACAAGAAATCCGCCACCTGCGCTATAACGATACCGCATACAATCTTGAGCCAAACATCAAGGAAGGTCCAGGTGGGCTACGCGACATTCAAATTGTGGGCTGGGTAGCCAAACGTCACTTTGGTACCAGAACTTATTTAGAACTTATTGATAGAGAATTTATCACCGCAGAGGAATACCAATTAATTGTAGAAGGACAACGCCATTTGTGGAAGGTGAGGTTTGCATTACATCGGCTCGCTAACAGGCGTGAGGACAGATTATTATTCGACTATCAAAATCAAATTTCGATTGATTTTGGATTTGAAGCTGGCCCACATAATCTCGCAATAGAACAATTCATGCAGCAATACTATCGAACCATAATGGAGCTCGAACGCCTAAATGAAATGCTGCTGCAAATATTCAGAGAAGAGATTTTATTTGCCGACACTAAAAAGCAAACCAGCGTCATTAACGATCGATTCATGCTACGAAACAACTATATTGAAGTGAGGCATGACGATGTATTTAAACAACATCCTCCTGCTCTAATCGAGCTATTCGTTTTAATTTCTTCCCACTCTGACTGTGAAGGTGTTAGCGCATCAACCATTCGGTTAATCCGTGAACACCTTTATCTAGTCGACGATAACTTCCGAGATAATGAGGAAGTTAAACAACTGTTTATGCAGTTAATGAGCGCTACAAATGGTGTCACACACCAAATGCGACGGATGAATTCCTATGGATTTCTAGCCGCTTACATCCCTGCTTTTGAAAAAATTACGGGGCGCATGCAATATGATTTATTTCATGCCTATACAGTCGACCAACACACCATTTTTGTCATTAGAAACCTACGCCGTTTTGCACTCGAAAAACATGCAGATGAATTCCCGTTTTGTAATTTGGTTTTTAACAAACTGGAAGATCCAAAGTTACTTTATCTGGCGGCACTATTCCATGATATCGCCAAGGGACAAGGTGGCAGCCATTCCGTGTTAGGCGCTGAAATAGCCACCCAATTTTGCTTACAACATAATTTAAATGCCAAGGAAACACGCATAGTCTCACAGTTGGTGCGTAACCATTTATTAATGTCTGTTACGGCACAACGCAAAGATATTAGTGACCCCGATGTTGTGCGTGAATTTGCTCATCAAGTGGGTAGCATGAACATGCTCAATTACCTATATCTTCATACTGTTGCGGATATACGCAGCACCAACCCAAAGCTCTGGAATAACTGGAAAGATGCGCTGTTTCAGCAGCTTTACACCGCAACGAGAAATATTATTCGACGCGGTATTGAAAATGCGCCTGACATTGAAGAAATCATTCAAGAAAACAAAGATGCTGCGTTTGATTTAATGCGTAATCTACCCTATGCCCAGCAAGCGATCATTGACCAATGCGATCAGTTACCCGGAGACTATTTTTTACGTCATCACCCACTAGAAATCCGGTGGCATGTAGACACTATTTTAGGCAGCCCAGAACAATCGACGCTCGTCAGAGTTCGTCAAGCAACCCATTCCAAAACAACCAAAGTTTTTGTTTACTGCGACGAAAACCCTAACGTCTTTTCTCAAGTCACTGGTGCCCTTGGTTCACTTGGACTGAGTATTTTAAATGCTGAAATATTCACCACTCAAAATGACAAGATCATGGACACTTTTATTATCCAGGATCACAATAGCCAATCGATCACAGAGCCATCCATCGTCAATCAAATAGAAGAAGCGCTGATAAAGGCATTTAAATCTAAAACTATTTATAAGCCCGTTATCAATAAACGCAGGCACCGTCATCAAAAAGCATTTAATCATCCCACGCAAATTCAATTCGAACAGGATACTGCCAACCAGCGTACGGTGATGGAAATTAGCGCTATGGATATGCCTGGCATGTTGTCGACAATTTCAAATGTGATCGCTCTCAATAAGATTAATATTACTCATGCAAAAATCTCTACTTTAGGCGAAAGAGCGAATGATATTTTTTTCTTAGTTACACCTGATGGTAAAAAGGTTACCGACCCGTCAGCCTTAAATAGGCTTGAGTCTCAGATCATTAAGGGTATCGCTGCTATCAACCCAAAGTAAACCATTAAAACTTAACCATGAGTCGTCAGTCCACTGACTAGCTTAACTAAAACGGACTGTCTATTGATTTACTTGGCTCTGTAAACCAACAGGGTCCACTGTCTGAAATATAGGCATGGTCTTCGAGGCGAACGCCAAATTCACCATAGCTACAAATCATAGGCTCGATCGAAAAACACATTCCTGGTGCTAAAGGCAATTCATTACCTTTGACGATATAAGGGTGCTCATGAACGTCAAGGCCCACACCATGCCCAGTACGATGTGGCAAACCAGGCACTTGATAGTCAGGGCCATACCCAGCAGCTTCAATAACAGCTCGCGCAGCATCATCAGGTGCCGAGCAAGCAGCTCCAATTTGTGCTGCATTAAACGCGGCTTGCTGCGCCGCATGCTCTAACGACCAGATTTCTCTCTGCCTTGCGTTCGGTTCACCGAATACATAGCTCCGAGTGATGTCAGAATTATAACCGTGTAAGGTTGCTCCAGTATCAATTAGAACCATATCGTTTTCGGCTAAAGTTTGCGGGTAAGACACACCGTGTGGATAAGCGGTTGGCTCACCAAACAAAACAATCTTAAAGGTTGAGCGACCATCCATTCCGCTGGCGATATGCGCTGCATCTAAGAACGACTGAACATCACGAGTATCAATGCCCAGTTCAAGAATGCGCGCCACTGATTGCTGCACAGTCAGTGTGATTGCCTTAGCTTGAGTTAATAATAAAATTTCAGCCTGCGATTTAATTTGTCGACAGGACCAGATTAAACTATCGGCATTGACAACGGCTAGTTTCGATGACGCTTTTTGCAACCCATCAACAATGAAAAAAGGCGTTTGTGGATCAACCGCTAATTGAGCCGTATTGGCTTTAGACCGAATTAATACGGCTTTGGCAACCGCAGTCATAGGATTTTCATGTTCTTCCCACAGCAAAAAATCGCCTTCGACTACCATCGCCGCTTTGGTTTTTTGCTCTTCAAACGTCGGACAAACGTAAATCAAATCACCAGATAGCGTTAATATAGCACCGTGTAATCGCTCACTAGAATAACATTGCATACCGGTGAAGTAACGTAAGCTACTGGTAGCGTCTAAGTAGAGTGCATCAATACCTGACGCCAACATGAGGGATCGCACTTTATGCAATCGCGACAGATACTCGTTCATTTGAATAGGAGCTGCTTTACTTCGAACAGACTTGAGTTTGGCTAGTTCTATTGCAGCACTACTGCCGCCGATTCCAATCGTCATTAATATTTATCCTAGGTTAGCTAACGTTAAATAGGGTGAACACCATAAGATTACTATAACAAGTCAATTCACAAGTGTGTCATGGAAAAATGAGCACGGCTAGACCAGTAGTATGCATTGAGCATAAAAAAAATCGCCCCGTATCGAGCATCAAATTAGGGTGATGCTCGGCCAAAAAAGAATAAATCAGCCGTCTGTAAACCTAATTTCTAATCAAATCTGGCACTTAGCTCAAGATAACGGTTGATCATGTGAATATATATTAAGGGCACATTAAAAAGTTACCCAATTAATTATGAAAACGTTTTTTTAACACTCGTAAGCGGCTTTGGAATTCTGTCCTATCAATATAACAGCCACGTAAATGTCGCTTTCCTGTGGGTTCAAAGGATTCCCGACCATGCAATACTCGACGGTTATCAAATACTGCCATTGTGCCTTCAGTTAACTTCAGGGTAATTCGATATTTTGGCGAACGCACTCGTGCCATGAGATCACGATAGGCCAAATAGTAGTCATGCATAATATCCTCAGGGAGATCAAAAATGCTGGCCAAATGAGCATTGTATTTTAACTCAACGATATTACCCTGATGGTCCAGGTTAATGACAGGGTGATGGTGGCAGATATCGTGATCATCATCATGAAAACGAAAGGGCACGGCTTGGTTGGCCAACAACTCAAAGTACGCGCTATTCTCTGTGCGTAAATCTTCGAGTATTCGAAGCCCATCAGCAAAAATAGATTCACCACCCACACTTTCGTTCGCGAGACAGTGTAAAAATTGATATCCCGGTGGCGTCTCTTGATTTGATAAGTCAGTATGTAAGGGTAAGGCCAAGGCGGTATAGGCCAAGTTAATAGGATTAGGTTCGGTCTTTACCTCAAACGTTACGCCAAAGTTAGTTTGACGCTGATAATCAATTCGATTAGTTACCTCGTTTAGCGCAGTTTCAGTGGACGGCATATTGTGAACCAAACTCAGGCCGTCTCGATCGAGTTGCTTCATCCAATCATAAAGTGTTTCATTGCCCTGCATCAAATCAATGTAATCAACGCTATTGATTTGATTCAAAAAGCCACTGCCCCAACTGGTCGCAGTTGTTTGGTTTCGGGGGGTTAAATCACCTGAGTAAGCGTGAACTCGCAACCATGAACCTAAGAACGCGCTATGATGATCCTGCTCAGACCAATCAATCAGGAGCTGGTCATCCTCGATAGATATCTTCAGCGGATGTATGCCAGCACTTACACTCAGCTGGTCGAACACGCGCTCTTGTGTATCAGGGTGCAAAGTCGTAGGACAGTTGTCTCTCAGCCAAAGAAAGTGAAAGTCAGATCGACATCCATCACTCCATACTAAGTGAAGGCTTTGTTCGTTCTGACTGACTGATTGCAATACAGACAATGCGTTAGGGGCCAACAACATGACCTACACTCCAGTTAAAACGAGAATATAGCTTAAACGCTTGGGTGTGTTAACCGATTTATTAAACTCATTTTAAAAGCCAAGTAGATACAAAAAAATCAACGGAAAATTCACATTGTGATCAGCAATATAAGAATCCACAAAATATAACTGTCGGATACGCCCTAAAATATAAACACACCAAACAACTCTTGTTTAATATAAGTAGGGCTGGGTATCGTTTTTTAGCCCCGACTACTATAAACTTAAATAAAGAGACAACAATATAGGTTTTTTTTGATGGATTTAAAACGTTTGCTCACCAGCCTTAGCTCACAAATACTAGTCCAGCTCGCCATAGTCGTGGGTTTAATTATCATCGGCATTGGCTGGAATTTTCAATTTATTTTCTCATTTTACTTTGAGAACCAGCAAACTCCAACGGGTATAATCATTAATAGTTTCATTGTTGCCCTGTTCTTTTTTGGCATGATCAATGTTGTCTATCACTTACTCCGTTACCGAAAGGAAGAAAAGTCAATAGCAGGGCTGGCCAACAACATAGAATCGCTCAGAACAGACCTAATGCATGGTTTAGTAGCCGATTCGATCGTCGCCAAACGCTACTGGACTTTAAAATCAATTCAAAAAGTCAATGGTGAAATCAACCATAGCGCCCTATCCGCCATGCTTACCGCTGATGAAAGTACCAAGTTTGGTTTAATCCGTTACATCAATAATATTCTTATTTTGACCGGTGTCTTTGGCACCATCGTATCACTGTCAATCGCCTTACTTGGCGCATCAGACCTTATCGATTCTGCAGCCGGTAGCCTCGGTGGCATGGGCCTAGTTATTCATGGCATGTCGACAGCCTTGTCTACTACCATTACCGCTATCGTCAGCTATGTGTTATTTGGCTATTTTTATACGCGCCTTAACGATGTGCAAACACACTTCCTCAGTGGCGTTGAGCAGCTCACCTCAATTTACTTACTGCCACAGTTCGTGCCTAGCGGGGATGACATTGTGCATAAAATGACGGACTTGATAAAGTCCGTTGTATTCGCCGCTAATAATTTAAAGAAAACCCAAGAAATTTATCACGAATCAGCCACGTCACTGCAAGAAACCATCAATATGAATCGAACTCAAATAGAGGGCCTTTCTGCCGAACTAATGGAGATCAAATTGATTCTTCGAGATGGCTTCCGCCTACCGCAACCTCTGCCTAAAAACGACTTCGAATAAGCAGGGTAATAGTTGTGAATTCGAGCTTTGCACCCATAGGACAAAACCAAACTAGTCATTCTAATGAAGGGAGTTTCTGGCCTTCGTTTACCGATATCATGATGGTTATCACCATGATTTTTTTGATGGCAACTAGCCTGCTTGTGGTGCGGAACTGGCAGTTAGTCTCTGAATTACGCGAAAGTGTGGCAGCAGAACAAATTGCATCACAACTCATCGAGACCACCTTTTTAGAAAACTCGACACTAGAAGAACGCTTAGCCAATGCAGAACAAGGCAATTCTATTCTTCGTCTTAGATTACTCAAAAAGAATAAAGAACTCCAGATCAGTAACAACTCCTTACGTCAACAAAAGTTCTACATTGATGCCATAGAAGCTGATAACGAACGGCTAAAGAAATCTCTCAGTGCATCGGTGACGGCACTCACACTGGCCAATACAGAAATTGATACCATTAAAGCCCTGCAACAAACGCTCAATACTCAAGTATTAACCATGGAGCAACAGCTTCGGTTATCAACAGTAGAAAAAAACAGTCTTGCGTTACAGTTGGGTAAAGTCCAATCAGAGGTCTTGGAATCAAAACAAGCACAGCAAAAAAACATTGCTGACCTAACGCAACAAAAACAATTGCTCACGTTAGAAATAGACGCCTATAACCAGCAGATGCTGATGTTAAAAAGTGACTATGAAACGGTTAAATCAAAATATGAAAAACTAATAAAACCTGCGCGTTCTGCCAAAGACAAATACATTGCAGAAGTTTATTACAACATTAAAGGCACAGATTCAGAAGTTATTCGCTATAAGGTACCGGGTGACTCAAATTTTGTTGACCTATCCTTGGCCGAGGTCGAAAAACGCTTGAGCAAACTTAAACAAGAAAAAGGTAATGACCTCTACGTTAAAGTTATCATCCCAACCGACAGTGGGTTAACTTATAACGAGGCCTGGGAGTTCATGCGTAATTTGTTAGCCAAATACGATTACTACTACCAAGAAAACTAAACTAGCTGATACAATTAAATTCTAAGTCCCCGTAGCTCAGCTGGATAGAGCAGCCGCCTCCTAAGCGGCAGGTCGGATGTTCGAATCATCTCGGGGACGCCATTATAAGAGCCTAAAAAATCCAGTCAATTTGGCAGACTACAGCCAACCAATTCTCGTCCTAAACGGCGTTTGAACCCGCTGCTTAAGACCAAATAAGTCAATGGCAAAGCATAGGCTTAGAACTCCCTATCAGCGTCAATACTAGTGCCTACCAACTGCAACAAGATAATTTCACCCATCGCTTATCAACATTATTGGCAGACCACCCTGAAGTGAACTCGCACAGTTTAGAGTTGGAAATACTCGAAACCAATGAGTTAAATAACATCAGTCAGGTTTCTACCACCATGGCTGCTTGCATGATCTAGGCGTACATTTTGCCTTAGATGACTTTGGTACTGGGTATTCATCACTCACCTACCTCAAAAACTTGCCAGCGTACTTGATTAAAATCGACCAGAACTTCATACGTGACGTGATTGCCGAGGGTGTAGAAACTGTCGCTCATGGAGCCGCACTGTTGAAATTGGATTGTGAATTAGCACAGGGTTATGGCATTGCCCAACCCATGCCTGCCGATAATATTCTAGAATGGGTAGCTAACTGGAAAACTGATGATTCTTGGTAGGCAAAAAGCTTTATTGAATAAGACCCTGGACTTGCCTAGGTACACCCTTGCAACAATCGGGTATGGGCACAAAACCCGCAAGTTAAATAACCTCATGCGAACGAATTTTTTATCAATCCAACGAGGGTTAGAGGGTCATCCCATGAAGGTCAGCAGTGTGCCGAAAGCCACCTATTAAGCCTAGAGTTTGAACGTCCACTATCTGGAAACAGTTGCTCACTGATCAGGCTTAATTCGGGCCTAATTCATCACTGTAATAGACAGGTAGTTCGATTAAATTGGGCGAAGTTTTTTCGTTTTTATTAACCTTAGCGTTGCCATCAGCACTCAAAGTTTCTTGAATTATTTTACGCACAGCGTATTAATCAAATGTCAACGGATCAAAAATCAACAATAGCGAAGCATAGGAGATCACTTGGTCGATAATGTAATTACCCAATGCAACGCTTAGCTTTTTGAGGCTTGTTGCACCTAAACTGATATTTCATGGGCTGTGGTATCCCAAGAATAGAGAATAAATGAATTCTCACTTGCAACTTTTATTCTCATTATTAGACTCTCTATCGTCTATTCTAAGCGTCAATCAACGCTCTGATATTAGTAATGACATTTGCGCCAGCTTTATTGTCTCCGTGTACACAAAGGGTATCAGCTTGTAATGGTAAGATTTCTCCAGATACAATGATAACTGTGCCTGAATCAATTAGTTGTTCTACTTATGCCATCATTTTTTCACGCGTGTATACAGCGCCTTCTTTACTGCGTGATAGCAATTTACCATCATCAACCTTACTGTCAGAACTCAGACAACTAGGCTGTATAAATTTTCTTTGGGTCCAGATGTCGTAGGGTCGCTAGTTCTAAT